>CABIXF010000013.1 GCA_902362595.1 Bacteroidaceae bacterium | reverse complement strand
CTTGTACACGTGTATCCAAAGGCTCCATGGCCTTTGCCAAATTATCCATAATCAAGAATTTCTTTGATATTGAATCCATATTTTATCTGTTTTTTATTATAAAGATAATGAAAAACATCGATATACACAAACAAAACAAACTGATAATCAGATAAATACAAACATTAAAAACTAAATCCTGTTAAAGAAATTTTGATGCGTTTTCTCTGCCCTTACGTTTCATTCCCAAGATTTCGAGAATTATCTTCTTTCGGCCAAGGTCCTCCCCTTCTCCCGAAGGTAAGCCAAATGTTTGGGACTCCCTATCAACTGGGCTGTATAGATACCCGTATGGCCGGAAAACAGATAAGCCACTACACAGGCAATTCCTAAATAAATGCCCGGCTCTGCCCCGAACAGTTCAATTCCCATGAGCGTACAGGCTATCGGCGTATTGGTTGCTCCGGCAAATACGGCCACAAAACCGATTCCTGCCAGCAATCCCATGGGTAGAGGTACGATGGCCGACAAGGCACTTCCCAACGTGGCTCCCACAAAAAACAAAGGAGTCACTTCTCCTCCCTTGAAACCTACTCCAATGGTAAAGGTCGTAAATAACGTTTTCAGCAGGAAGTCATACCACATCTGCTGTTCGGAGAAAGAAGCCACGATAGTGGGAACTCCCAAGCCGATGTACTTCGTGGTTCCCATCAGCCAGACAGCAGCAGCTATCACCACACCTCCTACCAGCGGACGCAAGGGTGGGTAGCTGATACGCTTGGCCACTCCCGACCAGAAACCGATGGAGCGAGAAAACAGCATGGCGGCCAGCCCGAAAAGAATACCTACGGCCACAGTCCACAGCAGATTGCTTCCATCCAGTGCAGGCACCTCCGGCACCACATAATGGGTATGTGCCACTCCCCAGGCATGACACACCATGCTGGCTACAGCTGCCGAAAGGAAACTGGGCAAAATGGCCTCGTAGCGCATCCGGCCCACCACAATGACCTCCAGACCGAAAACGGCTCCGGCCAACGGTGTACCAAACACGGAGGCAAAACCGGCGCTGATACCGATGGCTACCATCAACCGGTGGTCTCTGCGCCGCATGCGAAACAAGCGGGAAAACTGGTCGGCTATTGCCCCACCCATCTGTACGCCGGTGCCTTCTCTACCGGCAGAACCACCGAACAGATGGGTCAATACGGTACCAATGTACACCAAGGGAGCCATCCGGAACGGTATGATGTCATGAGGCGAACGGATTTCCTCTATCAGATAATTGTTCCCCCTGGAAGCGGAGCCAGCCAGGTAATGGTACATCAATCCAATGACTAATCCGGCCAATGGCAACAAGGCAATGATCCAAAGATGATGTTCACGATACTGTGTGGCCCACTCCAGTGACACAAGCAGCAAGGCAGAGGCAGAACCAATGCAGGCACCGGACAAAACGGAAAGGAAAAGCCATTTAAACAAATAAAGGAATAAAGGAAATTGCTCAAATCTCCACCAAAAATTCTGATTTTTCAACGTCTTCATATTGTCTGTTATTTTCTTACATCCTACACGCTGGTCTTCGCAAAAACCAAGGCAGCCACTCCACGGCTTGGATGCAGATGCAATACTCCCTGCCGGCCATTTGGAAAGACCAACCTCGGCAGGAACTATCAGCTACTTCATTAGCGGTTTATCACAGGGAAGTCCCATTCCCTCGATTCGAAAATCGGTTGCAAAGGTATAACAAAATCTGTAAATACAAAAAAAACTGTTCCCCGACTCTCGTCGGAGAACAGCCACAACACAAACACAAAATAAAACACGACAAAACTACTATGCAAAAATACAACTCTCTGCTTGTTCCAGATGGAAGTCAGCCGTCACGATTAGCTATTCACATAGACAACCATCACAAGAGCTGTACATCACATATAACGTTCATAAAACGTCTTTAGTTCAGTATTTTTTAATTTATTAATATTTCAATTACATGATTCCTTTTTCACGGAGGTGTTCCTGCCACTTCCATGCAGAGCGCAAAGTGTCTTCGATAGAAGTTTCAGCCTTCCATCCCAGCTCTTTATTTGCATAAGTAGGATCAGCCCAAACTTTCACGATATCACCTGCACGACGTGGAGCAATCTGGTAATTCAGTTTCACGCCTGTAGCTTCTTCAAACTTGTGAATCAGTTCCAATACAGAAAGACCACGACCTGTACCAATGTTGAATACTTCCACTTTGTCTTTCTGCTTGTCGCCCAGGATACGATCCATGGCAATGACGTGTGCTTTAGCCAAGTCTACCACGTAAATATAGTCACGGATACAAGAACCGTCAGGGGTATCATAGTCGTCACCGAACACACTCAGTTTCTCACGGATTCCCATGGCAGTCTGTGTCAGATACGGAATCAAGTTCTGCGGTACACCGTTAGGAAGTTCACCAATCAATGCAGTAGGATGTGCACCAATCGGGTTGAAGTAACGCAACATGATGGCATGAATCGGAGAACCGGAAGCCACAGTATCACGGATGATTTCTTCGTTAATCTGCTTCGTATTACCGTATGGAGATTCAGCCTTCTTGATAGGAGCCTCTTCTGTTACAGGCAATTTATCCGGCTGACCGTATACCGTACAAGAAGAAGAGAAGATGATTCCTTTTACTCCATGTTTCGGCATCAGCTCCAACAGGTTAATCAATGAAACCAAGTTATTGCGATAGTACAGCAACGGTTTCTGTACAGACTCACCTACTGCCTTGCTAGCTGCAAAATGGATAATACCTTGAATACCCGGATATTTTGTAAACACTGTATCCAGCCCTTCCTGATCCAGACAGTCTACTTTTTCAAATGCCGGACGCACACCTGTAATCTGTTCGATGCTATCTACCACGTCTGCACGTGAGTTAGAAAGGTTATCTACAATTACTACATCGTAACCGCTATTCTGCAATTCAACCACAGTATGAGAACCAATGTATCCGGTTCCACCTGTCACGAGAATTCTTTTTTTCATAACACTAAGGTTTTTCTTATATTTAACTCCTTTATTAAGGTCATTTACGATATCTCTACAAAAGTAGGAAAAAGGATTGAAATGTCCATCAACCTGCCATTAAAAAATTAAAAAAGTGTTACCCGGAAATGCCCCGGATAACACTTTCTACATTTTATTTTCTGAAACTTACGAAATCAGTTCAGTCCAAACAAGACAGCCAGCCCTTTGTCTACACCGGAGAAGCCCATAAAGGCCATCGCCAGCAAACCGGCCGTAACCAATGCGATGGACATACCACGCATGCCTTTCGGGATATTGACCAGACTCAGCTGTTCGCGGATACCGGCAAATACAATCAAGGCCAGGGCAAAGCCCAGGGCAGTAGAGAATGCATAAACCACGCCTGTCAGCAAGTCATAGTTTTTCTGAATCACCAGGATGGTCACACCCAGAATACAGCAGTTGGTAGTAATCAACGGAAGGAACACACCCAGTGCCTGATACAACGACGGAGACACCTTTTTCAGGATGATTTCCACCATCTGCACCAGTGCGGCAATGACAAGGATAAACGCAATGGTCTGCAAGTATCCCAGCCCGAATGCATCCAATACAAATTTCTGAATGACGTATGTCACGATAGTGGCCAGTGTCAGCACGAAAGCTACCGCCGCTCCCATACCCATGGCAGTTTCAACTTTCTTGGAAACTCCCAGGAACGGACAGATACCCAGGAACTGTGACAACACGATGTTGTTCACAAAGATTGCGGTAATAAATATCAATATATATTCCATATCGTTCTATTTTTAAGGGTTATGCTTTTTTCAAGCGGTTTACAATCGCAATGAGGTATCCCAATACAATAAAGGCACCAGGAGCCAATACGAAAATCAGCATTCCGTAATCTTCCGGCATAATTGCCACGTTGAACAATTTACCCGTACCCAGAAACTCACGCACACTACCCAGCAACGTCAAGGCAATGGTAAATCCAAGTCCCATACCCAATCCATCAAAGAAGGAAGAAACCGGGTTGTTCTTGGCCGCAAAAGCTTCCGCACGTCCCAGCAAGATACAGTTTACCACAATCAACGGAATGAACAATCCCAACGTAGCGTATAATGCCGGCACGTAGGCCTGCATCACCATCTGCAACAAGGTTACAAACGACGCGATGACTACCACGAAGATAGGAATACGTACCATATCCGGAACGAGGTTCTTGATTAAAGAAATCACCACGTTGGAACAGATCAATACGAACATCGTGGCCAATCCCATACCCATACCGTTGATGGCAGAAGAAGTCGTACCCAAAGTCGGACACATACCCAGCAGGAGTACAAACGTAGGATTCTCTTTTACAATCCCATTCATTAACACTTTAAAATTATTCATAGCCTGTCCTCCTATTATTTAACGGGTTCTACATTCGTCGTATCTGTCTTTTCATATTCCCCGGCACCCTTTTTCTGCTGAGAAGCACCACTGGCTCCATCTACATGCTGATTCATATAGGCTGCATACGCATTGTTCACAGCCAGCAGAAACGCACGTGAGGTAATGGTAGAAGCTGTAATGGCATCCACATCTCCACCGTCTTTGCTGACAGTCAAAGGAGCTTTTCCAGGGTTCTTTCCGGTAATATCGCCTTTGGCACCTTTCTTGAACCAGTCGGCAGCCTTGGAACCCAGTCCCGGCGTTTCAGAATGGCTCAAAAGAGAATAATCAATGATGTTACCTTCGTTATCGAATCCAACCAGTACGGTCAACGTACCGCCAAATCCATTGGAAGCCGATTCTACTGCGGCCCCGATAGGTTGTCCGCCCTTGGTCGCCTTGTAGATTTTATACGTAGCTCCATTGACTTCCACCGTTTCAGGAGCTTCAGCCGGATTGTTGTCAAAACCAGGAACCACCACTGCAATGGCATCGCTCAATGTCTTGGCGTTAGCCTGTGCAATCGGTTCTGCGGTCACATCATTCACCCAGCCCAGCAAACCTCCGGCCACTACGGAAAATCCGGTCAGTGCCAGAGCCATATTCTTTAAAGATGATTCTAGTTTTTTCATTTCTTCACTACCTCCCCGAAGCGTTTTGGTTTACAATAGGTATTAATCAACGGAGTAAATGCATTCATGATGAAAATGGCGAACGACATACCTTCCGGATAAGCACCGAAAGTACGGATTACTACGGTCAGGAAACCGATGGCCACGCCATAAATCAGCATGCCCTTGTGGGTCATCGGCGAAGTGACATAGTCGGTTGCCATGAAAATAGCTCCCAGCATCAGACCTCCGGTAAACAGATGAGCAAACGGAGAAGCATACACCGTAGGATTTGCCAAATGCATCAAGCCGGAGAATACAAATACAGTGACCAGAATGGAAACCGGAATATGCCAGGAAATAATCTTTTTCCACAACATATAGATAAGTCCCAGCAACAAGGCCAAGGCACTCACCTCACCGATACATCCCGGATTGTTACCCAGGAACAAAGACATCGTATCAGGAAGCTGGCTCAAAGCATTGGCATCGCCATGTACGGCCATCTTCATCAAGGCCAGCGGAGTGGCTGCCGTTTCCGCATCCGTATAGCTGGTGAGCTGTCCTACTACCGGCCAGGAAGTCATCTGTACCGGGAAAGAAATCAACAGGAAAATACGTCCCACCAAAGCAGGGTTGAACGGATTACATCCCAAACCTCCAAATGTCATTTTTCCCACACCGATCGCTACCAGCGCACCGATGATGATAATCCACAACGGCAGGTTGGAAGGCAGGTTGAATGCCAGCAACACTCCCGTCAACGCGGCCGAACCATCGGTAATCGTGGTACGTTCACGCTTCAAGATATATTTGGTGATAGCCCATTCAAAGAACAAGCAGGCTATGACAGAAGTCAGTGTCACCACCACTGCTCCCAAGCCGAACATGTAGAAAGATACGAGCAAGGCCGGTATCAGCGCAATCAGCACGCCATACATGTTTTTCTGTACACTGTCGCCACTATGTACATGCGGCGATAAGGATACTATTAATTTGTTTGCCATAAGATTCTCCAATTATTTTTTTGCATTACGTGCACGGATGATACCGCCCACCTTACCTTTACCTAAACGGATGTAATCCAACATCGGACGATGAGAAGGACACGTAAACTGACATGAACCACATTCGATGCACGACATGATCATTTCGTGTTCCACGCGTTCCCAGTCGCCGTGAGCCGAGCAAGTAGCCAGCAGGAAGGGTTCCAAGCCCATCGGACAGGCACTCACACATTTTGCACAACGGATACACGGCTGCGGTTCTGCACGGCGTGCTTCCTTGTCGTTCATAATCAGGACGCCTGAACTACCCTTACAGATAGGCACTTCGGTATTCACCAACGCCTTACCCATCATCGGACCGCCACCGATTACTTTTCCGGTATCTTCCGGCAGGCCCCCGGCTGCATCTATCAGCTGGCTCATCGGAGTTCCCATACGGGTCAGGAAGTTAGACGGGTTCTTCAATGACTTACCCGTAACGGTCACCACACGTTCAAACAAAGGTTTATTCTTCTGAACGGCTTCATATACCGCATACGCCGTACCTACGTTCTGCACTACAGCCCCCACGTTGATAGGGATGGCAGGAGGAGCCGGCACCTGACGGCCGATGATGGCATCAATCAGCTGTTTTTCACCTCCTTGCGGATATTTCACTTTCAAAGGTACGACTTCGATACCCGGATAAGCTGCCGCTTTCTGAGTCATCAGCTGAATGGCATCCGGCTTGTTGTTTTCGATACCGATATAAGCCTTGTTCACCTTGGCTGCCTTCATCAAGATTTGTACGCCCACCAGAATCTCGTCGGCCTTCTCCAACATCAGGCGATGGTCGGCAGTCAGATAGGGTTCACACTCCACGGCGTTGATGATGACACATTCAGCCTTGCATCCGGGAGGAGGGGTCAGTTTCACATGCGTCGGGAAGCAGGCACCACCCATACCCACGATACCGGCATTCTTAATTTTAGCTACAATTTCTTCCGGAGTCAGATTGCATTCCTTGACCAACTCCGTGCTGCGGTCAATCGATTCTTCCCACTCATCACCTTCCACATCGATGAATATGGCAGGTTTACGATAACCACTCGCATCAATCACACTGTCTATCTTGTTTACTTTACCGGAAACGGAAGAGAAGATAGCGGCCGATACAAAGCCACCTGCTTCGGCAATCTTGGTTCCCACTTTCACTACATCGCCTTTCTTCACGATGGCAGTGGCAGGCGCACCAATATGCTGAGACAACGGGAACACAGCTTGCTTCGGAAGCGCAAGCGTTTCAATGGCTTTCCCGGCTGACAATTTATTTTCTGCTGGATGAACTCCACCAATTCTAAACGTCTTCACTGTTATGTTATTTAGTATTATACAATTATAAGATTAAGCTTCTGTGCTTTTCGGAGCTTCTTCAACCGGAGTTTCAGCCGGGCTTACTTTCTTCTCGGCTTCAGGCTTAACCGGATTCGTTGCAGGCTTCTCTGCGGCAGGTTTATCCGCAGCCGGAGTCTCCACTTTCGGTTTACGAGGAGGGAAATTTACCGCTACAATTGCATGCTGCGGACATTCCATTTCGCACTTACGGCAAGATTTACATTTTGCCGGATCGATATAGGCCAGGTTGTTTTCCAAAGTAATGGCTTCAAACGGACAAACCTTCACACACTTGCCGCAACCGATACAAGCAGCTGCACAGGCTTTGCGGGCTACAGCCCCTTTGTCTTTGTTGACACACTGCACGTACACTCTCCGGTTGTTCTTTCCTTTCGGACGAATCTCAATGATGTTGCGCGGACAAGCTTTACTGCAGGCCCCACAAGCCGTACACTTGGCCTCATCTACTTCCGGAAGACCTGTCTCAGGATTCATGTGAATGGCATCAAACTGGCAAGCTGACACACAATCTCCGCATCCCAGACATCCGAACGTACATCCTGTTTCACCTCCAAAAGTGGAATTAGCTACCACGCACGAACGTACGCCGTCATACTGCGTCAGTTTCGGACGGTTGGCACAGGTTCCGTTACATCTTACCACTGCCACCTTCGGTTCGGAAGCAACCGCCTCCAGCCCCAAGATGCTTGCAACTTTCTCCATTGTAGGCTGACCGCCCACCGGACACATTTTTCCTTCCAGAGAACCGGCTTTCACACAAGCTGCGGCAAAACCGGAACACCCCGGGAAACCACATCCACCGCAATTGGCCTGAGGAAGCACTTGGGCAACCTGTCCAATCCGAGGATCTTCATACACAGCAAATTTCTTGGAAGCCACGTACAAGATAACAGCTGAAATCAAGCCTATGGCACCCAGTGAAATCACTGCAACCAAAATTAAACTCATAATATAAAGTTAGTTTATTAATTATTAATTGATTCCAAAACAAATATAAAAGTACGTCTGAATTTTTCCCGGCAAAAGAAAAGTATCAGATAATAAGGTATAAGCATACATAAGGCTACCAGCGAAGAAAGCACTTCATCGCCTCCCGTAAAATACATGGAGCCAAAAAGTGAAACGAGCAACACCACAAAGGGAAAAACAAAAGCCCACATTACTGCTTTCATTCCCAGGGATGTCGCTCCGCTGATTGTGACCTGACTGCCAACCTGACACTCAAGGCCGTCCTTATTGTATACATCTATCAGTTTTTCTTTAGACTCAGCCGCACTACAGTGCCCTTTTATACTGCACGAAGAGCAGGCAGACGTCTGTACAATCCTCACTCTCAGGTAAGAACCGTCAATGCTTTCCACAATACCTAGATGTTTTATTTTATCAGTCATTTTTGCAAACCGAACATTACAATGTGTGGCAAATGTACGATAAATATTGTTTCGTTGGTAACGTTAACGGAGAATTTCTGCTTAAAAAATTTAAATTTATCGGGACAGTCTAAGTTTAAAACTCACTGTCCCGTATGGTTCCCCTTCAGTCCACTATCGAGTACCCCGCTTCCAGCAAGGCGTTATGGATTTGCATGATATGCTCCGCATTACGGGTTTCCATCACCAAGCGCAGAAAACATGCTGTTACATTGCTGTTGTTGTTGTTTCGCTCATGCAAAACCGAAATGATGTTTCCTCCCAAGCGAGCTATAATGGCTGCCACTCCCATCAATTCCCCTGGTCTGTCGTGCAAATCCAGTGTCACCGTATAAGAGCGTCCGGACATGTCCAGACCACGTCCGATTACACGGCTCAAAATCGTCAGGTCGATGTTTCCACCCGAAACGACACAAATCGTTTTCTTTCCAGCCACTGGTACCTTATTGAACATCGCAGCTGCTACAGAAACCGCTCCCGCTCCTTCTGCAATCAGTTTCTGCTGTTCCATCAATGCCAGTATGGCTGCACAGATTTCATCTTCCGTCACAGTAACAATACCATCTACATATTTACTGCACAATTCAAATGTATGCTCCCCCGGCTCTTTTACTGCAATGCCATCGGCTACAGTAGAAACGGATGGAAGGCATTCACGTTTGGCATGTTCGATAGAACGCAGCATACTGGGAGCTCCTTGCGCCTGGACACCATATACTTTTACGTCAGGCTTCAACGACTTCAAGGCATAGGCTACCCCTGATATCAAGCCGCCACCACCCACAGGCACAATTACCACCTCCACATCCGGAAGTTGGTTCAACAATTCCAATCCAATAGTTCCTTGTCCGGCAATGACATATTCATCGTCAAACGGGTGAATGAAAGTATATCCTTTTTCCTCTTTCAACTGCAACGCTTTCTGATAGGCATCATCATACACTCCCGGCACCAGACACACTTCTGCACCATAGCGCTTGGTCGCTTCCACCTTCGAAATCGGGGCTCCTTCCGGAAGGCATATCAAAGATTTAATGCCATGCTTTGTCGCACCCAACGCCACTCCCTGCGCATGATTACCAGCTGAACACGCTATTACTCCCTTGGCCTTCTCTTCATCGGTCAGACGAGAAATCTTATAGCAAGCTCCACGCAATTTAAATGAACCCGTATATTGTAAATTCTCCGGTTTCAAATAAATCTGACTCTCACTATTTATCTGAGGGGCATATATCAAATCTGTCCTTCTAATTACATTTTTAAGGGCAAAAGATGCCCGGTAAATACAGTCCAATGTTAGCATAAAGATATTATTCTATATTTTTTCGTGCGCAAATGTACAAAAAACATTGGAGCTTAAAAGATAATAACAATAAAATAAGAAGAAAAAGTATCCGGAAGGAATTATATTTCCGATACCTTTTCTCCTCATCGTTCTTCCAAAAAACTTCTATCCACTCCTGATGCAATCATCATTTTCCGAAGTCTGAACAAAAGCCGTTGAAGATATTTAAAACAAGATGACTTACTGACTCCTCGGCTGAGAGCCACCTGACGAAAGCTTTGATTTTCATAAAAAAGAGAGTAAATCAAGGTTCTGTCTTCTAATGGCAAATCTTTGTAAACCTGTTCGAGTATCCTATAAGCATGCTCATACCGTCTCCAATAATCCCAATCGTCCGAAAAATCCTCCGACAGCATCAGGGATGGAGGCAACTCTTCCAATATTATTTCAGCCTCTTTTGCATGCTGACGATAATAATCATTTACTACATTGACCGTAATGGTCATTACCCACGGCAACAAACGACCGGTCTCCCGATAAGTCGTTCTTACTCCATTAAGTACCCTCAGCAATACCTCCTGACGTAAATTATATACATCTTCCACGTCTCTGACATGCGCCCTGATATATCTTTCTACCAATACCGAATATCTTTGGAAGAAAAGCTCTCCAGCCTCCGTGGACCCAGCACGATAAGCAGCCAAAAGTTCTTGGTCTGAAAGCGAAACAGATCTTTCCATATTTACAAATTTTGTGCCTCATCAAACCACATTATAAGCGTATTAGATTTAAGGTATGACAAAGCTATAAATGATTTTTAGCATTAAAACAGGCCAGATTTTCCTGAAGTTATAATCCATTCAAAAAAGCCTATGTGGTTTTATCTTTAGACAAATGTATTGGATTTTATTTTAAATTGCAAATTATTTGTCAATTTATTTATAATTTTCTATGGCAAAAAAAAGACGCCAAACACGTACGATAGTTTTGGCGCCTTTTTTTCTTTTCCATTTAATCTAACTTCAGTACAGCCAGGAATGCCTTTTGTGGCACTTCCACCGTACCAATTTGCTTCATTCGTTTTTTTCCTCTTTTTTGTTTTTCCAGCAGCTTACGTTTACGGCTCACGTCACCTCCGTAACATTTGGCCGTCACATCCTTCCGGACAGCTTTGATGGTTTCACGCGCAATAATCTTGGCCCCAATAGCCGCCTGGATAGCAATTTCAAACTGTTGACGAGGAATCAGTTCCTTCAGTTTTTCACACATCCGACGGCCCAAATCGTAAGCGTTGTCAAAATGAGTCAAGGTAGACAACGCATCCACCGATTCTCCGTTCAGCAGGATATCCAATTTCACAAGTTTGGAAGGACGGAAGCCCGACTGATGGTAGTCGAACGAAGCATATCCCTTGGAAATACTTTTCAACTTGTCATAGAAATCAATCACAATTTCTCCCAAAGGCATCTTGTAATGCAGTTCTACGCGATTTCCAGAAATGTAATCCTGTTTCACCAACTCACCGCGCTTACCCAAACACAGAGTCATAATCGGACCGATATAGTCGGTTGCCGTAATGATGGAAGCATCAATATAAGGTTCTTCAATGTGATCAATTAAGGTCGGATCGGGCATACCACCCGGGTTATGCACTTCCTGTACACCTCCTTGCTTGTCGTACACCATATAAGATACGTTCGGCACCGTGGTAATGACATTCATATCAAACTCACGGTCCAGACGTTCCTGCACAATTTCCATGTGAAGCAGCCCCAGGAACCCACAACGGAAACCGAAGCCCAAGGCCAGAGATGATTCCGGCTGGAAAGTCAGAGACGCATCGTTCAACTGCAGTTTCTCCAGTGAAGCGCGCAAGTTCTCATAATCTTCTGCTTCTATCGGATAAACCCCGGCAAACACCATCGGTTTCACTTCTTCAAATCCGTCGATGGCCTTGTCACACGGACGGTCAATATGCGTAATGGTATCGCCCACCTTCACTTCTCTTGAAGTCTTGATACCCGAAATGATATATCCTACATCTCCCGTACGGAGTTCTTTCCGCGGTACCATGTCCATCTTCAATACCCCCACTTCATCTGCCACATATTCTTTCCCGGTATTGAAGAACTTCACTTTGTCACCCGTACGGATAATTCCGTTCTCCACCTTAAAATAAGCGATAATTCCCCGGAAAGAATTGAACACAGAGTCAAAAATCAATGCCTGCAACGGGGCATTTTCATCTCCCTGAGGAGCCGGGATCCGTTCTATCACGGCCTGTAAGATTTCCTCCACACCCATTCCGGTTTTTCCAGAGGCACGGATAATCTCTTCACGTTTGCATCCCAACAAATCGATGATTTCATCCTCCACTTCTTCCGGCATCGCACTGGCCATGTCACACTTGTTCATCACCGGAATGATTTCCAGGTCATGTTCCAAGGCCATATACAAGTTCGAGATGGTCTGGGCCTGTACCCCCTGCGAAGCATCTACTACCAGCAACGCACCCTCACATGCTGCAATGGAACGAGACACCTCGTATGAAAAGTCCACATGTCCCGGAGTGTCAATCAGGTTCAGGATATATTTCTCACCTTTATAATTATACTCCATTTGAATGGCATGACTCTTGATAGTGATTCCACGTTCACGCTCCAAATCCATGTCATCCAACATCTGTCCTTCCGTAATCTTGATGGTCTGCGTGTATTCCAGCAAACGGTCGGCCAAAGTGGACTTCCCGTGGTCAATGTGTGCAATAATGCAAAAGTTTCGGATATTCTTCATATATAATATTACAACTTATCAAAATTATTGTGCAAAGATAGGCAAAAAAAGAGATTTTTATGTATGTTTGCCTTTGAAACTAATTATAAAACATAAATAACACGTATGAAAAAAACATGGATTATTCTCATCGCAGTAGTCGCTGTCATCGTAATTTACTGCGTCAGTTCGTATAACTCTTTAGTCACTCAGGAAGAAACCGTAGGCACTGCATGGAGCAATGTAGAAAACCAATACCAGCGCCGTTCCGACTTGATTCCGAACCTGGTTAACACGGTTAAGGGTTACGCAGCCCATGAAAAGGAAACTTTCGATGCCGTAGTGTCTGCCAGAGCGAAAGCTACCCAAATGAGCATTGACATTGACGACCTGACCCCTGAAAAGATTGCCGCTTACCAAAAAGCACAAGGAGAAGTAGGCAGTGCATTGAGCCGTTTGCTTGCCGTCACGGAAAATTATCCAGACCTGAAAGCCAACGAGAATTTCAAGGAACTGCAAGCACAACTGGAAGGAACCGAAAACCGCATCAGTGTGGAACGCCGGAAATTCAACGAAACGGCCCGCGAATATAACACGAGCATCCGCCGTTTCCCGAAAAACATCGTAGCCGGCCTGTTCGGATTTGAGAAGCGTCCTTATTTCGAAGCAGAAGAAGGCAGTGAGAAAGCCCCGGAAGTAAAGTTCTAAACCGTGGACTTCCTCATGAAACGTTATTTTTCACTTGGACTGTTCTTTTTGCTGACTACACTTTTCTGCCACCTACAAGCAGAAGGATACAAAGTGGAAGACATTCCCATGGTACACTTGCAAAACCGGGCACGGTATGTCAGCAACCCCGACGGTGTACTAACTGAGGCCGCCGTAGCCGCCATGGATACCACCCTTTTTGCCTTGGAGCAGAAAACCGGCATCCAGACATTGGTCGTGGCAGTCCGCCAGATAGAAGGAGGCGACTGCTTTGACTTTGCTTACCAGTTGGGTGAGAAGAACGGAGTCGGCCAGAAAGGCAAAGACAACGGACTGGTCATCCTACTGGTCATCGAAGAACGGTGCATCCAGTTTGTCACCGGCTACGGTCTGGAAGGTATCCTCCCCGATGCCCTCTGCAAACGTATCCAGACCCGCTACATGAATCCTTATCTGAGCAAAGGCAACTGGGATGCCGGTATGATAGCAGGCGTTCAAGCCGTACGTCAGATACTGGACAAGAGTTCCGGTTCCCCCACTCCTCCCAAAAGAGAATCCGACAACCTCCTGCTCTTCATTGTACTGGGATGCTGTTTCATTTTAGTTCCCACCCTACTCTGGTATTCGGGACGCCAACGAAACAAATGCCCCAACTGCCACAAGCATACCCTGAAACAGGTTTCCGTACGAACGATTTCTCGCGTGGGAGGCGTACGTACCGAAGAAGTCACCTACCTCTGCAGCCATTGTGGACATGTACGCCGCACCCAGCGGAAAGTCAATGACGACGATTTCCACCACCGGGGCGGAAACGGAGGCCCTTTCCTGGGCGGACCGTTCTTTGGCGGAGGATTCGGAAGAGGCGGAGGCTTCGGAGGTGGCTTCGGTGGCGGAAGTTTCGGAGGAGGAAGCTTTGGCGGCGGAGGTGCCGGAAGCAAATTCTAACAGTAAATACAATCACAATTATACTATACAACCATGTACAACAACACTTTTGGAAACATCTTCCGTCTCACCAGCTTCGGTGAGTCACACGGAAAAGCTATAGGCGGTGTCATCGACGGATTTCCCGCAGGCATTGCCATCGACATGGAGTTTGTGCAACAAGAACTGGCTCGTCGCCGGCCTGGCCAATCTTCCATCACAACCGCCCGAAAAGAAGCCGATGAGGTAGAATTCCTTTCCGGAATTTACGAAGGTGTATCCACGGGCTGCCCCATTGGATTTGTCGTATGGAACACCAACCAACATTCCAACGACTATGACAACATGAAAGAGGTATTCCGTCCTTCACATGCTGATTTCACCTACACGCAGAAATATGGTGTACGCGACCATCGGGGAGGCGGACGTTCCTCTGCCCGTGAAACCATCGCCCGCGTAGTAGGAGGCGCCCTCGCCAAATTGGCCCTGAAGCAGTTGGGCATCCGCATCACTGCCTTCACCTCACAGGTAGGCACTTTCAAACTCGACAAAGATTATACAGAGTATGACCTGAGTACCATCGAAAACAATCCCGTACGCTGCCCCGACCAGGAACTGGCCAAGCAAATGGCCGATTACATCTACCAGACCAAAGGCGAAGGCGATACCATCGGCGGGGTCATCAGCTGTGTCATTCAGGGATGCCCCATCGGACTGGGACAGCCGGTTTTCGGCAAGCTTCATGCCGCTTTGGGCAATGCCATGCTCAGCATCAATGCCGTCAAAGGTTTTGAATACGGACAAGGCTTCGGACACATGGAGATGAAAGGCAGCCAGCAGAACGATATCTTCTACCGCGAGGGCGACAAAATCGCTTTCCGCACCAACCGTTCCGGGGGTATCCAGGGAGGCATCAGCAACGGACAGGACATTTATTTCCGGGTCGCATTCAAGCCGGTAGCTACCGTACTGATGGAACAGCCCACGGTCGACATCCACGGCAATGAAACCATTTTAAAGGCACGTGGCCGTCACGACCCTTGCGTCCTGCCTCGTGCAGTACCCATCGTAGAAGCCATGGCAGCCATGACCATCCTCGATTATTACTTGCTTAACAAGACAACCCACTTATAAATAAAAACCGCATGGAAATCAAACAATACATACAAGCAAACGAAGCCCGGTTCCTCGACGAACTGTTCAGCCTCATCCGTATCCCCAGCATCAGTGCCCTGCCTGCGCACAAGGAAGACATGCTGGCCTGCGCCGAACGCTGGCGCCAATTGCTGCTCGAAGCAGGAGCCGACGAGGCCATGGTGATGCCCTCCGAAGGACATCCGCTGGTCTATGCCGAAAAGCGTGTCAGCCCCGATGCCCCCACCGTACTGGTATATGCACATTATGACGTGATGCCGGCCGAACCGCTGGAACTGTGGAAAAACCCGCCTTTCGAACCGGAAATACGCGACGGACATATCTGGGCCCGCGGAGCTGACGACGATAAAGGACAATCCATGATTCAAGTCAAGGCTTTTGAATACCTCGTACGGGAAGGATTACTCCACCATAACGTGAAATTCATCTTTGAAGGAGAAGAAGAAATCGGTTCTCCCAGCCTGAATGCCTTCCTGAAAGCCCACAAGGAACTGCTGAAAGCCGATGTCATTCTGGTGTCCGATACCAGCATGCTGGGCGCAGACCTTCCCTCCCTCACCACCGGACTGAGAGGCCTGGCTTATTGGGAAATCGAAGTGACCGGCCCGAACCGCGACCTTCATTCCGGACATTTCGGTGGGGCCGTAGCCAACCCCATCAACGTGCTCTGCGACTTACTGTCCAAAGTTATCGATGCAGACGGCCGTATCACCGTCCCCCATTTCTATGACGATGTGGAAGAAGTGCCGGCTGCCGAACGCGCCATGATTGCCCAGATTCCGTTCGACGAAAAGAAATACATGGAAGCCATCGGCGTGAAAGCCCTGAAAGGCGAAAAAGGCTATTCTACACTGGAACGCAACAGCTGCCGCCCGTCATTCGATGTCTGCGGTATCTGGGGAGGATACACCGGTGAAGGCTCCAAGACCGTATTGCCTTCCAAAGCCTACGCCAAAGTATCCAGCCGTCTGGTTCCCCACCAGCAACATGAAAAGATTTCCCAGCTGTTTGTAGACTACCTCACCCAGCAGGCCCCCGACTATGTACAAGTAAAAGTCACTCCCCTGCATGGCGGTGAAGGCTATGTCTGCCCCATCCACCATCCGGCCTATCAGGCAGCCGAAAAAGGATTTGAAAAAGCCTTTGGAAAGAAACCGCTGGCCGTTCGTCGTGGAGGAAGTATCCCTATCATCAGCGACTTCGAACAGATACTCGGTATCAAAACCATCCTGATGGGATTCGGACTGGAAAGCGATGCCATCCATTCCCCGAATGAAAATTTCTCTCTTGACATTTTCAGAAAAGGAATAGAAGCCGTAGTAGAGTTCCACTTACAATATAAATAAACCAAAAGGGTGACTTGAAGTCACCCTTTTTCCTTTTATTCCTCCACCGTCAGTTCCAGCAGTACCGGAAGATGATCGCTGTATCCTCCATGATACCGTCTTCCTTTGTACGTACGGAAAGGCATTTCCCCTCCATACACATTGTCTTCTTCCAACAAGAAAGGGAAACGCAGGATGGCAGCCTTTTCCTTTGAAGTCCGGGTACGGACATCGGGTTGCAGCAAACCTCCGTTCACCACCATCTGGTCCAGTACGCCCCATTCGCCTTTATAACGGTAAGTACCCTCCGGCTGGTTCTCCATCAGATTGTAGCACGCACACACATCCGGCTCATCCGACAAAGCGGAAACCCGCAGGCCTTCCTGCAAGGACTTTCCATCAGGATAATCATTAAAATCGCCCATGATAATAAGACGAGGGCTCTGTCTTTTGGCTATGACCGAGTCGGCTGCCTGGCGGACTCTGCGCGCTACCCACAAACGGTATGCATCCGTCTTTTGCGCCCCTCCCACACGCGAGGGGAGATGACACACAAACACATCCAACGTATCCCCGCTGGCCACACGCCCCGAAGCATACAGGATATCCCGTGTAGGACGCATGCCCAACGAGTCCGACGGAATACGGATTTGCTGCGACGTCAGCAAGCGGAACGAGGCTGGCTGATACAGCAGTGCCACATCAATGCCACGCTCATCGGGCGAAGAAGTCATTACATATTTATATCCTGCTTCCCGAAGAGGAGAATAACCGGTCAGACTTTTCAGGCAGTAATCATTCTCCACCTCACACAAGCCGACCAAATCGGGTACCTGCTCTTTCCCCACTGCCAGAATCACCTTTCCAATCTTATTCAGCTTGTCCTGAAAGCGAGCATACGTCCAGTTTCGCACGCTGCCTGGAAGGAACTCTGTATCCTGCTTCAACGAATCGTGACGGCAATCGAACAGGTTCTCCACATTGTATTCCATCACTCGGAACGTATGCTGTGCCTGAACTGGTGCGACAGTCATGCCGCACACAGCCCAGAGCAAACTATAAATCATTTTTCTCATACACGAGCCGGAATATGAGCCAACACATCCAGCAGGTGACGCCAGAACTTATCTACCGTAGGAATCAGCATACGTTCGTCGGGTGAATGTACTCCGCGCAACGTCGGTCCGAATGAAACCATGTCCAACGACGGGTATTTCTCCAGGAACAAGCCACATTCCAGTCCGGCATGGATGGCCTTCACTTTCGGTTCCACTCCAAACAGACGCTTGTAGCTTTCCACCGCTACCTTCAGGATGGCAGACGACGGATTCGGTTTCCAACCCGGATAACCGTCACCCGTGACACAAGTCGCTCCACCCAGTTCAAAGGCCGCACGTACCATCTGCGACATATCCTCGCGAGAAGACAGAATGGAACTGCGCTGGCTGGTCACCACGACAATTTTCCCATCACGCATCTTCACCGAAGCCAAATTGGAAGAAGTTTCCACCAGTCCCTCAATATCCTGACTCATGGCATATACTCCGTGATGCACGGCATACAAAGAAAGCAGGAAGCGCTTCATCGCTTCTTTTTCCATCACTTCCGCACAGGGTGTTTCCGATTCCAGTTCCATAACCAGGTTCGGTTCCGTGACAGAGAACTCATTTTCTACATCGGCCAGGAACATATTCAGGGCTACCCGTACATTCTCCTTGTCGGCCATCGGCACCGCACATACGGCATGCGCCTCACGCGGAATGGCATTGTGCAAATTACCTCCGTCAATCAGACTCAGACGCAAGTCATACTGCTTCATCAGAATCGCCAGGAAGCGGTCGAGCAACTTATTGGCATTCGCCCGGTTCTTGTTGATGTCATCTCCAGAATGGCCACCCGTCAATCCTTTGATAGTCACCCGGAAGAAGAAATAACCTTCCGGAGCCGCCGTCATCGGACAAGGGAACTCAGCCGTAGTACCCGCTCCTCCGGCACATCCGATAAACAATTCCCCTTCATCTTCCGAATCCAGGTTGATCAGAATATCGCCACTCATGAAGCCTTCCTTCAAAGCAAAGGCCCCGGTCAATCCGGTTTCCTCGTCCACGGTGAACAAGCATTCCAGCGGACCGTGCTGAATGTCATCCGCAGCCAGCACCGCCAGTTCCGTAGCCATTCCGATGCCGTTGTCTGCGCCCAGCGTAGTACCTTTCGCTCTCAACCATTCTCCGTCGATATACGTTTCAATCGGATCAGTTTCAAAATTATGCACAGTCTGGTTGTTCTTCTCACACACCATGTCCATGTGCGACTGCAACACCACCTTCTTCAGGTGTTCCATGCCTGCCGTAGCTGGTTTGCATATCAACACATTGCCTGCTTCATCCACTTTATGTGCCAATCCATGCGCCTGGGCAAAATCCACTAGATACTTCCGAATCTTTTCCTCTTTCTTAGAAGGACGCGGCACACGACAGATTTCTTCAAAATAATGAAATACCGATGCCGGTTGTAAATCTTTCTTTTCCATAAAAGTATTATCTATTATAATGATTAAAAATTGTATGCAAACAAAAGTTAAATCCGCGATTTTTCCCTCCATAAAAGGCTTTTTTAAAGACAAAACCCTAAGGAATCGTGACAAAAACTATATCTTTGCACCACAAAATTAATAGAAATGCTCAAGACTCTCCTGATAACTTTGTTAATAGTTGCTATCTGCATAGCGCTATTATCGGTAAAGATACTTTTCAAAAAGAACGGACGCTTCCCCAACACCCACGTGAGCGGAAGCAAAGCCATGCGTAAAAGAGGTATCGGATGCGTGCAGTCACAAGACCGTGCCGCCCAGCATCTCAACCCTCATGCCATTTCGGAGAGACAATCTGCCCATACAGAAGTAGAATAAACGCTAATAATTAACTAAAAACGATATCACTATCATTATGAAAAAAACGAATGTTTTGAAAGGACTTCTGGCACTTGCCGTAGTACTCCTGTTCGCACAATGTACAGAAAAAAAAGAAACTTCCACTGAAGCTTCTGCTCCGGCAGTAGCAGGTACCAATATGAAGATTGCCTATGTAGAAGTAGACTCATTGCTAACCAAATACCGCTACTGGAACGACCTGAACGAACTGATGATTCAGAAAGAAGAAAACATCCGTACTACACTGAACGAAAAAGCAAAAGAACTGGACGGGGAAATGAGAGAGTTCCAGCGCAAATTGGAAAACAACGGTTTTGCCAGCCGCGAACGTGCAGAACAGGAAAATGCCCGTCTGTTGCAGAAGCAGCGTGACTTGCAGCAGTTGCAGGAAAAGCTTTACGCTGACCTTCAGGCAGAAAACCAGAAGAACAGCCTGCAGCTCCGCGACTCCATCAATTCATTCTTGAAAGTATACAACCAGAAGAAAGGCTACAGCCTGATCATCAGCAACACCCAGTTGGACAACCTGCTGTTTGCTGACAAATCACTGGATATCACTCAGGAAATTGTAGACGGCTTGAACGCCCGCTACAACCCGAGCACCAAAAAATAATTTTCTTACAATTTTATCATAACAAAAAAGTCCGGCCTTTGCGACCGGACTTTTTTATTTCCACTCTTTTGCCCACTGTTACATTTCATTGAGCAACGCATTCATTTCCTTCACCATCAATGCAGGTGATTTCTTATTCACCTTAATCCAGCCTTCCGGCGTAAATTCCGACAGTTTGGCATTCAGTTTCTTCAACTTTCCAGTAGCTCCTTTTGCTTCCAGTTCTTCGCGAAGCACATAAATCTTCTCGCAATCCTGCAAACCTTCTACCAGCCGTTCAAAACGGATACTGCTGCGCGGACCCGGATAGATGCTGTAAGTATCCCCAGCCGCCCACGTGCGGAAACGAGAGTCACGCAACGGGTCTATCGGCCAGCTGTTCACCGCCCAACGCAGATAACCGTCATATCCACCTGCCACAGCATGCAACGCCGTCCATGCGGCTTCCGCCGGTGCCGAGAAAGTAAAGGTATTCGGGAACGCTTCCGTACAGCACGTGTACACCGTACTAATCTGTCCCTTGCGTTCACGCTCCGCCTTCACATCCACCGGGAACTGATTCCCGTAAGGAATGCTGAGGTAATACAAATCCCCCTGAATCTCTTCATGGTAATTTCCAGCCAGTGTAATCTTGAACTCCGGATCGGCCGCCTTAATCACCTTGATGGCCTCCTGCATGGCCTCCATCGGACGCTCATCCATGGAGATGGCCGTTTTTTCAAACCATCCTTTCTCACGCAAGTGACGGGAGAAATCTTTCAGAAACGTACCCCAGTATTCCGCGTAAGCCTCATCCCCCGGCGCCGCCTTGATAAACTGTACCCGATTCGTCGCCTGGTCAAAATAGTCGAAGCTCAACGCCCACGGAATCATCGTGTAGCAACTGATCAAGTCCTTGATGCCGACCTCGTTCATCATAAATTCTACCCACTTGTCGAACACCGTATAATCGTACACCCACGTGCCGTCCAGCTTCTTCATCCGGAAAATCATGCTGTCATACGCATCCTCCGTCTGTCCGGCCCATGGTTTGTGCATGATGCTGGCAGTAATGGCCCGCTGCCCCGCATTGGCCAGCATCTTCATGAGGGGACGCATGGCATCAAAATGCGCCTTGCTCCACAACGGCACCTGATAATAACGCGCCACGGAATACGGGTTCTGCCACAAATCCAGATGGAAAGCCCATTTCTGCGGTTCCGGTAACGTACGGTTCACCACCTCAATCTCAAACGGCAGTTTCATCGCCTCGAAATTCTTCCCAGAAACGGTCAGCGTGCCTTTGTATTTTCCCGGCTTTGCCTCCGCCGGTACCCACACGTTCAGCCACACCGGCTGCGTGGTGCGCGCCTTCACTTCCCGCACCCGTACGATATCGAGCACATCGGCCACCATCAAAGAATCCCACTCCGCCTTATTTTCACGCGCACCGCATCCTCCGCTTCCGTCCTTGTTCAGTTCATCGGTCATCACGTAACGCACGAAATGGGTCCGCACTGCCGAAGCCGGAATCACCGAGTTCCCGTTTTTCAACTCACTGACGGTCATTTCCGCCCCTTCCAGGTCTTTCTGCGTCCACAACACCGCCTGTGCATTCACCCGTTCTCCTTTCCAGGCCTTCAGGCGGAGCGTACCGGTCGCCTTCACATCCGGCACATCCAGTTTCTTATAACGCACATCCGTCGTTCCCCAGCAGAAACGGACCGGAGCCGTCATCTTGTTCCACACTTCCACCCCGTCGTGAGGTTTCGTGTCCGTCAGTTCTTCGTAATCTCCCAATGGAAATTTTTCTGCCTGCTGTGAAAAGCAGGCCGGCCCGCATGCAAGCAGCGCCGATAGAATCAGCATTTTTTTCATTTCTTATTATTTAGGTTTAGTGTTAACTTGAACATCTTGCCGCAAATTTCGGATATCAAATTTACGAATTTACTCCGTTCCTTGCATCATTCAATCATGCTTTCTTATCATTCTTATATTTCATCCATACAATGTAGCCCTGCTAAAGAATAATTTGTACTTCTACCTCCCTCACTATTCTTTACCAACACACCTTTTGCAATCAAATCGTTTATATCATTTAAAGCCGTATCCGGCGAACATTTAGCAATTTTAGCCCATTTACTAGAAGTAAGTTTGCCCAAGAAACCATCAAATAGCATGTTAATCAGTTTACGTTGCCGCACATTGAATTCTATATCCCTAAAATACTCCCAAAACCTGGCTTTTTCCAACACAACAGCCAATGTTTCTCGTGTCGAATCCAATGCCTTGTCAAGACACTTCAAGAACCAGAGAAGCCATTCCGTAATGTCTCCATCTCCTTTCTGAGTTCTTTCCAATATTTCATAATACTCTTTTTGCATTAACTTGATTTCGGCCGACATGCTATAAAACCGTTTACCTGTATTCTCTGAACGTGCCAGCATCATATCAGTCAAGGCCCTGGTAATTCGTCCATTACCGTCATCAAAAGGATGTATAGACACAAACCATAAATGAACAATTGCCGCCTTTATTACTTCATCTATATCTTCTTCAGTATTAACCCACTGAATAAAGCGTTTCATTTCTTCGGGCACCCTTTCTGGCGAGGGAGCCTGATAATGAACCTTTTCATGACCCATTGCTCCCGAAACCACCTGCATTTCACCTGTGCGATACTTCCCAACTTCAATTCTGTACAATCCACTTATTCCAGAGGGGAACAACACATTATGCCATCCAAAAAGACGGTCGTCAGATAAGGGCTTTTTATAATTTTGCGTAGCATCCAATAGCATCTCCACTATTCCTTCTACATATCGGGAAGCCGGAACAAGACCAGCTGTTTCAATCCCCAAACGACGGGCAATAGAAGAACGCACTTCCTGCAAATTCAACATTTCACCCTCAATTTCCGAAGAACGGACCAATTCGACAGACATGGTAGAAAGCATAGCCTCATCCTGAAATTCAAATCCAAGAGCAGAAAGACTACCTAACACCATACCTTGTTTCGCCCTGATTCGCCCTAAAAGCTTAAGCACTCTACTGCTATCATAGGTAAACTGCCACCAGTTTTCTCTTTCATGTAAATACATATAGCCACTTTTAGCAATAAAGATAATAATTTTTCGGGGAATAAAGCATCTATTTACCGAATATTTTCGGAGAATAGAACACTTATTCACCGAAAAGCTGTACATTGTCTGATATAAACCACAAGCACTTTACATGATTCCCAGCTCCTTCGCCACCCGACAGGCCTCTATGGAACTCTTCACCTGAAGTTTCCGCAGGATTTCCTGCCGATGCCGACTCACCGTGTGGATACTGATGGAAAGCAGAATGGCAATATCCTTACTCATCATGCCCTTGGCAATAAGCCGGAGAATCTGTGTCTCCCGGTAAGACAGTATCTGTGAGTCGTCCCTCCGTCCAAGTTCCATCTCCTCACCCGTCACCGAATTCACCACCACACTCTTTCCTGCAAACATCGGGAACCAAGGTGTATACACGCATAAAGCCAGCCACAGCCCATTCGCCACGGGTGAAGACACATAAAACAACCGGTGCAACACAAACTGATAGTTGCCCGCCCCGTCCTTCATGCGCAGCTTGCTGGCCAGATAGAAATCGGCCCGCTTCATCTTTGGCTGACGCCGCACAAAATGGAAAAAACGAAGCTCCTGCAAATATTTCTCGTGCAAATCGTCCGGATGTATCTGCTTCAGGATAACCTCTTCCCAGATGGAATCAATCCGGTCTTCCGTGCCGGGCACCTGCTTCCAACCCAAAGTCTGTGAAAAATGCCCATAATACACATAGCTGATATTGGCATGCATGTCACTCAACACGGCCACTGCATTTTCCATTTCCGCATAACCGGATGCAATCGCCTTGTATTTTTCCAGTTCCGCCGCCGACAGCCCGTCCTGCTGCGACACCAAATCTTGCGTCAAAAAACGGCTGTTCAATTCATCTACTATGTTCATGAAAATGGTTATTAATCATCATTGTGTATTCGTTACC
Source organism: Bacteroidaceae bacterium (assembly GCA_902362595.1). Taxonomy (GTDB): domain Bacteria; phylum Bacteroidota; class Bacteroidia; order Bacteroidales; family Bacteroidaceae; genus Phocaeicola; species Phocaeicola fibrisolvens. The sequence goes on along the minus strand of CABIXF010000013.1, from coordinate 65,009 downwards.
CACGCACTACATTTGCAAAGATAACGAGGAAAAATGATTATTAACGAATGACACGGAAAACTTTTCATCAATTTAGGAACCTAAATTAATTCACCCAATATGAAAAAACAACTTATCTTAGGCATGGCCCTCGGCGCATCGCTTCAAGCCGGAATGGCCCAGTCGCTGGAAAAAATGCAATGGTTCAACGAACCCGAACAGTGGAAAATTGAGAATCAGGCACTCACGATGTTTGTCACCCCGCAGAGTGACTACTGGCGGATTTCACACTATGGCTTTACCGTGGACGACGCTCCTTTCTATTACACTACCTACGGAGGAGAGTTTGAAGTCAAAGTGAAAGTGACCGGCGACTACAAGACCCGTTTCGACCAGGCCGGACTGATGCTGCGCATTGACCATGAAAACTACATCAAGACAGGCATCGAGTTTGTGGACGGCAAGTTCAACCTGAGCACGGTCGTCACCCACAAGACTTCCGACTGGAGCGTCATCACACTGGACAAGCCGGTACCTTACGTATGGATCAAGGCTGTCAGACGGTTGGATGCCGTGGAAATCTTCTATTCCTTCGACGACAAGGAATATGTCATGATGCGCAACGCCTGGTTGCAGGACCACGTCCCTGTCATGGTAGGTCTCATGGCGGCCAGCCCGGACGGAAACGGCTTCAATGCCACCTTTGAGAATTTCAAGGTAAAGCACCTGCCTGACCTCCGCCGACAGGAATGGTTGAAAAAGAATGCGGAATAAGAAATGAAAAGAGGTTGCATTCCCAGTTGAAGCAACCTCTTTTATCATTTATGACGGAATCTTTTATCACAATCCCTACATATATAATTGGCCTTTGAAATCTTTCCGAATATACAATGACTCTTTCATCTTATAATTTGCTTTTACGCTAAAAAACTGATATTTAGACAAAAAAAAACAAAATTTACCTCTAAATTTTTGTCCTTATTTTTTAGGTTAGCTTTTTACCTCCTCATTAATATTCCATAATATTATGATTCCACAGGTTATTTATATAATTATCCTTATCGAAATTTTTATATAAATTATCCACTTCTGTTTGTATTATTTTATCATTTGTACTTTTCAAGTGGTCTGGTAATAAAGATTTTACTTCATCCATATCCATCATCTTACCATCTATGAAATAACGTATGACAAGATTAGACATGAAATCTTTCAAGTTGCATGCAGCTGATTTCAATAATTTTGCGTTCTTATCCAATGCGCGGTCATAATATTCAAGGGCTTTTTGAGGGAAACCTGTCTTTTCATACAGCATACCTGTCAAAAATAACGTGTGGTAAGTGCAGGATTCTTTTTCGCATAATGAAGAAAACAAGTTCAATGATTCTTCTTTTTTCCCTATACGAAACAATATCTCACCTTTCCATAAATAAGAGTATGATATATTCGGATTAATGACTATTGCTCTGTCAATATAAGTGAGAGCTTTTGTCAAGGAATCCACATCGTTCTCATAAAGAAGCACGTAATGTAATGCAGAATTGTACAATGAAGATACTTCAGGAGTTTTCTTCAGTAGCGATAGGTCGTCCGAACTAAAGTTTTGCCCATGTATTCCAATAGAAAACATTATAAAGCAAAATGAAATCAATATATTTTTCATATTTCTTTTTATCAATTTATCTTTTTATAACTTCTGCTATGACACTATTATTTTTTCCATAATAAGAATCTTTTTCTATTTTTCTCCCTAACTTTGAAACAAAGGTTGATCTTCTATAAGAAACAGCGTCTTTTTTCGCCATTTCAAACCATAATTTAATATTTGTAATATTCATATCTTAAACTATAAATATGCAGAATCCCAGTGTTAGTATCAATCCCATCAGACCGCCGGTTCCAAATTGTCACCTATAATACCGGTTATTTACTACAAATTATTTTACAATAAAAGGAATGTTATATACCATGGCTACGACCCTTCCACCAACTTTTGCCGGCTTCCATTTTGGCATCATGTTTACCACTCGCAATGCCTCGTCATCGATATCCTTGCCCAAACTTTTCATTATTTCGGCATCACGTATAGTACCATCGGCTTCCACGACGAAGTTCACCAAAACAGTACCCGGTTTGCTATTGGCTGGTTTTCTGAAATTTCTACTGACGAACTCAATCATTGCATCGTGTCCTCCCGGATATTCTGCCAGTTCGTCAACCACGTAGTAAACTCCATCCTCCCGCTTTTGCGGCATAGAAGGTTTTTTCTGGTTCAATGGCCGACTACCGTTCTTTATAAATACATCCTTATATTTTTTGAAGGAACCAACCGCATCAAGGAATACTGTGATTGACTTCCTTTGTTCATCTGTGAATGAAGTCGGTATAGCGGATATAACCTCACTGGCCGGTGTGTCTATTCCATAAATACAATATTTCAGGAAATAACTGTCGAGAAAAGAACCAACGGCAGGATTCTTTTTCATCTGAATTTCACACGTTTCCAATGCTTTTTTATAAAAAGCCAGAGCTTCTTCCGACTGTCCTTGTTCTTCCAGTGCTTTAGCTTTCAAAAGATAGAATCCATGTTGTTCCGGATTGTATTTTATCGCCTCGTCAAGGGTCTTTATAGCTTGATCATATTCTTCTTCAGACAATAATAAATTTACTTTATTTCCATAAGCTGTAATATAAGATTGATCCAAAGCGATGGCTTTATCTAACAAGTTCAACACCTCCGCTATTGAATCTTTATTTGAAAGATTCCGTAACATGATTTCCGTGGCTCTATCATTCAGGTCAATTGCTTCCTGGGAATATTTCTTCTGTTGGGCCGAAACCGAAATAAATGAGAAGAAAAGAGCAGTAATTAAAAGTTGTTTTTTCATAAACTACATAGTCATTTAAGGTTTATAATTTACATCTATTTCTTATTTCGCTCACTTTACAGTTTGCTGTTCTTTTGTTAAGTTTCTTTTTTATTACAAGCTATTATAAAAGAGTAAAATGCATAACTCCTTATTAGGGAATCATAGACTTAAGGTAATAATTTTATTCTTATCTTTTATTGTTTGATAATAAAGAGTCTTACCATCCGGTGATAAACGCATTTTGTTTAAACGATTCTCTCCCTCATTGGTGATTAATTTTACTGACTTGGTATTGGTTAAATCAACCTTAAATACTCCATTCTTTCCAGCAACAATAAAACAATCTTTATCAGGAGTACTTTCTATCAAATATGGGTCGGTCACAATATTATCAAATTTATATGTGATGTCTTCTTCCTTATTCAGACCATCATAACATAAGATATGACATTTATCATTACTGGCCTTTTTACATATTGTATAATAAGCATTCCCTTTAGGGTCGATATCAATTGATATTATTATACCTCTCTTTTCATTGGTTTTTGTAATAGAGCTACGCTCAGTTGGAGAAGAGTACATTGTTTCATCCGAACTGAAATATACTCTTTTACCATCAGCAGATGCTTTAACAGAAAAAATGACATCGTCAGGCAATCTGAAGAGATTCTTATATTTCCTATCTGTAAGATTGAATGAAACCATGTTTTTTTCTTTACCGAAAACAATAACATTGTCTGACAGAAAATCCACTCCAGAGGAAGCGTCAAACTCACTATAGTCTTTAAGACTGTTCTTATAAATAGGAGTGACTCTTCCTGTTTCTAAATCTTTAATGAAAACAGTAGAGGTAGCATCGGACGACAATTGTTTATAAACCATCATTTTCCCATCATGAGAAATGTTAAAATCAATGATTACATTGGATTTTACGGTAAAAGGGGTTTGTGCCATTAATGTCGTTGTAAACAAAAATAGTACACACAATGTAGTTTTTAAAGCTTTCATATTAGTTCACAATTTTAATTTAATATTAATTTACAATATTATATGACAATCTATTTTTGCATAAAACCTGTTATAAACTGTTCTATAGTAAAATAAAGTCTCATATATTTAGCAGCATCGTAAGCCTGCTTAGTAATCACATAACCTTCATATGTCCTAATTCCACTTTCATAACGTGAGATTAAATCACTACATCTTTGAATAAGCCTATTGTCAGAAGTTTTTCTTTCAGTTCTGACGATCTGTTACTATCTACGCATTTATGATAAATATCAAGAAAATAAATCATTCTCATATCACACATCGGCAATACTCCATTGGTGATGAAATCATCACATAATTTATCGGCATGTTCATAGATAAACTGCAATTTATCTCCAAACAATTCATCAAAATCGGCCTCCACCAGTTTGTTTTTGGTGAGATAAAGCAGGACATAACCTATACCGGAAAGACCATTTTCAAAACCCGGATCATTTGTCTTTGTGAGCAGTGATTCCTGTAATGTCTGTAATGCCTGATCTTCGATATACTCATCTTCCAGAAATCGGGCTACCTCAAACAATGCCAAGGACATACCTGCTTTACCATTAAACAAACCGCTTGAACTGACAGAGCATGAGTTAAGCATTACATGCTCTGCCGCTTTCTTTATCAAGGCTTCATTTATTTCCATCTTATTGAATTCTTATTGTCACTTATATCTGAAAGGGATTGTAAACAAGCAGGGAACGTTCTTTCCCTTGTCTATCGCAGCTTTCCAGCGGGGCATTAGTGATACCACCCTAAGGGCCTCTTTGTCCGCTGTTTCATCATAACTTTTATCTATTGTGGATGATTTGATATTGCCGTCTGTGTCTATTACCACCTTTACGGTTATAAAGACTTTTTTACAAGAGTATGATTCAGGCAACTTGAAATTCTCTTTTATAAAATCCAACATTCCGTTTACTCCACCGGGATATTCCGGAAACTGTTCCGCCACAAAATATACTCCGTCCTCCCGTTGAATCTGCATCTTCACTTCTTCAGGTTTATGTGATTTATAGTATAAAGGAAAACGATTGTCTTCAAATATGGCCTTACCATTGGAAAGTATAAATGCCTGCTCCATATAGTTCATTATAACCGGATATTTTTCCTTGAACATTAATTTATAATTTTCTAATTTCCTGTATATTTCCACATTCTCATCAGTACATAGCAGACTGTTGAAAAGGGAATACCAGAAAGGGAAATATGCCGTATAGTATTTCTTGCTGAGACGTTCCATCATCAACTCAGGGTTTTCTTCAAGTTTCTTTTTTATAAGATGATGAAGATTACCTCCTATATCATCTACTACTTCACTACCGCCAATGCAAAGAGTTATCAGCCTGTCGTAAAACAAGCTGTCGGGTATCTTGTCTAATTTATACAAACCTTCGTACATGTGTTTCCTGAAACTTGATTTAAGATTATCAAACGAAGGTATGTTTCCGTATGTAAGCCAGAGTTCATGCCAGGTTACAGGAAAAGCATCGAAGAATTCACGTTGCGTCTCTGCCGTATATCCCGACTTTACCATTAAAGCGAATGTACGGTTCACCTTTGCTGTATCTACAGGAAAACTGAATACTGCTATAAAACAGAATGAAAGCAGTGATAATAATGCAAGTCTTTTCATAATATATAATTTTTATAAGTTAACAAATATTCAATACTATGCCATTATTGCCATATTTGCTTAAGAAATCATTAAAATTTTGCACTGTTGTAGTACTGCCAGATATTTTATAGTCTCCTTGTTTCTATTTCATAAAATCCAGGGCAATAATACCATCAGACTACAGATATTTGTTTGATGCAAAATTAAGGTAAACTATCCATTAAACCATTGGCAATCCATAGAAATAAGCTTGTAATATAGATTTGTATATATCTGATTATCAAATACTATACAGTATAAATGCTTGTAATATAAGACAAAGCAACTATAAGTCTAGTTTTTCAACTAAAAACAAGACAATATCCCCACCTTCAGGAATACCAATTTTTTTTCTAATATTAGTTTTGTACTTATGTACTGAAAAGACACTATTCATCCAAATGGCAGCAATCTCTTCTGTCTTGAATCCAGAAACAAGCATGCAACACAACTGGACTTCTTTGTCATTCAGCATAGGATATTTCTGAATAAGTTTTGAATAGAACCCATCAAAAGATAGATCTATATGATTATAAAACTGTTCCCACTGTGTACCTAGCAAATAATTCTCATCTATTATATGATACTTTTCCAAATCTTTAAGAAATCTTGCACTCTGCACTTGCTGTGTTGAGCGCAAAATTGCGATCTTCTTTGCTATCTCAAAATCACGCAAAATAAACTCTTTGACTTCATTTTTTACATTTCTAAGGTTATCCAAAGAATTAATCTGCTGTTGCAAAGCGAGAATCTTATAAACTTGCTTTTTCCGGAGCTGTATATATATCACCAAAGATACGCATAATACTACAAGAAGTCCTACCAGAATGTATTTATAAATGGCTATCTGTCTATGAATAGTTTTTTTCTCACAAATATTTGTATAGGCCTGTATCGCCTTATCCAATGATTCTCCATTCAGGCAATCAAATGCCATTTCATATTTCTCCTTTAACTTGTTAAGGCATTTTATTTGTTCGCCTGCATCATGATTTAACCGAGCAAACTCTGCACACAACGTATAGAATTCTATTTCTGCAAAGACATTTCCTCCATTTATACTATTCTCTATCGCCAGAAACTTATATTTTTCTGCATTTAACAAGTCCTTTTTACGATAATAACAATATGTCAAAATTGCGAAACATGTGAATTTATGTTCAATGGATGTTTCCTCAACTACAGCTTCTTTCAGCTTTTCTATGCAAGCATCCCAATGTTGCATTTTGTATAAGGCAATTCCCTGCAGACGTTTTATTTCACTTAAAAATATATTCTTTTTACCAAGATATTTTTCTATTTCATTCAATTTTTCGTATGAGACTTTATATTGATCTAAATATAGAAAGCTTTTGGCAACTTGTATTTGAGTTGATATACTCATATCTTGAAAATTTACATCCTTTATGCATTGATTGGCAAGAGTCTGGTATTTAATAAAATTCAAGGTGTTAAATTGCCTGATATACATTTCACCGAGATAGCTGTAAAGATAAAAAAGCCATTCTTGGTCATATTCTTGTCTAGCAATATTTATTGCGGTTTCTATGGTATGGACTTCTTTTGTTATATCATTTTCTTTTTTATAGGTTTCCGCAAGAAGATATAAAGTTTCAAGGTATGGCTGAATCATTTTTTCTTTCTTAAAAATCTGAATGCACCTTTCCAACACACTCTTTGGTGGATAATAATTATTATCCGTATAACTGAGTGTGATTGCAGCTAATATAAAATGAACCGCATCTCTTTTATTCTTTACGCAATTCATGTTTATCGTATCTAACCTTAACAAATAGGATTGTGGATCATTTTCTATCTGAAAAATTATATCATCAAAATTTCTACTCGCCGAATATTCAGAATTACAAGAACCAAGTAATAACAAGGAAATACATGCTATTACACCCATATAGTGATTCAGTTTCATATTCATATTATTTTGCATGGTTATATCATGCAACTAAATGGATTAGATATTAAAGTCTCATTTTACAACAGACATTTGTCAAAAGACATAGCTGTATTCAACCTGTATATATTAAACTTGCAACTCGCATCATTGTTTGTTACACAGGAAGATGCCCACAAATATATTGATAAATAGCATTGAACAATGATAAAAAAGGGAAAATATACAGATTATATTCTTTTTTAGCTAAGTTATCATAACAAAACAGTACGATGGATATAGAGTCACCCCATTTGCCTGTAAGGCAGGTACTTTCTCTAATTTATGATTTTCATCAAACTGAAATTCCGCCACATTCAATCTGGTTTTTACACTGCGAATCACTTTCTTTTCATCCTCATTCCCGTCAACTCATTGCACACTAAAACCTTCAAAAACGGAATATTGCGAATACTATCACCTTTGAACATTACTATGCTATAACTGATAAATAAGGAAAGCATCCACAAATTCAATCACCAAATTGGGTTATCATTCTTAATTGATGTATTTTTGTATCAGAACATAAAGGAAACCAGTATGTATGAAGAATATATCACAGCCAAAATGACACCGGCAGGAAAAGTGCTGGAACATATTTTGAGAAAAGCAAAAATCACTCAAAAGGAACTATCCACCGAGACTGGTGTATATCCACAAAGAATCAATGAATTAATTAAAGGAAAGCGAGATTTCACTATCGAGCAGTCTCTAAACATAGAAAAAGCATTAGGAATAGGCATTGAAGGCTATTTTTACATCATACAAGCCAATTATCAAGTCTATGCCTATATTACAGAAAAAGAACCGTCCCAGCATCCAGACTTATCAAAATTCAGCACAGCTTTATTCTGGGATACAAGAATAGAAAAAATCAACTGGATAAAAAACAAAGAATGGGTCATTCAACGCATATTTGAATATGGCAACCAGCAGGAAATTGAGGAAGCCATCAGATTCTATGGAAAGGATACATTAAAAGCTATATTACCCACCATAAACAGCGAATGGAAAAAGGAAACAAGGGAAAAGAACTTTAAAGAATTTGTGCAATGAAACTGTATCCCCACTTTTAGTTAACTGTCTGAAAAAAATATCAGAATCAGATATTTTCAAAGACTTTAATTTAGTGGGAGGAACATGTCTTAGTCTCCAGCTTGGACACAGACGCTCCATAGACATAGATTTATTTACAGACATGGATTATGGAAGCATGAATACAGCAGCAATGAAAGTTTTTTGAAAGAAAATTTTCCTTATACAGAAAATATAGACACCTTAGACCAACCAGCCTTGGGATACTCCGTCCGAATTGGAGAATCCCCAACTGCTTGCATAAAAGTAGACTTCTTCTATACGGAAAACTTTATTTTTCCCATCAAATGCATAGATGGAATCAGACTTGCAGACACAAGAGAAATCGCCGCAATGAAAATAAAAGCGATGACTCAAGACGAACCCAGGCAAAAGGACTTTTGGGACATCTATGAACTTTCCAACACATTCAGTCTGAAAGACATGATTGAGTGGGCTACCACACGTGATGAATGGAGCTTTACAGAAAAAGAGGTTGAAGCCGGATTCAAAAAAATATCCAACATCAAAGAATGTCCAGAAGGGATAGATTGCTTTAGAGGATACGCATGGGAACTTATCAGTATGGATCTGAAAATGGATGCAGAAGAATACTTCAAACAAAAGACTACATAATTTTTGAAGTTTTTCATTCCCCTACGAATAATTGCTTTTTCACATAAATAGGTAGTGTAAAACAAACAGTGTCACGAGTTATTCCAACATAACAAAATGTCAATTCCCCTCCTTCCTCATTCAAATTTTCTAATTCAGTCGCTCCAGGCCCCATGCTTCCCTTTTTCCCAAGGAAAAGTATCTACGCAAATTCAAAAAGAAACAATATTCAAATAAACAACAACCAAATTACAAAAATAAGAAAGGAACCACGCACATCATCCACAAAACACAAGCAAACACGTACAAAAAGAAACTCCCATTTTCACACTCCAATCACCTCATTTCGCAAAAAAAGTCTTCAAAAGTCTTCACCCACTACCCCCTTCCAGAAGCCCCCAAAACCACTTTCCCAAAACGCAAGTACATTTGCCCTCAAACGCCCTTACGTTTTCCTTCAAACGTCAAAGAGTTTTTCCAGAAATGCTTCGGGGCTTTCGCCCAAACACTTCGGCATTTTGGCTTCAAATTCGGCTTTTCAGGCCGATTTTCACGCATTTTCTTCTCCAGATTCATCCGAATACCCGTTTTTATACAGGAAACACCCCCTCTACAAGCCTTCTGAAAGGGGTAACCCAAGATTATACACAAAAAAATGCGAAATTCCTCCATTCAGAAAGAAAGCAGAATTTCGCATTTTAAATCTTATTTTCAGCAAGAAGCGAAAAACAAGAAAAAAGTGATTTTCCTGTTCAATACATATCCCAATACTTTTCACACTCGTGAAGGTAATCTGTTTCCGGATGAGTACCGAACACCAGCGCATAGAAGGAAGTCCCCCGCAAACGGGCACGATGGATGTCGGCCAGCAGCGCGTCATCGGGAGGAGGCATCTCGAAATCGGAAATCAGTACCACGTCGGCCCGATGCCAGCCGTGGGTACGCAGCATCATCAGCGCTTCGGCAAAGGCCGGACGCACATCGGTACCGCCGTCGAAACGACGTTGCAGGAAGTTCACCAGCACAGGGAAATCGGTCTTCAAATCGCGCACCAGAAGGGTTTGGATGTCTTCCGAGAAGTTGATGACGTAACATTTCCGTGAGGTGGCTTCCGTGAGACGGGCAATGGCCAGCACGGCCGACTTGGCTAAGCGTTCGCGGCCTTCGCGCATGGAACCGGAGGTGTCCACACAAATGATGTAGGGGCCCTGGGCACTGACTTTCTTTTTCTCCGGCGAACGGTCGGAACGGTCCTCGCGGGAATAGGAGTCGAACTGTTGCAGGCGTTTTTCCACATAGCGCTGCATGAAGAAGGGATAGAGCACCTCGTCCGTGAGGTAGCAATACTCCACGGGCAGCAGGCTGTTGAGGTCGTCGCCCAAGGTCACTCCTTCCACGTCGCTTTGGGCGGCATGATGAATCAGCCTGTCGGCCCGAAGTCCCGACAGGGAGTCGAAACTTTCTTTCCGTCCGCCCACGTTCTTTCCCAGGCAGCGCACCAGCTCGCGTATCTGGCGGTTCTGCTCCATGGCTTTCTCATAGGGCACCACTTTCTGATAGAGTTCCGGATGGTTCCGCAACAGCCATTTCACGCGCGAGCCCCGGAGGTTGCCCTCCGTTTTCAGGCCGAACGACTTGTCCAGCAGGGCGAACCCGTCGCACAGGTGGAAGAGGTGCTGGTACTGGTAGTCGTATTCCTTCACCGAGAGCAGATGGTGCCACTTGTCCAGAAAGAGTTCCTGTAGGGCTGCACGTTCTTCGCTTCCTTCGGGAAGCCGGGACAGGCGACCGATGTAATAGGACACATCCAGCTCGGCCAGGGTATAGCGCTTGCGGAAGGCCGTTTCCATCCGTTGCAGGAAGGTCAGGAAATCGGCCGACGAAAGGGTTGCGTTTGCATAGAAGACTTCCCATTCGGGGGTATAGCGGGAATAGAATTCCTGAAGCGAGGGCACCGTCTTGCGGTAATAGTCCCACACACATTCTTCCAGCTCGCTCTCCAGCACCGTCCGCCCCTGAAGGTATTCTTCCATCCGCGCCCGGCTCCGCTCACGAAGTTGCTCCAAATAGGCTGTTTTCAGGTCTTTCAGACGGATATTCCTCGTTCTCTTTCCGGTATGCATGTTTCATTTCCTCCAATTCGTTCCGATAGCGGAACAGGGCTTTCGTCGGCTCGCCCAGTATCCGGCTCATGGCTTCTTTTTCTTTTCGTCCGACAAACAGATGGCTTGCGCAATAGTCGGCTTCTTCTTTCACCCAGTCGCCGCAATGGGCTTCCACGTGACTGAGCTGCTGTTCCAGCCGACTGAAGCGGGCGGGAAGGTCTTCGTGCGACTGTACTTCCATGGCGGGCAGGGCGGTACAGTCGGGCGTGCACAGCAAGGGGTATTCATAGTCGTTGATGAACACCGAACGGCGGCCCCGACGAAGGGTGTAGACTTTCGAAGGGGATACCTTGCCGCGCATCGAGGGGTCGTATTTCTTCAGCACGTAACAGTCGGTCTTGTACTTATCCTTATGCAGGTAGAACTGCTTGCCGGTATCGTCCAGCTGCTGGTAGTCGGAAGCAAAGAGGAGCAACCGTCCGGCCAGCCGCACGCGCTCCACCTGGTAATAATACGCATCGACCAGTTGCAGTCCGGCATCGGCCCGCTCGCGCAGGGCTCCTGCGGAGTCGAGTTCTTTCTTCAGGGCTTGCAAATCGGCTTCAATGCCGGAAAGGTTCAGCACATAGCCGCGCACGCTCTCTCCTACCGCGGTCAGCACGGCATCGCGCACCCAGTCTATCTGTCCGGTCTCGTTCCACAGGCAGTGTACCATCAGCAGGCAGTCGGACAGGCGCACCTCGGTGTTCCCTTGCAGGAAGGCGGAGGCCCGCAGCAGGCGTACGATTTTCTTCCAACGGCGGTCGGACACATACAGGGCGGGTGAAGCGGGTACATCGGCATTTTCCAGCTGACGGTTGTAGTCTTCCAGCTTATCCTTGAGGGAATGAATCACTTCCAGCACGGAATAGTGCAGACCAACGGCCTTCATCTGTTCCTGCCACTGGCGGTATTCTTCGTCGCTCACGGCCAGCTGCTCTTCCATCTCCGGTTCGCTTTCATCGGCGGTCAGAATCATCTGGTCGAATTCGGACAGGTCTTCAATGCCACCCACCAACTTGCGCACCAGGAAACGGTCGTACAGGGCCTCCAGTCCTTGCCCTGAAGCGGGAAGTTCGTTCGAGGCGGCAATCAGCCCCTTCATGGGTACCTGCACGGAGAACTGTCCGTTGCGGTAGATTTTCTCATTGATGACGGTCAGCAGGGCATTCTGTATGGCGGGACCGGCTTTCCAGATTTCATCCAGAAAGACCACGGTGGCGGTAGGCAGATAGCCTTCGGTCATGCGTTCGTAAGTGTCCTCATTTTTCAGCTTGGCGATGGACACGGGGCCGAAAATCTCGTCGGGGGTACTGAAACGCGACATGAGGTATTCGAACGCAGTACCTCCGCGAAACATGAGTTTCAGCCGACGGGCTACCATACTCTTGGCCACTCCCGGAGGGCCCAGCAGGAAAATACTCTCTCCAGCCACAGCCGAAAGCAGTGCCAGGGCCATGACTTCTTCCTTGCCGTACACCCGCTCGTTGAGGGTGTCCAGCAGTTGCTCGATACGGTTCTTCAGCGTTTCCATTTGACGTAGAGTGAGGGTACAAACTTATGGTGCTGCGACAGCACGTTAAGGGTCTGGAGCACCACCGACAGCACAATCAGTCCCAGGCCCAGATAGAAACTGAAGTTCAGGTCCTTGGCTTCCTGGAAAATAATCATGGCCCCGATGATGCTGTATATCGGCTCGAGGTTGTAGCTCAGATTGACCGTAAAGGCGGAAATGACTTTCAGCACCTGAATCTGGAGGATATAGAGTCCGACGGTACAGATTGAAGCCAGACAGAGCAGGTAAATGAAATCCTGCGTCCCGGGCAGAATGGAGGCCACGGGGAAATAATGGAGGTAGAAAGGCAGGATGCACGACAGGCCCAGAAAACCGCCCAGCATCTCGTACATCAGCATGGTGCTGGAGGTATAGTTCACGGCCACTTTCTTGTTGACAATGGTAAACAGCGAAGCCAGGGCCGACGAGATGACGCCCATGCAGATACCGGTCCGGTAGCGGGTGTCGAAATGGAAAATCAGCACGATGCCTCCCACAGCCACCAGGCTGAACAGAATCTCCCGCAAGGAAATGCGGTGACGGTTGATGAGGGGCTCAAAGATGGCGGTAAAGATGCTCATCAGCGACAGGCAGACCACACCGATGGACACGTTGGAGGCCTTGATGCTTCCATAGAAGAAAATCCAGTGGCTGGCCAGCAGCAGCCCCACGGAGGCAATCTTTGCCACATCGCCAAAGGAGACTTTCCGCAGCTTCTTCAAGCACGAAAGCAGCAGAAAGAACATCACGGAGGCAAACATCATCCGGTACCATACGAGCAGTCCTTCGTTCAGGGAAATCAGTCTCCCGAACACGCCCGTCCCTCCGGCAATGAGAATGGAAAGATGCAGTTTTATAAATGCTTCCTTCATAATGACAGAATCTAATGTGATAACTATACAAGAAAGCGAAGAACTCCTCGCGCATGACCGGCGGAATTCTTCGCTTCTTATGTGGATTTACTGAATAATCGTCAGCTGATTACAGCGGCATGTTGCCGTGTTTCTTCGGCGGATTGCTCTGGCTCTTGTTCTGAGTCATTTCCAATGCCTGAATCAGTTTGTAACGGGTATCTTTCGGCAGAATGATTTCATCGATGTAACCCTGTTCGGCCGCACGGTAAGGATTGGAGAATTTTTCCTTGTATTCTTCCACTGCCTTGGCTTTCTCTTCCGGAGTAGCCTTGCGGTAGAGGATGTTTACGGCACCGTCGGCACCCATTACGGCGATTTCGGCTGTCGGATAAGAGAAGTTCACATCGGCACCAATCGGCTTGCTGTTCATCACGATGTAAGCACCTCCGTAAGCCTTACGGGTAATGACGGTAATCTTAGGTACGGTAGCTTCTGCGTAGGCATACACAATTTTCGCTCCGTGACGGATGATACCGTTGTGTTCCTGTGTGCATCCCGGCAGGAAGCCCGGCACGTCTTCGAACGTCACGATAGGAATATTGAAGCAGTCGCAGAAACGGATGAAGCGGGAAGCCTTGTCAGAGGCATCGATGTCGAGCACACCGGCCAGGTAAGCAGGCTGGTTGGCCACGATACCTACGGAACGTCCGCCCAGACGGGCAAATCCGACTACGATGTTCTTGGCAAAGTGAGGCATCACTTCAAAGAAATAATGGTTGTCGACCACCGGTTCGATGATGTTCTTGATATCGTACGGCATGTTCGGGTCGTCCGGAATGACTGTCATCAGCGATTCTTCCGCACGGCGGATATCGTCGGTGCAAGGAATCATCGGCGCATCTTCCATGTTGTTGGAAGGAAGGAAGCTCAACAGTTCGCGGATGCTCATCAGGGTTTCTTCTTCCGTATCGCAAAGGAAGTGTGTCACACCGCTCTTGCTGCTGTGGGTATAAGCACCACCCAGTTCTTCCTTGTCCACTTCTTCGTGGGTCACGGCTTTCACTACGTCCGGACCGGTGATGAACATGTGGCTCTTTTCCTTCACCATGAAAATGAAGTCGGTCAGGGCCGGAGAATAGCAGGCACCTCCCGCACACGGACCCAAGATGGCCGAAATCTGCGGAATCACACCCGAAGCAATGGTGTTCTGATAGAAGATGGAAGCGTAACCGGAGATACTGCCCACACCTTCCTGAATACGGGCACCACCTGAGTCGTTCAAGGCAATGACCGGAGCACCGTTCTTCAGCGCCAATTCCTGTACCTTCACGATTTTCTGGGCACCGGTCGCACTCAGCGTACCGCCATACACGGTGAAGTCGTATGCATATACATATACCAGACGGCCGTCAATCTTACCGTAACCGCATACGATACCGTCGCCCGGAATATGTTTCTTGTCCATGCCAAAGTCTGTGCAATGGTGGATTACGAATTTGTCGATTTCATTGAACGTACCCTTGTCGAGCAACATGTCGATACGTTCGCGGGCTGTCATGTGACCGTTGGCGTGCTGTTTTTCCACGCGTTCTACACCGCCGCCCTGAGAAGCCAGCTTGTCCAGTTCCTCAAATTTCTTATATTGTTCTGCTGTTGTCATTGTTCGTCTTCTTTAATTACATCCAACGTCATTATAACCTGATTGCTGTTGACGGAGTCTCCTTCGTTCACGAGGATTTCCTTCACCACGCATTCACTGTTCACTTTGTAGTTGCTCTGCATCTTCATGGCTTCAATCACTACCACGATGTCGCCTGCCTGCAGACGGTCGCCCACTTTTACCGGAATCTTGACTACCTTGCCCGGCATCGGAGAAACAATCTTATCCTGCTGCTTCTCTTCGGCACCCTTGCGCATACGCAGGTACTTAGCCTGCGAGTCGATGATGTCAATGTTGTATGACTGATAATGTGCGTTCACGGTATAGCTCTTTCCACCTTCCTTACGAATCAGTTCGGCGTTGTACGACTTTCCTTCGTGCAGAATGGAACAACTTCCGTTTTCGGCCATCACGATGTCTACATCGTAAGGCACCCCGTCGATGGTCAGCTGCACCTTGTTGCCTTCCTTGCTGACCAATGTCACGTCCGCAACTCTGTCTCCTATATGTATTTCCATAATCTTCTACTTAATTTGAAACAAACGCTTAGATTCGCAATACGCCTTTTTTCAGACCGAATTCACGCCAACGGCTGATTGGACGGTTATCGCTGGATGCCGACTTGTTTTCTTCCAGGTTCATCAGGTAGTCGATGTAAGCGGCGATCATGGCTATGTTTTCGGTTTCTTCTTCTTTCTGTCCGGCCCATTCACGGAGCATATCCTGGTGTTTCGGAATGAACAAAGTATTGTAATGTCCTTCCACGAAATCGGGCACGTTCATGATGTGACGCAAATAACCGATATTGGTCTTCAAACCGGTAATCTTGTATTCATACAGCACACGGCGCATACGTTCAATGGCAAACTCACGGGTGGTAGCCCACACAATCAGCTTACCAATCATCGGGTCATAATAGATAGGAATTTCGTAGCTTTCGTACACGTAGCTGTCGATACGTACGCCGATGCCGTTCGGCTCAATCAGCTGACGGATGACACCCGGAGAAGGCATGAAGTTGTTTTCAGAATCCTCAGCACAGATACGGCATTCAATGGCATGTCCGCGCTGCTGCAGGTCTTCCTGCTTGAAGTGGAGCGGCTCGTTGTTGGCCACACGAAGCTGCTCCTTTACCAGGTCCACACCTACCACTTCTTCCGTAATCGGATGTTCTACCTGCAAACGGGTATTCATTTCCAGGAAGTAGAAATTGCGGTGCTTATCGACCAGGAACTCAATCGTACCGGCTCCTTTGTAATGCACAGCCTTTGCCGCAGCCACAGCTGCTTCACCCATTTTCTGACGCAATTCAGGAGTGACAAAAGGAGAAGGAGTTTCTTCCACGATTTTCTGGTTACGGCGCTGGATAGAGCATTCACGTTCAAAAAGATGTACGGCATTTCCGAAATTATCACCCAGAATCTGGAATTCGATATGATGAGGTTCTTCTACAAATTTTTCCAGATAAACGGTATCGTCACCAAAAGAAGACATAGATTCCGAACGGGCTGTGTTATAGGCTTCTTCCACTTCGTCCACATTGTGAATCAAGCGCATACCCTTACCTCCACCACCCATGGAAGCTTTCAACATGACCGGATAACCGATTTGATTACAGATTTCTTTGGCCTCTTCTACACTCTGCAAAGGCTGCTCTGTACCCGGAACGACCGGTACACCGGCTGCAATCATGTGCTTGCGGGCAGAAATCTTGTCACCCATTGCATCCATCGTCTCCGGATCCGGACCAATAAAGATAATACCTTCCTGACGGCAGCGACGTGCAAACTCTGAATTTTCAGACAGGAATCCATATCCCGGATGAATAGCATCCACTCCATGACGTTTCGCCGCCATGATAATTTTATCTATGTTCAGATAACTTTCGCGCGATGCAGCAGGACCAATCAGGCAAGCTTCATCCGCATAAAGTACGTGGCGAGCCGTTCTGTCGGCTTCGGAAAAAACTGCCACGGTACGAATGCCCATTTCACGGCAAGAGCGCATCACGCGCACAGCAATTTCACCACGGTTAGCGATTAATACTTTGTGTATCATGCTTTATGTTTTAATTATGATTTCTATGATACCGGACCATTCTCATACAGTCCAATAATCAGGTCATTCGTGCAATGAATATTCCGCTCGTGCACAGACAACCCAAAAACTGTGCAAAAATAGCAAAAAAAGAGACACCGTTCCAACGAATGCCTCTTTTTTTGCCAAATCGCTATTTTTTCCTTCCAAAATACCTAAAAATGAGGAGATGATTATCTCTGTTCAAACAATAACGTAAAGTCGAGTTTACAAAATAATGAAATACGCTATGTGTCTTTCTATTTTTTTAAGAATTTCACAATCTTCTTTTTATCATCGATTCAAATGATAATCACTCTTTATTATTTTGTCTGACGGACCGTATAAATCACCTTTCCATCTTTATTTATCATGTGCAGACACAGTTCTTTCTTATCGGCCGAAACCAAAGAGAAACCGGATTCACTGCTACAGAACTGAGTTCCGTCGACCGCTTTCACTTTGCGGCTTAACGAGCCGGAAGAATTTACCACATAATCGATGGAACTTCCTGGCTTGCGGATGTGCTGGAAGTTATGGATATGCCCACAAAGGTACATACTTACATTTTTATGTTTACGCAAAATGGTGTCCACTCTTTTTTCCATGTCAAGACGTTCCGCATCGCTCTTGTCGGTATCTGCAAAAATCGGATGATGGCCCACTACCAGCACCCAGTCTTCCTTGGAGACGGTCAACACAGAGTCCATCCACGCCAGCTGTTTGTCCATGTCCTGCTTGCAGGCATCCGGATATTTCTCCACATCTTTCCGGTATTTGTCCAACAAAGGAGCTGTATCAATCATGACCAGACGCACAGTGACATCGTCATTCTCCAACACTTTGGTATAATAACGGGCGGGCATCTCCCAGCGGGCACTCACCTGGGCGTAATCCAATACAGCTTGGGTATTGCCTCGATATTCATGGTTTCCCATGACCGGATACCAGGGAATCATCAGCTCCGGATGACTGTATATCAGTTCATAGTTGGTCATCCACAACGGATCGTTCACGCTGCGGACACCTTCAAAATGGTGTACATCCCCCGCAGCCACCACGGCTTCAATATCGACATTCTCTGCCATCTGTCCCATCAGTTCGGCGATAGGCTTCTGGTCGTAATAACCGTTACGCCCCAAGTCATTGGCCAACAGAAAGCTCACCGGCTTTTCCAACGACTTCCATGCAGAAGCATCCTGCGCAAACGCCACCAGTACAGACAAGGACAAACAACATGTCCAGAAAAGTTTTTTCAATGAAATCATAAATCAAGCATTTAAACGAATTGAGAATTCAAAGAATAAGCCCGAGACATACTGTCCGGACTTATTCCACTCGGAAAATACAGTCAATACAGACTGCCTTAACAAAACCTAGAAAAGGAATTTATCATTTTGTACCATACGCCCCGAAACGAGCTTCCACTTTCGGAGAAGTATAACTCTTGCCATTTACGCTCAGGCCTTCTGTTCCAAAATAAGGGGCCAATGCTGCATCATTTCCGTCATAGGCGCCTGTCAATACCGGAGAACCAGCCTGCACATGGAAATCCCATGCATTATTGTATACATAATCTGTCAAGGCTACCTCGTTAATCGGGAAATTCACGAATTTCGGGTCATTAACAGCACATTCTTCAGCAGTTTTGGTAATCACGCTGTGTGCATCCACCACGCCTTCATAATAGTTTTTATGTGCGTATGCATATCCTTCCCAAGCATACGCTACACCAGACTCTTCTGCAAACACCACGTCACTCTTCTGAGTTCCAGAAGCATAATAGTTATAATCAATAACAGACTGGTCGTTGTAACCTTCATCCGGCAAGTTCGGAGTTTTGTAGTTAGGAGTCATGGCTCTGAACTTACAGTTCACCATCAGGTTATTAAAGACATTTGCCAACGCATTCTTTTCTACGTACACACATCCTCCTTTTTCACCGTCACGACGCCATCCGGCATTGATGATGGTGTTGTTGTAGGCCTGGATTTTAGCCATCGCACGTTCATCACTCTGACCAGAACTAGATAACTTCAAGCCATTGGTATTCGGACTGAACATGACATTTCCTGCCACATCTACTACGCAACCAGCTTTTACATTGACTGCTTCTGCCCCGTCGTATCCGTTAGCAGCAAAAATATTATTGGCTACAATGGCATTTCCACCCATCAAGTAAATACCGTCTGACCAACCATTGCGCAGGATGGAATTGGTAATTACATAACGCCCATTGATGTTATCGGTTGTAATCTGCGGATAAGCATCGTCACCTGCTGTATAGATACCTGCACTGGCAGCCGGAGAA
Organism: Bacteroidaceae bacterium; assembly: GCA_902362595.1. GTDB lineage: Bacteria > Bacteroidota > Bacteroidia > Bacteroidales > Bacteroidaceae > Phocaeicola > Phocaeicola fibrisolvens. The sequence goes on along the minus strand of CABIXF010000013.1, from coordinate 45,228 downwards.
CCTTCTATTACCTGTGCTCCTGTATATTCAATAATCGTATGATCGATTAACATTTCACCACAAGTAGAAGTGGCGACAATTCCACCCCACATACCTGCGAATATATTTTCCTCCGTACGTTCGCTTTCCGGAATGGAGAACAAAACCGGCTTTTCGGCCGTACCCTCACAATACAAGTTACCATTGACAGTAAACTCAATCGGAGCGTGGTTGGCTCCTACACCATCTGTACTGACAATCACCTGAACACCTTCCTTAATCACCAGGCTCTTTCCTTCGGGCACTGTATAATGTCCCTCAAGTTTTACGATTGTATCGGCAGGCCAAACAATGACATTGTCAGTGTTCTCTTCATTGTTTCCCCCATTGTTCTCATCATTTCCATCCGTATTCTCGGTACCGTCACTATTAGAGATTGGATCTTCTTCCGTACAAGCGGTCATAAAAGACAACGCTACCAAAGCTGTACTTGCCAGCAAATAATTTTTCAGTTTCATTTCGTAATAAATTAGTTATTAGTCAATATTTATATTTGATTATAATTTATATCTGATTCCCAGCATAAACGACTGTCCATGCCATTCCTTGCGCTCAATGACATTGCCATCCTTTCGTTCGGAAGTGACACCTTCTGTATGCGGACCGTTTTGGATAAATCTCAACAAAGGAGTGTCCAACAAATTAGAGGCCTTGGCAAACAGACTGATGCCGTTCTTGAAACTCTTTTCTACAGACGCATCCAGCTGCATGTAGCCGTCTTCCCAAATATCATCGTTATACCAGTTGGAAATGTCGCTCAAACGTTTTCCGGTGTAACTTCCGGCAATCTGTCCTTCCCAACCATATTTGGTGCTTTTGAAAAGCAACGACAAATTCGCCACATGAGCCGCCTGCCCGAACAACGGACGGGTCTGCGAAACAGTCTTCACATCGTTGCCGACCATGGTACGCTTCTCAGTCGTAATCGTAGAGTGAGTATACGTATAATTGGCCTTGATACCGAACCAGTTGAAGTATTTCATGATATCCACTTCCACGCCTAGGTTGGTCGCATCTCCGAAATTCATCGGCTTGTAGTAGGTATCCTGTCCTTCGTTCAACAGACCATATTCAATCGGGTTCTGCAACCGTTTGTAGAACATGCCCACCATAAACTGTTCGGATGATTTCGGGAAATATTCATAGCGCAGGTCAATGTTGTCGGCCACGGTATGCTTCAAATCCGGATTACCTTTTTCTTTGTAGTCTTCATTGATGATGCTGTAAGGCACAATTTCAAAGAAACTGGGGCGGTTGATAGACCGTGCGTACGAGAAACGTAGGTTGGCATTCTTATGCACCCCGTATTTCGCATGAAAACTGGGTAGCACGTCCGTATATTTCTGGTTTCCTTCTGGATCCGCATTTTCCGTAGGGAATTTCAAGACATACCCTTGGTTAGTATGTTCCACACGGACTCCCGCAATGAATTCCCATTTCCGATACGTGTATTTCACCATTCCGTAGCCTGCGCCAATCTTTTCGGAAGCATCGTAGTTCAACGGGTCACTGATGTTACCGTATTTCAAGGGAGTAAACAGAATCTCATCGTAATTATTCCAGTCTTCCCCCTGATATTGTGGGTCCTTCACTCCTGTCGCCGAGTTGAAGGTGTATTCATTGAAAAAACTGTCACGCTTCTTGTCACGGTACATACCTCCGACAGAGAAATCAAAGACAGAACCACCGTCCAGTTTCAGCTTGTACATCAGGTCTACATATCCCGCCTTATCTTTATCTGAATTGTGTTCCCAACGCCGGGTAGCTGCTCCTGAGGTCTGTACGTGGGTACCTTGAAAGAAAATTTCCGCATTGTCCGGAGTCTCACTGTAGGCTTTCGAGATCACGGCCGACCAGTTCAGGCGAAGCGCCCCATCGTCCAAAAAGGAATGTTCCCCTTTCAAAGTTGAATTGATGATATACTGATGGTTCCACTTCATACGTACTGCCCCTTCCTTGTCGTCATGTCCGTCGCGCACTTCTGCCTCACGCATATCCATGTAGCCGTTGTACCAGGTCAGCTTATGATGTTCGTTGATGAAATAATCCAGCTTGGCATGCGCCCCGATACGGGTCTGCTGGGAAGAGTAATTACGATACTCAATGCCGTTGTGAGTGGTGCCCGGCTGATAATACAACTGGCTTTCCTTGCCACGATAGGTGTTCAGGAAACTTCCGGCCAACATCACCCCCAGTTTGTTCTGGAAGAAACGGTCGCCATAAGAAATCCCGGCAGTCAAATCCGGCAATGGCTTTTTCCAGCTCATCCGTAAGTTGTCGGTCGTGAAATTATCCATGGTCACCCGGTTGTCCTCCGGCATCCCCATCTGTTCATACGGTGACTGTTTGACGATGGCTCCGTGGTTGAACGACTGGAAGTCACGGCCGAAATACATGGCATTGTAACCGGTCGACAAATTCACGGTAAACTGCCGTTCCGTAGGCGCATCCTTCATAATCAGGTTGACTGCTCCTCCGATTCCGTCGCCTTCCATATTGGCGGTCAGCGATTTGGTTACTTCCAAACGGTCGAGCATCTCCGATGGGAAAATATCCAGCGGCACAAAACGGTTCTTGTTGTCCGGACTCGGAATCTTCACCCCATTAATCAAGGTATAATTGTAACGCTTGTCCATACCACGCAGAATCGCATACTGACCTTCTCCGCTGCTGTTCCGTTCGATGGTCACGCCTGACATACGCTGAATCACATTCGCTACCGTGATATCCGGAGAAAGTTCGATGGCCTTGGCACTCATCACGTTGACCACATTCATGGCCTGACGTTCAATGCCGCGTGCCCCAGCTTCCGTTCTTCCCGGATTGGAGGCTACCACCACTACCTCATCCAGTGCCACGTCATCGGTTTTCAACGGAATCACGATTTCTTTCTTGTCCGGTGTGACAGTCACCTCATATTTCTTGTATCCTACATAAGAACATACCAATGTATATTTATCTCGGTTGACAGACAGATTAAAGCTACCATCCAACCCCGTAACCGCTCCCTTTCCGGGCTCTTCCTTTACCATTACCGATGCACCGATAATTTCCTCTCCTGTCTGTGCATCCTTGATTTTTCCTTTTACCACACTGGCCTGCACACCTGCAGACATCAGTGACAACAACGCCAAAACGATACTTGCTTTCATTTCCTTTTCTTATTTGCCGCAAAAGTATCCCATCCTATTTTCATCCTTATTGCATAGAAATTTCTTTTCTGTTACATTTAGGCAAGAGATACGTACATAAAAAAAGAGGTATCCCTTTCAAAAAGAAATACCTCTCCTTACAATATGTATAATGCCTCCAGACTACTTCATCTCTGCCGGAAGCTGAATGCTTTCCACCACTTTTTTCCAGTATCTCCGTACCTCTTTCCATGCATAATAGGGAGCTATCTCACTGGGAAGCGGCAATTTCACCTCGCGTTCGTTCAACAGCACCTTGACCAGCACCTCTTTCACCCCTTTCTTACGGTAGAATATCAGTTGCACATTTCCACACATCGGAATGATACGATAGGTACGGTACGTATCTGCAATACGCTGCCAGTCTGCCGTGGAAGCCTGCAAGTCATTGATGCCCATCAGTACCGCCAAAGGAGCCAGGTTCGTGTCGTGCCCATAACGCAACGTCACCCCATTCTTTCGGGAAGCAATCACGGTATCGGCCGTTTCAATGAAATTCTTCAACAGATTTTTTTCGAGCTTGTACATGCAGCCGTCACTCAATGGGGAAGCCCCTTTCTCATAGTACCATTCAAAGTTGTTGCGCTGCCACAAATCATACCGTTCCTGCGGAGTGAACAGGAAAGACAAATCGGGCTGACGGTCGCTGCTCTGGCTGATGCCGTGCAATTCAAACAAGTCTGTCATCAACTTCACCGGCTGTATATGAGCCTCTACATAAGAAGAATCACGAAACAGCTGTCTCATCAAGCGTGCCGGATGCACATACACGCTATCTGCCACACGATACACCGAGTCACTGTTCTCCAAATGCTGTGCTTCATACAAAGGATTCTTGTACTTTATATAATAGGCATCTGCCTCACTGGCCTGTGTGGTGATGTGCAGCTTGGGGTTCAACCCCTTCAATTCCACACAACCCGCTGCCATGGAAAGGAAGGCACGTGTCTTATAGGTAGAGCGTGCATCCACATGCACACCGTCAGCGAACACCTCCGGATAATGCCGGTACATCCGGTCTATTAGCTCCCGGTGTTGCCGCGCCCCTTTCGGCGTCAGTTCGCCATAACGTGCTTCGGCTTCCTGCGCCAAAGCAGCCACCACCTTCAATGCCCGCTTTCCGTCTGCGGTCAGCACCCCGGCCTCATCCGCTGCAAGGAGAAGCGACAAAGGCTGAGTGTATTTCTTTTCCTTCGTCAGATAACGCGAACCATGACGGGCAAACATCGATATATAAAAAGGAGTATAACCCGCGGGAGCTAGGGTAAGTTGCCCATCGGGTGCCTCATAGGCATAGTATTTTCCTCCCGCCAGTGCCGGATTCTCATCAATCTCTTCACGTGCCGTCTGCCCCTGCATGCACAGAGGGAAAACCAGAAACGGCAGTATCCATCCTATTTTTCTCATAAGCCTTTTTGAATTTGAGGCATAAAAATAGCCGTTTATTCCTCCCGGTCTTTCTCTTCCGACCCGAAAAAGAATCATCCCAAGCTTACTGAAACAAAAATGCAATTCCACTGTCACCCGATTGAGACAACCGGGGCCTACTGAGCCTTTTCTCCGTCCAGGCTGACAATTTCCTGCAGGATGCTGACTGCATCTTTCACGTTGGTCACCTTGGAAACTACCATGCTCCGACGTCCGTTCTGTTCCCGCAAATTGCAGTAACGAGGATTCTTGGACATATACGCAATAATCTTTCCAAAAGCCATACTCTGATAATACGGACTGTCCAGGTTGCTGACAAAAAAGAGGGTCATACGCTGGGCTTTCAACACCACTTTCTCCACTCCGAGGCGCTTGGCCAGCCGCCTCAACGGCACGATGCGCAGCAACTCTTCTCCTTCGGGAGGAATCTTGCCAAAGCGGTCGAGCAATCGGGCCCTGAACGCCTCCACATCCTTGTCCAGTTCCAGTTTGTCCAGCTCCCGGTACAACAGCATACGCTCACTGCTGCTCGGAATGTATTCATTCGGGAACAGCAACTCCAGGTCACTTTCCACGGTACATTCATCCACGAACTCTTCACCGCTGATTTTCTCTTCGCCGGCCTTGATTTCGTCCGCATACAAGTCGGCAAACTCTTCGTTTTTCAATTCGGTCACCGCCTCGTTCAGAATCTTCTGATAAGTTTCATATCCCAAGTCGGCAATGAATCCGCTCTGTTCGGCTCCCAGCATGTTACCGGCCCCACGGATGTCCAAATCCTGCATGGCAATGTGAATGCCGCTTCCCAAATCGCTGAAATTCTCGATGGCCTGCAAACGGCGCTTGGCTTCGGGAGTCAAAGACGATAAAGGAGGAGCCAGCAAATAGCAGAAAGCTTTCTTGTTGCTTCGTCCCACACGCCCCCGCATCTGATGCAGGTCGCTCAATCCAAAATTCTGCGCCTGGTTGATGATGATGGTATTGGCATTGGGAATGTCGATACCACTCTCAATGATAGTCGTAGCCAGCAGCACATCGTAGTCATAGTTGACAAAATCGAAGATAATCTTTTCCAGTTCCTCCGGTTGCATCTGTCCGTGTCCGATGCACACCCGGCAGTCCGGAATATTCCGCTGAATCATGGCCTTCAGTTCCCCCAGGTTCTGAATCCGGTTGTTCACAAAAAAGACCTGTCCGTTACGGCTCATTTCAAAGTTGATGGCCTCGGTAATGATTTCCTCATTAAAGGTATGCACCTCTGTCTGAATCGGATACCGGTTGGGCGGCGGAGTCTGGATAACCGACAAGTCACGGGCTCCCATCAGTGAGAACTGAAGCGTACGCGGAATCGGCGTGGCCGTCATGGTCAATGTATCCACGTTCACCTTTATCTGACGGAGTTTCTCTTTCACGCTCACCCCGAACTTCTGCTCCTCGTCAATAATCAGCAATCCCAGGTCCTTGAACTTCACACTCTTCCCGATAATCTTGTGCGTACCAATGAGTATATTGATGCTTCCTTCGGCCAGTTCCTTCAGAATACGGCTGGTTTCTTTGGCTGTCCGCGCACGGCTCAGGTATTCCACCTTGCAAGGCATTCCCTCCAGACGCTTCTTAAACGTTTGATAATGCTGGAAAGCCAACACCGTGGTCGGCACCAGTACCGCTACCTGCTTGTTGTCGGCCACTGCCTTGAAAGCAGCCCGGATGGCCACCTCCGTCTTACCGAAGCCTACGTCCCCACACACCAGACGGTCCATCGGCTTGTCACTCTCCATGTCCGCCTTCACTTCCTGTGTCGCCTTCAGCTGGTCGGGTGTATCCTCGTACAAGAAGCTGGCTTCCAATTCATGCTGCAAGAAGCTGTCGGGACTGTATTTAAATCCTTTTTCCTGTTTACGCTGCGAATACAGCTTAATCAAATCGCGGGCAATGTCCTTAATCTTGGTCTTCGTCCGTTCCTTGATTTTCTCCCATGCACCGGTTCCCAGTTTGCTGATACGCGGCTGTTCGCCTTCCTTTCCTTTGTACTTCGAGATTTTATGCAACGAATGAATGGACACAAACACCACGTCGTCATTCTGATACACCAGTTTGATGACCTCCTGCGTAGTATTCCCGTTCGGAATGCGCACCAGTCCCGCAAAACGGCCGATACCATGGTCGATATGCACCACATAATCCCCCGGCTCAAACGTGTTCAGTTCCTTTAGTGACAAGGCCACCTTTCCGCTACGGGCTTTGTCACTTCGGAGGTTGTATTTATGGAAACGGTCGAATATCTGATGGTCTGTAAACACACATATCCGTAAAGAATGGTCCACAAATCCCTCGTGCAACGTACGGTCCACCGGTTCAAACGTAATCTGATCTCCTCTTTCCTGAAAGATATCTTTCAATCGCTCTGTCTGTTTGGCACTATCCGAACAGATATACAAACGGTATCCCCTTTGCAGAAAGTCCGTGAAAGAGCTAGATACCAAATCAAAATTCTTATGGAAAATAGGCTGCACGGAAGTTTCGAAAGCAAGCCGTGCCTGAGGAGTTCCTATGGCCTTATGCCCGAAATCAACCCGGAAAAACTCCAAGGCACGCACCGTAAACTCGGCCCCGTCAATCAGTTTTTGGGAAAGATTCATCAACTCCGTCTGCTCTCCTTCGTAGGCTTTCAATGCCTGAGGAGAAAGAGTATCCTCATGTACAGACTGAATGTGTTCTCGTACCCAAAGCAAGTCTTTCACCCACAGAATCGTTTCCTTAGGTATAAAATCCAGAAAACAAATATCCGACCCTTCCGAAGTGGACAATTCGGGTACAATGCTCACCGACTCCTTTTTCTCTTTCGACAGCTGCGTCTCGACTTCAAACGTACGGATGCTGTCAATCTCATCGCCGAAGAAGTCGATTCGATAAGGATATTCCGATGCAAAGGAATAGACATCCAGGATACTTCCTCGTAAGGCAAACTGTCCCGGTTCGTACACATAGTCCACATGTTCAAAACCATAGCTGGAAAGTTTTTCCATAAGCTTTCCTGTGTCTTCCTTCTGCCCCACTTTCAGTGTAAGCGTAGAAGCCGAAAGTTGTTTGCGGGAAACCACCTTCTCGGCCAAAGCTTCCGGATAAGTCACTACCGCCACAGGGTCTTGCCGTTCCAGCCGGCTCAGTACTTCCGTACGAAGAATCTCATTGGCCGCATCCTTCTGTCCGTACTTAATGGCCCGACGGTAGGAAGACGGAAAAAACAGGATATCTGCATCTCCGTTCACCTGCACCATGTCATGGTAAAAATACCCGGCTTCCTCCAGGTCATTCAAGATAAACACATAGACACCCGGCACCGACTTGACAAAAGCCGAGGCAAACAAAGAAGCGCACGACCCGTGCATGCCTTCCAAAAATACATTTTTTACACTCTTATTCCTACACAAAGAAGCCAAACCAGATACATTGGGATGTTTGGCATAGATGTCTTGAAGCTCTTTTATACTCATCGTTCCATCAATAGATGTTGCAAAAATAATCAATCCGGTTCGAATATGCACACAAAAAGACGAAGAATGGAACAAGAATTCACGGTTCAGAACTTAAAGCTGATACTTCCATACGGCAAACAGTTGCTACGCCAATGCACAGAATAAAAGTTCAGGATGTCTTCCTCTGAAGGATTTCCCACCACATTATATATGCCCAGACGAAGCAACAGCAGTTTCTCGCCAAAGGATTTCCGATAGGAATACCCCACATCCACCCGATAGTTGAGCGGATCCCGCTTTCCACGAAAATCTTCAAACGACAACGGATCAAAAAAATCATCCAACTGCGTCACCTTTCCGGAACGCAGCATACCTCCCACAGAAAAAGAAGAGTGAGTATTCACCCGATAAGATACAGCTCCCCCCAACTGATGAGGTATATCATACAAAGAAGGCATTTTCCCTTTTTCCGACAACTCTTTAAACCATTCCCGACTTCGGGTATAAGCATACGAAAGCTGCAAGTTCCAATGCTTCCAGTTTTTATAGAAATATCCTTTTACTCCATAGCTGTCTCCTCTTCCAACCATCAGATACTGCTGCCACTGATTATCTTCTATCCAAGCATCCGGCCGAAGAGCCAGCACGTTCCTGCGCGTCTTATAATACACGGAAACCTCCACCTGTCCGTCTTCAAGGAAATGCTTCCAACCCACCTCATAATGCTCCGAAGAACGTGGCTTGAATCCATCAATACTTGGCATGCGAAAATCAGTAGGCAATGACAGGTTATCAAAACGGAGGTAATGATAGAACTGTTCCATTTTAGAGAAATTCAGATAAAGCAGGTCTTTCTCACACAAGAAATACTTCACCGACAGCCGAGGCTGAATGCTATAGTACGACCGATGATGCTGCGGCAGATAGCCCACTCCATGTACTCCAACTTGTACAGAAAAATTGGGAGAAATTCGCAACAGATTGTCATAATATAACGACACCTGGCTCACCGGTTCATGTCTCACCAGCAATTTTGCCCCCATGGTAGCCAAATCATATACTTCATACGTATATTTAGCTCCCCAACGGGCTTGGAACAGATTTTCCAGCGAATAACTGAAATCTGTTGTCACGTTCCACGACTTGATGCCGCTATGTACATATCCTTCCTGGTCATATCCCAGTTCCTCTACACGTGCCCGGTTCGTATGCGCCGAATAAAACACCGCAGTCGAATTTCCCAACCGCCCTTTCTGCGTGCTGTAAGACAACTGATACACCTGGTTATCCCATCGCAACACCGATACATTATCACCGTTTTCCATAACCGGAAGATGAAAATTATCTCGGGCACCGTATGCCAAAAAATTCAATGTACTGACGGGCGAAAAACTATACGACAGCTTTGCATTGTAATCATAAGTAGCATGGTTCAGGCGGTTTTCTTCCGATAAAAGGCCATCAAAGAAATCCAGCCAGCTCCGCCGAGCACTTACCATATACGACATTTTTTTCTTGATAATCGGCCCCTCGAGCGTGACTGAAGCCGCCGGCATATCCAACGTAAGTGTATGTACATGCTCTTCCTTATTTCCTTCTTTCAAATTTACTTCTGTGACAGACGAAATGCGCCCTTCCAGTCGGGTCGGGAAAAAGCCCTTATGAAAAACCATGTTCTTTACCGCATCGCCGTTGAATACAGGCAGCAGCGAATTGAAATGGCCGGGATGAAACACAGGTACGCCGTCCAACAACAGTTGGTTCTCATCGTATCCCCCTCCGTCTACCATAAAGTTATGTCCGGCCAAGGAAGAAGTTACCCCCGGCAAGATCCAGATTTGTGAAAACAAATCATTTCCACTAAACGAGAGTAGATTGGAAGGAGTCAGCTCATTCAGCTCGTTCTCCTTTCGACCAGACTCCACCGTCACCTCCTCTATCTCAAAAAGCAACGGTTTCAGGTACGTGCGGACAAAGCAATCCTTTTCCACCCTGACACGTCTTACCTGCGGCGTATACCCCATGTAAGATGTCTTTTGTATATAAATTCCTTCGGGTACGTACAAACGGAAAACGCCATTTTCACCCGAAATCGTATGCCATTGTTTCCCGTCCTTGTCTTCCAGTGTGACCACGGCGCCATACAAACGCTCTTCACTTTCCTCTTCGCAAACGGTTCCACTGACATAATAGTTCTCTATTTTCCTAGCCTGAATCACCAGTTTCAAGGAAGGAATAAAAGCTGTCTGCACCCGGTAACCGGCCAATATCCGATGTAACAGTTCTCCGACCGTCATCCTTCCGCCTTTTTCTACCCGGCAGACTTTGTCCACCTCAATCTGTGCCGGATTATACGACAAGACGATTCCGGTTTCCTTTTCTATCCAGTTGAACCACTGCAATACGGTAGCGGAAGAGGCATGGACCTGTATCCACTCTTCCGCTACCGTATTATCTGATTTGACTTCCTGCCCTTCTATCTTCTGGAGTCCGATTCCACACACCGTCCACAGCAAGAGGAGCAGCCATTTACTTTTCATAAAGTCTGTAATGTTTTCCTTTCACCAATGTTTCACACTTACATCCACAAAGGAAAGCCAGTTCTCCGGCTATGTCCGGTTCATCGATGTGGATTTGAGTCGTAATCAAGTTCTTTTCCAAGCCTTTGCCCAAATCTATTTGTATGCCGGTTTTCTCGGCCACCACCCTGACTACTTCCACAATCGGAGTCTGTTCAAACACCAATACCCGTTCCTTTTCGCCAAACAGGCTCTGCGGATTCCGGATTACTCCAGTCTGCCACGTACCGTTTTTCAATTCCGCTTTTTCATTGGCTTCAATCACCACTTCACCAGCCGAAGCTTCTTTGACGCGTACCTTCCCAGTCTTTACAAATACGCCTGCCTTGTCTCTGTGTGCCACGTCGACCAGGAAAGAAGTACCCAGCACCTCTACTTTCAGCAAGTCAGTCTCCACCTTAAACGGTATGCCGTGCATTTTCTTCACCTGAAAGAAGGCCTTTCCTTTCAATTCCGCCCGTCGTCCTTCCTGCCGGCCGGAAAAACAGTATGCCAATGTCGCTTCCGGATACAGTATCACTTCCGAGCTGTCGGGCAGCAGCACATGCTTTTCCGTCGTTCCAGTATTCGCATAACGCATCATCTGCTCATCCGAAGTGGAACGGAAGAAATAAAAAGCACCGATTCCCAACAACAGCAGCAAGGAAGCCGCCACAGAAAAGACCCATCGTGCTTTCTGCCTGAAAGGAATTATTTTTGCACGCTCCTCCAGATGAGGTTCGATTTTCTGCCAGGCCTTCTCTGCATCAAAGACCACCTCATCCGTCGTTTTCAGCGATGCATTCATCACTTTTCGCATCTGCTCAAATTCTTGCTTGTGAGCCGTCATCCATTCGTCCAGTTCGCGACGCTGCGCCACAGTCAGTGGTTCATTGGCAAAATAACGGGCCAGCAGTTCATTTATATCTTCTTTGTTGTTCATGGTCTTACTCACAATTTATAATAATGGATACAATGACAGCGACAACCGTAATCAGCAAAAAACTATGTTCAGCCACATATACACGCAACAACTTAATAGCTTTTGTCATCTGATTTTCCACTGTTTTCTCAGACAAACTTAATTTTCCGGCTATTTCACGGTATTTCAAGCCCTGAAGTTTGGACAGCAGGAAGATTTCCTTGCACTTAGGAGGCAAGGTAGCCAGCGCCGACTGCAGAATTTCTTCCGGTGATTTCTCTCCTTCATCTGTCACTTCATCCGGCATGCAACTGGTTGAAGCCGAATGCTCCTCAATCGATACGGTATCTTCTCTACGCTTCCGCAGAAAGGAGATGCAACTGTTCTTCACGGAGGTAGTCAGGTAAGCCGCAAATTCCTTTTCCGGCATGGCATCCAGCTGCTTGTTCCACACACTGATAAACAGTTCCTGCACAATATCTTCCGCGTCATCCCTGTCAGAAACATATCCATAGGCTATATGACACAGCCTTGAATAATGTTCCTGAAACCTGGATTTGAATATGTCCTTTCTATGGGCTTTCATTACCATGCCAAGTCAATCAAGCAATTAGAATTTCAAACTTACACCAGCCGTCACGAATCCCTTGTGGCCCAAGCCGGCTTCCACAAAACCTCCGATACGGTCATTTCCAACTCTCAAGGCAATCGGATTTACCTGGTATGCAAAAGAAGTGCTCAAATCGGCTTTTTTTGCAGCTGCTTTTCCCGCCTCTGTCAGAGCGGCCTCTTTATGACGACTCAGGTTGACACCCGCAGCAGCCGATCCGTATAATTCTACAAGTCCTCGCTTATAGTACACAAACTCAGCAGCGGGCAACACCAGAAAGTTCATATTGCTTTCCTTCAATGAAGGCGTCTGCTCACCCGCCAGCGTCAGCTTGTTGTCCGATTTTGAGAATCCCAAATCAGCTCCCACTCTAAAGCGGCCCAAAGAATAACGATAGCCCAGGCCGTATACAAGACTGTAGTTCGCATCCGTACGTTTGGTTCCAACCACCGCATCCAGCAATCCCATACCCAGTACATCTACCGATCCCTGAGTCAGACCGTCGCTCACCGACAATCGAATGTCGTGTTTGTTTTCCGAAGGCATAAAGCCTTTACTTTCTTGTCCTTTTACCAGGTTCGCGCTTGCCAACATACACAAAGATAATGCAATAAATTTAAATTTCATACTGTCTAGTTTTTAATGATTCATAATTAAAATGCCGTTCTTTCAGGTCCGGTCTGCCGTTTCGGTTTATTTCTGTGTCATTCCGGTATCTCGAAAGTCCTGCGTTTAGTTTTTTTGTTGTTACACTTAGCTAGGTGACTTCATCTACATAACGCAGCTACCGCAAAAAACCCCTATCTCTTTGACAAAAAAATTTGCTTTTTCATATCCATTTCCTACAAACATTTCATAACCATTTCATTATGAATGGGAAAGAGAGCAACATTTTCTTCAAAAAAAGGGCATTTAGATTCATCGCAAAACAAAAAACTAAGAAATAATTACTACTTTTGTCTCGTACGGAAAGATATCTTCAAGAAGATACTTCCATGTTATAGACTTAATCATTGTGAAATCATCATGCAGAAAGAGATTATCCAACTTTTACACGAGAAAAGACTGAAAGAAGCTTTTGCCCATATAAAAGAAGCAGCCAATACACTCAATGACTGGGAGCTGCAGTCGCAGATAGAGACACAGCAAACCACTTATAATTATATGCTGCAATATACAGCCATGGGGACACAGGACCCTCAGCGCGAAAACATCTACCAGCAACTGATGTGCAAAGCCTATGAACTGACCGACAAAACGTTCTTTCTGAAAGAGCAGGAAAAGGCTTACGGATACTATGCCGACAAATTCCGGAAGTTTGCACAGGTGCCGCCACATTCATTCAAAGAAATCGACTTCATGCTGGAAGCGGCCGGACATCCTTCACCCGCGCCGGAAAACGAAACGGAAAAAGAAGCGCAGACATTGCAGAACTACACCCTTCATAAAAATGCAGTCGACGAACTGTTCAATAAAATATGGGTATCTACCCAATGGAGTGAAGAAGAATACCAAGAGGCACGTCTGTTGCTGACGTCTCCTTCCATGGCCACGAACGACAAGGCAGTGATGATCAGCGCCCTCACGCTGAACCTCTTGCAGATTTTCGATGTACGGAAATTTACCTTGCTGCTTTCAGCCTGCCAGATGTCTGGCGAACTGGCTGTCAGCCAACGTGCATTGACGGGCATCGCTTTGGTGACCTATTTTCAGCCCGAGCGGATTTCACTCTATCCAAACCTCGTTTCTGCCTTGAAACTGATGGCAGACAATCCGGTACTCCTGAAACAATTGCACGACATCCAGATTATCTTACTCCTTTCGCGCGAAACAGAAAAAATTGACAAAAAAATGCGTGAAGAAATCATTCCCCAAATGATGCGTAACCCCAATCTGCGGAAACCAGAACTGAAAGCCATCGAAATAGAAGATATCGAAGACCTGAACCCGGAATGGCAGAAAGACCTGGAAAAAATAGGCGACCACATCCGCGAACTGGGCGAATTGCAAATGGAAGGCGCCGATACATACATGACCGCCTTTTCCCAACTAAAGACTTACCCGTTTTTTCAGGAAGCAGCCCACTGGTTCTATCTGTTCAGCATGAAAGTGCCCGACCTGTATCAAATATACAAGGACAAAACATTCGAAAAGCAATCCCTGCTGGGCATGGTAGTCAATTCTCAAGTGTTCTGCGACTCCGACAAATATTCATTCTGCCTGGCCATGAAATCACTTCCTCATGACCAGCAGACCTTCATGCTGTCTAAAATGAGCGGCGAAGAAATTATTCCTAAAGAAATTGACGGCTCCGGAAATCCGGCAGAACGACAGGTCAATGCCATCCAACGGCAATATGTACACAACTTGTACCGTTTCTATAAATTATGGAGATTCAGGACCGAACAGCACGATATCTTCAAAGACAAGCTGGATTTCTGGAACAATCCGTTGCTCCGTCCGCTTATTCTAAAAGGGAAATACCACGAACAGATAGCGGGATACCTCTTTTCCAAAGGCTACATGCAGGAAGCTGCCGCCCTGTATGAAACGCTGGTACAGAAAGAACCCGACCAGGCAGAAACCTGGCAGAAACTGGGCTTCGCTTACCAGAAGAACAAGCTTTACGAAAAAGCCGTAAACGCCTACCAGCAAGCCGACCTCATCAAGCCCGACCACTTGTGGACCCTCAAGCACCTGGCTCATTGCTACAAACTGTCTGGTGACTTTTCAAAGGCTACTCAGGTTTTCCAGCGGGTTCTTGCGTTCGACCCAGACAACCTCAACACCCTGATGCAAGTTGGACAATGCCTGGCCGCACAGAAAGAATATGCCGAAGCCATCAAACTGTTTTTTAAAGTTGAATTTCTGGAATCACACCCCGAAAAGGCACGGCGCGCCATCGGCTGGTGTTACTTCATGTCTGGGAAACACGAAGAAGCAATTCGAATGTACGAGAAACTGCTGGCACTGGAAAAACCTCAGGCAAACGACTGGCTGAATTCCGGACACGTCTACCTGGCCATGGGACAAGTGCCACAAGCCTTGGAACACTACCGAAAGGCAGCGGCAGATTGTGCCTCGACCGAAGAGTTCATATCCTTGTTCCTGGCCGACAAGGAAGCCCTTTCCACGCAAGGCATTTCCGACTGCCAGATTTACCTGATCACAGATATCCTGCGATGAGCGAAAGCAGGATTCCCGCACACCTGTCCGGAAAGGTTATCCCCTTACCGGACGGGTGTGTGTTTCTTTTATATACGCCAAAGCCGCTCCGATTGCTGTCTGATACTCCGCATTTTCCGGAATAATAAAACGCACATCATACATACGTCCGATGGTATCAAATACCGGACGGCATTGCGGAAGCTGCGTCAAGTTACCTATCAGCACAAAATTGCGGATACCCATACCCAAAGCCGACAAGACAGCCGCCTGCCCGATAGACTGCAACACCATGTGCATCAGCCCCAGTGCCAGGTCTTCAGGAGAAGCATTGTTATCCAGTTTTCCCAGCAAAGAAGCCGTCGCATCCAGCGGCAACCCGGGAAGAGAGGTCCGGCAAATATCCTGTATCTGCAAATCCACATTCCGCAAGTCTCCTTTCCCAGCCAGTTCCGATACCCACAGAATGTCCTGCGTATGCAGCAGCAAACGTGAAAGTCCCATCAGTGTTCCTCCCCCGATACCAATGCCGCCCACATGACAGATGGTATCATTCTCCACCCGGACAAACGAAGTACCTGTCCCCATGCTCACCACCATCAGTTTGTCCAGTCCGGTGGCATACTGTGCACTCAACCCGTTGGCAATAAACTCGTCCGTCCGAGCGGTGGGCAAACCGTACAAAGGTTGCTGGATGTAAGAACTTCCCACTCCGGTGAGCATCACCTGTTCCACCTCCGACAACTGGATAGAATGGTCGTATATATATTTTCCGAAAGCTCCAAACAAGGAAGTGACCGGGTCGGTAGCCGTCACAAACATCGGATGATAAGCACATCCGTCTTTGATTCCCACAATCTTGGTTGTACTTCCCCCTACATCTATTCCTATAATCATAATCTTCTATATTTTGTGTATATTACAATATGGGCGCAAGTCTAAGACTTTTTTCGCGAAAGTATTTCTACCGCCTTCTTTTTTTACAAAAATTAAGAATGACACAACCAACAACAAGCATGCAGAAAGACAAGATTTCATTCCTTCTGACGACCTTTTTTCAGGACACAAAATGCCCTTTTGAAAACGTCGAAGCGTTTCAAACAAAACACTTCGGCGTTTGAGACAAAACGCTTCGACGTTTGAAGTAAAACGCTTAGACGTTTCAGATGAAACGCTTCGACGTTTAAAAGCAAACGCCTAAGCGTTTTTGCGAAGGATAATTTAGGCCTGAACACAGCCCGATATTTCCCTAATTATATCACAAATTTCACGAGTTCTTATTATCTTTGCACGACATAATAAAAACACCATGCAGACAAGTGACAGTATTGTGATAATTCCTACTTATAACGAGAAGGAAAATATCGAAAATATCATCCGGGCAGTATTCGGACTGGAAAAATGTTTCCACATTCTGGTCATCGAAGACAATTCTCCCGACGGTACGGCCGACATCGTTCGCCGACTGCAAAAAGAATTTCCCGAACGCCTGTTCATGATTGAACGGAAAGGCAAACTCGGACTGGGAACAGCCTACATCACCGGCTTCAAATGGTCTATCGAACATGGGTATGACTACATATTCGAAATGGACGCCGACTTTAGTCACAATCCCAACGACCTGCCCCGGCTCTACAAAGCCTGCCACGACGACGGCGCGGATGTGTCCATCGGCTCACGCTACGTGAGCGGAGTCAATGTGGTCAACTGGCCAATGGGAAGAGTCCTGATGTCGTACTTCGCCTCCAAATACGTGCGGTTCATCACCGGCCTGCCCATTCACGACACCACTGCCGGCTTCGTCTGCTACCGCCGCAAAGTGCTTGAAACCATTCATCTGGACCGCATCCGTTTCAAAGGTTATGCCTTCCAGATTGAAATGAAATTCACAGCCTTCAAATGCGGCTTCCATATCACCGAAGTACCTGTCATCTTTATCAACCGTGAACTGGGCACTTCCAAGATGAACAGCAGCATTTTCGGAGAGGCCGTGTTCGGCGTCATCCAGCTGAAATGGGACAGCTGGTTCAAGAAATACCCCAAAAATTGTAATTGAAAATAGAGTTTATGAAACGTACGTGGATACATCATGCAATCATTGTAAACGAAGGACGCCGGTTTGCCGGTTCCGTGGTTATTGAAGGAGAGAAAATCCAAGAGATTATCGAAGGAGAAGGGAAACCTGCAACCGAATGTGACGAACAGATTGATGCACAAGGATGCTTCCTGCTGCCAGGAGTGATAGACGACCATGTACATTTCCGCGATCCGGGACTGACACAGAAGGCAGATATGGCCACCGAAACGGCTGCGGCTGCGGCAGGTGGAGTCACCTCTTTCATGGATATGCCGAACTGCAACCCGCAGACCACTACCTTGGAAGCACTGGACAACAAATTCCAGGATGCCGCCACCAAATGCATCGTGAACTATTCGTTCTACTTTGGCGCCACGAACAACAACACCCACTTGCTGAAGGAACTGGACAAGACCCGGGTATGCGGCGTGAAGCTTTTCATGGGAGCCAGCACCGGCAACATGCTGGTAGACCGCATGGAGGCACTGAAAAAGATATTTTCGGAAGCGGGTATGCTGATTGCCACGCATTGTGAGGACCAGAACACCATCCGTCAGAATACCGAACGCTACAAACAAGAATATGGAGAGGACCTCGACATTTCTTTCCACCCGCTGGTAAGGGATGAGGAGGCTTGCTACCGTTCTTCCTCACTGGCCGTAGCTTTGGCCAAGGAAACCGGAGCCCGCCTGCACATTCTGCACATCAGTACGGCACGCGAACTGGGCCTGCTGGAAGACCGTCCGCTGACCGAAAAGAAAATCACGGCGGAAGCCTGTGTGTCACACCTGATGTTCTGCGACGAGGACTATGCCCGCTTGGGAGCCCGCATCAAATGCAACCCGAGCATCAAGACGAAAGCCGACCGCGATGCCCTGAGAAAGGCATTGACCACGAACCTGATTGACGTGATTGCCACTGACCACGCCCCTCACCTGCTGTCGGAGAAACAAGGTGGTGCGCTGAAAGCGGTTTCCGGCATGCCAACCCTGCAGTTCTCGCTGGTGAGCATCTATGAACTGGTGCATGAAGGATTGCTTTCGATGGAACAACTGGTACAGAAAATGTGTCACGCGCCTGCCCAGCTCTTCCAAATCAGCCGGAGAGGTTTCATCCGACCGGGATACCAGGCCGACCTGGTGCTGCTGAATCCTCATAAGGAATGGACCGTCACTACCGACAGCATTGAAAGCAAGTGTGGCTGGAGCCCGATGGAAGGACGTACGTTCCACGGGAAAGTAGAGAAAACCTTTGTCAACGGAGCGGTAGTTTATGAGAATGGAAAGGTAGACAAGGCTCACCGCGGACAAGCCCTGAAATTTGAACGATAAAAGAAACCGCATGAAAACAGACATCACCACCGTCCGTTACGACATACACGACCTGGCTGAATACATCAACTGGATTTACTTCTTCCATGCGTGGGGATTCCAGCCTCGTTTCGCCACCATTGCCGACATTCATGGCTGTGATGCCTGCCGGGCCGGCTGGCTGGCTTCTTTCCCGGAAACCGACCGTGCCAAGGCTGCCGAAGCCATGCAATTGCATAAGGAAGCTGTACGCATGCTCAACCACATTGACGGAAAATACGGCGTTTATGCCATCTACCGACTTATGGAGGCCAATGCCGACGGAGACAACCTGATTTTGGAGGGGATGTCGTTCCCCTTGCTTCGCCAGCAGACCCGTGTACGTCCTGATGACCCGTTTCTTTGCCTGAGTGACTTTGTGCGCCCGCTCTCATCGGGCATCAAGGATACGGTGGGAGGATTTGCCACCACCATCGACCCGGCCATGGAAGAAGAGTTCCTGCACGACGATTACCAGGCCCTGCTCATCAAGACGCTGGGAGAACGCCTGGCAGAAGCAGCTGCCGAAAAGATACACGAAACCGTGCGCAAGGAGGTTTGGGGATATGCCAAAGACGAGCATCTCACCATGAAGCAGCTTCTGAACGAAGATTATCAGGGTATCCGTCCTGCCGTGGGCTATCCCTCCCTGCCGGATATTTCAGTCAGCTTCCTGCTCGACCGCCTCATCGACATGAAACGCATCGGCATCCGCCTCACCGAGAACGGGATGATGCAGCCGCATGCGTCGGTATGCGGACTGATGTTCGCGCATCCGGCTTCCCGCTATTTTGCCGTGGGAAAAATCGATGAAGAACAGCTCATGGATTATGCTGTCCGACGGCAAATGGAGCCCGACGTGTTACGCAAATACCTGACTGCCAACTTACAATCCTAACCCCATTTAAACCTGCCAATATGATTCTATTAAGAGTATCACTTCTGTTTCTGGCCTTGTTCCTCTTGCCCGACTGGTATATCTGCAAGACCTATCTGTCGCACTGGCACAATAAAAAATGGAAGCAGAGATTCTGGTGGCCGACCCTCGTGCTGCTCTTGATTCTGGTAGTATTCCTTATCGGGCACGACCAATTGCATGAGTATTTCGGAACGTACCTGATTGTGGCCTTGTGTGTCACCATTCCGAAGACCCTCTTCATGCTGACCAGCATCTTGCTGAGACTGCTCCAGAAACTCATCCGCCGGCCTGTTCCCCATGGGAAAATCTCCTTGATTCCAGCCGTACTCGTTTTCGGATACATCCTGTTCGGTGCCCTCAAAGGCAAGGAATATTTTCAGGTGAAAGAGGTGACTTTCTGTTCGCCCGACCTACCGGAAGCCTTCAACGGCTACCGCATCCTGCAGCTGTCGGACATTCATTCCGGAAGCTGGAAAGGCAACGGGGAAGCGCTTCGGAAAGCCATTGCCCTCTGTAACCAACAAAAAGCCGACCTGGCCGTATTTACCGGCGACCTGGTCAACAGCCGAGCCGACGAGCTGGTGGAGTTCATGCCGATATTCTCCCAACTGAAAGCGCCCGATGGCGTGTATGCCGTATTAGGAAATCACGATTACGGCACCTACGTGAAGTGGGACACCGAGCATGACCGCCTGGCCAATGTAGACAGTCTGGTTGCCCGCGAAAACCGTATGGGATGGAGAATGCTGCTGAACGATTCACATATTATATATAAAGGTAAGGACTCTCTTGCCCTGGCGGGAGTAGAAAACAGCGGAAAACCTCCCTTCCCCGACCGGGGAGACCTGCCCAAGGCCCTGAAAGGAACCGACGGCATGTTCACCGTGCTGCTCAGCCACGACCCTACCCACTGGCGGAGAAAAGTGCTTCCGGACACATCCGTACAGCTGACCTTGTCGGGACACACCCACGACATGCAAATCAGTCTGTTCGGCTTTTCCGTATCCAAATTCATCTATCCGGAACACCGGGGATTGTATCTGGAAGGCAATCGTGGCTTGTATGTCAACATCGGACTGGGCTATGTGCTCTTTCCCATGCGGTTGGGAGCCTGGCCGGAGATTACGGTCATCACTTTAAAGAAAGCGAATTAACTCAAAACAACAATCAAATAACCACTACCATTTATGAGATTCTTATACATTATTTATCAAATCTGTATCGGACTACCCATTTTTCTTGTACTGACCATCCTGACGGCACTGACCACCATGCTGGGATGCTGGCTCGGCAACGGCCATTTCTGGGGATACTACCCGGGCAAGATATGGTCACAGCTTACCTGCTTCCTGTTTCTGCTCCCGGTGAAAGTGGAAGGGCATCAGCATATAGACCACAAGACGTCGTACGTGTTTGTAGCCAACCACCAAGGAGCTTTCGATATTTTCCTGATTTATGGTTTTCTGGGAAGAAATTTCAAATGGATGATGAAGAAAAGCCTGCGCAACATTCCGTTTGTAGGTAAAGCCTGTGAATCGGCCGGATTCATCTTCGTCGACAAATCCAGTCCGCGAAAAGTATACGAAACCATCAAACGGGCCGAAAAGATACTGCAGGGAGGTACTTCGCTCGTGGTATTCCCGGAAGGAAGACGAACTTTCACGGGGCACATGAATGAATTTAAGAAAGGAGCTTTCCTCATCGCCGACCAGCTGCAAATGCCCGTAGTACCCATGACCATCAGCGGTTCGTTCGACGTGCTGCCCCGCACCGGCAAACTGCTGTCGTGGCATCCGTTGAAACTGACCATCCATGAGCCTATTTACCCACAAGGTAAAGGTCAGGAAAATCTTACCCTGCTGATGGAAGAGTCTTATCAAGCCATTGAAAAGGATTTGCCGGAAAAATACAAAGGAACAAAATAAAGAAGAAAGTAGAGAAAAGAAATAAAAGAATCGTCGGGTAGGAGGGAGACTTTCTACCCGATTCTTTTAATGTTGCGGCATGCGTGCCATATTTTCACGTGCCATCGACACAAACTCCTGAATCATATAATTGTTCTTGAACGATTCTGGAGCACCGTCAAAAATTTCTTGCATCAGTGGAGTCAGGAAAGGATAAGGCATACTGTTTCCCAGCATCAGAAACACTCCCGGCCCCAACACATTTTCATAATTGTCCTGGATGAATGTCTTTGCCAACTGATTCATCTCATCGGCAATCTCTTCGCGTTTTTTCTGGATTTCCTCATGAACTGTCTGCAAGTCCTTTCCGTCCATAATCATCCGGCTCTCCTCATGCTCCACTTCGTACGCACGGTCATCAAGCGAGTTCTTCCGCACCACAAAATCATTAAAGCAATCGTTCAATGGAGTTCCCTTAATAGTTATCCCGGCATTGTCTATCTGAATGTCGATATGACCCGGCTCAATAACCAAGGGCATAATGCAATCATCGTCCATAAACAAAGAGGCCAGTACCGTAGAGTCCACCTTCCCCTGCATCTTGAATAAGCCATGAATTACTTCTGCTGAATCGATGTTCATCAATTGATTGCCCACTGGAATCTTTATAAACAACATCTTACCATCCAACATTGAAACAGATGAAGTACCTTCTATCTTATATTTCTTACTGCAAGAGGCGCAAAGGATTGCACACAACAGGAAAAAATAAAGTTTATGCATGCTCTAACCTTTTAAATTTGACGGCAAAGGTATAATCTTTCAAGGATGAGTCGAAATAAATTATCAAATTTTATACTAAGATAGTGGTTTATTACCTTTTAATTTTCCTGCATGAAAAAGCTGTGCTTTTTTTTACTATTTTTGTCCCTTGATATATTAACAATCATCACTATATGAAAAAAATTAAAGTACTCGCACTCGCACTTATTTGTGCCGTCTTCTCTCCGGCAAAAGCCGATGAAGGAATGTGGCTGCTTCAACTCATGCAGGAGCAGAACCTTGCCGACCGAATGAAAGCGCAAGGCTTGAAAATGGATATTGCGGATATCTACAACCCGGACCAGATTACCCTGAAAGATGCAGTGGGAATCTTCGGACGTGGATGTACGGGTGAAATTATTTCCCCCAACGGACTGATTCTGACGAACCATCACTGTGGCTATGATGCCATTCAACAACATAGTTCCGTGGAACACGATTACCTGACCGACGGGTTCTGGGCAAAGAGTTATCAGGAAGAACTGCCGACTCCGGGATTGACCTTCAAGTTTGTGGACCGCATCGTAGATGTAACCAATAAGGTAAACGAAGACATACAGAAAGGTAAGGTCAGTGAGATCGAATCTTTCGGAAGTAAATACCTCAAGAAACTGGCAGATGAAGAACTGAAAAAGAGTGACCTGAAAGGGAAACCGGGCATTTCCACACAAGCTCTTCCCTTCTATGAAGGAAACAAATTCTACCTGTTCTTCATCAAGACCTACAGCGACGTCCGCATGGTAGCCGCTCCCCCTTCATCCATTGGTAAATTTGGTGGAGAAACCGACAACTGGATGTGGCCGCGCCACACCGGCGACTTCTCCATGTTCCGTATCTACGCCGACAAAAATGGAAACCCGGCTGAATACAGCAAGGACAATGTGCCCTTGAAAGTAAAAAAACACCTGACGATTTCTTTGAAGGGACTGCAGGAAGGCGACTATGCCATGATTATGGGATTCCCCGGAAGCACCAGCCGTTACCTGACTGAAAGTGAGGTACGTCTGCGCATGGAAGGTACCAACATTCCGCGTATCACGGTGCGTGAAGCCCGCCAGAATATCCTCCGCAAGGAAATGGCTGCCAGCGACAAGGTACGTATCCAGTATGCCAGCAAGTTTGCCAGCTCCAGCAACTACTGGAAAAACTCCATCGGCATGAACAAGGCCATCGTAGACAACCACGTATTGGAAACAAAGGCTGAACAGGAAGCAAAATTCGCTGCTTTTGCCAAAGAAAAACAGAATGCAGACTATGAAGCTGTAGTCGGCAAAATTGATGACTACGTAAAGCGTGTGACTCCGCTCCGTACCCAGCTGACTTATTTTACCGAAACTTTCAGAAGCGGCATTGAATTTACACACAGTTCCAAGATGAAAGCTTTGCAGAATCTGGCTTCCGCACTGAAAAAGAATAAGAAAAAAGACATCGACACAGCCATCGCTACTCTGAAGGAAGCCTACGCCGATATCCACAACAAGGATTATGACCACGAAGTAGACCGGAAAGTAGCCAAGGTCTTGTTGCCTCTTTATGCAGAGAAGGTACCGGCTGAAGCTCTGCCCGATTTCTATCAAACCATTCAAAACACATTCAAAGGCGATTATGATGCCTACGTAGATGCCCTCTACGATAACAGCATCTTCGCTAATGAAAAGAATTTCAATGCCTTCATCGAACATCCGACTGCAGAAGCCATCCAGAACGATTTGTCGGCTGAATATGCCAATGCCGTCAACAAGAAGTACAAGGAACTGGCCGACCAACTGGACAAGGCAAACGGCGACATCAACCTGCTGCACAAAACCTATGTACGCGGTCTTTGCGAAATGTACGCACCGACTCCGAAAGCTCCGGATGCCAACTTCACCCTCCGTCTGACTTACGGTAACGTGAAATCGTACGATCCGAAAGACGGAATCCACTACAAATACTACACAACCCTGAAAGGCGTGATGGAAAAGGAAGACCCCAACAATCCGGAATTCGTGGTTCCGGCCAAGCTGAAAGAACTGTACGCCACCAAGAACTACGGACGTTATGCCTTGCCGAATGGCGAAATGCCGACCTGCTTCCTGACCACCAACGACATTACCGGCGGTAACTCAGGTTCTCCGGTGATGAACGGCAACGGAGAACTGATTGGAGCCGCTTTCGACGGTAACTGGGAATCTCTTTCCGGCGACATCAACTTCGACAACAACCTCCAGCGCTGCATCGCCGTAGATATCCGCTACGTGCTGTTCATCGTAGAAAAACTGGGAGGTTGCAAGAACCTGATTGACGAAATGACCATCGTAGAATAATGAAGCATAAGTTTTTACTCACTTTATTTGCCACATTCACCCTCGCCGCCCATGCGGACGAGGGAATGTGGATGCTGACCGACCTGAAGCAGCAGAATGCGGCTGTGATGCAGGACCTGGGACTGGATATCACCATCGACAAGGTATACAGCCCGGACAATATCAGCCTGAAAGATGCAGTCGTACACTTTGGAGGAGGATGTACCGGAGAGGTCATTTCTTCCGAAGGACTGGTACTGACCAACCATCACTGTGGATACGGATATATCCAACAGCACAGCTCGGTGGAACATGACTACCTGACCGATGGCTTCTGGGCCATGACGCGGGAGCAGGAACTTCCTTGCGAAGGACTGAACGTGACGTTCATCGACCGGATACTCGACGTAACGGAATACGTACAGAAACAGCTGAAGAAGTCCAAAGACCCGGACGGAACGAATTATCTTTCTCCGTCTTTCCTGGCGGGAGTGGCCGAAAAGTTTGCCAAGAAAGAACATATCCGTACCGACGAATTCACCACCCTGGAGCTGAAACCGTTCTACGGGTCCAACAAATATTATCTGTTTGTCAAAACTTCCTACAAGGACGTACGTATGGTAGGAGCTCCTCCCTCTTCCATCGGGAAATTCGGGGCAGACACCGACAACTGGATGTGGCCACGCCACTGCGGAGATTTCTCTATCTTCCGCATCTATGCCAACAAGGACGGCAAACCGGCCAAATATAGTGCGGACAACGTACCTTTGAAAGTCAAGAAACACATCGCCATCAACCTGAAAGGGGTGAAAGAAGGTGACTTCACTTTCGTGATGGGATTTCCGGGACGTAACTGGCGTTACATGATCAGTGACGAAGTGGAGGAACGTATGCAGACTACCAACTTCATGCGCGACACCATCCGCGGCGTGCGCTTGCGGGGGTTGGGCGAAGAAATGGCCAAGGACGCGCACACGCGCATCCAGTATGCGGCCAAGTATGCGTCATCGGCCAATTACTGGAAGAACGCCATCGGCATGAACGAAGGACTGGTACGCCTGAAGGTGCTCGACCGCAAGAAACGGGAACAGCAGCAACTGCTGGCCTTCGGCGATTCCATCGGCAACGACAGCTACCGGAAAGCCTACGAAACCATCAAGCAGATAGTGGCACAGCGCCATGAGGCAGTCTATCACCAGCAAGCCATTTACGAGGCTCTGATGTTGGGCACGGAATTCTTCAAAGTGCCGGATACGGAAGCATTGAAAGCAGCCTTGGAAAGCCAGAAACAGAAAGACATTGACGAAGCCGTGGCCAACCTGAGAGAAGCCGGAAAGAAGTTCTTCAACAAGGACTATAATCCGGAAGTGGACCGCAAGGTATCCAAGCAGCTCATCGCCTTGTATGCCCGGCTGATTCCGGCAGCCCAACGGATTGACATCTTCCAGACCATCGACAAGGACTTCCAGGGAAATACGGATGCTTTTGTAGACGCTTGCTTCGACCGGTCTATCTTCAGAAGCCAGGAAGCATTGGAAGCTTTTCTGGCACATCCGGATGCCGCTCAACTGGAGAACGACCTGATGGTGAAATACGCCGCTTCCGTACGCGACGGTTACCAGGCAACCAGCGAGGCCATGCAGGAAGAGACCAATGCCTACAATGCGGCCCACAAGACTTGGGTGGCAGGTATGCTGCAACTGAAAAAAGCGCACGGACAGCCTATCTATCCGGATGCCAACTCTACCCTGCGTCTGACTTATGGCAAAATCGGTTCCTACGAACCGGCCGACGGAAAAGAATACCTGTATTACACGACCCTGAAAGGGGTGATGGAAAAAGAAGACCCGAACAACCCGGAATTTGTGGTTCCGGCCAAACTGAAGGAACTATATGAAAAGAAAGACTTCGGCCCCTACGCCATGCCCGACGGACGTATGCCGGTCTGCTTTGCCACTGCTACCGACAACACGGGCGGAAACTCAGGCTCTCCGGTCTTCAACGCCCAAGGAGAACTCATCGGTACAGGCTTCGACCGCAACTATGAAGGCTTGACCGGCGACATTGCCTACAATCCTCAGTTGCAACGAGCCGCTTGCGTAGACATCCGCTATACCTTGTTCATCATCGACAAGTTTGCGGGTGCCGGTCACTTGCTCAAGGAAATGACCATTATCCGATAACCCTATCCACTAAAAAAGCCAGACTTCCCGGTCTGGCTTTTTTAGTGCTCAAGCTTGTGCGTCGCTTTCTTCTTCCAAAATCTTCTTGATTTCCGCATCGGCTTTATACAATTTGTTCTTACAGAACTTTATCAGTTTTTGGGCCTCCTGCAAGTATTCGCCCAACTGGTCAATGTCCAGTTCGTTGCTTTCAATACGGGCCACGATTTCCTCCAGGCGCTTCATGGCCTCTGAGTAGGTTTCTTTCTTTGCTGCCATATCATTGTTTCATTTGATTACTTTACTTCTGAATCGCCCCTTTGCCAGACGGGTCTCCACTTCATCCCCCGGTTTCAGCAAGGAAGCGTCTGTCACTGCTTTTCCATTCAGCAAGGTAAGACTATACCCTTTCTTCAACAAGACTTCCGGCGAAGCGGAAGACACCCGTTGCGCCAGCAGTTCCAGCCGATGTGTTTCGCGCTGCACCCGGTTCTGCAGGGCAGAAAGTACACGAGGCATCAGTTGCAAACGGTAATTTTCCTGCAGCAAACGCGACTGCCAAGCCGTCTTTATCCGGTTCTGGAAGCGCTCCTGCCGGAAGGTCTCCCGCTGCAAACGCATCTGCACCTGTCCGGGAATGCGCGTGACAAAACCTTCCAACCGTTGCTTTTCTTGCTGCAACAAGCGGGGAACTTCTTCATAAATAATTTCCTCGTATCCTTCCAATTCCTGTGCCGTCTGCCGCAGGTGATTAATCAGGAACTCGGCGGCAGCCGTCGGAGTCTTCACACGGGTATGGGCTATCAGGTCCAATACGGTATCATCACGTTCATGCCCGATTCCGGTAATGATGGGAAGCGGGAACTGGGCACAGTTCGCGGCCAGCTCGTAAGTGTCGAAACCGGAAAGATCGGAAGTGGCTCCTCCCCCTCGGATAATGACCACTACATCCCAAAGATCGCGCGTGGCATTGATACGGTCGAGGGCCTGAATGATGGACTGCTCCACCTGCTCTCCCTGCATGACCGCCTGAAAAAGATAAGGATAAAACACAAAGCCGAAGGCATTGTGCTGTAACTGGTTGCAGAAATCGCCATACCCCGCAGCTGTAGCCGATGAAATTACGGCAATCCGCTGGGTAAGTAGCGGCAGTTCCAGTTCTTTATTGAGTGTCAGGATACCCTCTTCGTCCAGCTGACGCAGAATTTCCTTCCGGCGACGTACCATATCGCCCAACGTATAAGTAGGGTCGATATTGACTACCGTCAACGAATAACCATACAGTTCATGAAAATCGACTGTGACTTTGACCAGCACTTTCAGTCCGGACACAAAAGCCTGTCCGGTTTCCCGTTCAAAATAAGCCCGCAATCTGGTAAATACGTTCGCCCATATAATCCCCCGAGCCTTGGCCAGCAGGGCATTGCCTGTGGCATCTTTCTGCACGAACTCCAGGTAACAATGCCCGGAATAGTTCACGCGTACATCGCTCAGTTCCGCCTGCACCCAATATTCATCCGGCAAGCAGGAGGTAATACTCCTCCTGACCAGTGAATTCAGCTCCAGCAAAGACAAAGGTTTATTTTCCATCGTTTCCGCTCTTCAGTTTCAATCCCAGCTGATAGGCTTTCCAGATATCCGTCACTCCATAACCGAAAATATTGTCCGGATAGGTATTACGGTCACTAGCTTCATGTACAATCTCAATCAACTGGCGGACAGTAAGCCAAGGACAAGCCTCCCACAAACAAGCCACCAGTCCGCAGAACGTAGGCGAAGCAAACGACGTACCGTTGGCAAAGGAAGTCCCCCCGTCGATACCCACTACAGCCGAATGAACCCCCATTGCCATGACATCCGGCTTGACACGTCCGTCGGCCGTATTGCCAATGGAAGAAAATGGGGCATTCACTCCCATATTGTCTATCGCCCCGATGGTCAGAATATCCTCTGCATCTGCCGGAGGCGTTATCTTTTTCCAGGTGTCCATACCAGAATTTCCGGCACTGCACACCACCAACAATCCCTTTTTGGCCGCATACGAAGCAGAAGCCGCCATCAAAGAAGTATGTCCATCGAGTTCCCGATAAGTATAATTGTCAATCGGATCGTCAAAAGAGTAATATCCCAGTGAAGTGTTCACGATATCCACCCCTACACTGTCGGCAAATTCAATGGCAGCCGCCCAATTATCCTCTTCCACCGGCTGTTCCGTATCATTATCCTCACTCCGCAACAGCCAATAACTTGCCTCGGGAGCAGTCCCGACCATTACATGGGGCATATTGGCAGCCATGCAGGAAAGTACTTTCATGCCATGATTGTGCTCTCCATAAATATCCGAATCCGGATTTACAAAATCATGTGTACCTAAGATGGAGGTTTTATGAAAAATCTTCATGGCATCCACATTGAAGAAACCGGCATCAATCACGGCAATCTGCATGCCTTGTCCCTTGAAACCTGCCAGATGCAAGCTGTCTCCATTGTGTATTTTAATCTGTTCGGAAGCCATTCCATAATAATCGTCCTGTTTTTTCCACTGGTTCTTTACCAGCTCCTTCCGTCCCGCTCCCCGGGCAGGAATGGAATCCGGAGAGACCCAGACTTTCTTTACGGAACGCACGAAAGGATTATCCAGAAAACGGAGGGCCACCGACTCATCGGGTACCTCCATCAGTACCGTATTGTTCCATTTGCTGGAAGAAACATATTCTCCCCCCTGCTCCTTCAGACGGTCTATATACACACGGCAGACAGGCAAATCGGTCGAATCGACGGCCAATCCCTGATGCGCCCGACGCGCCAATGCCCGCGACGACAAAAATTCCTCCGGATGTTCCAAAGAATAAACGGTCTTTTTCTTGTCCGTAAGCTGGACCCGATATTTGTACATAGTCTCTGCTGAAGCGCTCCCCAAGCAGGCCAACAGGCAAAAGAATAATCCTACTCTATTCACATTCATCCACATAGCTTTTATTTTTGAAGCGCAAAGATACACAAAGTTTTCCCTGATTCCGGAAAAAGACTTACCTTTGCGCGATTTTTTAGGGAATCTAAAGATTTCTGGATAACAATTAATAAGAAAAAGAATAGAGAGTATGACGTCACAAAAAGGAACAGCTACTGAGCTGGGAACAGAAAGAATTGGAAAACTATTGATGCAATATGCCATCCCAGCCATCATTGCCATGACCGCCTCCTCCCTCTACAACATGGTAGACAGTATCTTCATCGGACATGGAGTCGGGCCATTGGCTATCTCCGGACTGGCCATCACCTTTCCGCTGATGAACCTGGCCGCCGCTTTCGGCTCACTGGTAGGAGTCGGAGCCTCCACCCTCATTTCTGTCAAACTGGGACAGAAGGATTATGTTACCGCCCAGCAGATTCTGGGAAATGTAGTATCACTCAACCTGATTATCGGGATACTGTTCACCCTTGTCTGCCTGCTGTTTCTGGACCCGATTCTGTATTTCTTCGGGGCCAGCGATGCTACCCTTCCTTATGCCAGAGACTACATGATTACCATCCTTCTGGGGAATGTCATTACCCACATGTACCTGGGACTGAACTCCGTACTGCGTTCGGCCGGACATCCGCAAAAGGCCATGGCAGCCACTATCCTGACCGTGGTCATCAATACGCTGCTGGACCCACTGTTCATCTATACCTTCCACATGGGAATCCAAGGTGCCGCCATAGCCACTGTACTGGCTCAGGTTATTTCCTTATGCTGGCTCATCAAGATTTTCTGTAACAAGAATGAACTTCTGCATCTGAAAAGAGGGATTTATCGGCTCAAGACAACACTGGTGGAAAACATCATCGGTATCGGACTGGCTCCCTTCTTCATGAACCTGGCTTCCTGCTTCATCGTCATCCTTATCAACAAGGGATTAAAACTGTATGATGGGGATTTGGCTATCGGCGCGTTTGGCATTGTCAACCGCATTGTATTTTTATTTGTCATGATTGTGATGGGACTGAACCAAGGGATGCAGCCCATTGCCGGCTATAATTTCGGTGCCCAGCACTACCATCGGGTAAACCAAGTCATGAAATATACCGTCATCGCCGCCACCATTGTAACGACCAGCGGCTTCCTTGTGGGAGAACTGATGCCAGAACTGGCCGTATCGGCCTTTACAACGGATGCACAGCTCATACAGCTGAGCGCAAAAGGATTGCAGGTGGTCGTCCTGTTTTTCCCCATCATCGGTTTTCAGATGGTGACCTCCAACTTCTTCCAAAGCATCGGTATGGCCAAGAAAGCCATCATCCTTTCTCTGAGCCGACAGGTCCTGATTCTGATTCCCTGCCTGCTAATTCTTCCTCTCTTTTGGGGAGTAGAAGGCGTGTGGTACAGCATGCCGATTTCAGATATCACAGCCAGTATCATTGCAGGCACCATGCTCTATGCCCAATTCAAACAATTCAAGCAACAACATGCAGCCCAATCCAAGCGCTGACGAAAATAAACGATAAAAAAGTCGCATTTTTCCGTAGAATGATTTATATTTGCTTTATATCAAACTAAAGAAGTTACACTATGGACGGACATTATGTGATTAATCTCGGACGTCAGCTGGGAAGTGGCGGAAAAGAGATTGGTGAGAAACTGGCGAATGAACTAGGCATTGCTTTTTATGATAAGGAATTGATCAATCTGGCTTCGGAGGAAAGTGGACTCTGCAAGGAATTTTTCGAGAAAGCAGACGAAAAAGCCTCTCAGACTATTTTGGGAGGACTGTTCGGCACGCGGTTCCCGTTCATCACGGAGGGAGCCTATCCCTACAATTCCTACTTGAGCAACGACTCTCTGTTCAAGATTCAGAGTGATGTCATCCGTCAGCTAGCTGAAAAGCAATCGTGCCTGTTTGTCGGACGCTGCGCGGATTATATTCTCCGCGACCACCCGCGATGTGCCAATGTCTTTGTTTCGGCCTCTCCCGAAGCCCGTATCGAACGACTGATGAAACTGCACCACATCAGTGCCGAAGATGCAGAAGACTTGATGGAAAAAGCCGATAAGAAACGTTCGTCTTACTACAATTATTACAGTTACAAGACATGGGGAGCGGCAGCTACTTATCATTTATGTATTGACTCCTCCGTATTGGGGATTGACGGCACCGTAGAGTTCATCAAGAAATTTGTGACCCTGAAGCTTCATCTTTAAAAAGAAAAAACATAACCTAAAAAGGAAGGGACCGTTCATTTCCATTTGAATGATCCCTTCCTTTTTTTCATCAGCCAAACCACTACTATTCAAGCAGTTGGAAAAGCTGAGTTTATGATATGCTGTCAACTCAGTACTTCCTTTAAAGTACTGGAGTACTCCCCTGAAAGTACTGCAGTACTTCTTAGGCAGTACTAAAGTACTTCCTAGGAAGTACTGAGAACTTACTCTTATCCTAGTCTGCGTCCGAACAATTACTGCTTCATCAGGTAAGCCTTGAAAGCCGCAAAATCTTTTGACATCGGTATGCTCTGTTTGGTTCCTTTCATGAAGGCCTGAAGTTTTTCCGGTATTTTCACCTCTACCCCAATGATACTTTCTACAGTCTGCAAGAATTTGGCCGGATGAGCGGTCTCCAGGAATACACCCACTTCGCCCTCCTTCAGTTCTTCCGCTAAAGCCCGGTATCCGCATGCCCCATGGGGATCCAGCAGATAACCCGTTTCTTCATACACCTTCTGTACCGTTTCCCGAATCTGGTCATCGGTATAGGTTTCTCCACTGATTTCGGAAGCGATGGCCTCATGGCTGCCGTCGTACAAATCCAATACACGGGCAAAGTTACTTGGGTCGCCCACATCCATGGCATTGGCAATTGTAGCCACAGAAGGACGTGGACTGTATTTCCCTGTCTTCAGGTACTGATAGAATATGTCATTCCGGTTATTGGCGGCAATGAAACGCTTCACGGGGAGTCCCATGCGCTTGCCAAACAACCCGGCAGTGATATTCCCGAAATTTCCACTCGGTACACAGACTACCAAATTGTCGGCTTTACCGATTTTCTTCATCTGCGCATAGGCATAGAAATAATAAAATGCCTGAGGCAAGAAACGGGCCACATTAATGGAGTTGGCGGAAGTGAGCTGCATGTGTTCGTTCAATTCCTTATCCATGAACGCACTCTTCACCAGTGCCTGGCAATCATCGAACGTACCGTCCACCTCAATGGCCGTAATATTATGTCCGAGGGTAGTAAACTGCTTTTCCTGAATCTCGCTGACTTTTCCCTTCGGGTAGAGCACATATACATGGATACCTTCTACTCCCAGAAAACCGTTTGCCACGGCACTTCCCGTATCACCCGAAGTGGCCACCAGCACATTGACCTGCTTTTTCCCTTCCTTGCGGATAAAATACCCCAGCAGACGCGCCATAAAACGACCGCCTACATCCTTAAACGCCAGCGTCGGTCCATGAAACAGTTCCAAAGAATAAATATTATCTTTCACCTTCACTGCCGGCACATCGAAATTCAAGGTATCATATACAATCTGTTTCAGAGTCTCTGCAGGTACATCTTCTCCAAAGAAGGCATCGGCCACCTTATAAGCTATCTCAGGGAAAGAAAGCGTATCAATCTCGTCAAAAAAAGACTGCGGCAATGCCTTTATCTCGCGAGGCATATACAAGCCCTTATCAGAAGCCAGTCCTCTCACTACAGCCTCTTCCAAAGTAGCGTCCAGCGCTTTTCCGTTTGTACTGTAATACTTCATATTGCAATTTGTTACTGAATGTGCATAAATAAATTCATAAACTCGTCTTTTTCCATCAAGCCGTATCCGCCTTCCTTACAGCTTATTTCATCATAGGTCTGCACGGAATCGGGCACAATACCCGGATAATAAATCAAAAACGGGATAGGCTCATTGGTATGTGTCCGTAACTCGCAAGGAGTAGGATGGTCGGGCAACACCGCAATAGCGACAGGTTCATCCCATTGTTTCACCGCCTCATAGACCGGCCCCACAATCCGACGGTCCAGATTTTCAATCGTCTGCAACTTCAACGGCACATCTCCTTCATGTCCGGCCTCATCGCTGGCCTCCACATGCAGATACACAAAGTCGTCGGTTTTCAAGGCTTCAATGGCTGCCTGGGCTTTTCCTTCGTAGTTGGTATTGTATAGTCCGGTGGCCCCTTCCACATCAATGCAGCGCAAACCGGCATAACGCCCGATACCCCGAATCAAATCGACCGCCGTAATCACCGCTCCCTTATGGATGGACGGATATTTCTCGGCCAAGGGTTCCATCTGCGGACGGTATCCCGGGCTCCAAGGCCAGATGCTATTAGCCGGGTCCTTTCCTTCCGCCACCCGTTTCAGATTGACCGGATGAGTGGGCAGCAGTTGTTGTGACTTCAAAATCAAATCATTCAACAATTCGGCTGTTTCCTGTGCTTCCGGACACAAAGCCTTCACCAAATTCGGGCGGAAAGGCTGCAAAGGGATATCATGCGGAGGCACACAGGCCAGCCGTTTGTCTCCTCCTTTTATCACCAGCAGATGACGATACTGCACACCGGTATAGAAATGAATACGGTCGGAGCCCAGTTTTTCATCCAGGAAACGAATCAGTTCATCGGCTTCCTCGGTCGTGATATGCCCGGCAGAATGGTTCTTCAAAATATCTCCTTCCACACATACGATGTTACACCGCATGGCCATGTCCCCTTCCTGAAGGTCTACTCCGATACTAGCAGCTTCCAGCACCCCACGGCCTTCGTAAACCTTGGGCAGGTCATATCCCATTACCGACATATTGGCCACCTCACTCCCAGGATGAAATCCGTCGGCTACGGTCTTCAACATACCCGTACGTCCCATGCGTGCCAGTTTGTCCATATAAGGAGTCTGTGCATACTGCAACAGGGTCTTTCCTCCCAGCGACGGAACAGCCCAGTCGGCCATGCCGTCGCCCAATATAATAAGATGTTTCATGACTGTCTGTTTTAAATATTGGCAATGCTCATAATATCCGCAAATACTCCTGCAGCGGTTACACTAGCACCCGCTCCATAGCCTTGAATCAGCATCGGATATTCATTGTAACGTTCGGTGGTGAGCAGAATAATGTTATTAGTACCCGCCAGATTATAGAACGGATGGTTGCTGTCCACTTCCTGCAAAGCCACTTTTCCATGTCCGCTTTCCAGACTGGCTACAAAGCGCCAGCGTTTTCCTTCCCGTTCCACTTCGCGGCGACGCTCTTCGAATTCCTTATCCAATTTGGGAATGTTCTTCCAGAAATCATCCAGCGTACCTTCAAAATATTGATTAGGAATGAACAGATGAGTTTCCACGTCTTCCTGGTTCAAACGATAACCCGCTTCACGAGCCAGAATTACCAGTTTCCGGATAACGTCCTTTCCACTCAAGTCTACTCGCGGATCGGGTTCTGAATAACCGTCTTCCTTCGCCTGACGGATGGTCGCACTCAACGGCATGTCGGCACTGATACGGTTGAAGATATAGTTCAACGTACCGCTTACCACCGCTTCAATCTTCAAGATCTTATCTCCACTGTTTATCAGGTCGTTGATGGTATTGATAACCGGTAATCCCGCTCCTACGTTAGTTTCAAACAGAAACTTGACTCCCCGCTGACGGGCTATTTTCTTCAATTCCGCATAAATATCATATTCCGAAGAAGCCGCAATCTTGTTGGCAGCCACTACCGATACGTTGTGACTCAACAAGTCCTTGTAGAGGGCCGCGATATCCGGACTGGCAGTACAATCCACAAATACCGAATTGAAGATATTCATCCCTACAATCTCATCCCGGAGCACCTGCGGAGATGAAGGAGAACCTTTTTCATCCAATTCCTCCCTGAAATGCTCCAAATCAATTCCTGCACGGGTAAACAACGCCTTATGTCCGTTGGCAATTCCTACCACATGCAGTTTCAATCCCCGTTCCTGTTTCAATTTCTCCTGCTGACCATGAATCTGCTCTATCAGGCTGGAACCCACTGTTCCTGTGCCACAAATAAACAAATTCAAGACCTGGTATTCTGACAGAAAGAACGAATCGTGAATCACGTTCAATGTTTTCCGTAAAGAAGCACCGTCTACCACAAAAGAGATATTGGTTTCCGAAGCTCCCTGCGCACAGGCAATGACATTGATGCCGTTTCGTCCCAAGGTACCGAACAGTTTACCGGCAATACCCGGTGTATGCTTCATATTCTCACCCACAATGGCTACAGTGGCCAAATTGCCTTCTGCCTTCATCGGAGAAATTTCTCCCATTTCTATTTCTTTGGCAAATTCCTCATTCAATACTTCACAAGCCAGTTCTGCATCTTCATTTCTTACTCCGATGGAAGTAGAGTTCTCGGAAGAAGCCTGCGAAACGAGGAACACACTGATGCCATTCTCTGCCAAGGTCTTAAAAATACGGTGATTGACTCCAATCACGCCCACCATACCCAGACCGGTCATGGTAATCAGGCAAGTATCGTTGATGGACGAAATACCCTTGATAGGCTTGGAAGAATGGTCTGCATCCTGCTTGACGATAGTACCTGGTGCCTCCGGATTGAACGTATTCTTAATCAGAATCGGAATATTCTTGTGACACACCGGATAAATGGTCGGTGGATACACCACCTTCGCCCCGAAGTTGCACAACTCCATGGCTTCCACATAGCTCAGCTCCTTAATCGGATAAGCCGTACTGATAACCTTCGGATCGGCTGTCATAAAGCCATCCACATCCGTCCAAATTTCCAAAATGTCCGCATCCAATGCTGCCGCAATGATAGAAGCCGTATAATCCGAACCACCCCGTCCCAGGTTGGTGACCTCACCGGTATTCTTGTCGGTCGAAATAAATCCCGGCACGACGGATACGTCTGGAATTTCGCTGAATGTCTCACGTACCAGCTGATTGGTAAGTTCCGAATCCAGAATATGCTTGTTATGTTTTTTCTCTGTCTTGATAAATGTACGGGAGTCGAACCACACAGCTCCTTGAATCAAGGTAGCTACGATAATGGAAGACAGCCGTTCTCCATAGCTCACAATAGTAGCCGAAGTCTTGGGAGAAAGATCCCGAATCAAATAAATCCCCTGAAAAATATCCTTCAATTCGCTTAGCAGTTCATTCACCAAATCCAGAAGCAATTC
The DNA here is from genome assembly GCA_902362595.1 of Bacteroidaceae bacterium. Lineage (GTDB taxonomy): Bacteria > Bacteroidota > Bacteroidia > Bacteroidales > Bacteroidaceae > Phocaeicola > Phocaeicola fibrisolvens. The sequence continues at coordinate 8,165 of CABIXF010000013.1, read as the reverse complement.
CCTGCCTCTTCCTGCCGGAATGACCGTGTACACCATTTCTATATGGCGATTCACGATTTCTTTCATTTCCTTTTCATAAGAATCATCGCCCGAAGCAGCCATTTTCGAAGTACAAATCAACTTGTCGGTAATGCCTCCCAATGCGGAAACAACTACAATCACTTTGTCATCCACTCCTTCTACAATACGCTTCACGCTTAACATGCTATTGACGGAACCTACGGATGTGCCGCCGAATTTCAATACTTTCATAGATTATCATTATTTTTTATATCCGAACCCATACAGTCCGGTTCATTCCCATGAGACAGTTGCAACTTGCACCTTCCGAATGGGAACAATAAATTAAATTAAAGTTGAATGAATAAAATAATTGAATTGTCTGCATCCGCAGACGTGTATCACGTAGAAACACCAAACATACTATCCTTTACCCCCTAGGGGTCATCCCTGTGGCAGAAGTAATAAAAGGCATATACCCATGCCCCTTCAACAAGATGATATGAAGACAGCGTTCAGTCATAGATTATTGTTTTTCTGCTGGCAAATATAACAACATTTTTCTACAAACGCACATTTAAATGATATTTTTTTGGCAGAATCAGAAATAAACATAAGTTTTCGTACCTTTGTCTGAAATTAGTGTGACAAATATGGCAAAAGAAAAAACAGTATATGTCTGCACGAATTGCGGACAAGAATCCCCGAAATGGGCCGGGAAATGTCCCTCTTGCGGACAGTGGAACACATTTGTAGAAGAAGTGGTCCGGAAAGAAGCCCCCGTGGCCAAGCATGTGGCGCACGGCATTGAATCGGTACGTTCCAAACCTCAGCCTCTCAAAGATATCGCATCCGATGAGGAACAGCGGATTGACATGGGCGACGAGGAACTCAACCGGGTATTGGGAGGAGGACTTGTGCAAGGCTCTCTGACTCTGATTGGCGGAGAGCCCGGTATCGGCAAATCTACCCTGGTACTTCAGACCGTACTCCGGCTTGCCCACAAAAAGATTCTTTATGTATCCGGCGAAGAAAGCGCCCGTCAGCTCAAACTCCGGGCCGTCCGTATCCCTCATCCAGAGAATGAAAATCTGCTGATAGCCTGTGAGACTTCATTGGAACAAATCTTCACCCATATCAAAAATGCCGCTCCCGACTTGGTCATTATCGACTCCATCCAAACCATTTCTACCGAAAACATTGATTCCTCTCCCGGCAGCATCGTACAGGTAAGAGAATGTACTGCCTCTCTCTTGAAGTTTGCCAAAGAAACCGGTACCCCTGTCATCCTCATCGGACACATCAACAAAGAAGGCAGCATTGCCGGACCAAAGGTACTGGAACACATCGTGGATACGGTGCTGCAATTCGAAGGAGACCAGCACTACATGTACCGCATCCTACGCAGCATCAAGAACCGCTTCGGAAGTACTGCCGAGCTGGGTATCTACGAGATGCGGCAGGACGGACTACGGCAAGTGAGCAACCCATCCGAGCTACTACTTACCCAAGATCATGAGGGCATGAGCGGGGTAGCCATCGCCGGAGCCGTGGAAGGCGTACGCCCTTTCCTGATTGAAGTCCAGGCATTGGTCAGCACGGCAGCCTACGGTATGCCGCAACGTTCTGCCACCGGCTTCGACCTCCGACGCATGAACATGCTACTGGCCGTACTGGAAAAGCGGGTCGGCTTCAAACTGGCACAGAAAGACGTGTTCCTGAACATTGCCGGAGGACTGAAGGTCAACGACCCGGCCATCGACCTGGCCGTCATCAGTGCCATTCTTTCCAGCAACATGGATTCTGAAATTGAAACGGGAGTTTGCATGGCAGGCGAAGTAGGCCTGAGTGGAGAAATCCGTCCGGTCAACCGCATCGAACAGCGCATCAGTGAAGCCGAAAAACTGGGATTCCAGCGGATGCTTATCCCCAAGCACAACCTTTCAGGCATTGACCGCAAGAAAATCAAAATAGAACTTGTGCCGGTCAGAAAAGTGGAAGAAGCTTTCCGGGAATTGTTTGGATAAGCCCCACACTGCTGAATCAGAAAAAAACAATTCCTGCTTAAGGAAAAAGGGTACACTTCGGGAATAAAAAATACATCAAAGCCTACTTGAACGAATACAATAAAATAATACGAACAAAAGGAAGGAGCTTTTCAGTTGAACAGCCTCTTCCTTTTTTTATACAGTTTTTTGTAAGGATGCTCCAATTTATGTATGTTTGCAATCTCATTTATTATCCCAATATCTAATAAAATCCATGAAACATTATTTACTTCCTTTATTCTACATGGTTTTGGGTACCACACCTATTCTGGCACAAACCGATGCCAGTTTGCTTCAGCCCAAGGTCCAAGAGTTTAAATCGGACAAACAGGGAAAAACCATAGTCGTACCGCAATCTTACCAGCTCATCCTGAGCGAAGGCAGCTGCCCGCATGCCGTCGAAGCCCTGCAACAGTTTCTCCCCAACAAACAGAGAAAGACCGAATTCAAAATTATTCTCGGCAAGAAAGGCGATGAAGCTATTAAGAAATATGCAAAAAAAATTCCATCGCACAAAGAAGGTTATTTTATAGAAGTGAACGACAACAGTATCGTGATTGCCGGTGCAGATGCACGAGGTACCTTCTACGGCGTGCAGACCTTATCACAGATGGTACGTCAAGGCGATTTGAGCATTTGTACCATTCAGGACTATCCCGACATTGCCTTCCGTGGTGTGGTGGAGGGATTCTACGGAACTCCCTGGAGCCACGAAGCCCGTATGCACCAAATCGAATTCTACGGAAAGAACAAAATGAATACGTATATCTATGGCCCGAAAGACGACCCGTATCACTCTTCCCCCAATTGGCGAAAGCCTTATCCGGAAAAGGAAGCGGCTCAGATTCATGAGCTCATCGAGCAGGCTACCCGCCACGAAGTGAACTTCGTATGGGCCATTCATCCGGGAAAGGACATTAAATGGACAGATGCCGACCGCGATGCCCTGATTCAGAAATTCGAAGCCATGTACCAGTTGGGAGTACGCTCCTTTGCCGTGTTCTTCGACGATATTTCAGGCGACGGTACAGAGCCCGTACGCCAAGCTGAACTGCTGAACTACATTGACAACCATTTTATCCAGAAGAAACACGATGTGAGCCCTCTGGTGATGTGTCCTACGGAATACAACAAGAGTTGGTCGAACGTGAAAGGTGGGTATCTGACTACCTTGGGAGAGAAACTCAATCCCAGCATCCATGTCATGTGGACCGGCGACCGGGTGATTGCCTGCATCGACAAACCGACGCTGGACTGGATCAACCCGCTCATCAAGCGTAAAGCCTATATCTGGTGGAACTTCCCGGTAAACGACTATGTGCGCGATCATCTGCTCCTAGGGCCAGTATACGGCAATGCCAAAGGTATCCAGGACGATATGTCCGGCTTCGTATCCAACCCGATGGAACACGCGGAATCTTCCAAAATTGCGTTGTACAGCGTAGCCGACTACACCTGGAACCTGGACACTTACGACAGCATCCCGTCATGGAAGCACGCCATTCAGAACCTGCTGCCCCAGAAATCCGCCTATTTGGAAACCTTTGCCACACACTGTTCAGATTTAGGACCTAACGGGCATGGATTCCGCCGCGACGAGAGTGTTCCTCTGCAGCCGATGCTGAAAGCACTAGCACAAGATATGCACCATACCGAGGCGATTGACAGTGTGCTCCGGGAATGTATGCGCCTGGAAACGGCCTGCGATATACTTTTGGCCGACAACGAAAATCCCGCCCTCATCCACGAGATGCGTCCTTGGCTGAAACAAGGTAAGCTACTCGGTGAATACGGCCAGTGTGTACTACAAATGGTCAAAGCACTGGATGGAAAAGACACTGCTTTCAAGACCTATTACGACCGTGCCCGCGCCTTGCAAACGCAGATGTATGAACTGGATATGACTGAAAACCAAAACCCATACCAGCCGGGAGTGAAAGTGGGAAGCCTCATCCTGCTACCTACTTTGAACCAAGTATACACGCAAGTAACCAGTGCCTATAATGCACAATATAAAACCCACTTGGAAACCAAGGCCGAATACAACCCTTACACGCTGACCAGTGATGTACCTCAACTGAAGAATCAGGTAGTACGCGCCCGCCATCAGAACGTGAATGTGTCACCATCCAATGAGGTCATCAAATGGCCAGCCGGTGCCATGCTACAGATTGCCGTAGACCAACCGGTACACTTCGAGGCCCTGACCATGGACTTAGGTACCCCGGGAGTAGCTCCGCAATTCACGCTGGAAGTGAGCCGTGACGGTCAGGAGTGGCAGGTCGTTCCTCTGTCACAGGCAGCCGAAAAAACGGAAATCACTGCTTCCATCCCGACTGACACCTCCTTGAAGTATGTCCGTCTGACCCATAAATCCGGACAGGAGACTCAAGTTTACTTCAAGAAGTTCTCCTTGAAAGTACAAAAATAAAGAATGGATAACGACTCCAGAAGAGGCTGTCTCAAATTGAAATATAATTTGAGATGGCCTTTTTTGTGTCTGCAAAAAAATCGGGCAAGCCCAAACTTCGCTCAGCCCAAACTGAGCCGTCTCCCTCACTTTTTATATCTTAGGAAATCAAAATAATATATCCCAAAGAGGATGTAAAGGACTGAACCTCCATACAATGATATTAAGGTTTATGTTTCGGACCAAAAGAAAAATTAATGCCCAGATTCACGTTTGCAGAGAAACGGTTTATCGGAATCCAATACTTCGGTGTATATTTTCCCATTGGCACATCTGCAGCCACAAAGAAATTGAAACCTTCTGGATGGAAATTCAACATCAGTCCTGTGCTGGAACCAAAATTAGAAAGTGCGTAGTTCAAAGAAGCTTCAAACCAAGACAAAGGCGATACATTGGCAGAGATACGTGCTTCTGTCCAAGAATGACGGCCCTGAAAACGAGAAGTAGAAAGGAAGCCCATTTTCAGATGACGGTAAACCGGCAAGGTATATTCAGCCCCCCAATGCAGGGTAGCCGCCAGTGCCGTAGTCTGTTTCAAACCTTCTCCCTCTTTGGTAAATTTAGCCATCTGCTTCAAATCATCCCCGACCCGTGCACCTTGTTGTCCGATAGCATTCGGGTCTTCACCTCCCTGTTCCGATTTGATGGGTATCTCATGAAAGCCCTCAAATTCAAAAGCATGGTTCATGCCCGCTTTCACGGTGTTTTCCCAACGAATGAAACCCACATCCAAGAGAGCGGCCGAAAAAGTCCAGTTTTCATTCCATCGAAAGGTAGCTCCCCCATCGAATGCCAATCCTACTCCCGTAGGTCGCATCTTCCGGGATTCAAAACTCAAGTCATCATACGAAATCAGTTGTCCGGCCCCCGGTTTCAATTTGTCCGTGCGGTTTCCATTGGCATCCAGTTCATAATCACTCGAATCATAATGCCCTGTCTCTCCCCGCGTAGGAACAGACAACCCTTTTGCCGAGACATAAGCCTGTGCCCCCGAAGGCGTAATCTTCCACGCATACGGAGTAGCCTCAATATCCAAATGATCTATTTTTACTGTAGCCCTGGCCAGTCCTACCAGCAACTTGGTCTTCACACCTACCGTCCATTTTTCGTTAATCTGCCGAGCATGTCCCAGCGCAATTTCCGCATAATTGACAGTCATCAAATGCAGGTTGTCCACACTGTAATGGCTTCCTTCGGGAATATCCACTCCATTTTTCATAAACCGGAACAGCTGATCGGGAACAGAGACATTGGCATGACTTTTTATCGACAGCCCCAACGTATTAAATCCTCCCCATGCATAAAACCCTGCCGACAAGAGACTTTCGTTCAGCTCCAATCCTATTTTTACTCGTTTGGGTAACCCGTTTAAAAACGCTTTCCGGTCTACTTCCTCGTGCATGAAAGTCATCAAGCCTCCATTTGACTTCACAAACAGAAAATCACCGATTCCGGCTGTTCCCTGAGCGCCGACCGACAAATTCCCCAATCCGGGCATACTGACATATCCTTTTTCACTCATCCATGCCGGATTCAATTCATGACGAACAGAAATTCCTTCTAAAAAGTAAGCAGCACGATTCATCTGAGACTGCGCCATCACTTCATTCTTGCCTACAAAAACAATTCCTCCAGACAATATCGCACACAAAAAGATTCTCTTCATTTGTTTTCTTTTCCTCGTTCGTTATCAATTCAAATCCACATTCACACCTCCTGGAACCGACACTTTCAGATTTGTCACTTTCAACCATTTTGTATCTTTCAAAGGTACTCCCGTAGCACTGCCTGAGACACCCGTCATTCGAAAGCAAATCCGGTCCAATTTGGACAAGAATGCCTTGTCCTCGGCCTGTAGCCTTAAAATAATCTCACTGTCAGCAGGGGTTTCTCCATCGGTACTTTCTGCCACATATCGCTCGTCTTCTTCCATTTGCTTGACAACGCCCGCCAGTTCTTCACCATACACATCTTTCAACTGTACATTTTCCGGACTCAACTGCAACCTCAAAGGTATGGCATTTCGGACCGACAAGATCAGATTCACCTGCTTTAAGTTCAATTTATTGAGATCCTTCAAATCCTTATGCAAGTTCCGAATAGAATCTGTATATACAATCTGCAAATCATGCTCAAAGCTTAATGGGATATCCACATCATAACTTGCCGGCAACTCATATTTCCGTCCCAACTCCACTTCATAATAAGCCTCATTTCTAACTACCGGGGTCAAAATGACATCAATAAAATCGGGGACCACCCCCAGCAAATCATTCATATCTTCCACCTTTACATTGACCGCCCCTTTTACAGCACTCTGTCCCAGTCGCGACAATGCAATGACATTTTCACCGGGAAACAGCAACAAAGGCTGTTTATTATATCCACGCCCCACAAAAACACTTCTTTCCATCAGTTCCACCTCTCCTTTTCCCGGTATAAACACACCGTCTATTTCCACCTCCGTCTGCAAAGGATTATCCACTTTGAAGACTATTACCGGATTGGTAATATCCAAATGGGTAGATTCATTTCTCAGGAAATCCGGAAGGCCCTCTAATTTAATACGAGCCACATCTGTATCTATTTCCGGTTGGATTACCCCCGTCACATAATCCATCTTCATTTCTCCCAAAGCTATATTAGGTACCAAAACCAGCGAACCATGCCCCATTGTACCTGTAGTAACCACGGAACCAGTCATCGACAGACGACCTTCTATGCGCATGTTCCGTTCCTCATCCGGCGAAACTCCTTGACCGACAGCATTTCCAAATCGGTAGCCAGTCACCTTCAAAGTACGTGAGAACGATGCCCCGTACGCCGACAAGACAAGGCCATCCAGACTCAATCGGTTGCCAGACAATCCTTCCTGTCCTTCTTCAAATTCCACAAAATCCGGAAATTCAACAGTGAGCTTTTCAGCTTTCACCTGACGGTAATCCAGCCCCAACCTTTCAAAATTGAACGTCAGTTTCAACTCCGTCGGAACCTTTGTCCGCAATGCCCCCAATTCCTTTAACGCATTGTCTACCCCTCTAGCCGTTACTTCAAAATAACCGGCAGACGACACATCTGCCCTACATTCCATTTCGGAAGAAGTTGCCGGTTGGACGATTTCCTTGGGAAGCAACCCCGTTACAATTTCTCCGAGAGTCACTTGCGAAACCGTAATCGGTTTCACATTCAGCCAGCCATAATGGGTGAGGTGATACACGCGGGTAACCGCATCCACCTGCAGCATGCCATCCTCTTCCAAGGAAATCAGCTTGCTCAAGAAAGTTGTATCCGTACTTCCTACAGGAAAGGTCAGGTACTCCCCTCCCACATTTATTGTCATATCGATATCCTTATCCAGGTCGTAACGACTGTCCACACACGAAACTCCCCACCACGGAAGCAGGAGCCAAAACCATCCCAATGGCATTCTTCTTCTCAACTTGTACTTCATCATCTTTATGTGAAAAAATAGATATCCTTTATATTAACGGATTTCATCCATAAAGGTTGAGAAAAAAAAGACAGAAAAATTTACTTTTTTACCAATTCAAATAGTATTAAATCAAAAGAGGCCGTCTCAAAATGAATTGAGATGGCCTCTGTCGTTTCATATCAGATTGAAGTCGTTTGGATTTTCCTCAAAAAAA
>CABIXF010000012.1 GCA_902362595.1 Bacteroidaceae bacterium | reverse complement strand
GGGATATTCAGTAAATGTCCCCCAAAAATAAAATGGCATATGAAGTGATTATGGTCTATCATTTTCATATGCCATTTTTATTGTCATTTTTTCGTGTATTCTCACATAATTCTATCCGACAGGACATAACACTCCTGAAGAAGCCAAATGACCTCTTCTTATTCTGTCAGTAAAATCATATCATGCCGCTTTAACTGTCCTGTTCCTGATTCTGTCAATCATCAGTACGGCATTTGCCGTATGTATTCCGAAGAAAATCCACAGGATTTCCGTCTTCCTGTTCCGTGCCCTTATCCTCGAGAGCGAGTAATGCTGCTTCTGTGTGCCGAAGCTGCCTTCAAGCCGGGTGGCCCTCTCCCTTGAAAGTTCACTTCTGAGAACCTTCCTCAAGAATTCATCCCTGGCCGCCCTTCCCTTGCGTACGAAGGAAGTGGAGATTCCGTATTTCGTACAGAACTTCCTGTTGGCGTTATTGGCATAGATGGAATCGGCTGCCACGCATCTTACCCTCACGTTCATGAGCTTCTGCTGCATGCGGATGCAGTCCTTCAGGCGTATGCCCTCGTTGAAAGCCTTGAACGAGAGGTGTTCGATGAACGATATGCCGTCTATCTGTATATTGTTGACCTTCGCACCGAACTCGACGGATTTCGTTTCCTTGCCTCTTACGATGGGACGTACATAATGACGGTCAATGCTGACGATACGGTCACTGACTTTCCGTCCTTCAAACATTTCCTTTTCCTGTACAAGAACCTTTCTGATGATGGAAAGCCGCTTCCGGTAATCCTGAGTATACCGGAGTGAGCCCCCATGCTCCCTGTGAATTCCATCCCACTGCATGAGAAGTTTTTCAAGAAGCCTGATCATACGACGCTTGAGCATCCTTGTCCTTGATGCCTTTCTCTTTCTTTTCTTACAGTAGGACAGATAAGCCTTGGCAACATCATCATATTTGTTGCGCGGACGTCTTATGCCCAGATTCCTGCAATGACGACACATATGCCTGTAGAGCCATGAGAGGCTTTCCCAAAGGAGTTTCATGTCTGTGGGAAAACGCATGTGGCTTTCGTAGCATGTGGCATCGGTCATGCACACGTGAAGGTTCTCAAGATAAGGCTTCCAGTGTGAGGCCAGCACTTCCTGGAGGGATTCAATGTCAAGACGGGATGCCATCTCATTGCGGATGGCACTGACTATCTTGTAGTTGGTTATGGGAAAGGACGGGTCTATCATGATTCCGCAGAACATCTGGTAGTGTATGTTACCGTTCAGATGTTCCACCAGCTGTCTGTCGGAGAATCCGGTGTATGCCTTCAGGACCATGAGGGCAATCTTTGCCGCAGGGCTGAAGATGTTCCTGCGTCCCAGTCGCTGTTCCGACAGGCCCAGGGCTTTTGCCATACGCTCAAACGGAAACACCGAGTGAAGCCTGCCAAGCTCACTCTCGTTAAAACTCTTGCGGTATTTTTCCAGAATATCAAATTCTGTAAAGCCCAAAGTAGGGTGAATTTCTGAAATATTTTGTACTTTTGCCATATCTTGGTTGGAGTATTTCCCCCGTTTTGGCTGCCAAACCTCATTTTCGGGGGAATACCTAAAGATACAAAAAAGCCAGCTAATTCGCAACACTTTGTGTATGAATTAGTTGGCTAATTTTATATTATTTACTGAATGTCCCTACTGAATGTCCCTAAAAAAACGGCTGTCTTCACGCGGAAAACAGCCGTTCTTCAAACATTATATCAGATTCTTATTATGCTTCTTCTACTTCACCTACTTGTTTCGGCATCTTGTGTCCCATAGTCAGGTAAGCTACCGGGGCAGCCACGAACAAAGAAGACAATGTACCGATTACCACACCCAGAATCATGGCGAATGCAAAGCTACGGATACTGTCACCACCCAGGATGAAGATACTCAGCAACACAATCAAGGTACTCAAAGAAGTGTTGATGGTACGGCTCAAAGTGGTGTTCAGCGAATCGTTGAACAATTGCGTACGGTCACGTTTCGGATACAAGCCGATGAACTCACGCACACGGTCGAAGATAACCACCTTATCATTGATAGAATAACCGATTGCAGTCAGGATGGCTCCGATGAATGTCTGGTCTATTTCCAGAGAGAACGGCATCCATCCGTGACACAAGGAGTATGCTCCGATAATCAGCACAGTATCTACCGTCAATGCAACCGTAGCACCAATACTGAAGGCAATGTTGTTGAAACGAACCAAGATATACAGACCAATGGCAATCAAGGCCAGTGCCACTGACCATACAGCTGAAGTCTTAATATCATCGGCGATGCTAGGACCTACCTTCTGAGAACTGATGATAGAACCTCCGGCACGGTTATCACGGTCGATGAAGATTTCGAGCGTAGTACCCTTGCCCAGCAAGTTACCTTCTTTCAATGCATTGTAAAGGAACTCTTCGATTTCGGCATCGATTGTCGGAGAATCTTCGTTGATGCGGTAGTTGGTCGTCACACGGATTGTTTTACCGTCTGTACCCAAGGCAATGGCCTGTACGTTGGCATCTCCCACTTTCGGCTGCAGCAGGTCACGTACGGTTTCCGGCTGTACCACCTGTTCAAACTGAACCACGAAGTTACGTCCACCGGTGAAGTCGATACTCTGTGCCAGTCCGCGTACAAAGAAAGAAACGATACATACTACAATGATAATCGCCCAAATCGTAAACGAACGTTTGGTGATACCCATGAAGTTATAGTGTACATTCTGCATCAGGTTCTTTGAAACGCCTGTAGTGAATGTCAGGTTCAACCATTTGTCCTTATTCATAAAGTGTTCGTAAACCAGACGAGTCAAGAACACGGCTGAGAAGAACGAACAGAGGATACCGATAATCAAGGTAGTGGCAAAACCACGAATCGGACCGGTACCGAAGTTGAACAGGATAACACCTGTGATGATAGAAGTCAAGTTAGAGTCGAAGATGGCAGAGAACGCGTTCTTGTAACCTTCGGCCAAAGCCTGCTTGGTTCCCTTGCCTGCACGAAGCTCTTCTTTCGTACGTTCATAAATCAATACGTTCGCATCCACGGCCATACCCAGTGACAACACCATACCGGCGATACCAGACATCGTCAAGGCAGCCTGGAAAGAGGAAAGGATACCCAGTGTGAAGAAGAAGTTGATGAACAACGCACCGTTGGCCACCATACCCGGAATGAATCCGTACATCACACACATGTAAGCCATCAAGACAATCAAAGCCACGATGAAGGATACGATACCCTGGTTGATAGATTCCTGTCCCAAAGACGGACCTACGATGTCTTCCTGTACGATACGAGCCGGAGCCGGCATCTTACCGGATTTCAACACGTTGGCCAAGTCTTTTGTGACTTCCGGAGTAAAGTTACCCGTAATCTGTGAATTACCACCGGTAATTTCAGAGTTTACACGCGGTGCACTGTATACATATCCATCCAATACGATGGCGATTTCCTTACCGATGTTCTTCTTTGTCAGGGCAGCCCAACGACGAGAACCTTCTGTGTTCATTGACATGCTGACGCACGGCTTGTTGAACTGGTCATATTCGTCTTTGGCGTCTGTTACTACATCACCTTCCAACGGCGCACGTCCGTTACGTTCAGTCGACTTGATGGCATACAATTCGAAGATACGTCCGGTCTTGTCCATATCGGAAGCTTTCACACCCCACATCAGTTTCAGGTCGCGCGGCATCACTTCCTTCACGGCCTTCATGTTCAGAATGCGGTTCACATCCGCTGTATCTTTATAATCGGCATAACCTACGATACAACCTACTCCGCTCTGGTTCAGCTGCAGTACAGACAACAACGGATGTTCTTTCTTCATCTGTTCCATATCTGCACTGGAAGCAGCCGGTGTCTCTCCCTTCAGGGCAGCCGTCAAGCTGTCTTTGGCAGAAACGGCAGAAGCCTGAGCCACTGCAGTCGTATCGGCTTCAGCCTGTACAGAATCAGCAGGAGCCTCGTTGTTCAGCAAGCCACGGGCACGGTTGTCGGCAGAAGCCAATACCGGCACGATATCTTTTGCTTCGAAAGTTTCCCAAAATTCCAGGTTGGCAGAACCCTGCAAGAGTTTTCTCACACGTTCCGGTTCCTTGATACCCGGCAGTTCCACCATGATACGGCCCATCTTTCCTTCCAGTGTCTGGATGTTCGGCTGAGCCACACCAAAACGGTCGATACGTGTACGCAAAACATTGTAAGAGTTGTCTACGGCAGCTTTTACTTCCTCGCGCAATACTTTCTCAACTTCTGCATCTGTACTACGGGTATTCACTTTGTCTTTCAACTGCTGGGTGGCAAAAAGTTCAGCAAGTTTGCCTTCCGGAGCCAGTTTCTTGTATTCTCTGATAAACAGGGTCACGAAATCTTCCTGACTGTTAATCTGCAATTTGGCAGCTTCAGCCACAGCCTTGTTAAAGGCTTCATCCGGTTTGTTGTCGGCCAACGCCTTCACTACGTCCGGTACGGAAACCTCCAGAATGACGTTCATACCACCTTTCAGGTCCAAACCCAACCCGATTTCCATCTCACGACATTGTTTCAGCGTGTAAATCCCCAACCACACCTTCTGATTCTGCATGGAATCCAGGTAATGTGCCGAACCCTTCGGGTCCTCAGCCGCCTTGTTCATCTGATAACGGGTAACGAATGAGAATGAAAGGTAAAAAGCACACGCAAGGGTCAGTAATACCGCAAAAACCTTTACAAATCCTTTGTTTTGCATGTTACTTTAATTTATTATATTTACTTTTAAAATTTGATACGTTTATTCAAGGTTGCAAATATAGTTTTTTTTCATTAGATATGCGGAAACCATTGTAAATATTTAAGCCATAGAGCCTAAAAAAGGAGCTATCGCTTGCAAAAATTAAGCAATAGCTCCTTCTTTTATTTATAAAGTACAGGATATTCCCTGTCTTTCAGACATTTTATTTCAATCCACGTGCCTCCAACAGCGGTTCAATGCTAGGCTCTGCCCCACGGAAAGTGACATACAGTTTCATCGGATCGTCGGAACCACCTTTTTCCAAGATGTTCTTGCGGAAGGAAGTAGCCGTAGCCTGGTCAAACAATCCATGCTCCTTGAACGCTTCAAACGCATCCGTATCCAGACGTTCTGCCCACAGATAGCAATAGTATCCGGCCGCATAACCGCCCATGATGTGATTGAAGTAAGTAGAGCGGTAACGAGGTGCGATTTGCGGAATCAGACCGATTTTATCCATCAGCTGCTTTTCAAACTGTAGTACGTCAAAGCCTTCCATGGTGGTCAGGCAGTGCATCTCCATATCCAGAATAGCGGCAGCCAGCAACTCGGTCGTCATGAATCCTTGGTTGAACAAGGCTTGGTTCTCAATCTTGGCAATCAAAGAATCCGGAATGGCCTCACGGGTCTTATAATGCTTGGCATACATCTTCAGCACCTCCGGAGCCACAGCCCAGTGTTCCATAATCTGCGAAGGAAGTTCCACAAAGTCACGTGCCACCGAAGTACCGGATACGCCTTTATACTTACACTGTGTCAGCAAACCGTGCAGGGCATGTCCGAATTCATGGAACATCGTACGAGCCTCATCAATGGTCAGCAATGACGGAATGTCACCGGCCGGTTTGGTAAAGCTGGCCACATTGTAAATCAACGGGCGGACACCTTCCTGTTCTTCACGGAAGTTGCTCATCCAAGCACCACTCCGCTTGCTGGCACGTGGCATATAGTCACTGTAGAACACACCTAGAAGCGAGCCGTCCGCATCCTTCACAATGTAAGTTTTCACGTCTTTATTGTACACCGAGATGGAGTCACATGGAGTGAGTGTGATGCCATACAGCTTGTTCACTACCATGCACAAACCATTGAACACATCTTCCTGACTGAAATAAGGCTTGATTTCATCTTCGTTCAGACTATATTTTTCCTGACGGAGTTTCTCGGCATAATACCACCAGTCCCATGCTTCCAGTTTCTCGCCTTTTCCTTCACGATCCATGATTTTCTGGAGCTCTGCAGCCTCAGCCTCGGCATTCTTGATGGAATATTTCCACAATCCATACAATAAATCCAACGCATTCTGAGGTGTCTTGGCCATGTTGTCGGACAACTGGTATTCCGCATAGTTACTGAATCCCATCAGCTGTGCCTTTTCCAGACGGAGTGCCAACACCTGTTTCAACACGTCCTTGTTGTCGTTGGCATTGCCCCGGTTGCCCAAACTGGTATAAGCCTGATAAATATTCTTTCTCAACTCACGGTTCTGTGCATACTGCAGCAACGGTGTACGGCTGGATTCCTGCAAAGTAAATACCCATTTTCCGTCCTTTCCGTGCGCTTTTGCTTCATGAGCCGCTCCTTCAATCACCGCTTCCGGCAGACCGGCCAAGTCTTCTTTCTTGTCTACCACCAGCAGATAATCGTTGTTATCAGCCAATACATGGTTGCCGAATTCAATGGTCAGCGTAGACAACTGTTTGTTGATTTCGCGCAGACGCTCCTGTTTCTGGGCATCCAATCCCGCACCCGAACGGATAAATTCCTTGTAATATTTATCCAGCAGATAATGCTGCTCAGTAGTCAGCGTGATTTTTCCGGCCTCCTCCTGCGCATGCACGGCAGCTACCCGCTTATACAAATCCTGATTCAGGAAAATATTGTCACTATGTTCAGACAACATTGGAGCGATTTTGCCCTCCAGTGCCATCAGTTCATCGTTTGTATCGGCTTCAGTCAAAGCAAAGAACACCCCACTCACCCGAGCCAGGATTTCCCCACTGTTATCCAATGCCACGATGGTATTCTCGAAAGTCGGTTCTTCCGGATTCTCCACAATGGCCTTGATTTCCTGATTCTGCTGCTCAATGCCTTTCAGAAAGGCCGGTTCATAATGCTCCACCTTAATCCGGTTGAAATCCGGCGTGCCATAAGGCGTTTCAAACTCAGTCAGAAACGGATTGTCCGTATCAGCTGCCTGCTGTCCGCAGGCACATACCATACAACTCATAGCGGCTGCAAAAAATAAATTCTTCATCATATTGTTTTTATCAGGTTATAATTTCTCTACCAGGCACCACAGTGGATAATGGTCGGAAGCCGAAATGGAATTATCTACCCTACATTTCAACACTCGGAAACCTTTGTTTACAAACATGTGGTCGATACGAAAATAGAGGAAGTTCCGGTTATAAGAGAATCCTGGTCCCCACCCAGCCTCACGATACGCATCTGTCAATCCCCTGCCTATCGTATGATGTGCATACGAAATAGGAGAATCATTAAAGTCACCACACACCATCAGGTACTTTGATGACTGACGAGAGATTGCCTGTGCCACAGAGTCAGCCTGAGGTGCCCGAATCACCGCCGCATCGGCCAGTTTGCGCAAAAGGTATTTTCCATCAGCCTTTACATTCTGTTCTTCCGGCGATTTAAGAAGGCCTTCATATACCTCCTTGTCGTGTGCATCCAATTTATTCGATTCCAGATGATTGCACACTACAACTAGTGTATCACTTTCCATTTTCAAACGAAGTATAAAGCTACCATTCGTCACGCTCTTATAAACGACAGGTTCTACCGAAAGAATAGGGAATCGTGACAAACATCCCATTTTATTCCCATTCCCAACTTCCAGACTTCGCACATACGGATACATCGGAAATTCTTTTTTTATCTTTTCATTGTCCCAATGAAATTCCTGCAAACAAACCACATCGGCATCACTCTGCTGAATGTAGGTCTGTATCGGATGAGACTCATCTTCGGTATCCCCTTGCATTCCCATGACATTATAGGTCAAAAACTTCAACACCTCTCCCTTCGCCGTTTCTTCTGCACTCCGAAATGGCGTATATGTCAAGATTGCTCCACCCCCTGCCACCAAAAATATCAATGGAACCCAAACATATTTCCGACAATAAAAAAACCATATTGGAATAAACACCAAAACGGATAATAGCAAAAAAGGAAAAAATAATCCCGCACACGAAAGAATTGGATGTGCAACGGGTGACATAGAAGGACTATATGCACAACACAAGAATCCTATTCCCACCCCGACATTGCCGAGTAAAAGCACTCCCTTAACAGTATGTCCCCAAATATTCATTTTTTACTGGCATCAAATAATCTCTTCTTTTCATCATCGGTCAGGCTATTGTATCCTGACTTCCGCAATTTATCCAAGATTCGGTCCACTTCTGCTTCACGTTGTCTCTTCTGGGCATTGTACTCGTAATCTGACTGGCGCCCTCCATAATGTACTTTCATCTTGGGCTTTCTTTTTACCGGATGCGCCAGCCCCACTAACCAGTCACAAACCCTGTTTATCCATTTCGTAGCGTCATGCCCACTTTGTAGTCCGGCCGCAAACCACCATCCGGCCAATGCACCTCCCAAATGTGCGATGTGTCCGCCTGCATTTCCAGAAGTCATGAACAGCAAATCAAGCACCACCATGAACAGTGCTACATATTTCAGACGAACCGTACCGATAAACAAGAACTGCACCGGATAATTCGGCTCACGTACACCTACCGCCACCACAATGGCCAGTACCGAGGCCGATGCCCCCAGTAGGTAAGACGAGTACACCGCGTCCTGAAAATAAGGAAAGACATTGTAGGCCAACATATAAAGCAATCCTCCACAAATACCTCCCAAGAAATACAACCCACGCAGGTGCTTGGCTGAGAAAAACGCCAAAAACAAGCGGCCAAACCAGAAAAGCCACAGCATGTTGAACAAAATATGCAACACACCGGCATGCATAAACATATAAGTAATCAACGACCAAGGCTGACGGATAAACGCTTCCATCCAAGCCGGTAGTTCCAAAAAATGCATCCAAGGCGATGAAGGCACATTAAACAAGGTCAGAAAAATCTGCACCACCGTTACGACCAGAAACACAGCGACGTTGACATATACCAGTCGTACTGCAATGTCACCTTGCTGAAATTTCCGTTTCAAATCAGTAATAAATCCGTCCGTTGCCATTCTTCTTTCTCCAGTAAATTATCAGTATCAAGCCAAACAGCATACCGCCCAAATGTGCAAAATGAGCCACTCCGTCGTTGCCTCCCAATCCTAACACCAGTTCCAAAACGGCATATCCGATGACGAAAAACTTCGCCTTGATAGGCATTGGAATAGGAAATACAAACATCTGACTATTAGGAAACAGCATACCAAAAGCCAGCAATATACCATACACGGCCCCCGAAGCTCCCACCGTAGTCAATTGGTTCAGAAACACATCCATCGGAATCACTCCTATACCCGTATCTACGGAGGTATAATTCGACCATACCAGGGCATATTCCACGTAGTGCACCAGTTCCTGAATCAGACCGGCACCAATACCACAAACCATATAATAGGTCAGGAAACGTTTAGGCCCCCATACCTGTTCCAGCACCCGTCCGAACATCCATACCGCAAACATATTAAAGAAAATATGTGAGAAATTGGCATGCATGAACATATACGTAATAAGCTGTACCAAATTAAAATCGGAAGCCAGAAAAAAGTGAAGTCCGAGCAGATTCTCTATATCTACTCCGTATTTCCGGGCCACAAACATCCCAAGAAAACAGAGCACATTGATAATAAGCAGGTTTTTCGTTACAGTTGGAAGATTATTCATGTTGTTAAATCATTGATTCAGTTGCAAATGTACAATATAAAATCCGGTTTGAAGATATATGTATTCTTAAAATTCATTGAACGAACCGATGGAGTCGCGTAACACTAGCAAACTTTCTGGTCCCATATTAAACAATAAATCTATCACACTCAGGTTAGGCAAAAAACCGAGTTTTTGGTCAAATACTTGATAATAAGGTTTCGGCACAAACTCCTTGTCCGCCTCCCGAAAATCCCGTTTAGGATGAATCCGTTCCCGGAAATCATCCGCAGTCTCCGATTCCTCCACATAATCGTCGGTCGGTATCAGCCGGGGCTGCATATCAATTTGTTGGCACACCCACTCACACAAATCCAAGTTGAAATCGAACAAAAACACATACTTCTGCTCAAAGAACCGATGGAATTCATCCGCATAATAATCGAAGAACGGACTATGCTTGTAAGCTGCCACAAAAGCATTCCAATGTACGTGCCACCAGTTGCCATGGTCGGAAATACGTATATCCTTCATCAAGCATTTCAGGTCATCCCCCTTTTCTGTCGGGATGGTCAATGCCAGCGGGCCGTCGGCCGATGCAATCACGCAGCGGTTCCGGTAGGTCTGCTTCATGTAGTGGTCATACCGCTCCACATACACCGAAGGATAAGCAAAAAGTTTAGTATAATATTCCACGGGAGCCAGATAGGCCGACCCTAAAATCACTTCATCTTTCATTTTCTTTCTTTTAGTCATTGCACCCGCTGTCCGAAACGTCCTTTCCGAGAGGAATACCAGATTAGCCAGGCCTTTCCCACCAGATGGTCTTCCGGCACCAGCCCGAACAAGCGGGAATCACAGATATTCACGGGGTCGTTCGAAGCCATCCAGTAGTAATCCTTACTGAACGTGTACGCCTCCACCGGCTTTCCTTTCACCCACAACGTGTCGTGACGTACTTCTGCCGGCTGGTGCTCATGCGCCACAATCGTATTGCACAGCAACGTCACATTCCACGGATACACCTTCACCGGTACTCCCTTTGCCGGAACCACATACGGATGCGCCTCCGTACGGTTCTTCTCGTCCAGTGGAACCAGTGGAATCCGCCCTTCCAGCTTTTGCGAAAGCAAATAATATTCATACTGGCTGAAACTCCGGATATACCCCCCGTCGGAAGTATATCCTACCAGCGTATTGCCTTTGATACCCAGTACCGACAGCACCGTCAGCATCAGGTCCTCCGTCGATACCGGATAGGCATACAGCGACTTGGCATCCGGGCTCAACACCTTTCCGCCTACATCATTCAAATCCGCGTCCAGCATCAGCGTATCGCCCGGCGTACCGATACAACGGCTGATAAACAGTTCACGCCACTCGATTCCTGTCTTCGGATTCTCAGGGTGCGGGTTGTTGAACAAGACGATATCCCCTTTCCTTGCACGGGAAGCCACCAGCCGGTGATAGCCGAAGAGCGAACAGAAAGGCAGACGCAGCCCGTAACTCCACTTGCTGACCAGAATCCGTTCCCCCTGGTAAAGCGAATTCTCCATGCCGGAGGAAGGAATCACACAAGTCGTCACAAGCAGTGTCCGCACCAGCCAGACGGTCAGCACCGCCACGCCAGCTGCCTTCAACCATCCCCACCCGGACTTTCCTTTGTTCATACACTCATTTAATGGAATCTACAAACTTGAACAGGCGACTCCAGCGAACCTTTCCGTCAAACCATCCGCGGTCCTGATCCAGTGACAGCCAGATGAAAATCGGCTTACCCACGATATGGTCTTCCGGCACAAAACCCCAGAAACGGGAGTCGGCCGAATTGTGACGGTTGTCTCCCATCATCCAGTAATAATCCATCTTAAAGGTATATTTCGTTGTTTCCTGTCCGTTGATGTAAATCTTTCCGTCCTTCACTTCCAAACTATTACCCTCGTAGTTCCGGATAGGGCGTTCATAAATCGGCAGGTTGTCCAATGTCAAATCCACGGTAGCCCCTTTTTTCGGAATCCATATCGGCCCATAGTTGTCTACCGTCCATCCCGTCAGTTTGTTGTCGGGATACAGTCCGCCCGCATCGTCGTCCGGTACATTCTCGATGGAAGTCACCAAATCTTTCCGGGCCAACAGAGCTGCTTTGGCCTTCTCGGTCAGCGGCATGTTGTACACTGATTCTTCCGTGTAATACCCCATCAGGTCTTCCTTGCTGATACCCAGCTCATGACACAAATCCTCCGGCAGCATGCCTTTCGTATGTACGAAATAACGATACTGTACATTGTCCGGCTCCTTGTTCGGTTTACCGTCCAGATAGACAATCCGGTTCTTAATCTGCAACGTCTGTCCCGGCAATCCCACGCAACGTTTCACGTAGTTCTCTCTCCGGTCTACCGGACGTGTAATCACCTTGCCATACAGCTGCGGATTCTCATCAATATATTTACGGCCCACCGTATAATAATAGTCATACACTTCACGCTGCTGTTCCACGTTCAAGCTGGCCAGGTCGATGGGCTGCGAAAGCTGCTTGCCGATGGCATAGCTCATGCGGTAGATATCCTCTGCCGGATTGCCGGTAGCCACCGTATCGCCTGCCGGGAAATTGAACACTACGATATCGTTCAGTTCCACTTTCCCCAGACCAGACACCCGCTTGTAATCCCATTTCGGCCATTCCAGATACGACTTGCAGTTGAACACCGGCAACGTATGCTGCGTCAGCGGCATGTGCAACGGGGTCTGCGGAATACGGGCCCCATAGCTCATCTTGCTCACAAACAGGTAGTCGCCCACCAGCAACGATTTCTCCAGTGAAGACGAAGGAATCACGTAATTCTGGAAGAAATACAGGTTCACGAAATAAACCGCCACCAACGCGAACACGATGGCATCCACCCAACCCATCACCGTCAGCACGGTCTTGTTGGTCGACTTCTTCCACCATGTCCAAGGAATCTTCTTGGAGATATAGGCATCAAAGATGAACGGAACCACAATCAGTCCCAGCCAGCTTTTCAACCAAATCAGGAAAATCAGGTAAAGCACCAGCACTATGCTGAACTTTATCCATTGCTTACGTGAGGCTTGTATCATACTCAAAACTGAAATAAATCATTCATACCCAAGAAACCGATGTGTCCGGCTGTATATTCCGCTGCCAGTACCGCACCCAAGGCAAATCCCTTGCGGTTCTTTGCATCGTGTGTAATCACGATGGAATCGGCTTCCGACTCGTACTTGATAGTGTGGATACCCGGCACTTCCCCTTCGCGGATGGCACTTACCGGCAATTCATCCGGCGCACAATCGGTCGTACCCGTCACGGTTCCATCGGGAGCCGTCAGCGTACCCATCACCCATTTGTGTTTGCGGTCCAGGTTCTCCAGAATCCCTTCCGCCAGCGTGATAGCCGTACCGCTCGGTGCATCCAACTTGTGTACGTGGTGCGTTTCCACCATCGACACGTCATAATTCGGGAACTGATTCATGATTTTGGCCAGATACTTGTTGACTGCCGAGAAAATGGCCACTCCCAAGCTAAAATTGGACGACCAGAACAA
Source organism: Bacteroidaceae bacterium (assembly GCA_902362595.1). GTDB lineage: Bacteria > Bacteroidota > Bacteroidia > Bacteroidales > Bacteroidaceae > Phocaeicola > Phocaeicola fibrisolvens. The sequence continues at coordinate 84,378 of CABIXF010000012.1, read as the reverse complement.
AGTCTTTCCTTCTTCCTGACACAGGCGACGCATTTCCTCCCCGTGTTCAGCCATCCATCCGGTACTGCCTGACACCACCTTCACTCCATTCTTAAAAGCCTCCAGGCAATTGCCATAAGCCACCGATGGCGCCGTGAACTCAATAGCCACATCTGCCGAACGGAATGCTTCCGATGCAAAATCTTCCCGGTTATTTATATCAATGATACTGACAATTTCGTGTCCTCTGGAAAGAGCTATCTTTTCGATTTCCTTTCCCATCTTTCCATATCCAATCAATGCAATTTTCATAATTCTGCTGATAATTTTATTCGCAAAGATAGTGTTTTTCAGTATTAATCATTACATTTACCCGACATTTACACCTCGTTAACATGGAACATCTACTCCAGTTTGTATGGAAGCACAAGCTTTTTCCACTCACTCCGTTATGCACCACCCAAGGGCAGACCGTGGAAGTCATCGACCCCGGACTCCCCAATTCCAATGCCGGTCCGGACTTTTTCAACGCAAAAATCAAGATAGACGGTATCCTTTGGGTAGGCAATGTAGAAATCCATGTGCATGCCTCCGACTGGAAACGCCACCAGCATCACTTGGACCGTGCCTACGACTCCGTGATTCTCCACGTGGCTTCCGACATCGATGCAGAGACCTTCCGTACGGATGGCGAACCCATCCCACAAATGGAACTGCACTACCCGCCCTACTTGCTGGAAAACTACCGAGAACTGATTGAAACCAGTCACTATCCGGCCTGCTACCGCCTCATTCCCCAACTGCCCAAACTCCTGCTCCACAGCTGGCTCTCCAGCTTGCAGACGGAACGTTTCGAGCAGAAAACACAGCGTATCCAGACCCAGCTCACCCAAAGCAAAGGCGACTGGGAACAGGCCTTCTTTCTCACCCTGGCCCGCAACTTCGGTTTCGGCACCAACAGCGATGCCTTCGAACAATGGGCCCAGACCATTCCCTTACAGGCCGTCAACAAACACCGCGATAATCTTTTTCAGATAGAAGCCATTTTCTTCGGGCAGGCCGGCCTGTTGCAGGAACTCCCGTCCGACGACTATTCCGCCCAGCTTACCAAGGAATACGCCTACCTGGCCCACAAATTCGAGCTACAGCCCTCCGAACACCTTCGGTGGAAAATGCTCCGCATGCGCCCGGGCAATTTCCCACACGTGCGCATCGCCCAGCTGGCCAACCTCTATCATCATTCCCAGGGGATGCTTTCCCAGCTCCTGCTGGCTCCTACCGTGAAAGAGCTGCGCGACCTGTTGCGGGGAGGTACCTCTCTCTACTGGCTCACTCACTACGTGTTCGGCGAACCGTCGCCCGCCCGTCCGAAGACTCTCAGCGATGCATCCATCGACCTCCTGATTATCAACACCGTGGTGCCTTTTCTTTATGCCTATGGAAAGCACAAAGGGGAAGAACGGCTCATCGAACGGGCTAGCAACCTGCTGGAACAACTGAAACCGGAAAATAATTACATCATCCGCCTGTGGAAGGAATGTGGCCTCTCCGCTGCCCATGCCGGCGACAGCCAGGCCCTTATCCAACTCAAAAAGAACTACTGCGACCCGAAGAAATGCCTGTTCTGCCGCATCGGGTACGAATATTTCAAGAAAAAAGAAAGTTAAGAACCGGAGATTTACTCCCTTCACACACGACTCTTTCATTTCAATCAAAGTCAGTCTCTCAGTACTTCCTCGGCAGTACTCCAGTACTTTCTTTGAAGTACTACAGTACTTTCGTGGACAAGTACTGCCAAGGAAGTACTGGCAGCAAATAAAGCTGTATATCTCAATACATTACAGAAATTTATAGAGAATCCAGCCATCCCTTTCGGGAAAAAATCATTTCCGTCCTGACAAAGGAATATAGACCGAACACTCCCAGCCTGAAAGTCGGTTACGCAAGAAAGGAGGCATATTGAACTTCCTTGTCATACCCCATTTGTATTGCACAGCCACTTCCATGAATCTGAAGTCATACGCCAATCTTGCAAATACCGGCAAGTCGAAGAAACTTTTGTCATAAAAATAAAAAGTGGGTTCCACTCCTACCGACAGATTCAATCCTCGAAACAGGTACCGTCCCACACTTCCAGCAAAAGATGCCGACCACAGATTACGGATTCCTTCCCCGCCCACATACGTCGTATGCACGTCAGAAGAAAGATAACGGAATCCATAGCTGTAGCGGCCATATCTTGCCGATAACGACAAGTCGAACAACCAGCCGGTATCCGGACAATTCAGCCGCCAGCGGTAGCCGGCGCCCAAAGTAAAATCAGACCTCAAACGGGAGTTTGCCAAATCGAAAGGCGGCAATCCTTTCCCCGGTGAAGCCATCTGGTAGTTTACGGTATTTTTCCCTCCATAAAGCACCAGGCCTGAAGAACGGAGCATCTGTGCACGAACTGTCATCCATAAAAAGAAAAGGAATAAGAAAAAAGATAAACGTTTCATACTGATTTCCAATTAGTGTTATTATTTTTAATCTGGTTTCTGTTTTATTTACTCCACAATTCATCATTCAGCGAAATAAACGGATGATTCTTTTTTATCGAATCCACTTGATATCCTACATTCAGCACCGCATGGTCAAAATCTGATCGTGTTTCAGATTCAGACATATCTATCCACTCCGTTTGCCGCAAGCGGCACCCCCCTACCATCCCGAAACCGTTTTCCACATTGGTATAGGTAGCCCGCATAGGAGCCAGTTCCACATTGCCCAACTCATTATTCTTCTGCTCATTAAGCGATTTCAAATAACGGTAGAACTCTTCAGACAGACTATATAAATAAACCTTATATTGCTTTCTGTTTATAAAAGTTTCATCTTGAATAGAAGTCTTGTAATCAGGTATGTAAGTCATATTCAGGCGAAGTGTGTAATTCTTTCCCTGAATTTTCTCATCGCTCCAAAAATACAGATTCTGATAGTACGCATAGTTTCCCATAAAAATGTCATCCAAACCCGAAGAAGCATCCAACATCGGCTCATCACTCCAGTCCATATAAGCAGAAGACGGTTTGCCATAATGCACTTCCGAAGTCCCCTCTTTCCAATACTTTACCCTTTCTTTGACCGTTACCGCATAGTAATTTTCAGTTTTTGCATAATCGGTAAAATTTATCTGAAGCTGGAGCACATTCAACTCAGAGGATTTTCGTTCTATTTTGACAGCGTTTAAAGGGAAAGGAGCAGGAATAATAGTAAAGGCAGACACCGCTTTCACCCCTTCTACCGAAGCAGTCAGCCGGACACGGTCGCCCGTCTCATAGGACTGTACCACATAATAACTTTTGGCGGGGACTCCCGGCAAGGAATCCTCTGCCCACCACAAAGGAACAGAACGGTCATTCACTTCCAGGCGGATGTCCCTACCCTTTAATCCATACATCTTTCTGCCTTTATCATGAACCGGAAGACTGTACGAAAGACGTACCACCATAGTGTCACCACTTCCAGGATAACTATATACCGTTAACTTAGGAATCTCTGAAACTTCATCCAAGTCAAAATGATACACACAAGATGACAACAGACTGAAGGCTGCAAGTATTACTATGAGATTCCGTTTGTTTAAATGCATAAATACAATGTTTAGAAATTTGTTATAATCAATGACATTCCAATGCATGCCGATTCAGAAATTTAAAGTGTAGCTAAAAGAAGGAATTATCGGGAACAGCCCGATAGCCTTTCCTCTGAAACTTCCGTTGGCCTGCCGTTCTATCTTAGTATAAAAAGGATTCATACGGCAATAGGCGTTATAGATACTCACATTCCAGATTCGCTCGAATCCCCGCTTGGTAGTCCGTCGGAAATTGATACCCACATCCAGCCGATGGTAGGCAGGCAAAGTAATATTGTTAGGTTTTCCATACATCGGCTCTAAGTCCGACAGTTGCGAGGTACCGGGCAGGCAAGGATTTTCCACATACTGTGTAGGAACCGTCGCATGGTCACCACTACGATAAGTCCACGCTGCATATACATCCATTCGACAGCTGAATTTACGACGATAGACCAGATTCAGTTTATGACGATTGTCAAACTTGCTGGGATACCAACCGGAATAAAAGTCATCAAACTTTTGCTTGCTCCATGACAAAGTATAACCAGCCTGAAAGAGGTTCCGCTCATCATGATACACCAGCGATGTTTCCAACCCATACGATTTGCCGTCTCCCACCCGTACCACCTGCTCCCAGTTTCCGGCAGGCAATGTAAGACTGCCTCCCGCCTCGTACTCCAACATTCGGCTGGTAGTACGGAAATAACCTTCTACCTCCAGGCGCAACCTCCACGGAAGTTCCATGTACACACCACCTGCCACCTGTCGCGAACGCATAGGACGTATACGGGAGGTAGAAGGGACCCAACAATCGGTCGGCAAGTTTAAATAAGAATTGGATAACTGGTGAGCAAACTGACTCATCTCGGTATAGGAAACTTTCAAAGTGGTACGACTGAACAGACGATAGCTTGCCGATATTCTCGGCTCCAGCGAATGATATACTGCTCCCGAAACCTGATACATGGTATAACGTACCCCCAGATTTATCCGCAGCTCCCGGGTCAGTCTCATATCGTCTTCCGCATAAAAAGAGAATTCATTCCCCTTGTAATGGCTCTCTACGGATGACAATAACGTATCCGTCATTTCCTCCGTACCTCTTATATCCTGTGATAGCGTATGCTGCGGACAATAGATATGATACAAGTAATCGCTTCCGAAGCGAACATGATGACTCGCCGTAGGAAGGTAATGAAAATCCATGCGAAAACCTACGTCATCAATAGTAGAATAACTGTCCCTCTGCATCCGGTCCACAGAATATTCTTTATCATCTTCCCCTTTATAAAAACTATCATCTGACCTGAAGTCATATTTAGACAGATTACGGGCATATACCAAAGAAAAATTACCGGTCAGTTTATGATTGAACTGATTATTCCATGACAACGCGGCAGAAAGATTTCCCCATCTGATATGATATTCATCCGTGGTCTGTTCTTTCTCTTGATGGAGCAGATTTCCTGACGGGAAAAGCTGTTTATCCTTCATTTTAAACAAATCTCTTCCAGAATACACACTAAAAGAAAGCCTGCTCTCATTGGAAAACCGATGTGTAATTTTCGCATTTATATCATGAAAAGCATAACGGGCATTGATATCTTCTTCGGGAAAGAAACGATTGGCAATCCGCAAAGCAGGAGCAGAAAGCACGTCCAACCAACTCCGGCGCATACCGAACACAAAAGAAGTTTTTTCCTTTATGACAGGCCCTTCGAAACGTAGCCTTCCGTCCAGCAGCCCCAACGAGACCATACCATGAAACTCCTTTAAGTCCCCCTCCTTCATACGGACATCTGTCACAGACGAAAGCCTCCCTCCGTAACGTGCCGGGAAACCACTCTTGTAAAAATCCACATTCTTCACTATATCCGTATTAAATGCAGAAAACAATCCTCCAAAATGATTCACCTGATAGAGAGGCATGCCGTCCAATAAGAATAAGTTTTCATCATTCTTTCCCCCATGTACATAAAGGCCGGAGAGCAGTTCCGTGCCAGCAGATACCCCGGGAAGCTGCTGAATCGCCTTGACTAAATCCGGTGAACTGAACAATGAAAATTCCGTATTCAACTGTGCTGGAGTCAACGAAACCTTTCCAGTCTGAGTCGTAAAAAGAGAAGTATTCAAATCGGCCGTTACCACTACCCCTTCCAATGCAGTGGAACTTTCCTTCAAATAAATCGTGCCAGAATAATCTGAACGCAGGTCCAGTTCTTTCACCACCTCTTCATAACCTACATAAGAGAAACGCAAAGTATGCTTTCCTTCCGGCAGTGTCAAACTAAAAAAGCCATGTTCATCCGTCAAGGTACCAATATGCATATTCTGGTCATACACCGTGACATTGAGAAGTGATTCCCCATTATCCTGACACACGTGGCCTGAAAAAGTGTACTGACTCGATTTAAACAACAAGACATAGCTGCCTTTTATCTCCCATTTGATTCCGGTTCCGGAAAAGACAGTTTGCAGATTCTCCTTCAATGACTTACCAGAAGAAAAAATGCCAGATAACCGCATCACTTCCAAAGAAGAATCATAGACGAAATTCACGCGATACAAGTCTTGCATTTGTACGATTGCTTTCTTCAATTCAGAAGTTTCTGAACGAGGATGCCCCCCTACACACAAACAGACAGCCGCCACAGTCCACAAGGTACTCATCATACTTGTCTTTTAATATGCACTTTTAATACTTTTTCTATTATCTCGATGATTTCGTCCAAACTGTGTGCGTCGAAACTGGCTGTCAACCGTTTGTCTGTCCGATCGGCTACCAGTTTTACTCCATAATAACGGGAAAGCACTGCAAGTACTTTCGGAAGAGGAGTATTCTCAAACACAAAACTTCCTTTCTTTACAGAATCCGGACGACGGACGATTTGCGGAACGTGCTGACCTTTTACCACTTGTGCCTCCATTCCAGCCAGAAGTTCCAGACCTTCAGATTGACCCAGTACAGAAAACCGTACTTTTCCCGATTCCACCTGAACCCATGCGGTATCCGCACGGCTTTCATCCATTACGAAACAAGTACCCAACACTTGAACTTCAGCCAACTTTCCTATTACCTTAAACGGACGGGTACAATCTCTTTTTATCCTAAAATCAGCTTTCCCCGTCAATTTCACTTCACGACATACCTTTGCGTAATCCTTTGTACGGAAACAAATAGAGGAATAAGGATATACCGTAACGACCGAACTGTCCGGCAACTGGTACTTTACTGCATGTTCGTATGCTGCCAATTCTGTCCACTGTTTCTCAGGAGATATGCCCACCCAGACAATAAACGCCAACAATATAGCCGCAGCCAACCCGGATAAGGTCAGGAAATACCGGTTCTTTCCGCCTGCCCTTCCAACCACTCCATGCTTTTCCTTGAAAACTTTCAAAGCCTGCCGTGTGTCCAATTTATTCTTTTGATAATGCCTCAACACAAAACGAAGGCATTTTTCTTCTAATTCATTCATGTTTCTGGTGATATTATACGTTCAATCCTGTGACAATAGAAACCCAAAAAATCACTACGTGAGAACCCTGAATTTTAGTTAAAGAGAAATAGATAGACTTTATATGCCCCCTCACGTATCAAACGAAATGCCTTCTGAATATGACTGTCGACTGTATGAACCGAAATATGAAACCTTTCAGCAATCTCCTGATACTTCAGGCCATCCCGTTTATGCAAAAGAAAGACCTCACGGCAACGCTCAGGCAAGGCATCTATGGCGGTCCACATTCGCGCCTCCATCACACTCCGTTCCTCCACCTCCTCATCCAACAGGGTTTCCTCTAAATCCGTAAACGAGACTCCCGATTTGAACAGATTTTCCTGACTCAAATAATCCAAGCTACGGTTCTTCACCATCACATACAAATAAGCCTTCATATTACTTACCTCACAGGACTTTTCATCATTCATCTTTTCCCACAAAGACGAAAAGCAATCCTGCACGATATCTTTGGCCGTCTCTACGTCCTGTACATAATGTGTGGCATACAAACACAAAGGTCTATAATAAAACTTGAACAACTCATCTATATTTAATCTGTCTCTTCCCATGTGCAAATCGATTTCCATTTCAAATAGAGACAGATGGAAATACCAAAATCACCATCCTACTTCTGTAAAAAAAGTTAAGTCTTTTCAGTTCTTCATACCTTTCACCGCAACGCCTCTTCCACTGCCCGCAGATACCCGTCCAAGCGATTGCGCTTCAAGATGGCCTTCCGCCGTTTCTTGTCCAGATCCGGCAACAGGTACTCCCAGCAGGTCTTCAGCTTGGCCAGCAGCTGCGCTTCTCCGCCCTCTATCACCCGATGGTAGTACAGGTACATCAGCCGATGCATTCGTGCTACGCGAGCTTTTAACTCGCCCTCCGACAGCTCCCCCTCCCGGAAAGCAAGGGCCAACGACGGATTGGCCAGCAGGCCTCTTCCCAGCATCACCCCTTTCAGCCGGGGAAATGCTTCCAACACCTCCCGGATGTCGGCCACCGTCTGCAAATCGCCATTATAGACCAACGGCAACTCACAAGCCTCATAGAACGCCCGGAACGCCTCCCGGTCGACCGTTCCCTTGTACTGCTGTTTTCCGATACGTGGATGCAGTGTGACCTGCGTCACACACGAACCGTTGAGCAACGGCACTAGCGCTCTCCATTCGTTGGGTTCCTGTCCTCCTAATCTCATCTTGACCGAAAAACGTATCTCCGGAAAGGTTTTCATCGTCTCCAACAAAGTCGCCACTTTCTCCGGGGAAGACAAGATACCCGCTCCTTTTCCACGGCGGACAATCAGCGGAAACGGGCAGCCCATGTTCACATCCAGCTCCCGATAGCCCAGTCCTGCCAGAAAATCCGTCAGCTGTCTCAACTCCTCCGGCTCCGAGACAATTACTTGAGGAATCAGCCGGGGCACCGTATTCTCTTCGGGCGACACGTCACGCCTGTCCTTGTTGCGGATGACTCCCTTCTCCAGCCGCACAAAAGGTGTATAATAAGCCTCCACCCCTCCAAAGCACTGCGCATGGGCATTGCGCCACGCCGCTTCCGTAAAGCCCTGCAAAGGGGCCGCATAAATTACCGGTACATTCTCTTTCATATTCCGCAAATATAGGAATAATTCCTTATCTTTGTAGAAATACATAAATCTCACCCGCATGGAGAATTACATCTTTGAACTGAAAATGAAGGTCCGCGACTATGAATGTGACCTGCAAGGAATCGTCAACAACGCAAATTACCAGCACTACATCGAGCATACCCGCCATGAGTTTCTGACCTCCGTCGGCGTCAGTTTCGCCCAGCTCCACCAGCAAGGCATCGACCCCGTGGTAGCCCGCCTGAACATGGCCTTCAAGACCCCGCTGACCAGCGGTGACGAGTTCATTTCCCGGCTGGCTCTCCGCAAAGAAGGTATCAAATACGTCTTTGTACAGGACATCTACCGTCTGCCCGACCTGAAACCCGTCATCAAATCGACCGTAGAAACCGTGTGTGTCATTAACGGACGACTGGGCGACAGCCCCCTGTTCAATGAAATCTTTGCGCCTTACCTGAAATGAACGAAAAAGAACTCCTCTGCCGTTTGGCCCTGCCCCTTCTGCCCGGCATCGGTCTGGTAAGTGCCCGCCACCTGATTCAGGCTGCCGGAAGTGCCACAAAACTTTTTGAACATGCCCGCGAACTGCCGGCCCTCATCCCCGGCCTGTCACCCAAGATAGCTACCGCCTTCCAGCATACCGAAGTGTTCCGCGTGTGCGAAGCTGAACTGTCGTTTGCACAGAAACATCAGATTCAATGCCTGACCGAAGACGACGAAACCTATCCTTCCCGCCTCCGCGAATGTCCCGACGCCCCGCTCGTGCTGTTCTACAAAGGCTCGGCCAACTTGAACAGCCGGCACATTCTGAGCATCGTGGGTACCCGAAACGCCACCGACTACGGCAAATCGCTCTGCCAGCGGTTCATGCAGGAGCTCAGCACTCTGCTGCCCGACACGCTGATTGTGAGCGGACTGGCCTACGGCATTGATATTCACGCCCACCGGGAAGCCCTCTCCCGCGGCTTCGACACCGTCGGCGTACTGGCTCACGGGCTAGACCGCATCTATCCTGCCGTACACCGCCGCACGGCTACCGAAATGCTGACGCAGGGCGGACTGCTTACCGAATTCATGAGCGGCACCAATCCCGACCGACAAAACTTCGTGAAGCGCAACCGCATCGTAGCCGGGCTCAGCGACGCCACCCTCGTGGTGGAATCTGGTCCCAAGGGAGGTTCTTTGATTACAGCGGAAATTGCCGAAAGCTACCAGCGCGACTGTTTCGCCTTTCCGGGCCGTGTGGGCGATACCTACTCCACGGGCTGCAACGTACTGATACAAAAAAACCGCGCCGCCTTGATACAGAGCGCAGAAGACGTGGTAAAAGCCATGAACTGGGACCATACCCCCGTTGTTCCCCAAGTCGTCCAGCGACAGCTTTTCCCGGAACTGACACCCGAAGAAGAACAGGTGGTCACTCATTTAAAGAAACACCCCGATGGCATTCAGGTCAACACACTCGTGGTGGAGACCAACATCGCTATCAACCGCATGACCAGCCTGCTGTTCAATCTGGAAATGAAAGGCGTGGTCCGCGCTTTGGCAGGAGGAGTCTATAAGATGACATAAACGGGCAAAAAAAATGGGAGAACGCTTTCTCCCAACCTTGTTAACCTTAAATCTAATACTATGAAAAAAATCACGTGACAAATGTAAGAATAACACTTATTCTATGCAAGTATTCACAGCTTGATTTTCAGCTTTTTAAAACTATTTAGCAATAGAAAAAACAATTCGCCCCGAAACAATATCTGCTCCGGGGCGAATCTTTGTTTATTCAGAAATAGTTGACAATTAGTCTTTCAGTTTGGCCTTGATAAAATCGCGGTTCAAACGGGCGATGTTGCTGATAGATACGCATTTCGGACATTCAGCTTCGCAGGCACGAGTGTTCGTACAGTTACCGAAGCCCAGCTCGTCCATCTTGGCAATCATGGCCTTTGCACGGCGCAATGCTTCCGGCTTGCCCTGAGGCAGCAGGTTCAACTGGCTCACCTTGGCAGAAACGAACAGCATGGCTGAACCGTTCTTACAAGCAGCTACACAAGCACCACAACCGATACAAGTGGCAGCGTCCATGGCTTCATCGGCAACGGTCTTCGGAATCAGGATAGCGTTGGCATCCTGAGGAGCACCCGTACGCACGCTGATGAAACCACCAGCCTGCATGATTTTGTCGTATGCCGAACGGTCAACCATCAAGTCCTTGATGACCGGGAAACCGGCAGAACGCCACGGTTCCACCGTAATCACATCGCCGTCATTGAAACGACGCATGTAAATCTGGCAGGTAGTAGCGCCTGTAGCAGGTCCGTGAGGATGTCCGTTGATATACAATGAGCACATACCGCAGATACCTTCACGACAGTCGTGGTCGAATACAATCGGTTCTTTTCCTGCTTCGATGAGCTGTTCGTTCAAGATATCCAGCATTTCCAGGAAAGAAGTATCACCCGGGATATCCTTCATCTGGAATGTATCGAAATGACCTTTATCCTTAGGTCCGTTCTGACGCCAAATTTTCAGCGTAAATGATATATTTTTATCCATTTTACTTAGATTCTTTAATTGTTTAACTTCACTGATTAGCTCTTATAGTTACGAGTCTGTACTTTGATAGCTTCGTAAACCAGCGGTTCTTTGTACAATACCGGAGCCTTGTCGTCGCTTCCCTGGTATTCCCAGCAAGCTACGTAGAAGAAGTTGGCATCATCACGTTTTGCTTCACCTTCTTCAGTCTGGTATTCTTCACGGAAGTGACCACCGCAAGATTCGTTACGGTTCAATGCATCGTAAGCAATCAGCTCACCCATTGTGATGAAGTCGTTCAGACGGATAGCTTTATCCAGCTCAATGTTCATACCTTCCTTAGAACCCGGGATGAACAGTTCGGTTTCGAATTCCTTACGGATTTCTTTCAGCTTGGCCAGACCAGTCTTCAAGCCTTCTGCCGTACGTCCCATTCCGACGTATTCCCACATCACACGACCCAATTCCTTGTGGATAGAATCGACAGACTTCTTACCCTTGATGTTCATCAGGTGGTCAATCTTGTCCTGAACAGCCTTTTCTGCTTCTGCAAATTCAGGCAGGTCGGTAGAGAAACGAGGAACGGTAATCTGGTCGGCCAGATAGTTCTGGATAGTGTAAGGCAATACGAAATAACCGTCGGCCAGACCCTGCATCAATGCAGATGCACCCAGACGGTTGGCACCGTGATCAGAGAAGTTACATTCACCGATGGCAAACAGACCCTTGATAGTAGTCTGCAGTTCATAGTCTACCCAAATACCACCCATTGTATAGTGGATAGCCGGATAAATCATCATCGGGTTATAGTATTTCACACCGTTAATTTCTTTTCCTACTTCACCCGGATTGACGTCAGTGATTTCTTCATACATATCGAAGAGGTTACCGTAACGTTGACGAACTACATCCAAGCCCAGACGTTCGATACATTCAGAGAAGTCCAGATAAACAGCCAGACCGGTGTTGTTCACACCAAAACCATGGTCGCAACGTTCCTTGGCAGCACGTGAAGCTACGTCACGCGGAACCAGGTTACCGAATGCCGGATAACGACGTTCCAAATAGTAGTCACGGTCTTCTTCAGGGATGTCTGTCGGCTTCATGGTACCTGCCTGCAATGCTTTGGCATCTTCCAGTTTCTTCGGAACCCAGATACGACCGTCGTTACGCAAAGATTCAGACATCAAAGTCAACTTAGACTGCTTGTCACCGTGTACCGGGATACAAGTCGGGTGGATCTGTACGTAAGCCGGATTGGCAAACAAGGCACCTTTACGGTAGCAAGACATGGCAGCTGTACAGTTACAAGCCATGGCGTTGGTAGACAGGAAGTAAGTGTTACCGTAACCACCAGTAGCGATTACCACTGCATGGGCTGCGAAACGTTCCAGCTTACCCGTTACCAGGTTCTTGGCAATGATACCACGTGCACGACCGTCTACGATGACGATGTCTTCCATTTCATAACGAGTGTACAGTTTTACAGTACCTGCACCTACCTGACGGCTCAATGCAGAGTATGCACCCAGCAACAGCTGCTGACCCGTCTGACCTTTGGCATAGAAAGTACGAGATACCTGTGCACCACCGAATGAACGGTTAGCCAGTGTACCACCGTATTCACGAGCGAAAGGAACACCCTGTGCCACGCACTGGTCGATGATGTTGTTTGACACTTCAGCCAAACGATATACGTTAGCTTCACGTGCACGGTAGTCACCACCTTTCACTGTATCATAGAACAGACGATATACAGAGTCACCGTCGTTCTGATAGTTCTTGGCTGCGTTGATACCACCCTGTGCAGCAATAGAGTGTGCACGACGCGGAGAGTCCTGAATACAGAAGTTAAATACGCGAAATCCCATTTCACCCAGAGAAGCAGCAGCAGAAGCACCTGCCAAACCAGTACCTACCACGATGATGTCCAGGCGACGTTTGTTAGCCGGGTTCACCAGTTTCTGGTGAGCTTTATAATTGGTCCATTTCTCAGCTATCGGGCCTTCAGGAATCTTAGAATCAAGTATCTTAGTCATAATGTTTTTTCAATTTAATCAGTTACACTTAAATTAGCAAGCACCGCAACCCATCAGGCTCTTCAAGAAGAACACAACTGCTACTACCATAAAACCAAGAACGATGATAGTAGAATAGATATTTGAGATGCATTTCCAGCGGTTAATCCAGATGGTGTTGTTCCAACCCAGGGTCTGCATAGCACTCCAGAATCCGTGAGTCAAATGGAACCACAAAGCAATCAGCCAGATGATGTACAGTACAAAGAACACCGGATTAGAGAATGTCTGCAGGATGTAGCCATAACCGTCGGCTGCATGAAGACCTCCCATCATCGGGTTGCCCACGATTTCAGCGAACTGCATTTTGCTCCAAAAGTTCACAAAGTGAAGAGCCAAACCCAAGATAACGATGATACCCAGTACCAGCATGTTCTGAGATGCCCATTCCACGTTTTTCGGTTTTGCTGTCACCGCATAACGTTCGTGACCACGTGCAGCACGGTTCAACATCGTCAGCCAGAAAGCGTAGATGATGTGAATTACAAACAAGGCAGCCAGTCCGACAGTAGCTACCAGTGCATACCAGTTAGCGCCGAGGAACTCACAAACCATGTTGTATGCCTCGCCTGAGAACAAAGCAACACAGTTCATCGCCATGTGAAATGTCAGAAACAGGACAAGGGCGATACCTGTGACGCTCATCACCACTTTCCTTCCAATAGATGAATTACTTAACCACATAAATGATTGAATTTAAATTATTTAATTGTTAGAACTATAAATTCGTATTCCACAGTCCAATTGATGATGCAAAATTAGAAGATTTATTCAGATAATACAACAGATTATGGAAAAAATTCTGTAATCAAAAAAAGCGATTTGAAGAGCAAGAAAAAGCGCAAAGGCATTTGAATCAAAAACATAAAAATGCTTTGATTCAAATGCCTTTGCGCTTTATAGAGCACATGCTTTCATTTTATCCAAAACATAAAAGTATTCATCAGGTTCTACCTCTTGGGAAAATTCATTCCTGGCTGACGCAACAACTCTACGGCTTTTTTCATGCTCTCATTCAACTGATTAATCACCTGGAAATATTCATTCATATCCCAAATGTCACGGGCCAACAAAGCTTTCAGCTGGGTCTTGACTAAAGGTAAGGCTGTGTGAAACTGCGTTTCGTTATAAGTAATGCCCATGGAAGTTCCTTGAGCCACTAGTTCATCAAGCATTTCTTTTGTCACCTCAAACTCACGGTTAAAACGCTCAAAATTCTTATACCGCCTGAGCCATTCCTTCCGGTAACGGTCAATAAGTTTGATATTCAATTGTACCATGGCTCCTTTATCACGAAGCGACAAATAATAATCGGTATACATTGTGGTATCAATAGGCACAAAATAATCAGGCATGATGCCTCCTCCCCCATACACCGTACGTCCCAATTTCAAGGTCTTTGCCTTGAGTGAATCAGGAAAATGAATGCTGTCGGCACTCATCATCTCTCCCCGATTATAACGGTCAATCAAATCCTTGTTATATTTCTCGATACTCTCATAAGGCTTCTGGATACAACGTCCTGAAGGGGTGTAGTAACGGGCCACTGTCAGACGAATCATTGACCCGTCGGGTAAATCAATGGGACGTTGCACCAACCCTTTTCCAAAGGTACGACGACCAACTACAATTCCTCTATCCCAATCCTGAATAGCTCCGGTCACAATCTCACTGGCCGAAGCCGAAAATTCATCGACAAGTACCACCAAACGGCCCTGCTGGAAATCACCGTCGCCTTTTGCAGTAAACTCCGAACGCGGATTACGACGGCCCTCGGTATACACTATCAATTCTTTTTCACCCAGTATTTGGTCACACAGACTAATGGCTGCATTCAAGTAACCACCGCCATTCCCTTGCAAATCAAGTATCAGGTCTTTCATGCCCTGTTTCTGAAGTTTATGAAGTGCATCGGTAAACTCCTTACCAGTAGTAGCAGCAAAACGATTCACGCGGATATAGCCAATCTGACCTTCCACCATATAGGAGGCATCCAAACTGTATACGGGAATCTTGTCACGCTTAATGGTAAATGGCAACAATTCCTTGACACCGGCACGAAGTACTTTCACCGTCACTGTAGAGCCTTTAGGACCACGCAAACGACGCATCACTTCCTCCGTATTCATCTTTACACCGGCAATTACCGTATCGTTAACTTCGATAATACGATCTCCTGCCAGAATACCAACTTTCTCGGAAGGTCCTCCCGACACGGGCTGAATAACGAATAGTGTATCGGTAGCCATATTGAACTGAATACCGATGCCATCGAAATTTCCTTGTAAAGGTTCATTGAGCCTCTTCACTTCCTCCGGATCGGAATAAGTGGAATGCGGATCGAGCTTTTCAAGCATGCTGACAATGGCGGTTTCCACCAATTTATCTTCATCCACTTTATCGACATACAAGTTAGAGATGGCAAATTCTGCCAGCTGCAACTTACGCGAGGGAGAGTCAAGCAGTTTGTTCTGTGCAGACAAAGCTGTCCATACAGCTAATCCACAAAAACACGTTAATATATATTTTCTGATTTTCATGTGCTGAAAGGTTTATTTGTTATCTATTTCCATTCCTTCGGGCAGAAACGCAGACACATCCTTGCCATACTGCAACAATTCGCGCACAATGGTAGAACTGATTGCTGTCAGTTCCGGCTCTGTAAAGAGCAGAATGGTTTCCACACCGGCCAACTTACGGTTGATATCGGCAATGGTTTCTTCATATTCAAAATCATGTACGGTACGGATGCCACGGATAATAAATCCGGCTCCCCGTTCGCGGGCAAAATCCACCGTCAGATTGTCGTATGCCTCGACGGTAATACGAGGTTCGTCGGCATAAAGTTTCCGAATCATCTCCACACGCCGTTCGGTGGGGAACCAGGTTTTCTTCTTATCGTTCACTCCAATACCGATAATGATTTCATCCATAAAAGTCAAGGCACGCTTCACCACGGAATAGTGGCCGATAGTAAACGGGTCGAATGTGCCTGGAAATATAGCTCTTTTCATCACTGATAATTGACAAGTATTAATTGTTCATTCTTCATTTATCAAGTCTTCTTCCACCACCAAGTTGTCGATGATAAAATTCTGGCGTTCCATGGTGTTCTTTCCCATATAAAATTCCAGTAGTTCTTTCACGGCATCAGTTTTGCGGAGACTCACTTGCTCCAAACGCATATCTTTTCCGATGAAATGACGGAACTCGTCAGGGGAGATTTCTCCCAGCCCTTTGAATCGAGTGATTTCCGGATTGGGACTCAGTTTCTTGATAGCCGCCAACCGCTCTTCGTCCGAATAGCAGTAGATAGTCTCATACACGCCTTTCTTACGGTTACGTACGCGGAATAAGGGGGTTTGCAGAATATATACATGGCCTTTTTTGATAAGGTCAGGAAAGAACTGCAAGAAGAAAGTAATCATTAACAAACGAATATGCATACCGTCTACATCGGCATCAGTAGCTACAATTACTTTATTATAACGAAGCCCATCGAGTCCGTCCTCAATATTCAAAGCCGCCTGCAAAAGATTGAACTCTTCATTTTCATACACCACCTTCTTAGTCAGCCCAAATGAATTCAACGGTTTACCACGCAAGCTGAACACGGCCTGTGTGTTGACATCACGGCTCTTTGTGATGGAACCGCTGGCCGAATCTCCCTCGGTGATAAAGATAGAACTTTCCAGGCGTGGATCGTCTTCTTCGTCTTTCTTACCACCCTTCTGGTCGTTGAGATGAATGCGGCAATCGCGCAGTTTGCGGTTGTGCAAATTGGCTTTCTTGGCGCGTTCGCGAGCAATTTTCGTCACACCTGCAATGGCCTTACGTTCTTTCTCAGACTCCTGAATTTTCTGCAACAGAATTTCTGCTACGTCGGAATGCTTGTGAAGATAGTTATCTACCTGCTCTTTCACGAAATCGCCCACAAACTTATTGACACTGACTCCGGAAAGTGGATAAGGATTACCCTCAGAATCTTTCTCGGGAGCCATAGTCAGCGAGCCCAACTTGATCTTGGTCTGACTCTCAAAAGTTGGTTCAATCACATTGATGGCAATAGCGGCCACCAATCCATTGCGAATATCCTGGTATTCGAGGTTTTTTCCGTAAAATTCCTTGATAGTGCGGGCTATGTGTTCCTTGAAGGCACTCTGATGAGTTCCTCCTTGGGTGGTATGCTGTCCATTGACAAACGAATAGTATTCTTCGCCGTACTGTGCACTGTGGGTGAAAGCAATCTCGATATCCTCACCCATGAGATGTACGATAGGATACAAACCTGGTGCCGTCATATTGTCGTTCAGCAAGTCTTCCAGTCCATTACGGCTTACAATGCGGTGACCGTTATAATAAATGGAAAGACCCGTATTTAAATAGGTATAGTTACGGAGCATGGTCTCGATGAACTCCGGACGGAAGCGATAGTTTAGGAACAGGGTATCATCGGGTTCAAAAAAGATATAAGTACCGTTTTCCTCGTCGGTAGTACACGTTTCGTCACTAATCAGCTCTCCACGTTCAAACACAGCCTTACGCATCTGTCCGTCACGGACACTCCAGGCCACAAAATAAGAACTCAATGCATTAACCGCTTTTGCACCAACTCCGTTTAACCCCACACTTTTTTTGAAAGCTTTAGTATCGTATTTTCCTCCCGTATTCAACATAGAGACGGCATCGACCAAACTACCCAAAGGGATACCTCGACCATAGTCACGCACGGACACACGCAAGTTATCTTCCAACTGAATCTCGATACGTTTCCCAGCTCCCATCTTGAACTCGTCGATACTGTTGTCTACCACTTCCTTCAGTAATACGTAAATACCATCCTCAGCCTGTGACCCATCGCCCAATCGCCCAATATACATACCTGGACGCGTACGCACATGCTCCATATCGCTCAAGTGGCGAATGTTCTCTTCCGTATAGCTGGCGGAAGAAACAGTGTGTTCGTTAATTTCTTCCATATATTATATAACCCCTTTTTGACAATTAAATCATTTTTTTATAAGCCCGGCGGCGCTTGTGCTGAACCGACTCGAAAGCACTCCATTGTGCCTGCACCTTCTTATTAAGTTCCAATTCCGGATTGCTCTCACCGTATTCAAATCCCATTTGCTGGAAGATAGGTACCAAATCATAGAACAACAAGGCATTAACCCCCTTGCTTTGATATTCAGGCTTTACTCCGACCAACAACAAATCAAGCACACGTGGACGTTTGATGAACAATGCTTTCAGCAAATAATACCAACCAAAAGGCAACATCTTGCCTTTGGCTTTCTGCAAAGCTACCGACAACGAAGGCATGGCAATACCCACAGCTACCAAGTTACCTTCTTCATCTTCCACCAAAGACACCATACGCAAATCTATCAGGGGAAGATACATCTTTACATATTGATTGATTTGCCCCTGTGTCATCTGGGAATATCCATAAAGCGGAGCGTATGCTTCATTAATCAGATCGAAGATTTTCTGTCCGTAATGTTGTTTCTTGATTTCGCTTCGTTTGAGTTTTTTGATTTTCAATTTATATTTCTGAAGTATAATCTCAGAAATACGTACAAACTTATCAGGAAGCTGATGTGGAACAGTGAGCTTGTATTCTACCCAATCGGCTTCTTTCTGAAAGCCCAACTGCTCCATGTGTTCTGGATAATAAGAGTAATTATAAATAGTAGCCATCGTTCCTAATTGATCAAAACCTTCTACCAACATGCCTTCCGCATCCATATCGGTAAATCCCAGCGGACCAACAATGGCCTCCATACCTTTTTCTTTTCCCCACTTGGCTACGGCATCCAACAAGGCAGCCGAAACTTCTTCTTCATCAATGAAATCAAGCCAGCCAAAACGGACTTCTTTCTTGTGCCAAGTATCATTGGCCCGGTGATTGATAATAGCAGCTACACGCCCTACAATCTCATCTCCCCGATAGGCCAAAAAATAATCCGCTTCACAGAACTCAAATGCAGCATTCTTTTCCGGATTAAAAGTATTCAGCATATCATCATACAAATCGGGAACAGAATAAGGATTATTTTTATAAAGCTCGTAATTGAAACGAATAAACTTTGTCAGTTCTTTCTTCGTCGTAACTTTCTTAATAGTGACAGTCATTGTGATATAATTTTCTTTCGTTCGCTGTGAGTTTAGAAAAATTAAGGCTGTAAAGATAATGCTTTTTCTCTGAAAATCTGGTCCATTCACTGATTTTCACACTTTAAGCAACAGCAGAGGAAAACTGGCACCGCTTCCCACAAGCAGCAGAAAAGTCATATTTTAAGTTTTCTTTTCACTTGTCTTCCAGATTGGGAGAACCCGATTTTTCGCAATTTATTGTTTTACAAGAAAATAAAATACTTTTCCCTCGCGAGACTTCAAAATTCATCTCTTTCCGGGCAGTTGACCACGTTTTTTACATTCTCGCAGGCTCATCGCCACCAGCCTGACGGCAAAGACAAGACCATGGAGATTACTTCTCCATAATTTTTCTGGCCGGAAGAAATCTGATTGCCTTTCAGGTACCATTCATAAATCTGCGCCTGCAGCCGTCCTACCCACGGGCTGTACTTCGAATCCCAATAAGCTTCCTTTTCCCGAAGGGCCTTCCACACCTCCGGACGGATGGAACGGCACAACTGCTGATAAGCTTCTTCATCCAGCAAACCGACAGCATTCGAGAGGACATAGGGCAGCAAACCAAAATAACCGGCATAACGGACCGACGGCGACTGGGAACGGATGCAAATCTGATAGGCCCAAAAATTGGCTTCGGCTTCGCTGCTCACCCCGAGCAAATGGGCGTATTCATGAGCATAGGTGAAAGGCCATTGCAAAGGAAGCAACTCTCGGTTCAACTGCGACTCAGAGAAGAAAGGCCCCATGTATCCCAAAACTCCGACACCGGAATAAAGGGCATTGAAAGCAACCGACTTAGGATGCTGGTAGCTGCGAGGACTGGAAAGTCCAAATCGGGAAGGAACCCGTGCATACAACTGCTTCACCTCCTCCTCGATTTCTGTGGAAGCAGGAAACGCACTCATCGTGTACGAGGCATTCAAGGAATCAGTATAAGCAGCCAGAAAACGGTGAAAGTCGGCTGCGACATAAGTTACCGGTTCGGTAGAGGAACGGATAAAGAAATCTTTTCGGAAATAGTTGATTCCCCATCCCCAATAAAACCAGAGGTAACAGATTACCGCGCACTCCACTTCGGCTCGCAACACCCATCTCCAACCTTTTCTGCGGCGACGGGCCCAGAACGGCAAGCCGATGAAAAGGAGGGCGAAAGCGATGACCAGCCATTCCTCCACCGAGAACGGAATCCATGCTACCAAAGCGGACAACACGGCAGACAGCACGGGATAGACGTAGCGGGCATATACCTCACCCGCCGCCGGCCAATAACGGCAAAGAAAAACAAGCCCTAACAAAAGAGCTTCTATGCCCCAACGTATGTAACGTAACGGAAAACTTTTCATACACACAAAGTTATATGTTTTCAAAGAAGGTGAAGGTAGTGACAAAGAAAATATATACTTTTGTAACACAGATTAATCATGAATTATACTTAGACAGAAAATGGCATTAAACTACATCTGGATTGCATTCTTTCTGCTGGCTTTCGGGGTGGCCCTCGTGAAACTGGTGTGCTTTGGCGACACGACTGTTTTTCCAGCAATTATCAACTCGACCTTCGACTCATCGAAGACAGCTTTTGAAATATCTTTGGGACTGACCGGCGTACTTTCGCTTTGGCTCGGCATCATGAAGATTGGAGAAAAGGGAGGCGTGATCCAGCTTTTTGCCCGGCTGCTCAGTCCGCTATTCTCGAAACTGTTTCCAGATATTCCGAAAGGACATCCGGTGACGGGCAGTATTTTCATGAACCTGGCGGCCAACATGCTGGGACTGGACAACGCAGCCACTCCTCTTGGACTGAAAGCGATGGAGGGGTTGCAGGAACTGAACCCGAAGAAAGACACGGCGAGCAACCCGATGATCATGTTTCTGGTGCTGAACACTTCGGGACTGACCTTAATTCCTATCAGCATCATGGTATATCGGGCACAGCTGGGAGCGGCCCAACCGACCGACGTATTTGTGCCTATCCTACTGGCCACGTTCTTCTCGACCCTGGCCGGTATCCTTGCGGTCAGCGTATACCAGCGTATCAATCTGCTGAACCGTACCATCCTCCTGTTTTTGGGAGGAGCCAGCCTTTTCATCGCGGGTATCATCTATTTTTTCCACCTACTCACCCGACAACAGATTGATCTCTACTCTACCACTTTTGCCAATGTCTTCCTTTTTCTGATTATCATCGGTTTCATTGTGGCAGGCGTACGAAAGAAAGTCAATGTCTATGATGCGTTCGTGGAAGGAGCCAAGGAAGGTTTCTCCACTGCCGTGAGAATCATCCCGTATCTTGTGGCCATTCTGGTAGCCATCGGGGTCTTCCGAGCTTCAGGAGCCATGGACTTTCTGATACAAGGCATCGCCACACTGGTGAGAGGCTGTGGACTGGACGACCAGTTTGTTGGAGCCTTGCCTACCGCCTTGATGAAACCGTTGAGCGGAAGCGGAGCTCGCGGCCTGATGGTAGATGCCATGACCACGTACGGAGCCGATTCTTTTGTGGGACGCCTGGCCTGCATTTTCCAAGGTTCCACCGATACCACGTTCTACATCCTGGCTGTCTACTTTGGGAGTGTGAGCGTAACCCGCACCCGGCATGCCGTCCCCTGCGGACTGATTGCCGATTTTGCCGGCGTACTGGCCGCCATCTTTATCGGATATTTATTTTTCAATTAACATACCATTATGATCAGTTATCAAACCGAAGGCGTGGAAATGCCCGCCATCAAGCAGCGTGAAACCACCGCATGGATCAAAGCCGTAGCGGAGAGTTACGGAAAAAGAGTGGGCGAAATTGCCTACATATTCTGCTCGGACGAAAAGATTCTGGAGGTGAACCGACAATACCTGCAACACGATTATTATACAGATATCATCACCTTCGACTACTGTGAAGGGAAACGGTTGTCGGGCGACTTGTTCATCAGCCTGGATACCGTACGGACCAACGCCGTGCAGTTTGAAGCCCCGTATGAAACAGAACTTTTCCGCGTCATCATCCACGGCATCCTGCACCTGTGCGGCATCAACGACAAGGGTCCCGGCGAACGCGAAATCATGGAGGCTGCCGAAAACAAGGCCCTGGAAATGCGGAAAGATTTCATGTAATTCGTAT
Source organism: Bacteroidaceae bacterium (assembly GCA_902362595.1). Classification (GTDB taxonomy): domain Bacteria; phylum Bacteroidota; class Bacteroidia; order Bacteroidales; family Bacteroidaceae; genus Phocaeicola; species Phocaeicola fibrisolvens. The sequence continues at coordinate 61,790 of CABIXF010000012.1, read as the reverse complement.
TTTTGCAGAAGAAATAAAAACATAAAAACGAATGGATTTTAAGTATGATGTAATCGTAATTGGTGCCGGTCATGCCGGATGTGAGGCTGCAGCCGCTGCAGCCAATCTGGGCTCGAAGACCTGCCTGATTACCATGGACATGAACAAAATCGGGCAGATGAGTTGTAACCCAGCGGTCGGAGGTATCGCCAAGGGACAAATTGTCAGAGAGATTGATGCCCTGGGAGGATACATGGGACTGGTGACCGACAAGACGGCTATCCAGTTCCGCATGCTGAACCGTTCCAAGGGTCCGGCCATGTGGAGTCCGCGTGCGCAATGCGACCGTGGCAAATTTATCTGGGCCTGGAGAGAGGTACTCGAAAATCTGCCGAACCTGCAGATCTGGCAGGACACTGTGGAGGAACTGCTGGTAGAAAACGGAGAAGTGACAGGACTGGTGACTTGCTGGGGCGTGACGTTCCATGCCAAATGTATCGTGCTCACTGCAGGTACGTTTCTGAACGGACTGATGCACATCGGACATAAGATGCTGGCAGGCGGACGCTGTGCGGAACCGGCTTCTTACCACCTCACCGAATCCATCACCCGGCACGGTATCACGGCCGGACGAATGAAAACCGGTACACCAGTACGTATCGACGGAAAGAGTGTCCACTTTGACTTGATGGATACACAGGATGGAGAAAACGATTTCCACCGTTTTTCGTTCATCAGCGAACCGCGCCACCTGCAACAACTGCAGTGCTGGACCTGCTTTACGAATGAGGAAGTACATGCCACCCTGCGGAAAGGACTGGCCGACTCTCCCCTTTTCAACGGACAAATCAAGAGCATCGGACCGCGTTACTGCCCAAGCATCGAGACCAAAATTGTGACGTTCCCCGACAAACCCCAACACCAGCTTTTCCTGGAGCCGGAGGGAGAAACTACCCGTGAACTTTACCTGAACGGATTCTCTTCTTCCCTGCCGATGGAGATTCAGCTGGAAGCGTTGAAGAAGATTCCGTGCTTCAAAGACCTGGTGGTATATCGTCCGGGATATGCCATCGAATACGATTATTTCGACCCGACCCAGCTCAAGCATACACTGGAATCAAAGGTGGTGAAGAACCTGTTCTTTGCCGGACAGGTGAACGGAACGACCGGATACGAAGAAGCGGGCGGCCAGGGAATCATTGCCGGCATCAACGCACACTTGAACTGCCACGGTGGAGAGCCCTTCATCCTGGGACGTGACGAAGCTTACATCGGCGTACTGATTGACGACCTGGTGACGAAGGGAGTGGACGAACCTTATCGTATGTTTACGTCGAGAGCCGAATACCGTATCCTGCTCCGTCAGGACGATGCCGACATGCGACTGACGGAACGGGCCTACCAGCTGGGATTGGTGAAGGAAGACCGTTACGCCATCTTCCAAAAGAAACGGGCAGCCATCGACCACCTGGTCAACTTCGTCAATAATTTCTCGGTCAAAGCCGACAAGATAAACGAGGCGCTGGAAAGCCTGGGTACGGCCCAGCTCACCCATGGATGCAAGCTGGTAGATTTAATCAGCCGTCCGCAAATTACCATTGAAAATATCGCCCCACACATCCCCGTCTTCCAAGCCGAGCTGGATAAGTTTGACGACCGCAAAGAGGAGGTGATAGAGGCCGCCGAAATCCGCATCAAGTACAAAGGATACATCGACCGCGAGCGGACCATCGCCGACAAGATTCACCGGTTGGAATCCATCCGCATCAAGGGCAAATTCGACTATGCCAATCTGCAGTCCCTCTCTACAGAAGCACGCCAGAAGCTCGTGAAGATAGACCCGGAAACCCTGGCTCAGGCCAGCCGTATTCCAGGCGTCTCTCCCAGCGACATCAATGTGCTGCTCGTGCTGCTGGGGCGCTAAACAAGCCATGTTTCACGTGAAACAATTCATTTAAGGATTACATATAAAACACTGGATATGAACAAAGAAACATTAAAGAAAAACCTCCGGGAAATCCCTGATTTTCCCAAGCCCGGCATCTTGTTCTACGATGTCACTACCCTCTTCAAAAACCCTGAATGTTTGCAGGGCATGATTGACGAACTTTACGAGATGTACAAGGACAAAGGTATCACGAAGGTCGTGGGAATCGAGTCAAGAGGATTCATCCTGGGAGGCGCTTTAGCGGCTCGTCTGGGAGCAGGCTTCATCATGGCCCGCAAGCCCGGTAAGCTTCCCGCTGAAGTGATAGAAGAGACCTACGCCAAGGAGTATGGCACCGACACCATCCAGCTTCATAAAGATGCCATCAGCCCGGAAGACGTAGTGCTGTTGCACGATGACCTGCTGGCTACAGGAGGAACCATGGCAGCCGCTCACCGACTGGTGAAACGCTGCGGGGTAAAGCAAGCGTATGTCAACTTCGTCATCGAGTTGGAAGGACTGAACGGCCGAAAAGCTTTTGATGAGAACGTAGAAGTAACTACCTTGCTGAAGCTGTAAGCAGTTTCCGTTTGATAAAAAGAATTCAAGCAGCCTTCTTTGCAAGGAGCGAAAAGCCCCTGCAGGGAAGGCTGCTTTTCAACCTGAAATAAGCAACCATGGAAGAGGTAGAAAAGAAAGAAAATACCGGCGAATACCTGAAAGGAATCGTATTGAACCTTCCGGAAGGACCGGGCATATACCAGTACTTGAACAAGGAGGGAGTCATCATCTATGTGGGAAAGGCCAAGAACCTGAAGCGGCGTGTGTACTCTTATTTCTCCAAAGACCACCAATCGGCCAAGACACGGATGCTGGTGTCGAAGATTGCAGATATCCGCTACATTGTGGTCAATACGGAGGAGGATGCCCTGTTGCTGGAGAACAACCTTATCAAGAAATACAAGCCACGTTACAACGTCTTGCTGAAAGATGACAAGACCTACCCTTCCATCTGCGTCAGCAACGAGTATTTTCCGCGTATCTACAAGACCCGGAAAATCATTCGCGACGGGTCTACCTACTACGGCCCTTACAGTCATATTCCTTCGATGATGGCGATTCTGGAGCTAATCAAGAAACTATATCCGCTGCGCACCTGCCACCTCGCCCTGACGCCCGAAAATATCGCACAGAGAAAATTCAAGGTGTGTCTGGAATACCATATCAAGAACTGCCTGGGACCTTGCATCGGACAGCAATCGCACGAAGCATACATGCAGCACATCGCACAGGCAAAAGAGTTGTTGAAAGGAAACACACAGGCTGTGAGCAATGCCCTGATGGAAGAGATGAAACGGTTGGCTGGAGAGATGCGTTTCGAAGAAGCACAGAAGGTCAAGGAACAATACATGCTCATCGAAAGCTATCGCGCCAAGAGCGAGGTGGTCAGTGCCACCCTGCACCAAATCGATGTCTTTTCGATTGAAACGGACGAAAATACGGCTTACATCAATTACCTGCACATCACCAACGGATGCATCAACCAAGCCTTCACCTTCGAATACAAGCTGCGGATGAACGAAAGCAAGGAAGAATTACTTTCTCTCGGCATCGTGGAAATGAGGGAACGATACAAAAGCACATCCAAGGAAATCATTGTTCCCTTTGAACTGGACATGGAAATGAACGGAGTGACGTTCACCGTACCTCAAAGAGGCGAAAAGAAACACCTGCTCGACCTCTCGCTGATGAACGTCAAACAGTATAAAGTGGACCGGTTGAAACAAGCGGAAAAGCTCAATCCGGAGCAACGAAGCGTACGGTTGATGAAAGAAATCCAGGCACAGCTTCACCTGGAGAAAATGCCCAACCACATCGAATGTTTCGACAATTCCAATATCCAAGGCTCAGATGCCGTAGCTGCCTGCGTGGTGTTCAAACAAGCCAAGCCCAGCAAAAAAGACTATCGCAAATACCTCATCAAAACGGTAGTGGGTCCCGACGATTATGCATCCATGCAGGAGGTGGTACGCCGCCGCTATTCCCGTATTCTGGAAGAACAGGGTGAACTGCCCGACCTGATACTGACCGACGGTGGAAAGGGACAAATGGAAGTGGTACGCGAAGTCGTGGAAGACGAATTGCACCTGCAGATTCCCATCGTTGGACTGGCCAAGAACAACCGCCACCGGACGTCGGAGATTCTGTATGGATTCCCTCCTCAAACTCTCGGCATCAAGCAAGGTACTCCCCTTTTCCATCTTCTGGAGAATATACAAGACGAAGTGCACCGCTTTGCCATCACTTTCCATCGGGAAAAAAGAAGCAAGAGTCAGATTGCCTCGGCCCTCGACACCATCAAAGGCATCGGGGAAAAACGGAAGACAGCTCTGCTGAAAAAGTTCAAGAGCGTGACCCGTATCCGTCAGGCAAGTCTGGAAGAAATTGCAGAGGTCATCGGAGAAAGCGCGGCGAAAAGCGTCAAGGAATCCCTGTCGGATTCCAAATAATTTTCTTACTTTTGTAAAAACAAGAAGAGAAACATGAGAGTAGTGATACAACGTGTGACACGTGCTTCCGTCACCATTGACGGGACATGCAAATCAGCCATCAAGGAAGGCTTCATGGTACTGGTCGGTATTGAAGAAGCCGACACCCAAGAAGATGCCGACTGGCTTTGCAAAAAGATTGTCAACCTCCGCGTATTTGACGATGAAAACGGAGTAATGAACAAATCCATTCTGGATGTACAAGGAGAAATTCTGGTCATCAGCCAGTTCACTTTAATGGCTTCTACCAAGAAAGGAAATCGCCCTTCTTATATCCGAGCAGCGGGGCATGAAACTGCCATTCCCCTCTATAATTATTTCTGCAACGAACTGAGCATTGCCCTCGGAAAGGAGGTAGGAACCGGTGAATTCGGAGCCGACATGAAAGTGGAACTGATTAACAACGGACCGGTAACCATCTGCATGGATACCAAAAACAAGGAATAACTATGACACTGGAAGAAGCACAGAAAACGGTAGATACGTGGATCAAGACGTATGGAGTGAGATACTTCAGTGAACTGACCAACATGGCCGTGCTCACTGAGGAAGTGGGAGAACTGGCACGCATCATGGCACGGACGTATGGCGACCAGTCGTTCAAAGCGGGAGAAAAAACCGACCTAGGCGATGAAATGGCGGATGTGCTCTGGGTACTGCTCTGCCTGGCCAATCAAACAGGCGTAGACCTGACAGAAGCCTTTCGTAAGAACCTGGAGAAAAAGACAAACCGTGACAAGGACAGACATAAAAACAACCCTAAACTATAAAGAGTATGGAACATTATCGCGAACATGGGGGCGGATATACCCCCGAGGATGAAAGAGAAAATCCGAACCAGACCAGCAAGTATGACGAAGCCTTGCGCAAGTATAATACGGAGCTGAATGACGATGAAATCGCAGCAAAAACGGCGAAACTCATCGAAAAACATCTGGAAGAGAACAACACCCTGGAGGTAAAGAAATTCCTTTTCAACTGCATCGACCTGACGACACTGAAATGTACAGACAGCGAACCGAGCGTCATGAAGTTTACCGAAAAGGTAAATGAGTTTGTAGATCGTTATCCGGACCTGAAAAACGTGGCCGCCATCTGCGTCTACCCCAACATGGCCGAAATTGTCAACGATACTTTGGAAGCAGACGATGTCAAGATTGCTTGTGTATCGGGAGGATTCCCTTCCTCACAAACTTTCATTGAAGTGAAAGTGGCCGAAACAGCCATGGCACTCCATGCCGGAGCCGATGAAATCGATATCGTCATTTCTGTAGGGAAATTCCTGACTGGAGATTACGAAGGAATGTGCGATGAAATCGAGGAACTGAAAGAAGTATGCGGCGATAAGCACTTGAAAGTAATTCTAGAAACAGGTGCCTTGAAAACTGCTTCTAACATTAAGAAAGCTTCCATTCTTTCCATGTACTGCGGAGCAGATTTCATCAAGACTTCTACCGGAAAAGAAAGCCCTGCCGCTACTCCGGAAGCAGCATACGTAATGTGCCAGGCCATCAAGGAATATTTCCTGGAAACAGGACGAAAAGTAGGCTTCAAGCCAGCAGGCGGCATCAATTCCGTTCACGATGCGCTGGTATATTATACCATCGTCAAGGAACTGCTGGGCGAAGAATGGCTGACTAACGAACGCTTCCGTCTGGGCACTAGCCGCATGGCCAACCTCCTGCTTTCAGAAATTGTAGGCAGTGAGACCAAGTTCTTCTAATCAGAAGAAAGAAATGAAATAAAAAGCCCCTTTCCATCGTGGAAAACCACAAACGAAAGGGGCTTTTCTTTATCTATAAAACGAATTACTTGTTCCGTTCAATCACGTAATCAATGTAAGCAGTCAGCGCATTCCTAATCGCTTCGTCGGTAGAAGCGGGCAAAAGTGCCAATGCCTTCTCACGGAACTCATACATTTTCTGAGTGGCATACTCAATGCCTCCTTCCCTTTTCACCGTTTCTACAAACTGGGCTATCTCTTCTTTCGAAGCATTCAAGGCCCGTATCCGTAAAGCCAGTTCATTCAAAGAGGTATCGTGCAATTTATTCAATACATACAAAGCCGGCAGTGTAAGTTTCCCTTCCAGCATATCATTTCCCGTGGGCTTCCCTAATTCTGCATTCTCAAAATAATCGAAGATATCGTCTTTTATTTGGAAAGCTATTCCAATCATTTCACCAAAAAGTGCCGCTTTCATCGCTTCTTTTGGAGAAGCATTCACGGATACCGCCCCACTTTGCGCACTAATCTTGAACAAGGCTGCTGTTTTCTTTCGTATGATGTCAAAATAAGTATCTTCTGCAAAATCTTCCTTTCCGGTATTGCCCAACTGAAGAATCTCCCCTTCAGAAAGTTCCTGCCCCAAGCAAGCCACCAATTCTACTAACTCCACCTTACCGGTATGCGCAGCATGTTTCAAACTTGTAGCCAGCATGTAATCACCCACCAACACCGATACCTTATTATTATAAATGGCATTCACAGAAGACTGCCCACGACGTTCGTTACTTTCATCCACTACATCGTCGTGAATCAGACTAGCTGTATGAAGTAACTCCAATGATAAGGCTGCATGAAAAGTAGAATCGCTTAATGTACCGAACAACTTAGCCATCAGCATCACCAGTATAGGGCGCATCATCTTCCCACTCCGCTTCTTGACGTAAGACAGCACCTCTCCCAATAAAGGATCTGTACTGGTCAAAGAGTCTTCAAAAAGCCCTCTGAATTCCTCCAATTCTTTTGCTACAGGCTGCTTTATTAAATCAATTTTATTCATGTACATTTATTTAAGCCCACAAAAGTAATAATAAAAGACTGAATACCGTATTTTTTTGTACATTTACATGAAAAATCTTAATATTTTTACACGAATGGAGAAACTATTTCTACTAGACGCTTATGCACTGATTTATCGTGCCTACTACGCCTTCATCAAGAATCCCCGCATCAACTCAAAAGGTCTTAACACTTCCGCTATCCTGGGGTTTGTCAATACGCTGGAAGAAGTGCTGAGAAAAGAGAATCCGACCCACATCGGCATTGCTTTCGACCCGTCGGGACCTACGTTTCGCCATGAGGCTTACCAAGCATACAAGGCTCAACGAGAAGAAACCCCCGAGGCCATCCGGCAATCCGTCCCTATCATAAAAGACATCATCCGGGCCTATCGCATCCCTATCCTGGAAGTGGCTGGCTATGAAGCTGACGACGTCATCGGCACACTTGCCACCGAAGCTGGGAAAAGAGGAATTACCACCTATATGATGACCCCCGACAAGGATTACGGCCAACTTGTAGGGGAACATGTGTTCATGTATCGTCCGAAGTACGGCGACAAGGATTTCGAAATAATGGGCGTCAACGAGGTCAAAGCCAAGTTCGATATCCAGTCTCCTCTTCAGGTCATCGACATGCTGGGCCTGATGGGCGATACAGCCGACAACATTCCGGGCTGTCCCGGAGTGGGAGAAAAAACCGCACAAAAACTGATTGCCCAGTTCGGAAGTATCGAAAACCTGCTCACCCATACAGATGAACTGAAAGGAGCCATCAAAAAGAAAGTAGAAGAAAACAAGGAACAGATTATGTTCTCCAAATTTCTGGCTACCATCAAAACTGATGTACCTGTCCAGCTTGACATGGATGCACTGAAAAAAGAGGAGCCCGACGAAGAAGAACTTCGCCGTCTGTTCGAAATGTTGGAGTTCCGTACTCTAATCGACCGTGTCATCAAAACGGAAAAAAAGGCCCCCTCCTCACCCACTGCTCAACCCGATCTCTTTGGCTTATTTGCGCAGGAAGATACAGGCGACGCCAAAAATTCAAATCTCACGAGGTTAGAATCTCTTCCATACGACTATCAACTTATTGATAATCAAGAAAAAATGGAGGAATTAGCTCAAAATTTGACAAATCAGATTTTTTTCAGTCTAGACACGGAAACCACAGGAACAGACCCTATCACAGCAGAATTGGTGGGAATGAGCTTCAGTATACACGAAAATCAGGCATTTTATGTACCTGTACCCGCGAACCGTGAGGAAGCTTTAAAAATTGTAAATATATTTAAACCGGCCTTTGAAAATCCCAATTCGCTCAAAATTGGCCAGAATATCAAGTACGATTTAATTATGCTGGCCAATTACGGAGTGACACTAAAAGGAAAAATGTTCGACACCATGATTGCACACTACGTACTTCAACCCGAACTGCGTCATGGAATGGATTATCTGGCAGAAGTCTATCTGAAATATGAAACAATCAAAATTGAAGAACTGATTGGACCGAAAGGCAAAAAACAGGGCAACATGCGCGACCTCGCACCGGAAGCCGTTTACAAATATGCCTGCGAAGATGCCGACGTAACTCTCAAGTTAAAACACATACTAGAAAAAGAACTTGAGAAGAACGATGTAAAGAAATTATTCGAAGAAATTGAAATGCCATTGGTTCCAGTGCTGGCCTACATGGAAAGAAACGGAGTGCGTATCGACACAGAAGCACTGAAGGAAACTTCACGTCATTTCACCACACGCATGAATCAGATAGAAGAAGAGGTACATCAACTGGCCGGCATGGAGTTCAACATTGCGTCTCCCAAACAAGTAGGTGAAGTGTTGTTCGACCGATTAAAAATCGTGGAAAAAGCCAAGAAAACAAAAACAGGGCAATACGTCACCTCGGAAGAAGTGCTGGAAAGCCTGAGAGGAAAGCACGAAATCGTAGCCAAGATACTGGAACATCGCGGTCTGAAGAAACTACTGGGAACCTACATCGATGCCCTTCCCCTACTGATCAATCCAGCCACCGGACGCATTCACACCTCTTTCAATCAAACGGTCACTGCTACCGGGCGACTGAGTTCAAGCAACCCCAACTTGCAGAATATCCCTATCCGCAATGAAGACGGAAAGGAAATCCGGAAAGCCTTCATTCCAGACGACGGATGCGAATTCTTCTCGGCCGATTATTCACAGATTGAACTGCGTATCATGGCACACTTAAGCGGAGACCCTCACATGATAGAGGCTTTCCAGAAAGGTCAGGACATTCATGCAGCCACCGCAGCTAAAATATATAAGGTGAAACTGGAAGACGTCACACGAGAACAAAGAAGCAAAGCCAAAACAGCCAACTTTGGAATCATTTATGGCATTTCGGTTTTCGGACTGGCCGAACGACTGAATGTCGACCGGAAAGAAGCCAAAGAACTCATCGACGGCTATTTCGAAAATTACCCGGATGTAAAGGCTTATATGGATAAAAGCATCCAGCTTGCACGGGAACAAGGATACATTGAAACCATCTTCAAGCGCAAACGTTATCTGCCCGACATCAACTCCAAAAATGCAGTCGTCAGAGGCTATGCCGAACGAAATGCAATCAATGCCCCTATTCAAGGAAGCGCAGCCGATATCATTAAAGTAGCCATGATACGAATATACCAACGATTCCAGGAAGAAGGAATTCAATCCAAGATGATTCTTCAGGTACATGATGAATTAAACTTCAGCGTCTTGCCGGAAGAAAAAGAAAAAGTACAGCAAATTGTGATATCTGAAATGGAAGCTGCTTACAAAATGAAAGCTCCATTGCGTGCAGACTATGGTTGGGGTCAAAATTGGCTGGAAGCACATTAATCATTCTATATTGTTAACAAATGCTTAATTGGTGACATTTTGCTAATTTCTTGCATTTTTTTGCGAGAAAGAATACAACATATCAAAGCTTTTACTACATTTGCACCGTCAAAAGAAACAAAAAGTAAGTAAAACCTTAAAATAAAAAAGATATGAAAAAGATGGATTTAGCAAAGTGTGTAATTGTTCTGGTTATAACTTTTATTGCGAACTTGTCGACTTATGCGGCAAAAATGAACAACAACTTGATTTACAATGCAGAAGAAGTTAACGGAATGAAAGTTGCTGAAACTGTCTATAAGAAAGACGGCAACATGTTAACCAACTACATGAAGTATAACTACAAGTACAATGCCAATAACCAGATGACAGAAAACATGTCACAGAAATGGAATGCAAACAACAACTGCTGGGAAAACGATTTGTGTATCCGTTATACTTACGACAACAAGAGTGTAACTACAGAATACTACAAATGGAATTCCAAGAAGAATGATTTCATTCTGATTCCTGAAATGACAGTAACAATGGACAAATGATTAAATAAAGAAAATTCATAAACTCTCTTATTAAAGAAGAGGCACTTCGTGAGGAGCGCCTCTTTTTTATGTCCTCTACTTCCTCACACTTAAACTTGAAAATTGCGTTTTCGTTTGTCTCTGCCCTTACCTTTCACTATCTTTGCAGAAAATTAGAGGATTATCTGTAGAAATAGATTAAAAACAAACGATAAATTATGGCATTACAATGTGGTATCGTCGGTTTGCCGAACGTCGGAAAATCGACACTCTTCAACTGCCTGTCCAACGCGAAAGCGCAGGCAGCCAATTTCCCATTCTGTACTATTGAACCGAACGTAGGAGTCATTACCGTACCCGATGAGCGGCTCAACAAACTGGCTGAACTGGTAGATCCGGACCGCATCGTTCCTACCACGGTAGAAATTGTGGATATCGCCGGACTGGTGAAAGGGGCCAGCAAGGGAGAAGGACTGGGCAACAAGTTCCTGGCCAACATCCGTGAGACGGATGCCATCCTGCACGTGTTGCGCTGCTTTGACGACGAAAACGTAACGCACGTGGACGGCAATGTGAATCCTGTACGTGACAAGGAGATTATCGACACAGAGCTTCAGCTGAAAGACCTGGAAACCATTGAAAGCCGTATCCAGAAGGTGCAGAAACAGGCACAGACCGGAGGCGACAAGGTGGCCAAACAAACCTACGAAGTATTGGTGCGCTACCGCGATGCCCTGCTGCAAGGAAAATCAGCCCGTACCGTACAGTTTGAATCAAAGGACGAGCAGAAAATCGCACACGACCTCTTTCTGCTGACTTCCAAACCAGTGCTGTATGTCTGCAACGTGGACGAAGGTAGTGCGGTAAGCGGCAACAAATATGTAGAGCAGGTTCGCGAAGCGGTCAAGGACGAAGGGGCTGAAATCCTGATTGTGGCTGCCAAAACGGAAGCGGATATCGCCGAACTGGAAACCTACGAAGACCGCCAGATGTTCCTGCAGGAAATCGGGCTGGAAGAATCGGGCGTGAGCCGACTGATACGGGCCGCCTACAAGCTGCTGAACTTGGAGACTTACTTCACGGCCGGAAAGATGGAAGTCCGCGCATGGACCTTCCACAAAGGATGGAAAGCTCCGCAGTGTGCAGGTGTCATCCACACCGACTTTGAAAAAGGCTTCATCCGCGCCGAGGTCATCAAGTATGACGACTTCATCCACTACGGTTCAGAAGCAGCCGTACGCGAAGCCGGAAAACTCAATGTGGAAGGTAAGGATTACATCGTGGAAGACGGTGATATCATGCACTTCCGCTTCAATGTATAAAACTCATCCCATCAGCACGGAGCATCGACCGCTTCCGTGCTTTTTTTATCCCTCTAAATTGATTACACCATGAACTATCTCATCATTGGAACAGGCGGTGTAGGAGGATGCATCGCCGGATTTCTTGCCTTGGCAGGCAAGGAGGTCACTTGTATCGCCCGTGGAAAGCACCTGGAGGCCATCTGCCGTCAGGGATTGCATTTGAAATCGGATTTGAAAGGCGAACATTTTCTCCCCGTGAAAGCCTGTACCGCCGAAGAATTTCAGGGGAAAGCCGACGTGATTTTTGTCTGCGTGAAAGGCTACTCCATCGACTCCATTCAGGAAGTGCTGGAACGGGCTGCCACTCCCGACACACTGGTCATTCCTATCCTCAATGTCTACGGTACCGGCCCCCGCATCGGACGCCTCGTACCGTCGGTAAAAGTACTCGACGGCTGTATCTACATTGTGGGATTCGTGTCGGGTGAAGGAGAAATCAGCCAGATGGGAAGCATCTTCCGCCTGGTATTCGGAGCCCGTCCGGAACAACATGTTGCCCCCGAACGGCTGGAAGCCATTGCCGAAGAGCTCCGTGCATGTGGCATCAAAGTCGATGTGTCGGACGATATCAACCGCGATACCTTCATCAAATGGTCGTTCATCTCCGCCATGGCCTGCACGGGGGCTTATCACGATGTGCCGATGGGAGAAGTGCAGCACGAAGGCGAAGTGCGTGACACCTTCATCGGCCTGTCGCGTGAAAGCGCACAGATAGGCGAAAAGCTGAGTATCCGCTACCCCAGCGACCCGGTTGCCTACAACCTGATGGTCATCGACAAGCTCGACCCGCACAGCACGGCTTCCATGCAGAAGGACATCGCCCGCGGTCATGAATCGGAAATTCAGGGACTGCTCTTCGACATGATTGACTTGGGAAAACAATTACACATCGAGATGCCTACCTACCGGAAAGTGGCACAAAAATTCAAACCCGCATGAAACATCTGATTGACATTGACACCTGGGAGCGGAAGGACAATTACCTCTTCTTCCGCGACTTCCATAACTCTTGGATTGCCCTCACCAGCGAAGTGGATTGTACGGAGGCTTACGCCGAAGCCAAGGCCAAAGGGCATTCCTTTTTCCTGTATTACCTGTATGCCATCCTCCGTGCCGCCAACGAAATCAAGGAATTCCGCTACCGATGGGACAAAGACGGACAGGTGGTCTACCATGACACAGTAGACATCACCACTCCGATTGCCGTCCCCGGAAAGACCTTCTATACCGTACGCATTCCCTGGAAAAGCGATTTCAAGGCCTTCTACGAAGAAGCACGGCGCATCATCACTTCCATTCCGGACGATGGAGACCCGTACGGTACCGACAAGGAAATTGCCGCACAGGGCGATTTCGACGTCATCCTGCTCAGTGCGACCCCCAAACTGTATTTCACATCCATTTCCTACACACAGTATGCCTCCGGCCATCCGTTGGATTATCCGCTGATGAATGCCGGAAAGGCCGTCAAACGGGAAGGACGGCTGGTGATGCCCATCGCTCTGACAGTGAGTCATGCATTCGTAGACGGAGCCCACATCTCCCTGTTTTTTGAAAAGGTAGCACAATACCTGAAAGAAAGATAAGAAAACGCAGGCACATTTTCCTGACAAGGCCTCGTTCTTTTTTACGTTTTCCGATGCGGAACCGTATGTTTTCCTTACACGAAACGTACGTTTTCGCACCGAGAAACGTATGTTTTCTGACTGGGAAACCTAAAACAGGCAAGCCCACTTTTTCATGAATGCCGTCACGTTTTTGAATTCCCGCTTTTTTTCGTTTAATTTGCCCTCAAAGAAGCTGTCATGAAAAAAAAAATTATCATACTCCTGTTTGCCGCCGTTTTTTTCCGTGCCTGCATTGCCATCTGCGGCATCGCCTTCCGCTGCAGCCGGACACAGATTCACACGGCCATCAACAAGGCTTTACGGGAAGCCGAACGCTTGCATTATGAGGACCGTCTAAATACTTTTCAGACAGACAACAGACTATACGTAGACCCTGCGCTCAAGGCCTATCTCCTCGCTCCCGTATCCAATCGGAAAATCAAGAGTTATACCCTCCAGACCCTGGAGAAAAAAACAACTTACGTGTTTCAGGACAGCCTTCCGGAAGCCACTGCCCGGAAATTGCTGAATGAATACCTGCTGGACGATATTCTGCCAGCCGATGCCGAGCAAATCAACCAACTGTTCCAGGCACAGCTCGCCCAAAGACACATCAGCGGAATGGCCGGAGTGTTTTATATCCACACGCAGGCCCGTACCCAAACACGGGCAGGTATCCTGCCGACAGCCTCAGCTTATCGAACACCCGTCTATCAGCTCGACCTGACGCACAATCTCCAGTTGCAGGGGTGGGCAGACTACGACCTCCTTACGATGTTGCGTTATGTCCCTGTGGCTTATTATGGTACCTTTTTCCTGGTGCTGTTCGCCGGAGGCGTATTGCTTTACCTACGCTATAAAAAACGGCAGAAAAAGCCTGCAAAAGGCCTCTACATCGACCTGACGCATCAGGTCCTCCTCATCGACGGCATACAATGTGCCATCTCCCGTCTGGATTTACAGATTCTCCATCAGTTGTGGAAGAAAAATGGAGAATGTGTCGACCGGAAGGACATCCAAGCTACCTGCTGGCCGCATGATGCCCAAGCCGACGAAAAACTGGAGACTCATATACAAATAATCCGGAAAGTCCTGCAAGACTTCCCGGATTATCGGATTGTTACCGTCAAAGGACGGGGATATTATTTGAAATGCATGTCTGCTGCGGATTCTACTCCGCGTCCGGATTCAGATTAGGATTGGCATCCACCTCCGACTGAGGAATTGGTACGGCTAAACGTGAATCATCTGGTTGAATGGTCTGTGAATCGGAAGTTTTCAAGGGATCCAGGTGCCATCCGCCTGTCCGTACAATCGGTAGCTTGTTGCGAGTATAATCGTACACGGCCAAGCCCTCACCTACCAGTTCCTTTCTCCTTTCTTTCAGGATACGTTCCAAGGTAAAATCACTGAGAGAATTTACTTTCATGGCTGCATTCGTGGTACGGTTGGTAATGACGTCGTTCAAATATTCCATTCCTTTGGCCGCTTCACTGCCTCCTATTTTCAAACCTGCTTCTGCGGCATTCAGGTAAATCTCCGACAGACGTACGATACACAAGTTATTGTCGCGAGGGTCTCCCGACTTACCCGGGAACTTGGTCAGGTATACTGTTCTGTTGCGTGCGCCCTCCGGAAGTCCGGTGTTGTTGGGAATAACGGAAGCTGCCATCACACAATGACGCACATCGTCCGGGTCCTCATCCATCAGGTTCAGAAAATCCTCTGTCAGAATCAGGTTATTCCAGTCCACCTGACTTTCATTGGCATACACCATCGGTGCTCCTTCACCTCCGGAACCACCGGAAGGTTCCGTCAAAGAGAAATAGAACTCAAACAACGACTCGCTGGTGTATTCCTGTCCCCACACCGTAGGGTATTCTTCCTTGGTGTACAACTGATACAGACTTTTACTGTTCTCAATGACATCTGTAGCCGCTTTGTACGCATTCGGATAATCCAGCTTGTTCAGGTAAACCCGGGAAAGGATTCCCTGTACGGCCCAATAGTTCAGGCAGCCATCCTTCTTCTCTTTGGTCAATCCGCTCAGCGCGTCAGTCAAGTCTTTTATAATCTGTGTATAGCACTCGGCCACCGTATTGCGTGCAGGCCGGGAAGTCGG
This sequence comes from Bacteroidaceae bacterium, assembly GCA_902362595.1. GTDB lineage: Bacteria > Bacteroidota > Bacteroidia > Bacteroidales > Bacteroidaceae > Phocaeicola > Phocaeicola fibrisolvens. Next base: position 46,078 of record CABIXF010000012.1, on the reverse strand, counting down.
ATCGGTCGGAGTCGTCACGATAGGCACTCCCAAAGACTGTCCATTGTCATAAGCATAAGGCATGGCAAATACCCGAACCAAATCGTATAAGGCCAAACCTCTCATGGCCAGTGCCTGCGCCTTGATTTCATTCAAGGCCTGCTCATCGGCAGTTACCACCTTCCCCTCCTCGATGGCCTCCAACAAGTTATTGGCCTGACGAATCACCTTGTACACCTGATTCCAAGGCAGAGTGGAATTAAAGTTATCGGTCGCCTTGACAGTATACTCATAATAAGGCGATACACGTCCTCCATCTCCTTTGCTCATACGCGCTTGTACGTCTACCGCACGGCAGTCACCAAAATAAAAGAAGTTGTCTCCATAATAGCTATGTGCGGAAGCCAGACGGTAAATGCCGTTCAAAGCCGTCTGTGCGTTATCCAGCGTGGTAAAAGCCTGGTCGGTAGTCACAGAAGTGGACGGATTCAGGTCCAGCCAACTGTCCGAACAAGAGCTACATGCCAGTGAAGCGGCAAGAAAATATAGATAAAGATGTTTCATGACTAATTTACTTTTTAAAATGTGATTTGTATGCCGAAATTAAATGTCCGCATAGGAGGTGCTTCACAGAACACTTCTCCGTTGACCGGTGTTTCCGGATCATACTGTTTCCATTTGGCCCAAGTCAGCAAATTACTGCCTGAGAAATAGATACGGGCCTTGTCTATCATCGCCTTGTGTGTCCACGCGGAAGGAAGGGTAAAGCCAAGTGTCAGGTTCTTCAAGCGCAAGTGATTGGTACTATGAATGTAACGTGAAGAATTCTGAGGCCCAGCTGCTTCTCCGTAGACAAAGCGTGGCACGTCGGTCACGTCTCCCGGTTCCTGCCAGCGGTCGAGGGCATACACCGGAAGATTGTACTTCGAGGTATATATTTTATCCGTTCCGTTCTCAATATAAGTTCCGGTTTTATCAAACGAGTATCCACCTAACGAATAAGTCAGTGTGAAACTCAAATCCAACCATTTGTAGTTCAACATATTCGTCAAACCTCCTGACACTTTCGGATTGACCGACTTGTAGGGAATGGCCTGTGCTTCGCCCGGATCTTCCGTCAGACTGCGGTCCACAACTACCGACCCGTCTTCCTGCGGTATTTCCTGATTCCGATAATACATAGCCTTTCCGTTTTCCGGATTCACTCCTGCATACTCTTTCACATAGAAACTGTAATACGGCAGTCCCACTTTGTGAATGAACCAAGTACCTTCTATCGACTGGTCCAACTGTCCGTTGAGTGATACAATCTTATTCTTATTGTGGCTCAGGTTCAACACTGTCGTCCAGTTAAAATTATCGTTGGCAATGTTGATGGTACGGAGTTCCAGTTCCACACCCTTGTTGTTCAACTGTCCGATATTGCTCAAGTAATTCGTGAATCCGGTAGTCGCACTGATAGGAAGGCTGTACAGCAAATCTTTCGTATCACGGTTATAATACTCTACCGTCAGGAAAATACGGTTGATAAACGACAAATCCAATCCTACGTTCAGGTTATAGTTCTTTTCCCATCCCAGATTAGAATTAGGAATGGAAGATTCATACGACCCGGAGCCTCCCATATAACTCTGTCCAAAGGCATACAATCCCATATAGCCATACAGCGAGTTCGGCTGGTTACCATTTACACCGTAAGAAGCACGGACCTTCAAATCGCTCAGAATATGTTTGATGGGCTGCATAAACGCCTCGTTGGTGACATGCCACATACCGGATACCGACCAGAAGTTTCCCCAACGGTTGTCGGGAGACAGACGAGAGCTACCGTCACGACGGAAACTGCCTGCCACGTAATAGCGGTCGTCATAATCATAATTCAAACGAGAGATGTACGACAACATACGGTAATCCTGTGTAGAAGATACGAAACTGTTCAGTACGGCCGCATTATCCGGTTCCGTAAGTCCAGAATACAAAGGAATTTTAGAACGTTCTCCTGAGGCCTTATCCGTCTGGTAACTCTCCAATTCATACGCAGCCAGCACATCCAGATGATGTTTCTGTGCAAACGTCTTAACATAATTCACGGAAGTAGAAGAAATCAACTTTCCGTATTCAATGAATCCTTTGGAAGACTGTGCATCCGACCCACTCTTTGGTCCGGCCGAACTCAGAGGATTATAATAGCGGGAGTCTTTCTGAATGGTATAGTCGTAACTCAGTGTTTCCTTTATCTTCAAACCCTTTATCGGCTCTACAGCCGCATATCCGGTAGAAAACATACGGGTCATCCGGGTACGATTGTAATCGGTCAGGATATCACGAAGCGGATTCAACTGCGTGCCGTCGTAAGCCCCTACATAATTACCTGCCTCATCGCGTACCAGCATAGAAGGCGTCATGGTCATCGCCACACACAAATACGGATTGATGGAAGATCCACGTTCCTCGTTCATCTCCTGGTTCATCTGTGTGAACATCATATTGGCACCTACCTCGCCGTAACGTCCCACTTTCTGCGTCATGTTCAGACGAGCCGAATAACGGTCCAAGCTGGAGTTTTTGGCCAAGCCCTCCTGACTGTTGTAGCCCAAGGAAGCATAAAAAGTCGTTTTCTCGTTTCCTCCTGACACAGAAGCTTCGTAATCCTGCTGGATGGCTGTACGGAGCAATTCTTTCCGCCAGTTGGTATATCCCATGGAAGGCACAGAGGCATATTTGTCAATTTCCCCATTGGCATATCCAGCAAGGTCGGCCATCTGTTCATCCATTGCATAGTTCAATAAGCCTTCGTACAACAATTCCCGGCGCTGATCGCCATTCAACGTAGGCCGGAAATTGACTGCCGCATTAGAGAAACCACCCGACATGTTGAAAGAAACCTGTGCTTTTCCCGCCTTTCCTTTCTTCGTGGTAATCAAAATCACCCCATTGGCTGCCCGCGAACCATACAAAGAAGCGGCTGCCGCATCCTTGATAATCGTAATATTTTCGATATCTGCCGGGTTCAGCGTACTCATGATGTTGGTTTTGGAGTTGTTCATATAGGCTGCATCGGCCCCTCCTGCACTCAAGCTACCGGAAGTGACCGGCACCCCATCAATAACAAACAACGGTTCCTGAGAAGCATTAAAAGAACCCATACCACGGATACGGATACTCTGGTTGGCTCCCGGCTGTCCGGAACTGCTGCTAATCGAAACTCCAGTCGTCATTCCCTGCAGTTTCTGCTCCACACTCATTACCGGAATATCCTTCATCATATCCCCTCTCAACGTATTGGCAGAACCCGTGAAAGAAGAGCGGGTAAAGTTTCCGTAACCTGTCACCACCACTTCGTCCAGGTTCATGGTTTCAGGCTGAAGCACGATATTCAAACGTTCCTTTTTGGGAACCTTTATCAGCTGAGTTTTCATACCCAAATAGGCCACTACCAAAATTTTATCATTGGGTCCCACTTCCAGCCTGTATTTTCCTTCGATATCCGTCACCACTCCATGGGCTTCATTCCCTTGTACAGATATGGTGGCTCCGATAAGTGGTTCGTGATCTTCCGCAGAAGTTATCACCCCACTAAGAATACGCTGTTGTGCAAAAGCTTGCTGAAACGCCACACACAACAACAATAAAACTAAAAATCTGATTTTTTGCATTTGACGCTCATTGTTTATTGTTATAAAAAGCCGTAAACAAAATATACGCCAAAATGCCTTTATTTAATCCTAATTTTATAAGACTTTAATAATAAACGAATTAAGATATTATCTTACGAAAAAAGGTCGTGGAAAGACTACACACCTGTAGAAAAAGTCCACAACCTTCATTATACAGTTACTCCCGGTTCAGGTATTCACACAAATGCTGTACGGCTCTTGCCCGATGGCTGATTTTATTCTTTTCTTCTGCTCCCATCTCGGCAAAGGTCTCGGTATAGCCTTCGGGCATGAACACCGGATCGTACCCAAAGCCTGAGGCTCCCCGTTTCTCCCGGATGATTTCACCTCTCACGATTCCTTCAAACAGGTGCGACTGTCCGCCTTCTATCAGGCAGATGGCCGTACGGAACTGTGCCTTCCGGTTGTCTTTTCCTTCCAGTTCGGTCAGCAACTTCTTCATGTTGGCCTCCGAATCGTGTCCTTCACCGCCCGCATAGCGTGCCGAATACACACCGGGTGCTCCGTTCAACGCCTCTACTTCCAGACCCGTATCGTCTGCAAAGCAATCCAGACCGTAGTGCTGATAAATATACTCCGCCTTGAGTGCCGCATTTCCCTCCAAGGTGTCTGCCGTTTCAGGAATATCTGCCTCGCAATGGATGTCCTTCAAACTCAAGATATCTACTTTCTCACCCAATATGGCACATATTTCATCCAGCTTATGGGCATTGTTCGTGGCAAAAACCAACTTCTTTTTCATCATGCAGTTGTTCTAAATAATCACATTTACAGGTACAAAGATACATATCGTCGGCCGACAATTCAAATGCTCCTTTCAAAAATTGCATAAAAAAGGTCCGACTCCCCATACGGGAAGCCAGACCTTTATCGTTATAAAAGAACTGTAGGTTTAGTTCAATACGATTTCATCCACAAACAGATAACCCGGGTTGCCTTTTCCTCCATGCCATGCCGGAATATTCTTTTCAGACAAAGCAGTCACTTTCACATAGCGGGCCTTTACCGGTGTAAACTTCAGCGTATGCGTATAAATCTGGTTGGCATCCTTCTCGGTCATGGCCGGGTAAGTTTCCGAAGCCACTTTCTTGAAGGTCTTGTTGTCATCAGACACCTCCACCGTAATACCTCTGGCATCGAAAATCCAGTCGCCTTTTTCCACACAAGTACGCAGGGTCATGGAACTGATTTCCGTAGCTTCCTTCAAATCGATGACGGCTTCCATATCGTTCTTGTAGAACGCAATCCAGCGGCCGGTCTTGTAGTTCCGGTTACCGGTCATACCGTCTACCAACGTCACCGCTCCCTTGAACTCATAGGGCTTGTTGATGGGCTGCAGCATCGTAATCGGTTTTGCAGTAGACTTGCTGAACGAGATGCTGTCGAGCGTCACACAGGAATTGCCTTCCGGACGCACGGCCATCATGCGCAATACACAAGCTGCATCAATACTCAATTTACCTTCAAACTTGGTAGAAGAAGCCGTCGGTTCGGTTCCGTCGAGTGTATAGTATATCGGAGCCTCATCAATCGTAGCGGCACTGACATCCAGTTTACCGGTTTCCGGATTCGGCACAATATTCACGTCCACATCAAAGATATGAGTCGCATAGTTCCATCCCTTCAGCTGATAAATCTTGGTCAAACGAGCCGTACGTTTCAGGAATCCCTGATAATCTTTCTTCTTTTCAGGAGCACTCCACTGGGTTTCGCAAAGGGCTGCCATACGCGGCAATACCATGTACTGAGCCTGTGCAAGTGTAGGAATGTATTCAGTCCACAGATTGGCTTGCACACCCGTGATGTATTTCTGTTCTTCCGGAGAAAGCGCAGCAGGCATCGGTTCGTAGCTGTACACTCTTTCAATCGGCAGATAACCACCGATGGCCAGCGGTTCATTGTCGGTATCCTTTGCCTGATAATAGTCGAAATACAGGTAAGTATTCGGCGTCATGATGACATTGTGTTGCTGACGGGCTGCTTCAATGCCTCCCGCTTCACCTCTCCAAGACATGACTGTGGCATTCGGAGCCAGTCCACCTTCCAGGATTTCATCCCATCCAATCATGTTCCGTCCATGCTCGGTGAGGAACTTCTCCGCTTCATGAATCACATAGCTCTGCAAATATTCTTCCTTTGAATGCTTGCTGTCGCCCTTGATACCCAAAGCCTTGATACGGGCCTGACACTTCGGACAAGTCTCCCACTTCACTTTCGGGCATTCGTCGCCACCTACATGAATATATTTAGAAGGGAAGATGTCGATAATCTCAGCCAACACATCCTTGATAAACTGGATGGTCTTGTCGTTTCCGGCACAAAGCACATTGTCGGAGATACCCCACATACGCCATACTTCATACGGACCACCTGTACATCCCAGTTCCGGATAAGCTGCCAAAGCTGCCTGCATGTGTCCCGGCATGTCGATTTCCGGTATTACCGTAATGTAACGTTCTGCTGCGTATGCCACAATTTCCTTGGCCTGTTCCTGGGTATAGAAACCGCCGTAAGGTTTTCCGTCGTATTCGCCCGAGTTGCGTCCGATAACCGTTTCACTACGCTTGGAACCGATTTCGGTCAGCTTCGGATATTTCTTGATTTCAATACGCCATCCCTGGTCTTCTGAAAGGTGCCAGTGGAAGCGGTTGATGTTATGCAACGCCAGCATGTCGATGTACGTCTTAATCTCATCCACGGTAAACATGTGACGGCCTACGTCGAGCATCATTCCACGATAACTGAAGCGCGGACTGTCGTTGATTTCTACGGCGGGCAATTCAATGGCGCCCCCTCCTTCGTGCACAGACACAGACTTACGCAAAGTCTGGATGCCATAGAACACACCGGCTTCCGAAGGAGCAGTAATCACCACCTTCTTGCCGTCTACGGTCAGCTGATAAGCTTCCGGAGAATTGGCTTCCAACCCCAGTTTCAGCACAATACCCTCCTCTTTATCACCTTCTTGTGTTTTCAGTGTAATGCCCGTCTGTTCCTTGATGAAAGTAGCCAGGAATTCGGCATTCTTCTTCATCTTTTCATTTCCGGCAGTATAGTAAATCGTTTCTCCACTTTTCAGCAGAAACGAGCCTTGTGATGCCGCCGTGATTTCCAATGGCATCGGCACAATCTGATAGTCTGCCACAGCGGTCGGACTATCCGTACACGAGGTCGCCAGCATTCCTGCGAATGCCAACCCCAAGCAATTCATTTTTGAAAATGGTCTCATGTTGATAATATAAAGGTTAATAATTAGAATTTGCAATGTCACTCAGCTGATGTATTTCCACCGTAAAATCTTCCACGGGACTTCCATCGGCTGAAGTTACCGTCACTTTCTTGGTCACTCCCGGCAACAGGTCAAAGAAATTATCTGAAAAACGTACTCCTTGCACCGGTATTTCTATAAATACATCACGGGCCAGTTGGCTGGACTTCAACGTCAGTTCGCAAGTTCCATCCTTCAGGACTTTCTTACAAGAAATCTTGGCTTGTGGCAGATGCTGATACTTAGGATATACCGGATAATACACTTCGTCCGAAAGCACTTTCCGGCTTTGTTTTCCCTTTAATGTCATGCGCAAGTAGGAAGCCGTCGTATCACAGGCTGCAAAAGCCTTCTGCCAGTCTTCCTCATAAAAGACTTCCGAAGCATTGACCGGCAACATTCCCTCTACCTGTTGCCGACGATGTATCTTTCCCTGGAAGTCAGTCCATTCCAGTTGCAAGGTCACTTTTTCTGCCTTCAGGCAATCGGACAACACGTACACGCGCAATTTTTCGCCTTCCCGAATGGCATTCACCAACACAGGAGCAAAAGCTCGTCGGGTCTGGTACTGCATGGCTTTCCAGTTACCGTAATAGTCGATAGCCGACCAGGAAACCACCGGCCAGCTATCATTCAACTGCCAAGGCAAACTCCCCATACAATACGGGCGATTCCGCCGATGCGCTTCCATGCCATGACGCATACCCTGCCCTTGCAAGACAAGTCCCATATACACCAAGTCCTCAAACTTCTCCGGTACCGGATAATAGAGGGCCATCGTCTTTTTTATCAAGGCATTCCCGATGGTACTCTTCTGATGTGCGTTCATCACCGGCGATTCCAGCTCATAGTCTTCCGGAGAAGCAAACGTACGGATGGTCTTCATTTCCGGGAAGGCCTGAAACCCATATTCGCTCATAAACCGGGGAATTTCCGCATCCAGGCTCTCGAAAGGTTTCTGGCCATACCAAGTGCCCCAGTTGTGGCTGTCGGCTATCTTCCAGCTTTCCGGTCTTCCCCAGTTGGCTTCATAGGGAGAACCCTCCAGATAGAATCGTCCCGGGTCCAGCTCTTTCACCTTTGCCGGAAGAAGGTGGCGGAAAAGCACATCGTATCCCTCCAGCATCTGCTGATAGACTTCCGGTGTATATTTTTCTTTCCAGCCCCAATAACGCAAGCCTTCATAAATCTCATTGTTGCCACACCACATAGCCAATGAGGCATGATTCCGCAACCGTTTGATATTGTATTCGGCTTCTTCCGATACCCGATGCAGGAAAGCCGAATCGTGCGGATACGTGGTACAAGCAAACATAAAATCCTGCCAGATGAGGATTCCCCGCTTATCGGCCTCTTCAAAGAAGGCATCATCTTCATAAATGCCTCCTCCCCACACACGTATCATATTCATGTGAGAGATTTGTGCATCTTCCAACAAACGCGCATAACGGGCACGAGTCACCCGCGGAAGCAAGGCATCGGAAGGAATCAGGTTGGTACCTTTGGCAAACATCGGAACGCCGTTCACCTCAAAATAGAAACTCATTCCTTCTTTGTCCTTCTCTTGTACCACACGTACCTGCCGGAACCCTATCTGATGACTTTTCTGCGAAACCTGTTGTCCGTCGACCCACACCGACGCTTCAAACTCATACAACGCAGGCTCTCCCCAGCCGTTGGGCATCCAAAGATGCGGGGATTCTACCGACAAAGGAAGCGATACGTTATTCTGTCCTGGCTGTAGCTCTACCTTCTTTTCAACGCTTTTATCTGTTTCTCCAGGATAGCGGTAAGTGACGCGGACCAAAGCCTGCTGCCTGTCATTGCCTATATTATTTATCTCTATCTGATTGTCTACCTCTGCACGGACTGCACTGACCGAGGTCTGATGCACAAAATAATCCTCTACCACCGCCTTATTGACAAACTCCAGATACACAGGACGCCAGATTCCGCAAGTCACCATACGGATTCCCCAATCCCAGCCATAAGAATAGGGAGCTTTACGGGTAAACACACTTAACTTCTGTGGGAAATGGTCGTTGTCTGCCGGATAATCGAATCCGTTACTTTCCCATTGGGGCATCGCCTCCCAAATGGGTGAACGGAAACGTATCACCAGTTTGTTTTCACCCTTTTTCAATACGGATTTGACAGGAACCCGATAACCGACAAACATATTGTCTGCCTTCAGCAACAACGCACCGTTTAAAAAAACGTCCGCATAAGTATCCAATCCTTCAAATACCAGAAACGTACCTTCTGCACTCATCTCTTCCTCACTCACCACAAACGACGTCCGATACAGCCAGTCTTCTTTTTCCACCCACTGTATTTTCTCCTCATTCATGCCATAAAAAGGATCGGGCAATTTGTCATGAGCCAGCAAATCCTGATGAACCGTACCCGGGACTTCGGCAGACAACCATTCGTGACTGCCGTACATTGAAAACTCCCAGCCCGTATGCAACTGACGAATCTGAGATAAATTTTTCCCCTCTACATGATTTCCGAAAGCAGCGATAAAAAACGACATTGCCATCAGAATAAGTTTGAATATTTTTTTCACGCTATAGATTTAAGTATCACATTCTTTAAAGTACAAAATAAAAAAAGTTTTCCCGATAAAACAAATTTAACGGGAAAACCTACTTTTATTTTAATTATCTTAGGGAAATGTTTATTTTACTTTAAGTTTATCGAAGCCTTCCCCATAGACTCCTACCACATTACTTTGTGACACAAACGCATTCGGGTCGATATCTTTTACCAGACGGAAAATATCGAGCGACTCTCTCTTTTTAGCCAAAACGACTACTACCTTAATTTCCTGCTTACTATACCATCCTTTCCCATCTAATAAAGTAACTCCCCGATCAATTTTAGTAGCAATACCTTCCGCTATTTCTTCATACTTGCGGGAAAATATCAGGAACTGTACAGACTGGCGTGTGCTGTTGATGACATAATCAATCACGATGCTCATGATAAACAAGACACAGAAGCCGAACAAAACCCTGCGCCAGTCGTGAAAGATAAAGTAGCACGAAGAAATGATGACAATATCACAATACATCATCATCCGTCCCAAAGTAACGTCCTTATACTTGTTAATAATCCATGCAATGATATCCGTACCTCCCGTACTTCCGTTGTTACAGAAGACAATACCGATACCGAAGCCCAGCAGACCAGCTCCTATCACACAAGCCATGAAGTCTTGTCCAGGTCCCAACAGCTGCGGCAGGTTCCCGTTTTCATCCTTCAGAATCATCTGGAAAAACCAGAGCAGGAAGGTCAGCATAAAGATGGCAAAAATGGTCTTGATACTGAATTTCGGCCCCAATATTTTCAAGGCAAACCCCAGAAAAACCGCATTGATTACAAAATAAGAAACCTGGATTTCAATGCCCGTCGCATAATAAATAATGGCAGCGATACCCGTCACTCCTCCTGTCGTAATCTGATACGGAAGCATGAAGGCCGCCCAGCCAATAGAATAACAAATCAGGCCAAAGGTTATGGCCAGATAGTCCCTTGACTCTCTCCCTAATTTCTTCTTCAATAATGTTTCCATACACAAATAAAAATCATCCGGGACAGAACGGATATTCCAATCCGTCTATCCCGGATGACAATTAAAAAACTCAAAGTACAATATTCACAATCTTCTTCGGCACAATAATCACCTTCTTCGGTGTTTTGCCGTCAATCCATTTCTGCGACTGTTCTTCGGCCATTACCGCAGCCTGAATGGTTTCATTGTCGGCATCGGCAGGGAATTCCATAGTGAAACGAGCCTTTCCGTTGAACGAAATGGTGTATTTCACGCTGTCTTCCTTCAGGTATTCTTCGTTGAATGCCGGCCACTGCGCATCGCATACAGAAGTGGTGTGACCCAGTGCTTCCCACAATTCTTCTGCCAAGTGAGGAGCAAACGGAGCCAGAAGGATAACGAGGTTACTCATCACTTCCTTGTTGCGGCACTTCAAGGCAGTCAGTTCGTTCACACAAATCATGAACGCACTGATGGACGTATTGTAAGAGAAGGTTTCAATATCGCCAGTCACCTTCTTAATCAGCTTATGAATGGATTTCAGTTCTTCCTTGGTCGCCTCTCCTTCGGCAGGCAAGAAAGTGCCCTGACGGTCATAGAACAGGTTCCAGAGTTTCTTCAGGAAACGGTGTACCCCGTCGATACCATTGGTATCCCACGGTTTGGACTGTTCCACCGGACCGAGGAACATTTCGTACATACGCAAGGTATCGGCTCCATAACGTTCTACAATCATATCCGGGTTGACCACATTGTACATGGACTTACTCATCTTTTCCACTGCCCAACCGCAGATATATTTGCCGTCTTCGAGGATGAATTCTGCATTGTGGTATTCCGGACGCCAATTCTTGAAAGCTTCCACATCCAGTACGTCGTTGGATACAATGTTCACATCCACGTGCAGCGGAGTCACGTCATACTGGTCTTTCAAGCCCAGTGACACAAACGTATTGGTATCCTTGATACGATATACAAAGTTGCTTCGACCCTGAATCATTCCTTGGTTCACCAGCTTCTGGAACGGTTCTTCCTTGATGCTGACACCCAGGTCGAACAAGAACTTGTTCCAGAAACGAGAATAAATCAAGTGACCGGTCGCATGTTCCGTACCTCCCACATAGAGGTCAACATTCTGCCAGTAGCGGTCAGCTTTTTCAGAAACCAGTTCCTTGTCGTTGTGCGGGTCCATGTAGCGCAAATAATAAGCACTTGAACCGGCAAATCCCGGCATGGTATTCAGTTCAAGTGGGAACACCGTAACATTATCAATCTTGGAGTTTTCCACCACTTCACCTTTTTCCACATCCCATGCCCAGCGGGTAGCGTGTCCCAATGGAGGTTCCCCGCTTTCGGTCGGCAAGAATTTGGCGACTTCCGGCAATTCCAATGGAAGTTTGTACTCGTCAATCATGTACGGCATACCGTCCTTATAGTAAACCGGAAACGGTTCACCCCAGTAACGCTGACGAGAGAAGATGGCGTCGCGCAAGCGGAAATTCACTTTCACACGTCCCAGGTTATGTTCTTTTACATATTTCTTGGTAGCGGCAATGGCTTCCTTGATGGTCAGACCGTTCAAGGTCAAGTCGCAATAAGGAGTCACACCGGCTTTCGGAGAGTTGCAGACAATACCTTCCTTGGCATCAAAACTTTCCTCACTCACATCGCAACCTTCTACCAACGGGACAATCGGCAGATTGAAATGCTTGGCAAACGCATAGTCACGGCTGTCGTGTGCAGGTACGGCCATGATGGCACCTGTACCATATCCGGCCAATACATAATCACTGATCCATACCGGAACGGACTCACCCGTAAACGGATTCACGGCATACGAGCCACTGAACACACCGGTTACCCGACGGTCGGAAATACGTTCACGCTCGGTACGTTTCTTTGTGCGTTCCAGATAAGCTTCCACTTCCGCACGCTGTGCTTCGGTAGTCAACTGCGGAACCAGTTCACTTTCAGGTGCAAGTACCATGAAAGTCACCCCAAACATGGTATCGGCACGGGTCGTAAAGATAGTAAATTCCAAATCACTGTCTTTCACCTTGAAACGGACTTCCGTACCTTCTGAACGACCAATCCAGTTACGCTGAGTCTCTTTCAGAGAATCGGTCCAGTCCACCGTTTCCAGTCCGTCGAGCAGACGCTGTGCATAGGCAGACACACGCAAACACCACTGGCGCATCTTCTTCTGTACCACCGGATAGCCTCCACGCTCAGACACCCCGTCGACCACCTCATCGTTGGCCAGTACGGTACCCAACGCCGGACACCAGTTTACCATGGTTTCACCCAAGTAAGCAATACGGTAGTTCATCAGGATTTCCTGCTGTTCTTTTTCGGTTTTTGCCTTCCACTCTTCGGCTGTAAAATGCAGTTCCTCACTGCAAGCTACATCCAGACCTTCGGTACCTTCCTTTTCAAAATGTGCTACCAGCTTGCTGATAGGCTGAGCCTTATGACAAGAATTGCAATAGAAGCTGTTGAACATCTTCTGGAAAGCCCACTGCGTCCAGTGGTAATATCCCGGATCGCAGGTACGCACTTCGCGGTCCCAGTCGAACGAGAAACCAATCTTGTCCAACTGCTCACGATAGCGGGCGATATTAGCCGCAGTAGTGACCGCCGGATGCTGTCCCGTCTGAATGGCATATTGTTCGGCAGGCAGGCCGTATGCATCGTATCCCATCGGATTCAACACATTGAATCCCTGCAGACGCTTGTAGCGTGCATAAATGTCACTGGCAATGTATCCCAGCGGATGACCTACGTGAAGACCGGCTCCCGAAGGATAAGGGAACATGTTCAACACATAGAACTTCTTTTTGGATTCATCTTCGACAACCTTATAGGTCTTTCGGTCCACCCATCTCTGCTGCCATTTTTTTTCAATTTCTCTGAAATTATATTCCATATCGAAATATTATATAATTGATTTTTACGTATTTCTCCAAATTTTCCGCAAATATAGTAAGAGTTCAGGAATAAATAAGGATAGTTTCGAACGAAAAGTTTATCTTTGCTTGATAAATGAAAACCTAATACTAAAATTCTATGCACATCCGTTATCTCTTCCTGCTCGCTGTCTTGCTCTGTAGCGTATGCAGCCTCAGCGCACAACGTCACGAACAACTTCTGGAAACCGACTGGAAATTCCATAAAGGAGAAGCCTCCGGAGCCGCCTCGCCTGCATTCAATGATGCGCAATGGGAATCGGTCCGCATCCCTCACGACTGGGCTATCTATGGACCCTTCGACCGGAACAATGACTTGCAGAACGTCGCCATTACGCAGAATCTCGAAAAGCAAGCTTCAGTGAAGACCGGACGTACCGGCGGACTGCCTTACGTGGGAGTAGGCTGGTACCGCACGCGGTTTGATGCAGACCCCAACAAAAAAACAACCCTGATTTTCGACGGTGCCATGAGTGAGGCCCATGTATATGTCAACGGACAAGAGGCCTGTTTCTGGCCGTTCGGTTACAATTCTTTCCACTGCGATGTGACTGAATTCCTGCATAAGGACGGAAAAGACAACGTACTGGCGGTACGTCTGGAGAACCGTCCCCAATCTTCCCGCTGGTATCCGGGAGCCGGACTCTACCGGAACGTCCACTTGGTTACCACAGAGAAGGTACACGTACCTGTATGGGGTACTCAAATCACCACTCCTCACGTGGCTACAGACTATGCATCCGTCTGTCTCCGCACTACATTGAAAAATGTGGAAAAAGAAAAAATTACCGTAGAAACGGAGATTCTTTCTCCCGACGGACAGAAAGTGACCAGCAAAAAGAACGAAGGACGCATCAACCATGGCCAACCTTTCACACAGAACTTTATCGTGGAAAATCCTCAGTTATGGTCACCGGAAACCCCCGTACTCTATCAGGCTGTCTCCAAAATCTATGTTGACGGGCAACTTACTGATACCTATACCACCCGCTTCGGTATCCGCTCCATCGAGTTCATGGCCGACAAGGGATTCTTCCTGAACGGAAAACACCGCAAGTTCCAGGGCGTATGCAACCACCACGATTTAGGCCCGCTGGGAGCCGCCATCAATGTTTCGGCCTTACGCCACCAGCTTACCCTATTGAAAGACATGGGATGCGACGCCATCCGTACGGCCCACAACATGCCGGCTCCCGAACTGGTCAGCCTCTGCGACGAAATGGGTTTCATGATGATGATTGAGCCGTTCGACGAATGGGACATCGCCAAATGCGACAACGGATACCACCGCTACTTCCACGAATGGGCGGAAAAAGACATGGTGAACATGCTGCAACAATATCGCAACCACCCTTGTGTGGTGATGTGGAGCATCGGAAACGAGGTACCCACCCAATGCAGCGCCGAAGGCTATAAGGTGGCCAAATTCCTGCAAGACATCTGTCACCGCGAAGACCCCACCCGCCCGGTTACCTGCGGTATGGACCAGGTAGATTGTGTATTGGACAACGGATTTGCCGCCATGCTCGACATTCCGGGATTCAACTACCGGGCACACCGCTACGAAGAAGCCTATCAGCGGCTGCCACAAAACTTGGTGTTAGGCTCAGAGACTTCTTCGACCGTCAGCTCCCGCGGTGTGTATAAATTCCCTGCCGAACGGAAAGCAGACGCCAAATATGAAGACCATCAGTCGTCTTCCTACGACTTGGAATACTGCTCGTGGTCCAACATTCCCGACATCGACTTCGCCCTGGCAGACGACCATGAATGGACCTTGGGACAGTTTGTATGGACCGGTTTCGACTACCTGGGTGAACCCAGTCCGTACGACACGGACGCATGGCCCAACCACAGTTCCATGTTCGGTATCATCGACCTGGCTTCTATTCCGAAAGACCGTTATTACCTGTACCGCAGTGTATGGAACAAGCAGGCAGAAACCCTGCACATTCTGCCGCACTGGAACTGGGAAGGACGGGAAGGTAAGGAAGTGCCCGTATTCGTCTATACCAACTATCCGACAGCCGAACTTTTCATCAACGGGAAAAGTTACGGGAAACAGACCAAGAACCGCCAAACAGTGGAAAACCGCTACCGCCTGATGTGGCCGCATGCCATTTACGAACTAGGAGAAGTGAAAGTTGTGGCATACGATGAAGCAGGTACCGCCCAAGCGGAAAAAACAATCCGCACGGCCGGAAAACCTCATCACATCGAACTGGTTCCTGCACAGAAATCGCTGAAAGCCGACGGAAAAGACCTGGCCTACGTAACCGTACGCATTGTAGACAAAGACGGAAACCTCTGCCCCACCGACATGCGCCTGGTGAAATTCAAAGTAAAAGGTGCCGGAAGCTACAAGGCCTCTGCCAATGGCGACCCGACCTGTCTAGACTTGTTCCACCTGCCTCAAATGCATGCCTTTAATGGGATGCTGACTGCCATTGTACAGGCAGGAGAAAAAAACGGTATACTTGAACTTGAAGCTACCGCCAAAGGACTCCAGGCAGGAAAAATACAAATTTCAATCAAATAAAATCAACCAATACCCCTAATCATAGGCAGGATACAGTATGAGTGTAATCCTGCCTTTTTTTATTTCGCTGTTTATCAAAATATTAACGTCATTCAAGTTCTTAAAAAATTCAAATTCGGATAAATATGAAAACATTTATCCCACATAAGCGTTATTACAATTGTAAACAAAATGTGCAACAAAGTAAAACAACTGAAACAATTTAAGGTAATAAAGATAACAATGGAAACAAATCAGAAAGAAAGCTACGTACCTCCCCACGCGGAGATTATCCAAATTGAATTAGAAGGTGCTATTTTGTCGGGAAGCAATCCTATCATAGGAGAAGGAGACGCAGATGGAGGCTCATGGGGACGAAGCTTTTCTTCACGCGAATCACGTTTTTAACAGGTATTAGTTTTATACATAAGCATTGCAATTAAAATGAGAAAAAAACTATTCTGGGGAATGCTGCTGCTTGCAGGTGGGCATATTCTTTTGCCCGGATGCAGCAAAGAAGAATTATCCGAAACCAATCGTCCCACACAGGAAACTCCCGAACAAGGAGAAAATACAGAAACGACTCAACCCGATGTCCCTCAAACTGTACATCTCACTTTCCGTACGGGCACCACTCAGACGCAAAGCAGAGCTTCTGTGGTGGAAGGTTCTACCAACGGAGGAACAAACTTGCTGCGCTGGGATGCCGGAGACGAAGTAACCATCTGGACCGGCAACTCCATTGACGACCTGACACAATGTACGTTCCAAACAGAGGAAGGAGGAATTTCATCGGCACTGTTCGAATACATCGGTCCTGCAGTCGATACCAAGACTTATTTCGGTATCCACAATGCCACCTACTATACAAGTGACAAGCAAATCCGTTTCACCATTCCTACCGGAAACGGCAATTCCCCTCTATGCCAGACGGAAAAGAACAGTTCACTTCACTTAAACAAATACCGCCCGATGTATACCAGTGTCGTGCAAAGTGAAGAAAACTTGAATGAACTGACCGGCTTACGCTTCAAGCACCTGAGCAGCTTGCTGGTCTTCAATATCATCAACGACAGCGGACGGAAAGTGACAGTGCATTCCGTAACCATGAAAACCGACAACGGAACTCCTTTCTATTCGGAGGGCGTTTACCTTAGGTTCGAAGGAAGTAGCACAAGAAGTCCGAACACTGCTGCCTCAAGAGCATCTACTCGTTCATCCTATACCATGCTGAAGTTAGGGGAAAATGGATTCACCTCCGACCCGGACGAAGCTTTCACTGCCTATTTGTCCGCACTTCCCACTTCTTTCTCAGCAAGTCAGAATGTCTTGCTTGAACTGAACGTGAACGGAAAAGCGACAGAGGCATTGGCCATTCCGGGAAACAGCATCAATGCATTAAAAGCCGGCACCTACTACCGTTTCAACTTGAGAATACAGCCCGACGGTACACTGGTGGTCATTCCGGTTGTAATTGGTAATTGGGAAGAAGGTGAAGATATTCTGATTCCCATAGATTGATCTATTACTATTTCCCATTATCTGTCAGGAAAGCCTCCTGACAGATTTTTTTATATTTACGACAAAGCTTTTTCCCATACACTTCGTCACATAAAGGCAAAAGCCCTTTCAACTTCTCTATTCCACAGTGTGGTATTTATATTTCACACTGCGGTTTATGTATTTCACAGTGTGGTTTTTATATCCCACACTGTGAAACAGAGAAATTACCTCGAAGAAAAGAAAAAAACATCAGTCAGAAACCCAATATCCGTTTCATTCCCATCCATTTACAGCAAAGTCCCTGCAACAGAACTTATTTTATTGCAGTTTTAAAGTGATTGGGTTATCTTTGTACCAAACAACCATATACGAATGAAGTTTATCTTTAGCCAACACATACGGGAATGCCTTGCATGGACCAGCACCCTGGTCCGCCCTTTCCGCAAATCAATCGTCTGCTCTGCCTTAATCGATTTAATGGGAATGGGGTTCTCCTTGTGCTCCATTTATTTTTCCAAAAAAGCCATTGATATTGCTACCGGAAGCGACTCCGGTTCTTTATGGCTGAACGCTGGCTTAATGGTAGGCTGTATCTTAGGTTCCATCATTTCCAGTCTGTCAAATCCGTGGATTACGGAAAAAGTGAAACTGAGAATGCAAATGAAACTGCAAACTCAGCTGTCGGACCATCTGATGAGAAATTCCTGGAGCAGTGCGGGGCAATGGCACACTGGAGACATCATCAACCGCATGATATCCGACTGCAACGACGTAATACAACTGCTGGTATATACGCTGCCCTCCATTGCGGTCACAACAGTCAAACTGATTGCTTCTTTCTTATTCCTGTGTGCACTGGATGCCCAACTGGCCTGGATTCTGTTGGTCTCTACCCCGTTGCTTTTGTTTTCCAAATTGTATTATAAGAAAATGAGAGCTTTGAGCAAAGCGTGGAAAGAAACCGACAGCAAGCTATTGTCTGTCATGCAGGAAAATATGGCCTCCCGTATTCTAATACGCTCCATCGGAGCCATTTCCGTCCGGGTTTCCAAACTCAATGAACAGCAGGAAAAACGTTATCAGCTGGGAATGGAGCAACTGAAATTCGGAACTTACTCCAAGTCCATGCTGCAACTTGTCTTCGGAGGCGGATATCTCACGGCTTTCCTGTGGGGCATTCACTCGCTTTCAAAGAACCTGATTTCATTCGGCTCCATGACGGCTTTCATTCAGCTGGTAGGACGAGTGCAGGGACCTGTCCTACAATTGATTTCCTTCGTACCCGGGCTCATCAAGGTACAAGCGTCCATTGAACGACTCATGGAACTCGACCAGGGAGATATGGAAAAGAACCGTTCCAGCCGCATGCTGTATACCCCCACGCGACTGGGATGCCGGAATTTGTTCTTCAAATATGAAAAGACCGAACTTTTCAATGGAATGTCGCTCGACATCCAAGCTGGAGAACCCGTAGCCATCATCGGTCCTACAGGAGCCGGAAAAACCACTTTTCTCCGTCTGGTTATGGGAATTCTGGAACCAGATGAAGGAGATATGTACGTAGAAGAAGAAGGGCGGACCTTCCCACTGAAAGACATTTCACAAAAAAATTTCGTATACGTTCCGCAAGGAAACAGCCTGTTCAGCGGAACCATCCGGGAAAACCTGTTGCTGGCCAATCCGAAAGCCACCGAGGAAATGCTGAAAGAGGTCATCGACGCAGCATGCGCCTACTTTGTCAAAGAACTTCCCGAAGGCATGGATACCCTCATCGGAGAATCCGGCTATGGGTTATCTGAAGGACAGGCACAGCGTCTGGCCATTGCCCGGGCCCTACTCCTCCCTGGAAGCATCTGGGTTTTCGATGAAATCACATCGGCACTGGACAGTCACACGGCAAAAGAATTAATCGGACATTTGCTGGAAAGAGGAAAAGACAAAATCATCCTGTTCGTGACTCACGACGCCAACCTGATGAACGAATGTACCCGAAAAATACGCATCGGCATGCACTCCTGAAACAAGTCAGGGGATGAAAACCTTCTCAGAAAGTTCTCATCCCCCGCTCGTGATTATTTATGGGATACGTTTGTTATTTTTGAAAATCAGCCCAGTCGGTCAAGCGCATATCTCCTTTATCAAGGAACACCTGATGCATGCCCAATGCCGCAGAAAGACTATGGCAAGTCTGCCCTTTCGTGGAGATTTTCAGATAATCCCAAAGCAGCTGCTTGTAGTCCGGATGTGCACAGTTTTCAATCACTGCCTCCGCACGCTCCATCGGGCTCTTTCCACGCAAGTCGGCAATACCCTGCTCGGTAATAATCACATTCACCGAATGTTCACTGTGGTCAAGATGCGATACCATCGGTACGATAGAGCTGATGCAGCCTCCCTTGGCCGTCGACGGACAAGAGAAGATAGAGATGTAGGCACTACGCGTGAAGTCGCCGGAACCACCGATGCCGTTCATCATCTTGGTACCGCAGATATGAGTAGAGTTCACATTGCCATAAATGTCCGCCTCAATGGCTGTATTCATGGAAATGACTCCAATACGCCGAATGACTTCCGGACAATTGGAAATTTCCGAAGGACGCAACACCAGCTTGTGACGGAAAAAGTCCATGTTATCGTAAATATCCTGCAGACAGTCGTTGGTTACGCTCAGCGAACAAGTGCTGCCAAACTTGATACGGCCCTCCTTAATGAGCTTGATTACGGCATTCTGTATCACTTCCGTATACATCTCAAACGGGGGAATGCTGGAGTCTTTTCCCAAGGCACTCAACACTGCATTAGCGATATTCCCTACTCCTGACTGCAACGGAAGAAAAGTGGAGGGAATAATGCCTTTGCGCATGTCGGATGCCAAAAACTCCGCTACGTTCTGTCCTATCTTGTCTGTTACGGGATCGGATTCATGGAAGCCACGAGCCTCATCCGGCATATTCGTTTCCACAATACCCACAACTTTGGAAGGATCTACCTGAATATACGGAAGACCAATCCGGTCGCTCGGACGCACAATCGGAATCGGCCGGCGATAAGGAGGACGTTCCATCTCATACAAATCGTGCATGCCAATCAAACGCTTGCTATGAGCTGCATTCAGTTCCACAATCACTTTGTCGGCCAGCCGGGCTATGGTCGGTGAAATGCCCACACCGGCAGTCAGGTAAATGCGTCCGTCTTCCGTAATTTCACAAGCTTCGATAATGGCCACATTGACATGCCCCAAGAAACCAGAACGCAGGCGCTGTGCCACCTGCGACAAATGAATGTCCGTATAATTGATTTCACCGTTGTTCACCGCCTTACGGAAATCTGTGTTTGTGGTATAAGGAGCACGGAACTTGATGGCGTGTGCCCGGGTCAGTGCCCCGTCGCAGGAATCTCCTGTAGACGCTCCCGTAATCACACCGATTTGAAAGGCTTCACCCCTCGCGTGTTTTTCCTCTGCTATTTTTGCCAACTCTGCGGTCACCGCTTTCGGACTTCCTGCAGGGGTAAAGCCGCTCAATCCGACAATATCCCCATCCTTGATGTAGCTGGCAGCCTCGGCTGCCGTAATAAAGTTAAAGCTCATAGTATCAAGTGTTTTTATGTTATAGTATTTAAGTATAAAAGTTTGTCTCTCAGTCGTATTTCCGGCAGAAGATTTCAGAATAAATAAAAGCCCGCCGCGCATCCGAAGGCGTACGGAAAGCATATTCCGAACGGTCTTCTTCCGGCTTCTCGGTCTGCAAAGAAACCTGTTTTTGTTCTTTCTCCGGTTGTTTTTCTTGCTTTACAGAGCGCTTCTTTTTCCGAGTTTCAGGCGGGGGAGCCATTCTCACTTCTTCGGGAATTGCTTCTTCCATCGGAAAAAAATCTGCCGGAACGAATTTTCTCACCACTTTGCGGCGAGCCGACTTCGGTTGCTTCTTCCGCATTGTCTGATAAAATCCCAAGCATATAAATCCCAGAAAGATAAGAATCTGAAGCACATCCATAAATACAAGTGTTAAGGTTTTCTTCAAAGATACGAATAAAATCTATATATCCTACCCTTTTCATGGAAGTTAACCAAGAAACAGATATCTTTGCAAGCAAATTTTTAATTTCCAAAAACGTATGACAAAAGAAACCACAGGAGCAGACTTTAAATCTGCAACTGAAAACGAAAGCAAGAAACTGTTTATCGAAACCTATGGATGCCAGATGAATGTGGCAGACAGTGAGGTGATTGCCTCTATCATGCAAATGGCCGGCTACACCCCGTGTGACAACCTGGAAGAGGCGGATGCCGTGTTTATGAACACCTGCTCCATCCGCGACAATGCAGAACAGAAAATCCTGAACCGACTGGAATTTTTCCACTCCCTGCGCAAGAAACGGAAACACCTGATTGTGGGTGTACTGGGATGCATGGCCGAACGAGTAAAGAACGAATTGATTGAAAAGCATCACGTCGACCTGGTAGCCGGACCCGATGCCTATCTGACACTGCCCGACCTCATCGGAGCCGTGGAAGCCGGAGAAAAGGCCATCAACGTGGAACTTTCTACCACCGAGACCTACCGCGACGTCATTCCTTCGCGTATCTGCGGCAACCACATCTCAGGCTTTGT
Source organism: Bacteroidaceae bacterium (assembly GCA_902362595.1). Lineage (GTDB taxonomy): Bacteria > Bacteroidota > Bacteroidia > Bacteroidales > Bacteroidaceae > Phocaeicola > Phocaeicola fibrisolvens. Next base: position 23,998 of record CABIXF010000012.1, on the reverse strand, counting down.
GTCTATCATGCGCGGATGCAACAACTTCTGCCACTACTGCATCGTGCCTTACACCCGCGGACGTGAACGCAGCCGCGACGTGGAAAGCATCCTGAACGAGGTGCGCGACCTGCAGCGGAAAGGCTACAAGGAAGTCACCCTGCTGGGACAGAACGTCAACTCCTACCGTTTTGAGAAAGACGGAGAAACGGTGACCTTCCCCATGCTGCTCCGTACCGTGGCCGAGGCCGTACCCGACATGCGCGTACGCTTCACTACTTCCCATCCGAAAGACATGAGCGACGAGACCTTACATGTCATTGCGGAAGTACCCAACGTGTGCAAGCACATCCACTTGCCCGTACAGAGTGGAAGTTCACGCATCCTGAAACTGATGAACCGTAAATATACCCGCGAATGGTACCTGGAAAGAGTGGCTGCCATCCGTCGCATCATCCCCGACTGCGGACTCAGCACCGACATCTTCTCCGGCTTCCATTCCGAAACGGAGGAAGACCATCAAATGTCCCTCTCGCTGATGCGGGAATGTGCCTACGATTCGGCCTTCATGTTCAAGTATTCCGAACGTCCGGGCACCTACGCATCCAAGCATCTTCCCGACGACGTGCCGGAAGAAATCAAAATCCGCCGTCTGAACGAACTCATCGAACTGCAAAACCAGCTTTCGGCCGAAAGCAATGCAAAAGACGTGGGCAAAACCTTCGAAGTGTTGGTGGAAGGTGTGTCCAAACGCTCCAAAGAACAGTTGTTCGGCCGCACAGAACAGAATAAAGTAGTGGTATTCGACCGCGGTAGCCACCGGATTGGTGATTTTGTAAAGGTAAAAATCACAGAATCCAGTTCTGCAACCCTGAAAGGTACAGAAGTTACTGAATAATATTCAGAGGAAACTCCTCAAAACAAAAAACTCACGTATACAAATGTGAATGATTCCATCCTTTTGTATGCGTGAGTTTTTTCATCTCAGTCATTTTCCCTCCCTGCTTCCGGCATGATAAGCCAGAGAATCAGGTAGACAATTCCCCCGGAAAAAACTGTAAAAAAAGTAGCTAGCACGTAAACTATCCGCACCAGTGTAATATCCCAGTTAAAATAGTCGGCTATCCCGGCACAAACCCCACCTATCATACGATTATTTGACCGCGTCAATCTTTTCTTCTCCATATTCATTTTTCAAGTATCCATAAACTGGGGCTAAGATACAAAAAAACATACGTAAAGCCGGCCAATACTCTTAAAAACTTTTAAAGAAAATCGCTCTATAGGGTTTTTATTTGTTATTTTGCAGCAAATTAGGGAATGAAGTGAATACACTAAAGATAGATAAATGTCCACTCTGTGGAGAAAGCCATTTTGAAGAGGTAATGACATGCACGGACCACTATGCTTCCGGTGAGTCTTTTGCCATCTGCCGTTGCCAGCATTGTGGCTTCCAGTTCACTCAGGCTGCTCCCGTAGAAGCAGAAATCGGGCGTTATTATGAAACACCGGATTACATTTCACACAGTGATACACACAAAGGATTGATGAACCGTGTATATCATTGGGTGCGTCATTTTATGCTTTCCCGTAAAGCCCGCCTGATTAAACATCATTCAGGTCTCAGCAGAGGTTACCTGCTGGATATCGGTACGGGAACGGGGTATTTTCCTCATTTCATGCAGGAAAAAGGATGGCGCGTGTCGGCCATCGAAAAAAGCCTTCAGGCCCGTCAGTTCGCCAAAGAACATTTTTCCCTCGATGTAGATTCACCGGATATACTGGACAGCTATGCCGACAACTCTTTCGATGTCATCACTTTGTGGCATGTCATGGAACATCTGGAGCATCTGAACGAAACATGGGAAACCTTGAACCGCATCCTGAAAGACCGGGGCATTCTGGTGATAGCTGTACCTAATCCTACTTCCTTTGATGCAGAAAAGTACAAAGAAATGTGGGCCGCCTACGATGTACCTCGTCATTTGTGGCATTTCACTCCTTCAGCCATGCAGCAATTCGGTGCCAAGCACAATTTCATCCTTTGCGAACGACATCCGATGCCTTTTGATGCTTTCTACGTATCTATGCTGAGCGAGAAGTACCGGAAAAGTGCTTTCCCGTTCATAAAAGGCCTGATTGCCGGAACGGAAGCATGGATTGTTTCACTGGCTAAGAAAGACCGAAGCAGTTCCATGATTTATGTATTCAGAAAAAAATAAGAAATTATGAGTCAGAAGTCGGGCAGTCTTTTCGATATGCAATTCATTACCTCCTGCATCAGTACGATGCTGGTACTGCTGTTGTTGGGTATAGTGGTCTTTTTTGTTATGACCGCCAATAATCTTTCTGTATACGTACGTGAGAATATCAACTTTTCCGTTCTCCTCAACGACGACATGAAAGAAGCAGAAGCCATCCGCTTCCAAAAACAGCTGGAAGAAGAACCTTTTGTGAAGCAGGCCACCTACATATCGAAAGCACAGGCCCTGAAGGAACAGACAGAAGCCATGGGAACAGATCCGGCTGAATTCTTAGGCTATAATCCGTTTACGGCTTCCATCGAAATCAAGCTCAATGCAGCATATGCCAATTCTGACAGTCTGAGCTGGATTCAGGAAAAACTGCTGGATAATAAAAAAGTCATTGAAGTAAATTATCCGCAGGACCTGATTGACACCATCAACCAGAACATACGTAAGATCAGCATGTTCCTGTTAGGGCTGGCTGCTTTGCTCACCCTTATTTCATTTGCATTGATCAACAATACCATACGACTGACCATTTACTCCAAACGTTTTCTGATTCACACCATGAAACTGGTAGGTGCAAGCTGGTCATTCATCCGGCGACCGTTCATTGTCAGAAATGTATGGATAGGCATTCTTGCGGCGGCTATGGCCAATGCCCTGCTTATCAGTATGTCCTACATGCTCGTCAATTATGAGCCGGGGCTACTGGAACTTATTACTCCGGAAGTTATGCTTTGCGTAATGGGTGCTGTTTTTATCTCGGGTATCCTCATCGCCACCTTATGTGCCTACATCTCCATCAACAAATATTTGAAGATGAAAGCCGGAGATTTATATCGCCTTTAATGTTCAAACTAAATAGACAAAATTCATTATGGACAAAAAAAGTTTTGCTTTTGATAAAACAAACTTCATACTGCTTGCCATAGGTATGATAGTCATTATCATCGGATTCCTGTTAATGAGCGGACCAGGCTCCACTGAAACAGCTTTTGAACCAGATATTTTCAGTGTACGCCGCATCAAAGTAGCTCCCGTTGTTTGCTTTTTGGGATTTATTTTCATGATTTATGGCATTCTGAGAAAACCTAAAGATAAAGAAATAACTACAAAAGAAGAGGAAAAATTATAATGGAAGGAGATTTAAACTTATTTCAGACAATTGTAATTGCTATTGTAGAAGGACTTACCGAATTTCTTCCGGTATCATCTACAGGACACATGATTATTACCCAACACATTTTAGGGGTAGAAAGTACGGATTTTGTCAAGGCTTTTACATTTATTATCCAGTTTGGTGCAATCTTGTCGGTGGTATGTTTATACTGGAAAAACTTTTTCCGTCTCAATCATACGCCCATGCCAGAAAATTGTACTCCAGTGAAGCGTTTCCTTCACAAATATGATTTTTACTGGAAGTTATTAGTTGCTTTTATTCCTGCCGCTGTTTTGGGACTTCTCTTCAGTGACATGATAGATGCGATGCTGGAAAGCGTAACTGTAGTAGCTGTCATGTTAATAGCAGGAGGTATATTTATGCTATTCTGTGACAAAATTTTCGGCAACGGAAGCGAAAAAACTGTTTTGACAGAAAAAAGAGCCTTTTTTATAGGATTATTCCAATGTATTTCTATGATACCGGGAGTATCACGCTCCATGGCGACAATTGTAGGAGGTATGGCACAAAAACTTACCCGAAAGAAAGCAGCAGAATTCTCTTTTTTTCTGGCTGTGCCCACCATGTTTGCAGCTACAGTGTATAAAATGGCCAAATTATTCATGGATGGAGGAACAGAAATCATATCGACGAATCTGACAACTTTAATTGTGGGTAATGTCGTAGCCTTCATCGTAGCATTGCTGGCTATCAAATTTTTCATCAGCTTTGTGACAAAATATGGATTTGTAGCTTTTGGCTGGTACCGTATCATTGTAGGAAGCATCATACTAATCATGTCTTTTTTAGGATATAATTTAGAATTGGCTTAATGAATTTCAAAGAAGGAGAAGTATTATATTTTGACAAGCCACTGCGATGGACCTCTTTTGCCGTGGTGAATAAGATAAGATACCACATCAGCCGCAAATTAGGAGTAAAGAAAATAAAAGTAGGACATGCCGGCACACTCGATCCGCTGGCCACCGGGGTGATGATCATCTGTACCGGAAAAGCCACCAAGCGTATCGAGGAGTTTCAATATCACACGAAGGAATACATCGCCACCCTCCAATTAGGAGCCACCACCCCGTCGTTCGACCTGGAAAAGGAGATTGACGCCACTTATCCCACCGAACACATCACTCGGGAAATGGTGGAAGATGTATTGAAAAAATTCATAGGCACCATCGAACAGGTTCCCCCTGCCTTCTCGGCCTGCAAGGTAGACGGGAAGCGCGCCTACGAAATGGCCCGCAACGGGGACGAGGTGGAACTGAAGCCCAAGATACTGGTCATCGATGAAATCGAATTGCTGGAATACAACCTGCCGGAAATTAAGATACGGGTAGTGTGCAGCAAAGGAACCTATATCCGGGCACTGGCCAGAGACATCGGGGAAGCCTTGCACAGCGGCGCACATCTCACAGGACTGGTCCGCACGCGAGTGGGGAACGTGAGACTGGAAGACTGCATGAAAGTGGAAGATTTTGAGACTTGGCTTGACCAGCAAGAAATAGAAGTTATAAACGATTAAGGAAAGAAAGGAAGAAGATGAAACTGTCACAATTCAAATTCAAGTTGCCGGAAGACAAAATCGCACTTTACCCGGCCAAATACAGAGATGAATCCCGCTTGATGGTAGTTCACAAATCCACCGGAGAAATTGAGCATGTCATTTTCAAGGATATACTGAACTATTTCGACGACAAGGATGTGTTTATCTTTAATGATACCAAAGTCTTTCCCGCCCGTTTGTATGGAAACAAAGAGAAGACGGGAGCCCGCATCGAGGTATTCCTGCTCCGCGAACTGAATGAAGAACTGCGCCTTTGGGACGTGCTGGTAGACCCGGCCCGTAAAATCCGCATCGGCAACAAGCTGTATTTCGGTGACGATGATTCCATGGTAGCCGAGGTGATTGACAACACCACTTCACGCGGACGTACCCTCCGTTTCTTGTACGACGGTCCTCACGATGAATTCAAGAAAGCGCTTTATGCCTTGGGAGAACCCCCATTGCCTCCTTTCATCCATCGTCCGGCCGAACCGGAAGATGAAGAACGTTTCCAGACCATCTACGCCAAAAACGAAGGAGCCGTGACTGTACCGGCTGCCGGACTGCACTTCAGCCGGGAGCTGATGAAACGCATGGAAATCAAGGGAATCGACTTTGCGTTCATCACCATGCATGCCGGACTGGGTAACTTCCGCGACATCGACGTGGAAGACCTGACCAAGCATAAAATGGATTCCGAACAGATGTTTGTCAACGCAGACGCCTGCCGTATCGTAAACGAAGCGAAAGACAGAGGCAACAAGGTTTGTGCTGTGGGAACCACGGTCATGCGTACCATCGAAACCGCTGTAGGCACGGATGGACACCTGAAAGAATACGAAGGCTGGACCAACAAGTTCATCTTCCCGCCCTATGACTTCTCGGTAGCCAATGCCATGGTGAGCAACTTCCACATGCCGCTTTCTACCATGCTGATGCTGGTGTGCGCCTACGGAGGTTACGAACTGATTATGGAGGCCTACAACGTGGCTTTGAAAGAAGACTACCGTTTCGGTACCTACGGCGATGCCATGCTGATTCTGGATAAATAAACGGGCTGACTATGGCAAAAGTTTATCTGGGACTCGGCACGAATTTGGGCGATAAAGAAGCAAATTTACGTACCGCCATCTATAAACTGCAAGAAAGGATAGGGAAACTCGTTTCCCTATCCTCTTTTTATGAAACCGCTCCCTGGGGATTCGAATCTTCAAATAGCTTCCTCAACGCAGCCATTTGCCTGGAAACCCAACTCGCTCCTTTGGAACTGCTGCACGCCACCCAGGAAATCGAAAAAGAGTTGGGAAGAACGAAAAAATCCGTCAACGGTGTCTATAGCGACCGGCTGATTGACATCGACATCCTGCTGTACGATGACTTCGTGCTGCAAACTCCTGAACTCACCATCCCCCATCCTTTGATGACAGAAAGAGACTTTGTGATGAAACCGTTGGTAGAGATTGCGGAGAATGTGATGCATCCTATACAGAAAAAAGCCTTGTCTACCCTTTACAAAGCTTGAGAAAGGTTTAAAGCCCCCTCTCATTAAAGCTATGTTAAAAACATACTGAAATTGTAATTATTCCAATTTATCTCCCTATCTTTGCAAGCGATTAAAAAAGTGGAAAGATTTGAGTAGCTTGCAACCACGGAAAAAAATGCTAAAACACGTAGTTAGATTTCCTTGAAGATTACTTCTCTACTCTGTCCGTACACGGATAAACCAAACCATTAACAACTTATTTAATTTACCAAAACAATGGGATACTTATTCACATCCGAATCGGTGTCTGAAGGACACCCCGACAAAGTGGCCGATCAAATTTCGGACGCTGTGCTTGACAAACTGTTGGCTTACGACCCCAGTTCAAAAGTAGCTTGCGAAACGCTGGTAACTACCGGACAGGTGGTGTTGGCAGGAGAAGTGAAAACCAAAGCGTATATCGATTTGCAACGCGTGGCACGCGAAGTGATTAACAAAATAGGCTATACCAAGAGCGAATACATGTTCGAAGGTAACTCTTGTGGTGTATTCTCTGCCATCCACGAACAAAGCCCTGACATCAACCGCGGCGTGGAACGCGAAGACCCGATGAACCAGGGAGCCGGTGACCAGGGTATGATGTTTGGCTATGCAACCAACGAAACAGAAAACTACATGCCGCTGTCGCTCGACCTGGCACACAAACTGCTGATGGTACTGGCCGAAATCCGCCGCGAAGGAAAGGTCATGACTTACCTCCGTCCGGATTCAAAGAGCCAGGTAACCATTGAATACGATGACGACCGCCGTCCGGTACGTATCGATACCATCGTGGTATCTACCCAGCACGACGAATTCATCCAGCCGGAAAACGATTCCAAGGAAGCACAGCTGAAAGCCGACGAGGAAATGCTGGCCCAAATCCGCAAGGATGTCATCGAAATCCTGATGCCGCGTGTCATTGCTGAAATCCACAACCCGAAAGTACTGGCCTTGTTCAACGATAAAATCAAATACCATGTGAACCCGACCGGTAAGTTCGTGATTGGTGGTCCTCACGGTGATACTGGACTGACTGGCCGTAAGATTATTGTAGATACTTACGGTGGTGCCGGAGCTCACGGAGGAGGTGCTTTCTCAGGAAAAGACCCCAGCAAGGTAGACCGTAGTGCTGCATACGCTGCACGCCACATTGCCAAGAACCTGGTAGCTGCCGGAGTAGCAGACGAAGTATTGGTACAGGTTTCATACGCCATCGGAGTAGCACGTCCGATCAATATCTACGTAAATACTTACGGACGTAGCAATGTAGCTCTGACCGACGGAGAAATCGCTAAGAAAGTGGATGAAATCTTCGACATGCGTCCGCGTGCCATCGAAGAACGCTTAAAGCTGCGCAACCCGATTTATAGCGAAACTGCTGCTTACGGACACATGGGCCGTGAACCGCAAATCGTTACCAAACATTTCGAATCGGTTTACGAAGGTAATAAGGACGTAGAAGTGGAACTCTTCACTTGGGAGAAGCTGGATTATGTAGACAAAGTGAAAGAAGCTTTCGGACTGAAATAATCCGAATAATATATTCACAATCACTACAGAAAGCAGAAAGAGAATCTCAAAGTTCTCTTCCTGCTTTTTGTTTTTCAAACTGGCTATCTCCACATGTATTGCCGGGGAGTACATCCTACCGCAGCCTTAAAATATTTGCCAAAGAAAGAGGCATTTGCAAAATTCAGGAAATCACCTACCTGCTGGACAGTGTATTGTCCACTTTTCAACAAAGCCTTTGCTTCCAGAATCACACAATCGCGAATCCAATCCGGAGCATGGCGGTCACTTACCTCCCAAATGACCTGCGAAAGATATTTGGGCGTCAGGCAAAGTTTTTCAGCATAGAAACACATGTTCCGATGTTCTCTATAATGCGTTTGCACCAACTCCAGAAAGGCCTCAAACAACTTTTCCTGCCTGCTTTCCACTTTACGCACCTGCTGCCGGTCATACTCCAACAACCATTGGCATCCATTGTAAAAGAATACCTGCAAATAGCCTGCTATGGCTTCCAGCTTAAATTTATAACCGGGTTGCTCCAGCTTTTTCCGCATCAAATGATAGAGTATCATACACTCTTCCATTTGAGTCGACGAGATATGTATCAGGGGAGTAGCAGTAAGAAAACGCAGGAAAGCCATACTTAAGGACGATTGTTGACCTTTCCACAAACGATGACCGGACATCCCGATAACTGCCACCTTTGCCTCTGCACTCACTTCCAGACATTCTCCAATCGTACCTGGAAGCACCACCAGTACATCATTCTCCGACAATACATATTCTTTCAACTGTAGCCGTACCCGCATGGTACCACGCAAACAGAACATCACCAGGGTAAAAGTCAGCTTGAAAGGGTAGGAAGGAGACACAAAATCAGAAACCAGTTCCTCCTCCACATCCATTCCGATGTTATCCAGCAAAACCAGTTCATTTCCATAAATCAGCGTACGCCCCACATCAGGAAGCATCAACAAATGCAATTCCTTAAAAATAGAATCTTCTTTCTTCATCTATTTTGCTCTTTATTTCTTTACAAAGATAGTCCTTTAGAACAGAAAACAAGGAAAAAACAGGTTATTTAATCCACTAATCCAACCTTTAGGACATTTTGCAGGCTGATAAGGGTGTAAAGAAGAAAACAAAAAATGTGACCTTTGCATCAAAGAACTTCTAAATCCATACAGATGAAACGATTATTATTACTTCCCTTCCTTCTCTGGTTGGCCAGTGGATGCACAGAAAAGCCCACGCAAACCTTTATCCGCAGTGTGATGTTGACCACTCCTATCCCGTCTGGAGCAGAGAGCATCAAAAACTTTTCTGGAGTGGTACAAGAAAGCCATAACATCGGACTGGGATTTAAAACCGCAGGACAAATTGAAAAAATATACGTAAAAGAAGGAGATTATGTAAAGAAGGGGCAGTTAATCGCCCAGCTGGACCACACAGACTACCAACTAGGTGTACAAGCTTTGGAAATACAATGCAAGCAACTGGAAGATGAAGTCAAACGGACAGAAGCCTTATATCGCAGCAAAAGTATTTCCATAAACGATTATGAAAAAGCACAGGCCGGACTGCAGCAATTGAAAGTACAATTGCAAGTCAACCGTAACAAGCTGGCATATACACGCTTGTATGCTCCTACCGACGGATACATACAAAGCGTCAATTTTGCTCCATCGGAAATGGTAGACGCAGGCACTCCTGTCATCAACCTGCTCGACATGCATTCCATGGAAGTGGAAACCGAACTGCCGGCTGAGGTATATCAGCTTCGTTCCCGCTTCCAGCGTATCACCTGCGAACTTCCTTCTGCAAAAGGAGAAGATATTCCCATGAAAATATCAAGCATCACCCCCAAAGCAGATGGAAATCAGTTATACCAGCTGAAACTGACCTTTCAGAAGAAAACCAACTCACGGCTCAGTGCAGGCATAAATGTCAATGTACGCATCTACATTGCAGCTACCGACAGTCTTCGTGCTTCTTTTACACTTCCCCTGCATGCCCTCATTCAATCACAGGAAGAAACCTATGTCTGGGTAATGAATACCGACTCTACCGTCAGCAAACGGAAAGTGAACTGCAGCGAAATAGATGAAAAAGGCCGTGCCGTCATTACAGCCGGACTGAAAGGGGATGAACAAATCATAAAGGCAGGAGTAAATGCCCTGCAAGAGAACGAAAAAGTCCGTGTCATCCATACGGATAGTAAAACCAACGTAGGAGGACTTATCTGATGAAAATAAAACTCACCGAATACTTTATGAAGCGGCCTACCTTGTTCTGGTCGCTCATGACATTCATTCTAATAGCCGGTGTGCTGGCCTTTCTGCAAATGCCCAAACTGGAAGACCCGGCTGTCTCCGTCAAGCAAGCCATGGTCATCGTACCTTATCCGGGAGCTACCGCACATGAAGTGGAGCTGAAAGTGGCACAAACCATGGAAGACGAACTCCGCGCCCTTCCCAATGTCAAGAAAATCAAATCGGAATGCCAGAACGGGATGGCCACAATCACCGTCGAATTCCAGATGACCGTTCTCCAAAAAGACTTGGAACAGCACTTCGACCTTCTGCGACGGAAAGTGAACGACAGCCGTTCCAAATTGCCACAAGACTGCTATGACCCGATTGTCATAGACGACATGATGGATGTGTACGGCATCTTCTATGCTTTCACAGGTGAAGGCTATTCTTATCCGGAACTCTATAAGTACGCCAAACTGATACGCCGGGAACTGCTGGGAGTAAAGGGTGTGAAACGTATCCTCATCACAGGCAACCGGGATGAAGTCATTCAAATTACGTTATCGAAAGAGAAGATTGCCCGTAATGGCATTATCCCTACCCAAATCATGATGAGCCTGCAGAATGCCGGAAAAACCGTCAACGCTGGCAGTTACCAGAATGAGAGCGACCGGCTGCCATTGCATGTGAGCAGTGCCGTTACTGATGAGAAAGACATCCGTAACCTGCTTATTCGTACCCCACAGGGAAAAACCATCCGACTGGGAGATATTGCACAAATAGAACGTACCTATAGTGAGCCGCAACGGAACGGTTTCTTCGTGGACGGAAAACCGGCCCTGGCCATCTGCCTGACCATGGAAGAAAATGCCATTGTCCCCGATGTGGGAAAAGCGGTTGAAAAACGGCTGGCAGAAATCATGCCACAGATTCCCGTAGGAATGGAAATGGAAAAGATATTCTTCCAACCCGACAAGGTGGATGAAGCCATCAGTTCCTTTATGGTCAACCTGGTAGAATCGGTCCTGATTGTCATCCTGATACTTATCTTCACCATGGGATTCCGCAGCGGCCTCATCATCGGCTTCGGACTGATTCTGACTATCGCTGTCTCCTTCCCCATTCTGTTGATGTGTGGCACCACGCTTCAACGCATCTCCCTCGGGGCTTTTATCGTGGCCATGGGGATGCTGGTGGACAATGCCATCGTCATCATGGACGGTATTTTGATTGACAAAGCACGTGGGCTAGGACCAAAGACTTATTTGTACCGCATCGGACAGCACACCGCCATGCCTCTGCTGGGAGCTACCCTGATTGCCGTATCGACTTTCCTTGCGGTATATCTTTCTCCCGATTCAGCCGGAGAATATGCCGGCGACCTGTTCCTGGTACTCTGTGTCAGCTTGCTGGCCAGCTGGATACTGGCATTGACCCAAGTACCTGTGTGTGCCAAATCGTGGCTGCCTACCCGTAAAAAAAAGACTCAACAGCCACAAATATACCATTCACCCATCCACCGATTTATCCGTCGTACCATCAGCTTGCTGGTAGAATACAAAAAGACGACACTGGCTACCGCCTTCATCCTCTTGGCGCTTTGTATATTCGGCATGACGAAGGTAAAAAATCTGTTTTTTCCTGATTTCGACTACAAGCAATTCATTGTAGAATATTTTCTTCCTTCGCAAACCGACCCCGACCGTATACGAAAAGACCTTTTGGAAATGTCGGCCCTGCTGAAGAAAAATCCTGCCATTGAGCGAGTAGCTGCCAGCATGGGAAGTGCACCTGCCCATTACTGCCTGGTGCGTCCCATGACCTCAGGAGGCGACTGTTACGGCGAACTGATGGTCGACTGTAAAGATTATGAGACCGTGGTTGCACAAATACCTGCAGTCAGAAAACTTCTGCGTGAACGTTATCCCGATGCGTACATCCGCATCCGGAAATACAATTTCTCCATCGCCTCCTCTCATACAGTGGAAGTCGAGTTTTCAGGTCCGGATCCTGCCATCCTACGGAAACTGAGTCAACAGGCAGAAGATATTATGCGCCGCTGCCCGTATGTAGACCCTTATTCTGTGGGTAACAACTGGAAACCCAAAGGCAAGACCCTGACAGCCGATTATGTACGCGAAGATGCATTAAGGTCAGGTATCGAACGGAGTGATGTAGGAAATGCCCTGCTGGCCGCTACCGACGGATTACCCGTAGGTGTATTGAACGACCAAGACCGGACCGTACTCATCCACCTGCTGGTACGGAATGCCGACGGAAGCCGGATTACCAACCTGAATGATATTCCCGTATGGAGTACGTTGAACCTGCGCATGGACGACGACGCACTGAAAGGAGTGCTGACCGGTTCCACCAAAACCGATGAGTTACAAGACCAATTGTTCCGTAGTGTACCCCTCGGCAATGTAGCCCGTCAAATTCGGCTGGACTGGGAAAACAACTACATCTATCGTCTCAACGGACAAAGAGCCATCGAAGCGGAATGTGACCCCAATACCGACTTATACGAAGCCACTCCAGCGAAAGTAGTTGCTTCCATTCAGAAAGAAATCGAAGGCATCCCTCTGCCGGACGGTTACAAAATGCGATGGGTAGGCGAAGGTGAATTGCAGGGAGAAGCCATCGGCAACCTCATGAAATACCTGCCTGTGACCCTCTTCATCATTCTGGGCATCCTGTTATTACTTTTCAACAGTTGGAAAAAAGTAATACTCATTTTACTCTGTTTCCCGTTTGTTTTCTGTGGCATCACGCCCGCCCTGTTGCTGTTCCGACAGCCCTTTACCTTTATGGCTATCATCGGAATGATGGGACTTATCGGCATGATGGTGAAAAACGCTATTGTGCTGGTCGATGAAATCAATCGCTTGCAACAGGAAGAACATCTCCACCCTTATCATGCGGTGGTGGAAGCGACCGTTTCACGTGTACGCCCCGTACTGATGGCCTCCCTGACCACCATTGTGGGCATGATTCCACTGGTAAACGATCCGATGTATGGTTCCATGGCCATCACGATTATGGGAGGACTGACCGTAGGTACCCTCATTACCCTCGTGCTGCTCCCCATTTTCTATACCGCTCTGTTCCATATACACAAACCCAACTCCATGTCTAACCCTTCATCCATACAACAATTATGAAACGATACATTTTAGGAGGAATACTGTGGCTCGGATTTCTGACACAGCTCCCTGCACAACATATACTTTCACTCACACAAGCCGATTGCCGGGAACTGGCTCTGCTACGCAACGAGGAGCTACAGAAAGCCACCAACGCCTTACAGCAGGCCGAACTGGACCAGAAGATTGCCTTCAGTTCCTATCTGCCTAAATTCGACGGAATGGTATCGGGGTCCTATATGTTTCCAGATGTCGAAATGACCGGGATGGAACTTCAGATTCACGGCATGTACCTGGCAGGCATCAGTATGACCCAGCCGTTATATGCTGGAGGGAAAATCAGGGCAGGGAACAAACTGGCCCAGATTGGTCGAGAAAGTGCTGCCGAAAGCAGGAGAAAGACACGCATGGAAGTCATTGCGGAGGCAGACAAGGCTTACTGGAACTACATTGCCGTCCAGCAAAAGGTACGTATGCTGGAAGCGTATCGCACACAAATGGATACCCTATACCAACAGGTAGAAACAGCCGTAAAAGCAGGAATGGGCACAGACAATGAGCTGTTGCGCATCACTGCCAAACGAAGTGAAATCAACTATCAACTGCAAAAGGCCCAGAATGGAAACGAACTATGCCGGTTGGCCCTGTGCCATGTATTAGGTGAACCGTTGGAAACACAGATTCTCCCCACAGACACCCTTATCCAAGTCACGCCTCCCGAACAACTGGAAGAGGGAATTGACTCCCGACCTGAGTTCAAATTGCTGAAACAGCAGATTGCTGCCCAAGAACAACAAGTAAAATTGGCCAGAGGGAATATTTTACCGCAAATAGGACTCTCTGCCGGATATGCCTACTACGGAAACATCAAACTGAAAGGGATGACGGCCGACCCGCAAGGAAACTACATTCCTTTTACTCAAAAAATGGATGACGGTATCGGACTGGTCATGGCTTCGGTAAGCATCCCCCTCTTCCATTGGGGAGAAGGACTGAGAAAGATCAAGAAAGCCAAGCTGGACTTGCAAAATGCCCAACTGGACCTACAACAAAATTCACGTCTGCTCACCATCGAGGTACGACAGGCCATCCAGAACCTGACCAACGGATATAACCTGGTACAAACTGCCGCACTCGGTTCCAAGCAAGCCCAGGAAAGCCTGCGAGTGATGCGCAACCGCTACACCCACGGCCTCAGCACCCTGACCGACCTGCTGGAAGCACAGTCCCAATGGCAACAGGCTGAAAGCAACCGTATCGAAGCACTGACGCAATACAAAATTTATGAAACAGAATACAAGCGGTGCACGGGACGTTTGGAGGAATAGCTTTTACCTAATAATATTGACAATTACAGACGATGTCAGGCATTGCATATAATTGTTTAATCTCTATCTTTGCAAAAATTATTCTCCTTTGCAATGAACGATATCAAAAATATATGCGTGTACAGCGCCTCCAGCACAAAAATTGATCCAATCTACTTCGAAGCCGCTGAACAACTGGGAAAGATCCTGGCCCGGAAACACATCAACCTCATCAACGGAGCCGGATGCCTGGGACTCATGTGCCGCATCAGCGACGCCACACTGGCTGCCGGAGGCACTGTGACGGGTATTATACCTCATTTTATGGTCGAACAAGGATGGCACCACAAAGGGCTGACCCGACTAATTGAGACCAAAGACATGCACGAGCGCAAACAACTTATGGCCGACATGTCCGACGGCGTCATCGCCCTTCCCGGAGGATGCGGCACCTTGGAAGAACTGCTCGAAATCATTACCTGGAAGCAGCTCGGACTGTACCTGAAACCCATCGTCATATTGAACATCAACCACTTTTACGACCCTCTATTAGAAATGCTCCAGCAGGCCATCGACCAACATTTCATGCGGCAGGAACACAAAAACATCTGGCATGTAGCAGAAACTCCAGAAGAAGCCGTAGATTTGCTGTATACCATTCCCCATTGGAGCAAAGAAATTCGTAAATTTGCAGCGATATGAACAAAGTCTGCCACATAGTTTTTTCCCAAATCCAGGAACTTTACGAACAGCACGTAAAGGAAATAGATAACGCACTGCTGCATAGCAAAGAAATGCGGTGTACTACAGGCATGCCGGGCGAGCCTCTTCCCTATCAGCTCCGCACCGACTTACCGATAACCTGTGTGGTTTTCCTCTGTTTTTTTCTAATTATCTACGCACTAAAAAACGGGAAAAAATATCTCCATCAGCACCTAAAGACCTTCTTCCGCCAAAAGGAACGGGCAGGCCTGTTTGACGAGACTTCCAACTTCGACCTTCGCTACACCTTGAGTTTGGGAGGAATCAGTTGCATATCTGCCAGTTTATTTGTCTACGACTTCTTTTCGAAAACAAACAACTTCCTGTTTCAGGTTGTCCCACATTCTATCATATTACTTGTTTATATCGCCTGTATGCTGTTGACAGTGTCAGGCAAAGCTTGTCTTTACCAACTGGTCAACTGGGTTTTCTTTGACAAAGAGAAAAATAAAACATGGATTTCCGCTTATTTTGATCTTCTATGTGGAGCTGCATTCATACTATTTCCCCTGACTTTGCTCATTGTTTATTTCAACCTAGACTTTAATTTTTCTAAAACCTTCGTACTCATTGTAGTAATTTGTTTCAAAATATTGTTATTTTATAAATGCATTAGAAACTTTTTCAATCATTTTCATGGCATTTTACATTTAATTCTGTACTTTTGCACCCTCGAAATCATCCCCCTTCTTTTCCTTTGGAAAGGATTGATATATATAAATAACATTTTGATTTTAAATTTTTAGTAACGTTGAAAATAAAGAAAGTCCTCGTTTCTCAGCCTAAACCGACGACAGAAAAGTCTCCCTATTTTGACATTGCTGAGAAATACGGAGTGAAGATAGATTTTCGCCCGTTCATCAAAGTAGAAAGTTTGTCGGCTAAAGAATTCAGACAGCAGAAGGTTTCTATTCTAGACCATACAGCCGTTGTATTTACTTCACGCCATGCTATCGATCATTTCTTTAGTCTGTGCACAGAATTGCGTGTGACGATTCCGGAAACGATGAAATATTTCTGTACTTCGGAAACAATTGCATTGTATATCCAGAAATACGTACAATATCGTAAACGAAAAGTCTTTTTCGGTGCCACAGGTAAATTTGCCGACTTACTTCCGCTCATCGTCAAGCATAATACGGAAAAATATTTCATTCCAATATCTGATGTACACAACGATGAAATCAAAGATTTGCTCGACAAAAACCATATCCAGCATACAGAAGCAATAATGTATCGCACAGTAAGCAACGACTTTACACCCGGTGAAGAATTCAACTATGACATGCTGATTTTCTTCAGCCCGGCAGGTATCCAGTCGCTGATGAAGAACTTCCCGAACTTCGAACAGAAAGACATTGCTATTGGAAGTTTCGGCCCTACCACTGCCAAGGCAGTCAAGGACGCAGGTTTACGTCTCGATTTGGAAGCTCCTTCCAGCGCCGCTCCTTCCATGCCGGCCGCATTGGATATGTTTATCCGCGAACACAACAAATAAGAAATATCTCTGACCAACAAAGCGAAGCAATAAAAGCATTACTTCGCTTTGTTACTTTTTAGTACCGTGTCTATGACTGATTCTCAAAAACCCACTTTGCCAAAGGTAGAACGGCTGAATAGCCGGATACTGATAGAGAAACTCTTCACAGGAGGCAGCAAGTCGCTTCCTGCTTTTCCTCTGCGTATCGTCTACATGCCAGTTGAAGGAGAGAATCTGCCCATAGCCACCATCCTGATCAGTGTGCCCAAAAAACGGTTTAAACGGGCCGTGAAACGCAACCGCGTGAAACGTCAGATACGCGAAGCCTACCGCAAGCATAAGCAAATCCTGATTGATTCACTGAAGAACTCACACAAAAAAGTGGCCTTGGCCTTTATCTGGCTGGACAACGAACTCCATGACTCCGCTGAAGTAGAAGCTAAGGTCGTCAAACTGTTACAACTTACTGCAGAACGTCTGGCATGAGAAAGATTCTGACTTTTCTTCTTTTGCTTCCCATTTATTTTTACCGGAACTGCATCTCCCCCTTCACGCCTCCTTCCTGCCGCTTCACCCCCACCTGTTCACAGTATGCCATTGAAGCCATCAAGAAGCACGGCCCCCTGAAAGGATTGTACCTGGCCATACGGCGCATTCTCCGCTGCCACCCTTGGGGAGGCTCCGGATACGACCCTGTTCCTTAACTCTTTCCCCCATGCTTGAGACTCCTTTTTTCGACGCACACACCCATCACTTGACATCCGACGCACAGACCACCTCCATTCTCAGCTGCAGCATGATGGAATCGGCCTCTGTGGTTTTCCAACAAGCCAAGTACCTCTCTGTCAGCCTCCATCCTTGGTATCTGTCTGCAGAGAACCTCCCATTACAAACAAACTGGATGGAACACTGCCTTTCATCCGACCCACGGGTAGTAGCCGTGGGAGAAGCAGGACTTGACAAGCTGTGCGATGTTCCTCTTCCGCTGCAACAGGAAGCTTTTCAGGCAGCCATTGCATTATCTGAAAAGTACCGTTTCCCCTTACTTATTCATGCTGTCAAGGCTACGACAGAGCTTCTGGCATTCCAAAAGAAACATCGTCCTACGCAACCTTGGATTATTCATGGTTTCAGAGGAAAGAAAGAACTGGCCGAAGACTTGCTCCGGCATGGATTTTATCTTTCCTTCGGAAAAAAATACCAAGAAAAAGCCCTGTCTGCCGTGCCGACCGAAAAGTTATTGGTGGAAAGCGATGAAGAAAATATCGATTTCCCCACCTTCTATTCCGAAGTCGCTTCCGTACGCGGCACGACTATGGAGAGCCTCATCAAAGCCCTCCACGAAAATGCTAACCGTCTCTTTTTTAACCGCTAAAAATTGGTTATTCAGAGAAAGTGTCGTACTTTTGCTTCAATTATTAAATAAATATGTTAAACTAAGAATTTCATTCGATGAATTTTGTAGATGAACTAAGATGGCGTGGAATGATACATACCATGATGCCAGGAACAGAAGAACTGCTGAAGAAGGAAATGGTAACGGCTTACCTGGGTATTGACCCTACAGCCGACTCGTTGCATATCGGTCACCTGTGTGGCGTGATGATGTTGCGTCATTTCCAACGCTGCGGCCACAAGCCGTTGGCACTGGTAGGCGGTGCCACTGGTATGATTGGAGACCCTTCAGGCAAGTCGCAGGAACGTAATTTGCTGGACGAGGAAACCCTGCGCCACAATCAGGAGTGTATCAAGAAGCAGTTGGGCAAATTCCTCGATTTTGAATCGGATGCCCCGAACCGTGCAGAACTGGTAAACAACTACGACTGGATGAAAGACTTCTCTTTCCTGGATTTTGCCCGTACCGTAGGAAAACACATCACCGTGAACTACATGATGGCAAAGGAATCCGTACAGAAACGTCTGAACGGAGAAGCCCGCGACGGTCTTTCTTTCACAGAATTTACTTACCAGCTGTTACAAGGATACGATTTCCTGCATCTGTATGAAACCAAGAACTGCAAGCTGCAGCTGGGTGGCTCCGACCAGTGGGGAAACATCACCACAGGTGCTGAACTGATTCGCCGTACCAACGGAGGAGAAGTATTTGCCCTGACTTGCCCGCTGATTACAAAAGCCGACGGCGGTAAATTCGGAAAGACAGAATCAGGAAACATCTGGCTGGATTCCCGTTATACTTCTCCTTACAAGTTCTATCAGTTCTGGTTGAACGTAAGCGACGAAGATGCCAAACGCTATATCAAGATTTTCACTTCCCTGAGCAAGGAAGAAATCGAAGGCCTGATTGCCGAACACGAACAGGCTCCTGAAGCACGCGTGCTCCAGAAACGTCTGGCCAAGGAAGTGACCATCATGGTTCACTCGGAAGCCGACTACAATGCGGCAGTGGAAGCCTCTGGCATCCTCTTTGGAAAAGCTACTTCCGAGGCCCTGAAGAGACTGGACGAAGACACCCTACTTTCTGTATTTGAAGGGGTTCCTCAGTTTGAAGTATCCAAGACGGATATTGAAGCAGGCATCAAGGCCGTAGATTTGTTTACCGAAAAAGCAGCCATCTTCCCGTCAAAAGGTGAAATGCGTAAGCTGGTTCAAGGCGGTGGCGTTTCATTGAACAAAGAGAAACTGACGGCTTTCGACCAGGAAATCACCGCAGCCGACCTGCTGGATGAAAAATACCTGCTCGTACAGCGCGGAAAGAAGAACTATTACTTGGTTATCGCCAAATAAATTCTTTCAGAAAAAGATACCGGAAGGCTGTCTCAATACCATTTGGGGCAGCCTTTCTTGTATCTTGAAGTCTGCCAGTACTTTCGGAAGTACTAGAGTACTACCAAGAGAGTACTGACATGAGATAAAATTACTTCGGGAAATAAAGGTCAGAAAACAAAAAATACCGGCTGACTCATTGTGAATCAACCGGCATTTTTGTAAGTCCGGAAAGACAGTTCTCCCGGAAATTTCAGTCCTTATTTCTTCGCATCCAGCTCTTTTAACAGCTCGTCTACTGCCGCCTTCAACTGCGTATCTTCTCCTTTCACAATGGTTTCGGGCGCGTTCAGCACATAAATGTCTGGCTCCAGTTCCTTGTTTTCCAGGTAACTGCCGTCCGGCAGACGGTAACCGATGACTGGAATACCGTAAATCAAATCCGGATCTTGCATCCGTACCCAGTTCACACTCGTCATCGTACCCGGAACCGGTGCGCCTACCAGCTTACCAATTCCCTGGTGCTTGTATACCCACGGCGTGCCGTGTGCATTCGAATAGTTGGCCTCGCACTGCAACATGATGGAAGGCTTGTTCCAGCGACGGCTCGGCATGTCGCAGGCTTCCCGTCCGCGGATGACCTGTGTCAGGTACTTATGTCCGCTGAACAACACTTCGATGTCTTCATGCAAACGGCCTCCTCCGTTGAAACGCGTATCAATCACGATACCTTCCCGGTTGTTGTATTTACCCAGGATATCCGAATAAATGGTACGGAAACTGCCGTCGTCCATAGATTCGATATGTACGTATCCCAGGCGACCGTTCGACCATTTGTCCACATCTGCCGCACGCTGTTTCACCCAACGCTCATACAACAGGCCACTCAAGGCTCCGCCGCTGATGGGTTTCACTACTTCATCCCAACGGGCTTTCGACTCGGGGTCGTAGAACGAAACCAAGACCTTCTTACCAGCCTTTCCATTCAGCAACGCCGCAAAATCACCCTCGGCCGGCTGTCCGTCAATCTTCTCAATCACCACACCCGGTTTCACCTGTGTCGTCTTCCGGTCGAACGGACCTTTTTCCACCACTTCGTCCACCTTCATGCCTTTGCCCGTGTAACTCCAGTCATACAGCAATCCCAGACTGGCGGTAGCTTCCTTAGCTCCCGGACGGTAACGGCCTCCCGTGTGCGATACGTTCAGTTCGCCCAGCAGTTCACTCAGCATTTCCGCATAATCATATTTGTTGTTGATATGCGGCAAGAAACGACGGTAATTAGCCGTCATGGCCTTCCAGTCTACTCCGTGCATCTTCACGTCATAAAAACGTTTCTGCTCCTCACGACACATGTTATCATACATGTAAGCCCGTTCAGCAGCCAAGTCCATCTTCACATCCGCCCGATAAGAAATCGGCTTCAGCTTCTCCCCGCTCATGTCCATCTTCTGCATGGAACCTGACCCCAGCACGAACAGATTCTTTCCATCCTTGTCCATCTCCATGTCGGCCCATCCGGAACCCATCTTGTGCAACAGTTTTGTTTCCCGTTTGCGCAAATCCAGTTTCCACATATCGAAACCCCGTTCGAAAGCCGACAGATAATACAGACTCTCTCCATCCTTCGAAAGAATAGCCGAGGCGATGTTCGATGAATTCGGTGTCAGACGCACGATACGGTCCTGAATGCCCTCCAGTTCCACCACGATGTCTTTCACCTTGGCAGCCTCATCTTTCTTGTCTTTATCCTCTTTTTTATCTTCCTTCTTTCCGTCTTTCTTTTCCGCAGCCTTCTTCTGTTCTTTTTCCAGTTCCTTCTGCAACTCGTAATCCTCCTTGCTCATACGGTATTTGTCGTAGGCATCCTGGTTCACAAAGACCATCATCACGTCGTCCAGTGAACCCCAGGAAGCATGGTTACGCATTCCGTAACGCTCGGTGGTGAACAGGATGGCATTGCCGTCCATGGTCCATTTCGGCGAACCACTGGTGTAACCACTGTTGGTCAGGTTCACGAGTTTTCCTTTTCCGTCGGCACTGACCAAAGCGATATCGGTATACGGATCGTGCTTGTTGCCGATGAACTCCAGCGTAAACCATTTTCCATCGGGCGACCAGGCATAATGGAATCCTCCACTCAGTTCATACCACGTACTTCCGTCGGTAATCTCACGCACCTTGTTCGTTTCGAGGTTCAACACCTTCAGGCGGATACGGTCTTCAATGAAAGCCACCTCCTTGCCATCGGGCGAGAACTTGGGATACATCCGTTCCACGGTCTTGGAAGGCAACAGCACTTCTTCCTTAATCAAAGTGGCATTCGGGAAATTCAAATCCTCTTTCCGTTCAATTTCCGCCTTGTAAAGCTGCCAGTTTCCTTCCCGCTCACTGGCATATACCAGCGTACGGTTGTCTGCTCCGAAAGACAATCCCTCTTCCGCTTCCGGTGTATGCGTAATCTGCTTGGTCGTACCATATTCCACAGAGGTCACGAACACCTCTCCACGCACGATGAAAGCCACCTGCTTGCCGTCGGGCGAAACCACCGCTTCCGAAGCCCCTCTCGTATAGGTCAACGTCACCGGAATATCCTCGTCGTCGCGTGTCAGTGAAATGGCGACTTTTGCCGGTTTTCCACCTTGAGCCTGTGTATAAATTTCTCCATTATACGTATAGCACATTGTACCGTCGCTGCCCAAAGACAGGAAACGCACCGGATGTGTGGAGCAAGAAGTCAGCGGCTTCACCTGGTCCGGGTGATCCAACGGAAACGAATACACATTAAACGAACCTTTGTTGCGCTCACTCAGGAAGAACACTTCCTTGCCATCGGCCGACAATACCGGGTTACGGTCTTCTCCCGCCCGTTTGGTCAGGTTGGTATGCTTGCCCGAGGTCATGTCGTACATCCAGATATCCCGTGTGATAGAAGAAGTGTGGTGCTTGCGCCATTCATCCTCAAACCCTTTCCGGTCCTGATACAAGAACTTGTTGCCCGCCGCATTGAAGCAAACCATTTCGGCAGGCGTACCCAGAATCTGTTCCGTCTTTCCCCCTTCTGCCGATACCTTATACAATTCCGTCATGGCAGAAGTCGGAAACAGCGCACTGCTGGCCGGGTCCTGAATGCTGGCCGAGAACACAATGTACTTTCCGTCTGGTGTGAAAGCGGAAGGAATTTCCGAAGCCGAGTTAGTGGTCAATCTGCGAGCCGAACCTCCGTTGGCCGACATCACAAACACATCCGTATTCCCAAAACGGTCGCTGGCAAAGGCAATCTGCTTGCCATCGGGCGACCACACCGGAGACGATTCGTAGGAATCCTGGGTAGTCAGCTGTACCGCCTCACCCCCTTTAGAAGCTACCTTGTAGATGTCTCCCTTGTAACAAAACAAAATTTCTTTTCCGTCTGGGGAGATACGCACGTCACGCATCCACAACGGGGTAACCGCCATGGCACAAGTCACTGTGCTTCCCAGCACCAATGCAGACAATATTTTCTTCATCATAATCAAATGGTTTTGAAAACAAAGGTAAGGATTCCCCGCAGAAACGGAAAAAAAGTCAGAATTTATTTGGAAAGTATTCCTAAAAACATTTATCTTTGCAACGTTTTCCGAGGAAAACAACATAAAGTTTGGACTATGGTGTAATGGCAGCACAACAGGTTTTGGTTCTGTTTGTCCAAGTTCGAATCTTGGTAGTCCAACGTCAAGAGGATGTGTCAAAATGATGCATCCTCTTTTTCGTTATATAATCATCGTTTGCCTTTTTCATAGAGTGTGATTTATGTTTTTCCTATGTCCATGCCTTTTGGGGGTATAATGTGCTGTAGATGGCTTATGCCACCCTTATATTTTGATAATTTTTGTCTGTCATCTTCTGATTTTTGATTTTAGCACACATTTTCTTTATATTAAAGGCAATGGCAAAGAAGGCAAAGTCCATTGTGGCCTTGTCTTTTCCAAAATGCCTGAACCTTTTGTATCCCATGTCGTATTTGATTTGTCCAAAGACGGCTTCAGGCTCTATGCATCTTTGCCCTCTATGTCTGATACCTTTCTCTGAGTCTTGTTCCATAAAAATGTGATTAAGTTAAAGAATGAATTTTGATATTGTGGATGTCTAGCATAGGTATGATATGACATTCAAAGACTGAATAAAAGTAAACTGATTGTTTGTGGAAAACTGTCGATAAAGAATGAAGGATATGTAAGTTTCCAATTTTAGGGTAGCTCCTTTTGAGGGTGTGTCAAAATGCATACCCTCTTTTTTTATGACAACGCCCCGACTTTCCCAAGCCGAGGCATTGTTATTACCTAAAGATTTTGTATCTTTA
>CABIXF010000011.1 GCA_902362595.1 Bacteroidaceae bacterium | reverse complement strand
AAGATAGGTGAAAAATCTGACATGGCAAAATCCTGAGCAACTTTTTGTTGCTCAGGTACTTAAAAAGTTATATTTGTAATAGTGTTGCGGAATTAAGGATAATTAAAAAATGGTTCACCCATTCCCATATATACAATTCTGTTGACTTTTTCCTTCAGTAATGTTACTTGTTGCACAATTTCGGAAGGAGTTAAATTTCTTATAAATCCATTACTTCCAGATGCACAAAAAATACAACCGACAGGACATCCTACCATTGTACTAACACATACAGTTACACCTGTTTTTCTCTTTATGCAAACAGTTTCAACGCAGTAACCATCCTTTAATTTGAAAGAGTATTTTCTTGTGTCACCGCCATTATAAATATCATTAATGCTCATTGTTTGATATTTCTTTTGGGGCTTTTCCTTATAAAGGGCATGCATAAGCGATCGAGCTTTTTTTTCTCCAACGCAATCACAAATTTCTTTATATGTATAACCGTATGGGTCCGAATTTATCATTTCTTCAGTGATAATTATTGTGTTTTTATTTTTCATATCATCAATACCTTTCGAGAAATATAATTACAAAATACGATAAACTACCATTATTATAATAACATTTCTAAAACAAAAAATCAATAATCTACATATCTATTTTACTTAAAATACTAAAAATACTCTAAAAATATATGTATCGAATTTTTATGTAAAATATTTGTCAGATATATCATACGAACACACTCCTTTATTTTGTTTTGCATCTAATTTTCTAATCTCAGTTATCATTGGGCAAACTATTGCAATGCAAATAATTAAAATACCTGATAGTAAAAACCAATGATTTACACCGATTCTATCAGCAAAGAATCCAGAAAGAATTAACCCAATTGGCATAGCAAGAGACATGATACTTCCAGTTAAAGAAAATACACGTCCTAAATATTCAGGCTTAATTTTCTCCTGAAAAAGAGCTGTTTGCACACCGCTGTAAAACGGAACCGAAAGCCCCATTATTGCACAGCAGACTACAAATATGAAAAATCCACTTTGGGGAAGTAATCCTGAAATGGTTAAGCTTATCCCCATCATAAAAATGGATGCCGTTATTAATAAGATTCGCTTTTGGTAATTCCCAAATAACCCTAATAATAGACCCCCTATCAACATACCAGAGGCATAAGCAATCTCCGTAATAGAAATATGCATCGGTGTACCATTATAATATTCCATAGTGATTAAAGGATATAATGCATTTATGGGCATATAAACAAACATATATAATGTTCCAACGAGTAATAAAGCAAATAATCCTTTATTTTGCCGTAGTACAGCCATTCCTTCTTTCATTTCTCTTATGAAATTTGGTTTCAAGCTTTGCACTTGATCGCATAGCTTAGGAATACGTACAATTGCTACCGTAATAGACGCAATCATAGCACCCCAATACATCGATGGCAATAATAGCATTTAATTCCCAAACAGAATATAACAATGCTGCAACCGCCGGACTAACAATATAGCTTATAGACTGCAAAGACTGACTATAGCCTGCACATTTCGTAAGCTGTTCTTCTGGTACTAAAAGTGGCGTAACCGCATTGAGAGCCGGGGTGTGAAAAGCCGTTCCAATGCTACGGATAAACAATACTACCATAACCATCCAGATAGGTAGCTCCATATACAATGCAACAATAGCAAGCACTGCCCCAGCTGCTGCGATAATTAAATCAGCACCAATCATTATCTTCTTCCTATCATGACGATCCACTAATACACCAATGGCTGGTCCAAAGACCGCATAGGGTAAAAAACCTACAAGTGAAGCCATAGACAAGACCATCGCAGATCCTGTTTTTTCTGTAAGGTAAAAAATAATCGCCATTTGCAGGATGGCACTAGTGATTAATGATACTGCCTGCCCTGCCCATATTGTATAAAACTTAAGTTTCCAATTGTTGTATTTTTCCATTTATATTATCTCCTAAATTCTTATTTATCCTTAATTCCGCAACACTATAGTTTAACATTATTTATAAGTTCCTGAGCAACAAAAAGTTGCCCAGGATTTTGCCATGTCAGAATTTTCACTTACCTTAGTGTTGCGAAAAGAAGACAAGCAAAACTCTAATATGGCATGGCAAAATACAAATAAAATCTGAGAAACTCACTCCTTTTGGAGGAATTTTTTCTATTATGGAGCAATTTGATGCTCTTTTAGCTCAAACCATAGATTCCACCTTGGGATTGAGATGCACTATGTTTGGTTATCAATATAGCGAAATTCTACGCTCTCTGATGTGCGTATATCTTTGTGGCGGCTCATGTATTGAGGATGTTACAACTCACTTGATGAAACATTTGTCTCTTCATCCAACTCTTCGCACTTGCAGCGCAGACACCATATTGCGTGCTATCGAAGAACTGACTTGTAAGAACATCACCTATAAATCTGCTTCTGGCAACTCCTATGATTTCAATACTGCAGACAAGATGAACTGCTTATTGATCAAAGCCCTGCTTGCTACTGGTCAATTGAAATCCGGTCAAGAGTATGATTTTGACTTTGACCATCAGTTCATTGAAACAGAGAAGCATGATGCAAAACCAACCTACAAGAAGTTCCTGGGCTATAGTCCAGGTGTGGCAGTCATTAACGACATGATTGTCGGTATTGAAAATAGAGACGGCAACACAAACGTGCGCTTCAACCAAAGAGAGACTTTGGAAAGAATCTTCAAGCGACTGGAGGCATCAGAAGTATATATATCCCGTGCCCGCATGGATTGCGGCTCATGCTCGGAGGAAATCGTAGATATGGTAGAGGCTCATTGCAGGCATTTTTATATTCGTGCCAACAGATGCTCTTCCTTCTACGATTCCATGTTTGCCTTGACTGGATGGAAAACTGTTGAAATCAACGGTATTGAATTTGAGCTGAATTCCATCCTTGTTGAGAAATGGAAAGGAAAACCGTATCGTCTTGTCATACAGAGACAAAGGCGAATAGATGGAGACCTTGACATTTGGGAAGGCGAATATACCTACAGATGTATACTGACTAACGATTACAAGTCGAGTGCAAGAGACATCGTGGAATTCTACAATCTTCGTGGTGGCAAGGAACGCATCTTCGATGACATGAACAATGGCTTTGGCTGGAATCGATTGCCAAAATCGTTCATGGCACAGAATACTGTATTCCTGCTTATGACAGCTCTCATCAGAAACTTCTACAAAGCTATTATGCAGAGATTGAAAACCCATGAATTTGGATTGCGTGCCACCAGCAGAATCAAGACCTTTGTTTTCAAGTTCATCTCTGTTCCTGCGAAATGGATTAAGACATCACGTAGGCATGTATTGAATATTTACTCAGACAACAATGCTTATGCCAACCTGTTCAAGACAGACTTTGGTTAAAGACCATGCTTTTCTGGTTAAACCAGCGTATTACCTCAAGTCGCTTTATGGGGTAAGGGGATTTTGTGTCTGCGACATTTCTGTTGTGCAAGAAATATGTACAATAAAATGAATTTTGTCGCTTTGCAAGCAAAATCCCACTAAACCCTATAGGTTGCGGATTTGAGGTATATCTACAGACGGATATACGGTTTACAGAATGTATGACGGAGAAGGCTCAAAGGTGCTTCATATAGGATGCTGGACGCACTGCAGGAGGTTGTGGGTTGATGCTTTGCCATCAGACAGGACGGCGATGGACATAATAGATTCTATCGGTGATTTATTCAGGAATGAAGACCTGTTCCGCACAATGAAACTCAGCGGTGAGCAGATAAAGGGAAAAAGACTTAAACTTACAGGACCTATTCTTGAACGTATCCATCATAAGGTGGTCATGATGATGCAGGATGCGAAGATTATGGCTAACGAACTGATGAGAAAGGCAGTAAACTATACGTTAAACCAGTGGAAATCCCTGAGAAATATACTAAAGGACGGTTCTGCGGAAATCTCGAACAACCTCTGTGAGCAAAGAATGAAACCTGTAAAGCTGCTACTTAAGAACTGCATGAATATAGGAAGTGAGGCAGCCGCAGAAAACTCGGCATTCATCTTCTCTCTGATAGAAAGCTGTAAGTTGAACGATATAGATCCTCAGGATTACCTGAAACACTTGTTTGAATGTATTCTTCATGGTAAGGACTGCGACAAGAAGGCTCTTCTGCCATGTTTTTATAAATCGGAATGTTAAAACAAAAATATTTTCTTGCGGACATTTTTATTTTATCGGCTGAAAAACAGCCGATAAAATTGTCGTAGCGGAAAATAGAATGCTTACTGCTCCATCCATGGAACGGATTGAGCATCACGGCGTATGATTCGTCCGGTCTGCCATGATAGAGTACCCCTCCGACGACTCCAGTCCGTCCGTCGGGAGTTCTTTCGGCGAATCCGAACGAATGGGGTGCGAAGTCCCGGTAGAGTTCAATTTCATATTTCCCGTTCGAGTTCTTTTCCCACTGTTGCAATCGTTCGATGCATTGTTGTAAGGTATTGTCTCCGATACTTTTTGCGTATTCCACCACCTTGTTATAGTGTTCCTGACATTTGATTATCATATTCATTCATTTTTATGTTGTCTGTAACAGTTCTTCATATTCACCGAATCCGAAACATCCGGCTATGACAAAATCTTCCCCGCTTTTGTCAGCCAGCGACAGCAGGCTGTCCAGAGTATCGCAGTAGAAGAAGATTTCATCATCCATTTCCGTATCGGAATCCATGTCCAGGGCTATTCTTGTTTCCAGTGTCTCCAAGGTATCGTTCCAGCGTATGACGCATTCGAGGAAATGCGGTTCATGTTCCTTTTCATTACGGTACTCCTGATATTTTTCACGGATTTCCTTCTTGATTTCCTCCGGCTTCTTCCAGGAACTGTCATCCACGATTTCAAGACTCAGCCCCTCGACAAGCAGGCACGTGCCTCTGTCATATACCATCAGGGTACGTTTTCCCATGTGGCTTTTTCTCAAGTTTTCCCAATCGGGAATGTCCCACCGTTCGGTAGTCCATACTCCCCGGTAATTTTCGGGAACAGCGAGATATTCGCTCAGTGTCATTCTTTTCATTTTTCTGTGTATTTATGGTGAAACAAAAAGAACCTTGCAGGTCTTGCAAGGCTCTCCAAATGCGGGATAGCGGTCAAACTCGTTGCAGGCGTCCCAGTCCACGCTCATCGTGTATCCTTTCGGGAAATGTGTGCCGACAAACTTATCAATCATAGCCCGTTCCTCTTCGTTCAGGCTGCCGTCCTCTTCCGTTCCGTATTCCAGGGCATATATGGCCCATTCGGGAATGTTGTCCCATTCCGTCTGTTTCATGTGCGCTGCCATAGCATACCGTTTATGCGGCGGAAAGTCTGCCGATTATCTCCTGAAGTTCCTGTTCCCATTTTCCGTCGCCATTGCCGAAGGATGGATAGGTAAGCTGGTACCAGTTGTGGTAGTCGAAGAGTTTCATCCTCAACGGATAGTAGTCGAACATTTTCCGTCCGTCCCTGAAGATACGGATATGGTTTGTACCTATGTTCATGGCCTGTAGTCCGTGTCCGTTTAGAATCTCATGGAATCTTTCCATCGGGGTGAAGTTGCTTCTGCTCATATTTTTCATTTTTTGAGTTAGACATCTGCGGCTTGTCAAGCCGGTATTTTATTTCTTGCCTGCCTTTCTGTCCCGTGCCGGATTGCGCAAGGCTTTGCGAAAAAATACCGGAGCCCCCGGCGAGGATGATTTTTTCAGCAAACCACGGAGGGGCCCGGCCTTGCACAATCCAGCGGGCACGGGACGACCTTTGCAGGCGGAAATAAAACAGCGGTCTCCTTTTTCCTTTATTCTCCGTCATTGTTCTCTTCTTCCTCCTGCTGCGGGATGAGGTGTCTCAGTTCCGGATCATTTTTTATGCGTGTTATCTCATCCTCTATTATCTGCAACACGTCCGCCTTTATCTGCGAGTAGTTGCGGTCAATCTGTTGCTGCATGATGTCGTTTCCGTCTGCGTCCCTGAACTCGTTGATGACAGGAATTTTCTTGTAGGCTTTCATCTCTTCCGACACTTTCGCGCTGTCCACGATGATGCGGGCATGGAAAATCTTCTGCTCTATCTCTTCCCCGAAATTGTCTGCCACGCTGCCAACGAATGTACCCTGCGAAAGATTGGCTATCTTGGAAGCGGGTATCAGGGAATCAAGCTGCGTGTTGATGGAAGTCGAAGTGTCCTGACGGTTGATGGATATGGACTGCCGCTGCTGGAGAATCTTGCCGAACCGTTCCGACAATGATTTTGCCGTTTCTCCGACCACCTGTCCGCTGAAGATATTGCCCACCGTGTTCTGGATAACCTTCGCCTCCTTGTCGCCGTAGTCACGTGCAAGCTGCGAGAAGTCCTGGAAGCCGAGACAGACGGCCACCTTGTTGCTTCGGGCGGTCGCAATCAGGTTGTCGATACCACGGAAATAGATGGTCGGAAGCTCGTCGATGATGATGGAACTTTTCAGTTGTCCTTTCTTGTTCACCAATTTGACGATGCGCGAATTGTACAGGCCGAGAGCCGCCGAATAGATATTCTGCCTGTCCGGATTATTGCCCACGCAGAGGATTTTGGGGTGTTCGGGATTGTTCAAATCCAGCGTGAAATCGTCTCCCGTCATCACCCAGTAAAGCTGTGGCGAGATCATTCGCGAAAGAGGGATTTTCGCACTTGCTATCTGGCCCTGGAGCTGGTCTTGAGCTCCACCTTGCCATGCGTCCATAAAGGGGGAAAGATAGTTTTCGAGGGACGGATAAGAGGTAAGAATCGTGAAGATATCGGCATACGGCTTGTTAAGAAATTCGATCGCATGAGGGAACGTGCAATACTTTCCGTCCTTGTAAATCCGCAAATACCAGATGATTGCGGCAAGCAGGATAATCGGTGACTCCACGAAAAAATCACCCTGTTTCTGTATCCAGGTCTTGTTCAAATTGAGCATTATCGTGTAAGCTGACTCATAGGCATCCGATATGTCCGCCATGAATCTTGGATTGATGGGATTGCAGCGGTGGCTGCGTCTAGGGTCGTCGAAATTGATGACGTAGAATTCCGGCTTGACCTTGTAATGTTGTCTGTGCTTGAGCAGATGGTTGTAGGCTATCTCCGAGAGGTCCGGAAACTTGTAGTCATAGATATACATGGCAAAGGATTTCTCGATTTGCTGTTTGATGTAGTTGTTCACCACGGCATAGCTCTTTCCGGAGCCCGGTGTTCCCAGTACGATAGAGGCTCGGAACGGGTTTACGATATTGATCCAGCCGTCCCATTCCTTGCCCTGATAGACAAATTTCGTGGGCAGGTTGACGGAATACTCGTTTTCCATAAGCCTTGTTTCCTGCATGAAACTTTCGTTGGCGGTGTTGAACACGTCTTCCATGAGGTTGTGTTTCAGCATACGGCTGATCCATATTCCCGACATGAGCAGGAGAATGTAGCCTATGGTGAGCGTCAGCGTATATACGGTAGCGTTCACTGTCGTATTGAACGGCAGGTCAAGCATCCACCAGTTCATGAAGAATAGGACGATGCCGCCGAGGAAGGCGGCGTATATTTTCCGCCACGTCATCTTCTGGTTCTTGACACCTTTCGTACCCAGACACGAAAGTCCCAGGAATATGAAGGCGAACACTTTCGTCACAAGCAGGTTGCTGAACAGTCCTGCCGTC
Source organism: Bacteroidaceae bacterium (assembly GCA_902362595.1). Classification (GTDB taxonomy): domain Bacteria; phylum Bacteroidota; class Bacteroidia; order Bacteroidales; family Bacteroidaceae; genus Phocaeicola; species Phocaeicola fibrisolvens. Next base: position 94,246 of record CABIXF010000011.1, on the reverse strand, counting down.
CTCTGGAAGTTCAGCAGAATCCTGTCCACGACTCCGATGTTGATACCCATGCCCACGAATGCGCTGTAGCAGAACCAGTAGACATGGATTACAATAAACACGATGGAAATGGCACGCATGAACTCCATGACCTTGGCCAGTCCTCTCAAATCATCTTCTTGTTGCATAACTGTAAAAATTTTGATGGTTGGTAATTGACAATCAGGATATGCCGCGTGAACGGCGTTTCTTCTTTTTCTTGCGTTGTAGTCTGCGGGCGAGTGCCTCCTCCTGTGGGTCCGGCCCGTTGATGTCGGGACTGAATATTCCGAAAGCCTGCTCGATGGCGCTTTCCATGTTGTCGGAAAGGCTCTCCCGTGTGGAGGTATATTGTCCGGTGGATTCCGGCTCCGGAAATTCCTGCGGCCTGTTAAAAAGCTGTTCGAAGGCGTTGGCGGAAAACTCCTTGCCCAGACGGGAACCGTTATATACCTCACGGTTTCTGTGGTCTATGAAGGTCACGCCGTAGATACGGCCTTCCTCGTTTTCCCTGAACACCACGTCAATGCCCTTTTCCCCGAGCAGCCGGATGAAATCTTCCCGGTTTCCTCGGCAGCCGTGCCTGGCCAGCGTGACGGCATCATGGATTTTCGGCTGCCACTTCCGGTTTCTGAAATCTCGGACATTGACGGCAATCCTTTTTTCTATCCCTTCGTAGCCGAAGCGCTTGCCGATGAGCGAAGACTTGATGGGCGTGCATACCGGCCCGCCCGCATCGTCCGTCAGGGTATATACGATACCGTTGTAGGGTGAGCCTTCAAATTCTCCCCGAACCTGTTTGGCCTCGATGTTGAAGCATGAGAGCATGGCACTGAACTCCCCGAATGTCTGGAAGCGGTAGGCGGTGAACACACTTTTGAGGATATTGCCGACCTGACGTTTCACGTCCCCGTCCCGGTAGTCCGCCTTCTTGAGATACGGTTCCAGCAGTTCGTTCCGCTTGTCAGCCACAGGCTTGAGTCCGAATCTGTTTTCCAGTTCCCGGCAGGCTTTCATCGAACGATTCCATTCGTATGCGTCACTGATTTTCTCGCCGTTCTCCTTCACGCAGGTGGAGACAATATGGACATGCCTGCGGCCGATGTCCTCGTGCAGATAGACGATGTAGGGCTGGTCGCTGTAGCCCATTTTCCGCATGTACTCGCGTGCCAGTTCCGCGAACTGCCCGTCCGTGAGGCGGTCGTCCGCCGATGGGTTCAGGGAGATATGCAGCACCGGCTTCTCCGTGTTCCTGTTGGCGGCGAGGTAGCTCTCGAAAGCCCATAGCGTCTGCTGCATGACATTGTGGGGATTTCCGGTGAGGTCGGTAATCATGCGGTTGCCCGCGATGATACGGGCGGTTGCCTCATCCACTTTACGCTGGTTGTAGATGACCGCCCCGTAGAGTGATACACCCCTGTTGATCTTAGCCACCATTCTGCTGTTCCTCCTTCTTTCTTTTTATAAGGTATTCCTCCTCGAACTCCCGGGTAAGCATGATGATCCGCTTGCTCAGCACCACCAGGTCGATGGTGGCCTTTTCCAGATTGCGGAGCAGGGCGAACGCCCGTTTCTCGCCGAAATTGGACTTGACTGCCTTAACAGTCTGGTTGTAGTTGTTGCCAATGGCCTGGAACTGGTGATAGAAATTTGTAAGTCTGATATAGTAGTCCATCGCAGCCTTGTCGATTCTGACGACCTTCATTTCACGTCCGAAAATCATCGCCTTGATGAATCTTGCCCGTTGTTTCATCCCGGATTTTTCAAACAGCAGCTCGAAATTTCCGTTCTCTTCCGAAGTCAGTTTGATACCGTAGCGGAATACTGCCGGGTCGGTCTTCGGTTTTCTGCCCGTGCTTCTTCTTGTTCTTCTTTTACTGTTTTCTTCCATACGCATTGAGATTTTCTGTTTCTGATTTTACGTCATGGATTTCCGACTTTGGAGGAAATCCCTCCCGAGCCTTCAGGCGAGTGGCAAGTTTGTTTTGGGATGCCCGAATCATTTCGGGCTGCCCAAAACACAACTTGCTATGTTCGCTTGAACATGAATTTGCCTGAAGTCAAATTGAATTTTGACCTTCAGCCTCATTCTTCGGCTTCGGGATAACTCCATCCGGCATCCATTCCGTTGTCGGTGGCAAAGTTACGGCGGTATATCTACCTATAAAACAGTATGTTATATGTAACAAGATGTCATACGATGACAAGGGTCGTCACCGTCTCCGGATGATGGCGATTATTCGGGAAAATCCTTTTTTATTTGCAGTGCGGACGGTTGCAACCGGCCTTCTGATAGCGGAATAATGGTCATATTATCCGATGATTCCGGTAACGGTTGGGATGATGGAAGCAATATCGGACGGGACCGTTGACGGATTGTCATGACCAACAGACAGACCGCGGATGGAAGCGATGTCGGAAAGATGCGGTAACAGTAGCATCAAAGGTTATGACACTGGATGATACCGTTAATGGATGCGGATTTGGATGGTTGGAAAGAAACGTCTGCGGATTCACGGATTAGTGGATGACACCGGTATTTATTCAATAACAATTAAAAAGAAAGACTTATGAGTAAAGAAACTTTGTTCGTTGCGATTAGCAACCAGAAAGGAGGGGTCGGGAAATCGGCCCTGTCCGTAGTGCTTGCCAGTTACTTCCATTTCGAGAAGGGACTGAACGTGGCTATCGTTGACTGTGACTCTCCCCAACACAGTCTCGTACGTATGAGGGAGCGTGACAAAAAGGCTGTTTCCAACAGTGCCTATTACCGGCAACTGATCAAACAGCAGTGGAACCAAGTGCAGAAAAAGGCCTATCCCATTGTAGGCTCCACCGCTGAAAAGGCAAGGGAGGCGGCTGATGCGATTGCGGCAAGCGGGGATTACGACCTTATTTTCGTGGATCTTCCCGGAACGGTCGAGTCCACCGGGGTATTCCGTACGATTGTCAATATGGATTACGTGCTTACTCCCACCGTTCCGGACCTGATTGTGATGCAGAGTACACTGTCCTTTGCCACGACTGTACTTGACCATATCAAGAAGATGGAAAATACTCCGTTACTCAAGGACATCTTCTTTTTCTGGAACAAGTTGAAAAAACGTACCAATGTGGAGATTCTCAGGTCATATTCGGAGGTCATGAGAGAGCTGCATCTGACAGTCCTTGACAGCACGCTTCCTGACCTGTGCCGTTATGAAAAGGAGATAACCCATGCCAAGCGTGCCTTTTTCCGTTGCACGCTGCTGCCGCCTCCAGCCAGACAACTGGAAGGCAGCGGTCTGGTGGAACTTGCGGAAGAGCTTATGGTCAAACTTAAACTTGGACAGTCATGAAAAAGAAAATCGTTGAGGTGGACGAAGATGTCCTGAAGGAAATCATTGTCGGTGACATACCTGTTTTCGGCAAGGACAGCCCCGCCCCGAAAGAAAAGTCCGTGGAACATCAGGAAGCGAAAAGCCCCGCCGCAACCGTACCGGCAGATACTCCAGCGGAAAAGCCCTCCGTGGAGAAGCCCAAAAGGAAAAAGGATGAATCCTTCGGATACCGGGAAAGGTTTCTGGTCAATATACCCGCGTCAAACCGTTCCCATGTGTATATCAACCGTGAAGTGGCCGAGTGCATCAAACGGGTACTGCCTGTCATCGCTCCGGAGATGAGCATATCCGGCTTTATCAGCAATATCCTTGTGGACCATCTACAGAAACACTGGGACGAAATCAACGAATTGTATAACAAAGAGTATTATAAACCATTAAAACCATTTTGATTATGACACAGATTATTTTTCAGGCCATTGTTGCCTGTTGCTGCATTTACACTGTTTACAGATTGTCATTGTTTATTTTCCGTAGGCTGTTCAAGGGCAGGAAAAACGGAAAGGATGTCCGCGACGTTTCTGTAGAAACGGCAGACATCACAAGACATGACAATGGGGATGATGATACTTCCGAAATAACATTTGAGGTACTGGAAAACACATCCGCTTTCAAATCTTCGGAAACCGGTTCTTATAAATCCTCCTATTTGGTAAGTTATCCTGTAGGCAACCGGATACAAGTATATATCAACCGGGAGAGTTATGCCTACATCAAGCGTTTTCTGGCAGTTACCGCTCCTGAGATGCCCATTTCCGGTTTTGTAAACAGGATTATAGATGAACATTTGAAGAAATACGAGCATGAGATGTCAAAGCTGTACACGGAATGTATCACCAAACCTTTATAATTATGACTGCGATAGTTTATTTTACCGTAAAGGCAGTATGTGCTGTCTATATATTGTGCCATTTGTGGACATTCATTTTCCACAGACGTATGTACGGAATATGGGACCTCATTTTAAGGCTGATGCGGATTGCCCGTGTCAGAGTGTGGAGATACCGCAGACAACGCAAGAAAGAGGCGGAGCGTCGTGCCCGCAGAAAGGCAAGGCGCAGAAAGCCGGAAACGGATAAGTCCAAAGGAAAAACCGAAACGGCTGTTCCGTCCTCTTCTTCGGATGACGATGATGTGATAGGCAAGACAAAGGTCATCTATCTGGAAGACCCGAAAGTTTCAAGGATGACTCCAACCCGTTCCGAGCCGATGGAGAAAATTCCATTGGAGGAAGACAAGGATATCGGTTCTGATGATGTGGAGCTGGGAAATAAAGGACTGACTGAAGAAGAACGTGAGGAGCTGATGGCTCCCGTAGATGCCGAACCCGACCCGGATTTCAACACAGCATTGACAATCGAGGAAATAAACAACGTGGCGGAGGTACTTACATCCGGGATTGTTGACGAACAGAAAGCCCTGCGTGCCGCAAGAACCATCCATTACAAACTGAGTGAAACGGAGATACTGGCTTTCCTGACCGACAAGCTGAGCAATCTGGAGAAGGTGAACGGTTTGCTTGACAAGTATCTGGGAAACCGGAAGGGTGTATCAGGAAGAAAAGACAGTAAGGAAGAAGAGCCTTTCGATATAGACAAGTATGCGTGATCAGGAAGTTCAAACGTGGCCATCCTGAAACGGTCAGATGAAGGAGATTCTGGTTAAATCTGAAAGAGTGATACATACAGGATAACTTTAGTTTCATACCCCTGCTTTCCCTTTTTAATATTTAGGGGGAAGTGGGGGTATGCGATATGAGACGGTGGATATCCTATTTCCTATCCGGGTACAAAAGGTCGGGACTGACATTGATGAAACGTACGTAATCCTCCGTATGCGCGAAAGACTCGTCATTGATTCGTCCAGCCAGTTCATCGGGTGTCAGACATTCCACATCGTAGAATGTCTCGTCTTCAGGATCATCCAGACTTCTGGCGGGGGATTTCCTCCACATCTCAATGATTTTCTCATCAGAAACGTCTCTGCTGAAAAAACCGCAGTTCCATACAAAAGCGAGTAATCGTGTTTCTCTTTTCCCTGTATGGTCAGGGATTGTAATCTGTTCCTTTGATTTCATAAGTTTCTATTTTTTAATCTGTCCATTTTATATTCGGTTTATTTGGTTCATGATTGTTTTGCAATGCAGTTATGTCCGTTATCACTTCTCCAGTAAACAGATTGATGACTTCCCGTCCAGTTTCCACGGCCTTTTTCACGGTATGGTATGTACCTCCGTTGCACACGTTGTCCCAATATGCTATTACCATTGAAGCCCTGCTGACCATATAGGTGTCACGGCGCAGGTAACATCCCCTGTAATATTTTTCTGAAAGCATCACTACCCGGTCAGCCTTCTTAAGCAGTTCCCTGTAAAGCAGCTGGTCTTGCGGGTCAAACCATTCGGCTTGGGCTCTGAAAGGGATAGCAGCCGCCAGTGTCATATCCTCATATTGTTCTTTCAGTTGCAGGACAGCTTCAGCCGCTATCATGTCGAACCCTTCTGCCATGCCCGAATAAAATTCTCTGAAACCTTCTTCATAGAGGTTTTTTATCATAGTTATGACCTTTCCCCTGATTTGTCCGCTGAGGTTCCGGTAGTCCTTGTTTTCCTGCATCAGTCTTTGCTTCCGGTGTCCCGTGAATGCCGCTACCTTTTTTTCTTCCTGTTTCATGATGTTCTGTTTTTTGTTCTACATGTTTCCGGTATATGCCGGAGTTTGATTTCTTGCAGGCTTTTCTGTCCCGTGCCTGGATACTGCAAGGCTTGTCGGGAGAAAATACCGCAAGCGCAGCGAGGATGATTTTCTCCAGGACAACCGGAACGGCCTGCCTTGCAGATTCCGTAAAGGCACGGGCTACCTTTGCCGGAAGAATCAAAGGCCATTTTTCCATTGTTTTTCGTCGTCGGAATTCCCCTGCCGATGTAACGTAATGACACCCGATGTCACGCATCGTCAATGTTGTAAATCAATGAGTTAAGCATTATATATTCGTGGTCGAAATCATTTTTTGTCTCACCAAATAAAAGTTTCGACACATGAAAAAAAGATTCTTTTTTGCAGCCATGGCGCTGCTTGCAACGACAGGGGCTTTCGCCCAGGGTAACGGTATCAGCGGTATCACTGAAGCCACCAACATGGTCACTTCCTATTTCGATCCGGGAACCAAACTGATTTATGCCATCGGAGCCGTGGTCGGCCTTATCGGAGGCGTGAAGGTCTATTCCAAGTTTTCCTCGGGAGATCCCGACACCTCCAAGACGGCAGCCAGCTGGTTCGGCGCCTGCATCTTTTTAATCGTGGCCGCCACCATCTTACGCTCATTCTTCCTCTGATTATGGCGGAGTATCCTATCAACAAGGGAATCGGCCGCAGCCCTGAGTTCAAGGGGCTGAAAAGCCAGTACCTGTTCATCTTCGCCGGCGGACTGCTCGCCCTGTTCGTCCTGTTTGTCATCATGTACATGGCAGGCATCGACCAGTGGGTATGTATCGGCTTCGGTGTCATCTGCGCTTCGGTGCTTGTCTGGGTGACTTTCCGCCTGAACGCGAAATACGGTGAATGGGGACTGATGAAATTGCAGGCGCTGCGCCGCCATCCCCGCTACATCATCAACCGGAAGGGTTTCCTCCGGTTGATTTGTCCAACCCCGAAAAAACGTAATGTATGAGAAATGTAATGAAAGCCGCCACACTGGAAAGCCGGTTTCCGCTGATGGCCGTCGAGCACGGGTGCATCATCAGCAAGGATGCCGACATTACCGTGGCCTACAGGTTGGAGCTGCCGGAAGTGTTCACGCTGACTCGCGCCGAGTACGAGGCCCTCCATTCCACATGGGCGAAGGCTGTCCGGGTTCTACCGAACTACAGCATTGTCCACAAGCAGGATATCTTCATCGAGGAGAGTTACAGACCTGACATCTGCCGGGATGACCTGAGTTTCCTCAGCCGAAGCTTTGAAAGGCATTTCAACGAACGGCCGTACCTGAACCATACCTGCTATCTGTTCCTGACTAAGACCACGAAGGAACACAGCCGCACGACAAGCAGTTTCAATGCCCTCACGCGCGGGTTTATCATCCCCAAGGAGATGCAGGACAAGGATACCGTTGCACGCTTCCTGGAATGCTGTGGGCAGTTCGAGCGTATCGTGAACGACAGCGGTCTGCTCCGCATGGTCAGGCTGACGGACGAAGAGATTACCGGTACGGAAACCTCCGCGGGCATTATCGAAAAGTATTTTTCGCTTTCGCAGGAAGATACGACCAGCCTGCAGGACATCACTCTCGGAGCCGGGGAAATGAAGGTCGGTGACAATGTGCTCTGTCTGCATACCCTTTCTGAAACTGAGGATTTGCCGTCATCCGTGGGTACGGACAGCCGTTATGAACGGCTGTCCACGGACCGCAGTGACTGCCGCCTGTCCTTTGCCGCACCGATAGGGATACTGCTCACGTGCAACCATATCGTGAACCAGTATCTCTTCATAGACGATTCGGCGGAGAACCTGAGGAAATTCGAGCAGACCGCCCGCAACATGCACTCGCTGTCCCGTTACAGCCGTTCCAACCAGATCAACCGTGAATGGATTGAGGAGTACCTGAACGAGGCGCACAGCAAGGGACTCACTTCCATCCGTGCGCACTGCAATGTCTTTGCATGGAGCGACGACCGGGAGAAGCTGAAGCGTATCAAGAATGATGTGGGCAGCCAGATTGCCCTGATGGAGGCCAAGCCCCGCCATAACACGGTTGATGTGCCGACACTTTTTTGGGCGGCCATTCCCGGCAATGCCGGTGATTTTCCGTCTGAGGAAAGCTTCTACACCTTCATCGAGCAGGCCCTGTGTCTGTTCATCGGGGAAACGTCCTACAAGGATTCGCTCTCGCCGTTCGGCATCCGCATGGTGGACCGTCTGACCGGAAAGCCTGTCCATCTGGACATTTCCGACCTGCCGATGAAGAACGGTACGATTACCAACCGCAACAAGTTCATCCTCGGACCTTCGGGCAGCGGAAAGTCATTTTTCACCAACCACATGGTGCGCCAGTATTACGAACAGGGAGCGCATGTGCTGCTGGTGGACACGGGAAATTCCTATCAGGGACTGTGCAGCCTTATCCATGCCCGAACGCATGGCGAGGACGGCATCTATTTCACCTATGAGGAGAGCGATCCGATAGCCTTCAATCCTTTCTACGTGGAGGACGGTACTTTTGATATCGAAAAAAAGGAGTCCATCAAGACGCTTATCCTTACCCTGTGGAAACGTGACGACGAGCCGCCGACACGTGCCGAGGAGGTGGCACTCTCCAACGCGGTCAATCTCTTTCTGGAGAAGATACGCACGGACAGTACCGTGGTTCCGTCCTTCAACACCTTCTATGAGTTCATCCGCGACGAGTATCAGGAAATCCTGAAGACCAAGCGTACACGGGAGAAGGATTTTGACGTGTGGGGGTTCCTGAATGTGCTGGAACCTTATTACAAGGGTGGCGAGTATGACTTCCTGTTGAATTCCGACAGACAGCTTGATTTGCTTGGCAAACGCTTCATTGTCTTCGAGCTGGACAATATTCGTGACAACAAGGTGCTGCTTCCGATTGTCACCATCATCATCATGGAAACTTTCATCAACAAGATGCGAAAGTTGAAAGGTATCCGAAAGATGATACTTATTGAGGAATGTTGGAAGGCATTGGCATCCGCCAATATGAGCAACTATATCCGCTACCTTTTCAAGACCGTCCGAAAGTTTTTCGGAGAGGCTGTTGTCGTTACCCAGGAGGTGGAAGACATCATTTCGTCACCCATCGTCAAGGGAACCATCATCAACAACAGCGACTGCAAGATTTTGTTGGACCAGAGGAAGTATGTCAACAAGTTCGATGAAATCCAGTCCCTGCTGGGCCTGACCGACAAGGAACGTGCTCAGATTCTCTCCATCAACATGGCCAACAGCCCGTCCCGCAAGTACAAGGAAGTGTGGATAGGTCTCGGCGGAACACAGTCGGCGGTCTATGCCACCGAGGTCTCGCCGGAAGAGTACTGCGTGCGCCCGTAAAGGGAATTTGACGAATGTCGCTTTGGCAAGCGACTGGGCAAGTGTTTAAAATGCCTATTAACAACCGCTTACCGGAGGGGGAAACCCCATAAGGGAACACAGCACGTTGGTAAAGCCATAAGTCAGCCAACTGTCAGGCTGCGACCGAATGGCAAGTTAAAATGACAGATATGAGGATAAAGCCTGTATTGGTTGAACGATAGTCCGAGCAGTCGTATCCTTGGGCAATGACGGAAGACAGTTGAATAATTCTTCGGAATTATACCGTCATGTTGCGGTACTACACTGATGATTTGTAGCAGGAGTAGCATAAACTTACCGCAAGGCAACTACCATAAGTAGTAAAGGACGAAAGTCGTATCCGACAATCTGTCAAGCCAAATAGTCGTCAAATTTCTAAACGGGGATTGCCTAAACCGGAAAGCCAGTTGTACGGCTATGGGGTCTGCTCCTGAATATCCGGCATGGCAACGGAGCTTCCATAGTAGTCTGAGCAGGGTAACGCCCTGTACATGGCGAAGGGAAGCAGCTAATTAAGTTTAACAATTTAAAGGAAGATGTGAGAGACATGAGAAATCCAAAAAATGTGTTGAACAGTCTGAGTAAACACAGCGGTAACTTGAACTATAAGTTTGAGCGGCTGTATAGAGTGCTGTTTAACGAGGAAATGTTTTATGTAGCCTATCAGAATATTTATAGTAAGACAGGCAACATGACGGCAGGAGCCGATGGTGAAACCATTGACGGAATGAGCATTGACCGAGTTGAACAATTGATTGATAGTCTCAAAAATGAGACTTATCAGCCTAATCCGTCCAAAAGGACGTACATACCTAAGAAAAACGGGAAAAAACGTCCGCTTGGCATACCTTCTTTTGATGATAAGCTGGTACAGGAAGTAGTTAGAATGATACTTGAAGCAATCTATGAAGGTAGTTTTGAACATACTTCGCATGGGTTTCGTCCCAAACGAAGTTGTCATACTGCTCTTATAGATATACAAAAGACATTCACTGCCGTGAAATGGTTTATTGAAGGCGATATTAAAGGATTCTTCGACAATATCAATCATGACGTATTGATTAATATTCTTCGGGAACGTATCGCTGACGAAAGATTTTTGCGGCTTATCCGAAAGTTCCTGAATGCCGGATATGTGGAAGACTGGGTATTTCATAGAACGTACAGTGGAACTCCGCAAGGCGGGATTATCAGCCCAATACTGGCTAATATCTACCTTGACAAGTTCGACAAGTACATTAAGGAATACACCAATCAGTTCAATAAAGGAGTAACGAGAAAAGGCGACGCTCGATACAAGCTCTACGAACAGCGGAGATACCGACTGGCAAAGAAACTGAAGAATGAGAAAAATGCAAAGGTAAAGGAACAGATGACCGCTGAAATTAAGCGGCTACGAGAAGAACGGAACAACTATCCGGCACGTAATGAAATGGACAGCAGCATCAAACGGTTAAAATACGTGAGATACGCAGATGATTTTCTGATTGGAATTACCGGTAGTCTTGAAGACTGCAAAACAGTAAAAGAGGATATTAAGAATTATCTTAATGAAGCTCTTAAACTGGAACTTTCAGATGAAAAGACACTGATAACCAATGCGCAGAAACCAGCGAAATTTCTCGGATATGACGTATTTATACGCAGGTGTAACGATTTACGTAAGGATAAGTTCGGAAGAACGGTTAGGGCATTCGGACACAAGCCTGTCTTGTACCTGAATTTTGAAACGATGCGGAAGAAACTCTTTGATTACAAGGTCGCAAGAATAGCGGTTGTCAATGGCAAAGAGGTTTGGAAATCTATCGTCAGAACGTACATGCTGAACTTGGATGACTTGGAAATAGTCAGTCAGTTCAATGCCGAAATCCGAGGGTTCTATAATTACTACTCAATAGCCAATAATAGCTATGTCATCAATTCTTTCTATCACATTATGTCATACAGCATGTATAAGGTATTTGCGAACAAATACAAATCATCTGTAAAGAAAATACTTCTGAAATATAAAAAGAACAAGGTTTTCCAAGTGGCATATGAAAATAGCAAGGGTAAGACACTTTACCAATCATTTTATCATGATGGTTTCAAACGCAAAAAGGTTGCAGGGAATATTTACTGTGACACTATTCCACGGACAGTTTCCATAACAGGTGGACGTAATAGCCTTATGGAAAGGCTGAAACTCCAAGTCTGCGAATTATGCGGTGCTACCGATAAACTCGAAATGCATCACGTTCGCAAACTTAAAGACCTGAAAGGTAAATCCGACTGGGAAAAGAAAATGATAGCTCGAAGACGAAAAACTTTGGCTGTCTGCTCAAAATGTCATGCAAAAATAGACCCCGACCGAAGAATCAGACTGAATTAATTAGTGGAGAGCCGGATACAGGGAGACTTGTAAGTCCGGTTCGGAGGCGAGTACTCGGAAACCTACCATAGAAATATGACAAGGCGCTGGGTGCTTAGCCTACACCTACACGACCGAGGAGACGGAAAAGCTTGAAGTAATGCGGCTTACCCGGAAGCTGGGTGGCAATATCGAGCTGGCAATCAAGCAGCTGGCCGAGAGCAAGAGGAAAAAGTGAAATCATTTATCAACCCATTAAACTTCTGAATTTATGTATAGCGATCTGGAATCTAATGAAAGCAAACGCCGTGAGGTCGTGTCATCTCTCTACTGGTCCCTGATGCAGGGCTGGAATATTCCTCTTTCCATACAGGACTATTACGGGCTCACGGAGGATTACCGTCTGTTCCATCAGCTTGAAGGGATGGCTCCTGACGAATACCTGCGGAAGAGGCAGACGGGGGAAGTACCCGACATTCTGGAGGTGGATGCAAGACTGACACACGCGGTGGAGAAGATTTTTGAAAGTGTATGTCCCCGTCCTCCGGCTGAATACCTTGACAAGCTGAACGGGGAACTGGAGAGGCTGGGCAGTATTGCCGCCTCGCCGGGTTCCGTACATGACCCGATACATATCCGCCCGGATTTTCTCGTGAAATACGGCATTGACAGGAGCAGTCCGGAGGATGTGATACGGAAACAGGCGGAGAAGGCTTACCGGGAACTGGATGCCCGATTTGTCAGGATGACCGGCAGACGTCCTTATGCGGACGAGTTCTTCAGGAATATCAGGCCTGCCCGCACGGTCTCCTCGGAAACAACACTGCGGAGGAAACCGCACATCACCGTCCGTCCTAAGCCGAAAGGCCGCAAGATGGGACTCTGAACTAACGGAAAAGATTTATCAACCATTAAAGATTAACGACATGAAGAAAAGAATTCTGACAGCCTTATGCTGTATCTGCCTCCTTTCGGCAGGCAGGGCACACGCCCAATGGGTAGTGACCGATCCCGGGAATCTTGCCCAGGGCATCATCAATGCCGCCAAGAATATCGTCCACACGTCCTCGACGGCTGGCAACATGCTCAACAATTTTCAGGAGACGGTCAAGATTTACAAGCAGGGCAAGGAGTATTATGACGGCCTTAGGAAAGTGAAGAATCTGGTACGCGATGCCCGCAAGGTGCAGCAGACCATCCTGATGGTCGGCGACATCACGGAAATCTATGTGACCAGTTATGAGCGTATGCTCAGTGACCCTTATTTCACCCCTGAGGAACTGAGTGCTATCGCCCTCGGCTACACGAAGCTGCTGGAGGAGAGTGCCAATCTGCTGACGGACCTGAAGACGGTGGTCAACGAGAACGGCCTTTCGATGAACGACAAGGAACGTATGGACATCATCGACCGCTGTTATACCGACATGCTGCAATACCGCAGTCTGGTGCAGTACTATACCAACAAGAACATCGGCGTGTCGTACCTGCGTGCCAAGAAACAGAATGATCTCGACCGTGTGATGGCTCTGTACGGTTCACCCAACGAACGCTACTGGTAATTTCAAGGAGGATTGCTTATGGTATTGTTGGCTGTGAATTTTGACAATCTGCACCAGATCCTGCAAAGTCTGTACACGGACATGATGCCGCTCTGTTCGCAGATGACCGGCGTGGCCAAGGGCCTTGCCGGATTGGGAGCCCTCTTTTATGTGGCGTACCGTGTCTGGCAGTCACTGGCCAGGGCCGAACCTATTGACGTGTTCCCTTTGCTGCGTCCGTTTGCTCTGGGTATCTGCATCATGTTTTTTCCGACCATCGTGCTGGGTACGCTCAACAGCATTTTGTCACCCGTCGTGACCGGAACGCACAGGATTCTGGAGACGCAGACCTTTGACATGAATGAGTATCGGCAGCAGAAGGACAAGCTGGAGATTGAGGCGATGCGGAGGAATCCCGAGACGGCCTACCTGGTGGACAAGGAGGCTTTTGACAACAAACTGGATGAACTGGGAGCTCTGGACGCTATCGAGGCTTGCGGTATGTATGTGGACCGTGCCATGTACAACATGAAGAAGTCCGTGCAGAATTTTTTCCGTGAGCTGCTGGAACTGATGTTCAATGCGGCCGCGCTTGTAGTGGACACGCTAAGGACATTCTTCCTGATTGTCCTTTCCATTCTCGGACCGATTTCCTTTGCCATTTCGTGCTGGGACGGATTCCAGGCTTCGTTGAGCCAATGGTTTGTCCGCTATATCAGCATCTATCTGTGGCTGCCCGTCTCCGATCTTTTCAGCAGCGTGCTGGCACGCATACAGACCCTGATGCTTCAGAGGGACATCGAGCAGCTGTCCGACCCCAACTTCATTCCGGACAGTTCCAATGCCGTGTACATCACGTTCCTGATTATCGGCATCATCGGGTATTTCACGATTCCGACCGTGGCCAACTGGATCGTGCAGGCCGGTGGAGGAGCAGGAAATTACGGCAAGAACGTGAATCAGGCTGCTTCCAAGACAGGCTCCATTGTGGGCGGTGCCGCAGGTGCTACTGTAGGAAATGTGGCCGGAAGACTAATCAAGTAACAATCATAAAACGAATAAGAATGGAATTCAAATCATTGAAAAATATCGAGACCAGCTTCCGGCATCTGCGCCTGTTCGGAATAGTCTATCTGGGTGTCTGCACCCTGCTTGTGGGCTATTCCGTGTGGAAGGCATACAGTTTTGCCGAAGCCCAGCGCCAGAAGATCTATGTGCTGGATGAGGGAAAGTCGCTCATGCTCGCCCTCTCGCAGGACCTGGAGCAGAACCGTCCCGTGGAGGCAAGGGAACATGTCAGACGTTTCCATGAGCTGTTCTTCACGCTGGCCCCTGACAAGAGTGCCATCGAGGGGAACGTGCAGCGTGCCATGTTCCTGAGTGACCGTTCCGCCTATTCCCATTACGGGGATCTGGCCGAACAGGGTTATTACAATAGAATAATTTCGGGCAATGTCAGCCAGCGTATCGAGATAGACAGCGTGAAATGCGACTTCAACACCTATCCGTATGATGTCATGACATACGCACGCCTTTTCATCATCCGTGAGAAGAGCGTGACGGAACGCAGCCTTGTCACGCATGGCAGGTTGCGGAATTCCACCCGCAGTGACAACAATCCGCACGGGTTCATCCTGGAAGGGTTCCATGTACTGGAGAACAGGGATATCAGAATGTATGACAGATAAAACAATGTATGTATGAGAAAAATGTATGTAAAGTTCAAGGAATGTATCGGGGGCAGGCTGCGCGGCCTTTGTGACAGACTCACACCCCGTCAGAGGGCAATCGCCGTCATCGTGATGGTTTCCCTTTTCGCGCTGGTGAATTTCTACATGATTTTCCGTGCGATTTATGACATCGGACGGGAGGATGCCCGGCAGGACATCATCAGGATAACCCCGCTTGAGGTTCCCGACTTTGTGCCTGCGGATACCCTCTCCGATATGAAAGTCCGTGAGATGGAAGAGTTTTTTAACCAGTTCAACAAGTAAGATTATGAGTACAGATGCAGAAAAATTGAAACAGAAGCAGAAAATCAGGAAATATCTGGTTTTCACAGGCATGTTCCTGCTGTTCCTCGGGTGCATGTGGTTAATTTTCGCCCCGTCCGAAAAAGACAGGCAGGAGGCGGAAAGGAAGACGGGCTTCAATGCCGAACTTCCCGATCCGAAAGGTACGGGTATAGAGGCGGACAAGATGGCTGCCTATGAGCAGGCAGACATGATTCGCCGGCAGGAGGAGAAGAAGCGTACGCTGGCCGACTTCTCCGCCCTGACCGATGGACACAGACAGGATAATGTCCCGGAAACAGAACCGGCGCAGGACATTGCAAGTGAAAATGAAAGCCGTGCGTACCATTCAGGAGGAAACGGCAGGACGGGAGCCTTCGCCTCTTCAGCCTCGGCTTACAACGACATCAACGCCACTCTCGGCAGTTTTTACGAGAGTCCTGAGGAAGATCCGGAAAAGGAAGCCCTGAAAGCAGAGGTGGAACAGCTCAGACAGGCTGCCGCAGCGCAGACGGCCGGACCGAGCTACGAGGAACAGGTGGCTCTGCTGGAGAAGTCCTATGAACTTGCCGCCAAATATATGCCTTCGGGCGGCAGCACGGGAACAGCGGACAGTCAGGAGACGGAAAGTCCCTCAAGGGAGAGGAAGGCGAAAGCCGTTCCCGTCGGGCTGGTGTCCTCTCCGGTCGTGTCGTCCCTTCCTCAGCCTCTTACCGATTCGGTACAGTTCGCGAGACTGCTTTCCGGTGCTGATATCGGCTTCCATACGGCTGTGGGCAGTGCCGGGACACAGATGGCGAGGAATACCATACGGGCCTGCGTGCATGGCGACCAGACCGTCATCAGCGGACAAAGCGTGCGTCTCAGGCTGCTGGAGGCCATGCGTGTGGGAAGATACGTGCTTCCCCGCAATACCCTGCTGACCGGTGAGGGACGTATCCAGGGCGAGCGGCTTGGCATTGAAATCCTGCAGGTCGAATATGACGGCAATGTCATTCCCGTGGAACTGACCGTGCTGGACAGTGACGGACAGGACGGGATATTCATTCCCGGTTCGACGGAAGCTAATGCGGTACGGGAAGTGGCCGCCAACATGGGACAGAATCTCGGCACGACCATCTCCATCACCAACCAGTCGGCAGGTGACCAGCTTCTCTCCGAGCTTGGACGAGGGGCCATACAGGGCGTGTCGCAGTACATCTCCAAAAAGATGCGCGAGGAGAAGGTACACCTCAAATCAGGCTACGGACTGATGCTTTATCAGAACAACAATCAATAACCCATTAAAACAGTAAAGACATGAAAAAGATTCTTTTGATGCTTGCCCTCGCAGGCGGCGTTGCAAGTGCACATGCACAGTCGGCTGATACCACGGCCGTAAATGATTTGACCCTGAAGGCGGATATCTATCCGCAGCAGGAGGACGGCGACCTCTATCTCGGGCTGTCCAGAAAGCTCACCTTTGACCGGATGATTCCGCCTTACGGTCTGGAAGTGACGTATGACAAGACGACCCATATCATCTTTCCCTCGGCTGTCCGCTACGTGGATCTCGGTTCTCCGAATCTGATTGCGGGCAAGGCGGACGGTTCAGAGAATGTAATCAGGGTAAAGGCTACCAGAAAGAATTTCCGTGAGGAGACCAACATGTCGGTGATTACCGAAAGCGGAAGTTTCTACACCTTCAATGTGAAGTATGCCGACGAGCCTCTGCTGCTCAACATCGAGATGGCCGATTTTATTAATGATGGCAGCGAGGTGAACCGCCCGAACAATGCCCTTGACATCTACCTGAAGGAACTCGGCAGCGAGTCGCCCAAGCTGGTACACCTTATTTCCAAGGCCATCCACAAGGATAACAGACGCCACATCAAGCATATCGGAAGCAAGGCGTTCGGCATCCAGTACCTGCTGCGCGGACTCTATACCCACAACGGGCTGCTCTATTTCCACACCCAGGTGAAGAACACGTCGAACGTGCCTTATGAGGTGGATTTCGTGACGTTCAAGATTGTGGACAAGAAGGTACTCAAGCGCACGGCTATCCAGGAGCAGGTGATATTTCCACTGCGTGCCTACAACTATGCCACGGCTGTCGCCGGAAAGAAGGATGAGCGTACCGTCTTTGTCTTTGACAAGTTCACCATTCCCGCCGACAAGATGCTGGTGGTGGAGATGCACGAGAAGAGCGGAGGCCGTCACCAGACCTTCACCGTGGAGAGTGAGGACATCGTGAGAGCGAGGGTGATCAATGAACTTAAAGTGAAATGACCATGAAGAAGTATCTGTTCCTTTTTGCCGTATGCGTATCGCTTGCCCTGTCATCGGGGCAGGCATACGCCCAGCGTTACCTTCCCGGAATGAAGGGCGTGGAACTCAGGGGAGGCTTTGCCGGAAACCTGAAATCACCGGTTGACTGGTACACGGGTTTTGCCGTTTCGGGATATACGAAAAGGGCCAACCATTGGGTGGCTGGTGTGGAATACCTGCTGAAGAACTACGGTTATCGCGGGACTTCCGTCCCACGGGCCCAGTTTACTGCCGAGGGCGGCTATTACCTAAAGTTCCTGTCCGACCCGGCGAAGATATTCTTCCTTTCTGTTGGCGGTTCCGCCCTGGTGGGATATGAGACATTGAACTGGGGAGAAAAGGTTCTGTATGACGGTTCCATGCTTTCCCACCGGGATGCCTTCGTCTATGGCGGAGCCCTGACGCTGGAGCTGGAAAGCTATGTGACGGACCGTATCGTGCTGCTTGCCCATGTGCGCGAACGAGTGCTATGGGGCAGTTCTCTGGGAAAGTTCACGACACAGTTCGGGCTTGGAGTCCGTTTCATCATCAATTAGACGCCTATGGATATAGAGATGATAAGAGGCATTCCCATTGAGGAATTCCTGTCCCGTCTGGGACATGAGCCCGTAAGAAGGCATGGCGACGAATGCTGGTATCTCTCCCCGTGCCGTGAGGAAAGGGCACCTTCGTTCCATGTGAATACCCGTAAGGGTGTATGGCATGACTTCGGTACCGGGCATGGAGGCGACATCTTCACCCTTGCGGGGGAACTTTCAGGAAGTGACGGCTTCATGGCACAGGCGAGGTTCATCGCCGGAGTTTATGGAGGCACAATACCTGAATATGCCGGACAGAAAAGAGAAAAGGAAAGTGTCAGGACAGAAAGGCGCAAGGAGCCTTCCCGCTTTGAGGAGGTGGTTTGCGGTCCCTTGCACTGTAATGTCCTGCTCGGCTATCTGAAGGGACGCGGCATTCCCGCCGAAATCGCCCGTGCGGAGTGCGAGGAAGTACGGTTCCGTCTGTACGGCAAGCGGTATTTCGCCGTCGGTTTCAGGAATATGGGCGGAGGCTATGAGCTTCGGACCAGATTCATGAAATGGTGTCTGCCGCCCAAGGATATTTCGGTTATCCGCAATGGCTCGCTTACCTGCAACCTGTTTGAGGGCTTCATCGACTTTCTTTCATGGAAGGTACTCGGCATCAGCCGCGGTGAGGATTATCTGGTCCTCAATTCGGTGGCCATGCTTGAACGCTCGTTTCCTTATCTGGACAATTACGGGAAGATCCGGTGCTACCTGGACAATGACGATGCCGGAAGAAGGACGCTGGCCGTCCTCCGGAAACGCTACGGTGACAGGATTGACGACTGTTCCGACCTGTATGCCGGATGCAAGGACCTGAACGAATACCTGGAAAGCAATTTTCCGCCTGAACAGTAATTTTTTTATAAACCGTTAAAACAAGAAATGAATATGAAACCTAATATGAACAGAAAAGGGCTGTATGCCCTTGTATGCGCCCTGATGGGCCTGACCTTCGGTATACTGACCTCGTGCAGCGATGACCTTGACGTGCAGCAGTCCTATCCCTTTACGGTGGAGACGATGCCGGTTCCCACACGTATTGTGAAGGGTGAAACCGTGGAAATCCGCTGTGAACTGAAACGGGAAGGACGGTTCTCTGATGCCCGATATACCATCCGTTATTTCCAGCCGGACGGCAAAGGCAAGCTGCGCATGGACGACGGGATGGTGCTGCTGCCCAACGACCGTTATCCTCTGGACAGGGAGGTGTTCCGCCTTTATTACACCTCAGAGTGTGAGGACCAGCAGAGCATTGACATCTATTTTGAGGACAACAGCGAGCCGGCACAGCTTTTCCAGCTGACCTTCGATTTCAACAATGAGACGGAGGACGAGGATACCGTGGTTACTTCCGGCGGCAAGGAATTACCTGTCGTTATCGTATCACAATGAACCTGACCTGCCTATGGGAATAAGAGCAAAATTGTTTGCGGCGTTTTTCGCCATAGCCTGCTTCGGGAGCATACCGTTGCGGGCGGAGAATCCGGTAAAGGAGAAACAGGACAGGTTCAGCCTTGCCGTAGAGTGTATCAAGCGCTATGAGGGCTGGCATGGAGAAAAAAGACACTGGCCTTATGTCGGGTACGGGCATAAGGTCCTTCCCGGGGAAAGGCTGACCAATGACATTACAAAAGAACAGGGGGATTCAATCCTGAGAGCGGATTTACGCAAGCTGTGCCGTATGTTCAGTTACCTGGGACGTGATTCGCTGATTGCCGCTGTTTTGAGCTATAATGTCGGGGCATACCGTCTGAAAGGTTACGGCAAGATGCCCAAAAGTAAATTGTTGAAGAAACTGGAGGCAGGAGACCGGAATATCTATAAGGAGTATGTTTCTTTCCGGTGTTACAAAGGCAAGGTAGTGCCGAGCATTGAACGGAGAAGGAAGGTGGAATACATGCTGCTTTTTGAGGAATAAAAAATGAGGAAGAATCTTTCAGTCTTTTGACTGTCAGTTTCTTCCTCGTCTTTTGTTTTACTTTCCGGTTATCGTTTCCGCCATAGGGTTCTGCCGGTGCATTTCCCAGTTCATGATTGCCGATTTTTTACTTGAATTTGCATAGCAGTATTCGCAGAGATGGGGGCAGGTATTGTATTCCCCGATATCCTTGGCTGCCATACATCCGCATGAGGTGCGTTGTCCCGGATCCTTTTTGTGATTGCTGACGAAGTATTTGTTGCCAGGGAGAATCACGGCACCGTAAGGAAGGTCATTCATGTCGAAAAAGGCTGGAGACGGCATTTCCTGTATGATGACGCCCAATGCGGACATCAGCTCCTTGTCTTTCCATGCCAGACGTGCTATAAGGTCACCGTCGATGCAGCGGTTACGGGATATCCTGTATTTGCCAAGATCCAGATTTTCGCCGCAGGTAGCCAGCTCCAGATTCCATCCTCTGTTACGGTTCAGTACCGTCAGTTTTCCGGCAAGCTCCTCCATTTTTTCTTTATTCCACTCATGATATGGGATTCCGCTGTCTGTCATGTTGGCCTTGACCTTTCTGTACGAGTCTATGTCTGCAAAACTGAAAACCAGCTTTTCCGTACAATTGTGTATCTCCGTTCCTACACGTTCGATCTTTTCAATCAGAGTATCCACGGATATGTTGTCTGTGAGTATCAGCGGATCGAACCGCCATATTACGGCTTCTTTGCCCAATATATCGGAAAGAGTCCTGAATGTTTCAATACGTTCTGTCAGCGGAGGGACACCGGTTTCCAGTCCGTCTTCCTCATAATCATTCAAAGTGAACTGGATATAGCAACCGATACCTCTTTCTTTCAGGATCGGCAGATAAGGAAGAAGAGGTTTGGGATTTTTCGACCAGAACACTATGAATCTTGTATTCTGGTAAGAGATATAGCTCTTTTTTCCGTTGAACGGGTTGTTCCACACGGAATAGCCGGTTTCGAGCCGATGGAAGAACCAGTCCGCATAGAATGCCGGGATGTCCGTGCTGCGGCTTGCCGATATGATGTCGGGGGCCGGGATTTCCATCTTTCGGCCGTCTATGATGATATTTGCTTTTTTCCAAGTCATATTGTTAAGATTATATAGTAAAGACAGCGTCGGTTATGAACGCCTGTCCGGGTTGTTGATATGTCATTGGTTTGTTTCTATGCAAAAATAATATGAATATTTCATTCTGTAGCTGTTCAGCCTACCAGAACGGCATCCTGTATTTCCACCTCTGAGGGCAGACGGGAAAGTAGGAGTTCCGCCATTGCTCCGTTCTGCGGAATCAGTGCCGGGAAATCCGTTCTGCCCGGCTTATATATTTCAGTCGCTACGTTATACAAATCCCAGGCGGTGATTTGTCCCTTTTCGCGGACCAGTTTCAGCACCTCTTCCGTGAAGATGGAAATCTGGCTCTGGTTCAGCGGGTAGGTTTCAACCGAGGATGACAGATTCCTGTCCGAACTGTCGTGGGAGACACGCAACGCTGTCAGCAGCCCGATATACATATACACTTCCTCCGGGGAGACGATTCTGCGTTTCAGCCGCTGAATCCTTGCAATGTCCTCGTTCATGTTCACCTCGAAGTTTGCCAGCCAACCGTCCACCGTTTCGAATACCCCTTCCGTTGTCACCTTGTTTTTTCCATAGTTGCAGATGCTCCTTTCCGGTGATAGGATACACTGGTTATGGCATATCTTCACGCACGGGCCTATGGCCGCTTGTATGCCGTCCTGATGGTAGGCGACGACCAGCGTAGTCGTCAGCTCGTCCGTTTCCCAGTCTTTGATCCGGATGGTCGCGAAGATGCGTCGGAGGATGTGCGCTTCCACTGCCTTTTCACCATGTGTCTGTTCCACTTGCGGGAGAATGCTCACCCCCGGCTGTGTCTTGTTCCTGTTCTGGGCGGCGAAGATTTCCTCCACCTCGTAATCGAGATTATACTTCTCGCAAATGTCCATCATACGTTGCAGGACCTGATAGTGATAGATGCCCTGGACAGGCTTGCCATAGATATCATTCTCCTTGTAGGTACGCTGGAGAGTTTCAAGGTTCATTACTTCGATTCCGTTGTTCTGAAAATCAAACTGCTGTTGCTTTTCCAATACTGCCAATGCTTCCATAATCTTGAATTTTATAAAGTTAATACTATGATTGTCTGTCATTTTTCAGGTATGTATCTGCCATCCGTGGAACGGTTGCAGCGTTACGGCGAAAGAGCGGTCCGGTATGCCGTGATAGAGCAGCCCGCCTACAATGCCGATGCTTCCGTCGGGATAGCGTTGTGTGAAACCGAACGAATAAGGAGCATGGTCATAGTAGAGCGAAATCTCGCTTGGATGATCGGGATTGTCTTCCCAGCTCTTCAGTCGGTCCAGACAGTTCTGGAGTGAGGTGTCACCGATGGATTCGGCATAGCGTTTTACATTCTGGAAATGTTCTTCATTTAGGATTTTCATGACTCATTGTATTTTATCTGTTAAACACGTCCGGCTCCGGGAGCCGGTATTTTTTATTTCTCGCCTGCCTGACTGTCCCGTGGCCGTACCCGCAAGGTTTGGCGAAAGAAAATACCGCAGCCATCGGCGAGGATGATTTTCTTTCAGCCAACCCCGCAGGGGCCTGACCTTGTCCGGGTACATTGGACACGGGACTACCTTTGCAGGGAGGGAAATAAAATATACAAGGGGTATATGCTGTAGTTTTCCGTACATGTTATGGTGATATTCTCTCTGATTTGTTCGTCATTGCCGGAGGAATGGTGTACTTTTGCAAATCCTAATTTGAAAATCATGGAAGATTATATAAAGAAAGCTGCGGATGCTTTCCTTGTGGAGCGTCCGTATGGTATGCGTGTGGATTACCGTAAAGGAGGATACGTGCTGTTCAACCGTAACCTCAATGTGTTGGGCAATAAGGAACATGCCCGCTTGGAGGAATTGCCTTTGGAGGATTTTGATGTGGATGAGATTCCCTTGGAAGGGGAAATCATAAAGGAACATGCGGGTTTTACCGACGTGTTTTTCTATTCGGATTGTACCAACCCCTATGCAGGGTATGTGCTGGATCTGAAGAAGCTCAAGGTTTATAACCAGTTTATATATCCCTTGGCGATGGTACTGAACAGAAAGCTGTAAAATTCAGATAATAGCGGTAACAGTTGCATAGGAGAGCTGTTACCGCTTTGGATCTTATTTTCTGATTTCATTTCCGGCAAGAAATGCAAGATAGTCTGCCACAACCTTATGGCACCCGGTAAAGTCGGGAGTACGGCGGCCTTTGTATTTTCGGAAACTGACGGTTCCGTTCCTGTCGATTGCTGTCACATGCCTGTTGAATGTCCCTTTGGTTCTGATATGGATGTCAAAGCCGTCCCTTCCGGTAATTTCAAGAAACATTTCTGCCGTTATTTTCTCACCGTCCAGGAATTTCCGCTTGTTCTCGTCAAGCAACTGTTGCCATCGGGTTTCTTTCTCCTTTCTTTCCAGTTCTTCTTTTCTTTTCCGTTCCAGCCGCTTTTCTTCCTGCTTTTTTGCATATTCCTCACGGGCCTGTATCAAAGGAGTGGAGTCAAGACCGAGTGCATTGAATACATGGACAGACAAGAGGGGGATGATTTTTCCATCCTCCGCATCCTTCAGGGTGTTTTCAATCCAGTTCTTGCAATAGGTCGCCGCTTCTTCCCGGTGCCCCTCCTTGTCAAGGATTCTGCGTGAATACTGTCCGCAGGAAAAATGGACATCACCTATCTTGCAGATTACATGGAAACTGTCTTCACTTTCGTTTCCGTATTCGTTTTTTCTTGCCAGCGAGATGAATACATTCTCCGCATACGGCTCAAGTTCCATGTATGGGGCAACGATGGTGTTGCCATCAAACTTGTATTTCAATACTTTTGTTTTCATATTTCTATTCAGTTTTTCTGTCGTTACAAATTTCATCTATTATCTCATTCTCTTTTCTCTCACCTTTGAGAAAGGCAAGCAGCCGCCGGAAAAAGAACGGGGCATGGTCTGTCCCCAGCTGTGAGCTTTCCCCGTTCCGGGTAGCGCATATTGCAAACCGTCCCAGTCCGAAGCTGTCCTGTGGCGGTACGATATGGAATGACAGATTTTCCGTACCGTTGATATGAACCCCGCCACGGTAGGTGTAGAAAGTCTTTGCGGCTCTACTGTCCGTATCAATGTCCACCCGGCTGTAGCCTGTTTTTTCCAGCTGCTCAATTATTTCCCGGACGGATATTTCCATGTCGGTACAACAGTTTGTCCAGTCCATGTTTGCCAGCACCGCCTCATAACGGTCATAAACCGTGTTGAACTGATCCTGATATTCTTCAAGGAATTCGCCCTCGTCATCGCACATGTCCTCAAGTGGAAGACCGTTCTCTTTTACAAGGGCGATATCCGCCAGTCCGCATACCGTTTCGATAAGCAGCGACCGTTCCATATCCCCGTTTTTCCCTATCCCGAATATTTTCATCCGGCAATACCGGAACATGGCAACCCGTGCCGACATGTCAAGGTCATTCCATACATCGGTACCTTCCTGTACATATAGTTTTTTTCTGATTTCTTCCGGCAACGAGTACCACCATTTGTTCAAATTTTCCGTATCCATAAATTTTGATTTAAGTTGTTTTAAAATTCCGCCTTGATTGCCATGTGCGGTATGCAGTGGCATATTCCTGCCTTTCCCGTTCCAGATTGCTTTCCGTTTCCGGGGTATATCCGAGCAGGCGTATGTATCCGCCGTTGCAGCCTGTCAGTTCGCAGCGCATTCCGGCTGCCTCCAGTTTCCCGATGCGTTTCTGTGCCGTCTTCGCACTCGAATATTCCTTGGGCCAGAAATAATGTTCGCCCTGTGAGCCGTAAAAGTCCTCTCCGAGTATCATTTCCCCGATATGTCTCCGACTCTCGATGAAGCCGAACCGGGCCTTGCCCAGTGCCTGGCGCACAGCCTTGTGTGCAGGTCCTTCGGGATACCTGAACACTTCAGGAGTGTCTTTTCCCGTAATCTTCGGCAGTTCCATCCGGTACGGCTGTCTGTAGCTGCCGATTCCGAGCGTGAGATAGAAGTTGGTGTGGAAATAGTCGGTCATGGGGTCGCTTTCATCGAAATTGTATGACATCACAAAATCCCTGACGTTTGTCATCACGTCCTTGGCCCGGTCGGTCAGACTGTCCGATGCCTGGATGTTGTAGTGGTTGATGTCTCCCTGTACCTTGCCGGATTCTCTGGTGAAAGCCTCGAAGTCCGCTTTCATCAGCCGGATAAGGATTGAGTTGTATCCGTCCCTGCGGACCGAGAAGGTGTATCTCGGATAGGTCTCCTTGAGCCATGCCCTGACCAGTTCCGTGATTTCCGGCGCGGACTGCCCGTTGTAGTTGCGCCCTTTCCAGCGGTATTCATTGTATACGTATTCGGTGTATTCCTTTGCGGTGGCATCCTGAAAGTCGTGTTCGTAGCCTGTCGGGGTTGTGGAAACGCAAGGCTTGTCTTTCCAGACCTCGAACAGCTTTCCGAATTCGGTATTCACCTGCTGCATGAGGGCAGTGTCACCACCCTTGTCCGGGTGGTGAAGCATTGCCAGACGGCGGTATTCTTTTTTCAGCTCCGCCAGTGAGTGTATGTTCTGAAAATAAGTCATAGTGTAGATATTAAAGTCCCGCAAGACGGTTGATGAAATATATCTGCCAGTCCTGGTCGAGTCCGAGGTTGCTGCACGCGATTTCGAAGTCTTCGCATCTCAGGTCGTTGTCTTCCTGAAGTTCCTGCAGGTTTCTTATCTCGTCGTCCAGGTATTCCTGTGCCTCTTCCTTGCCGCAACTGCATGAGTTGCAGATCAGGTCAATGATGTTCCGTGCCATAGCCGTTGTCTTTAATTGTTTGTCAGGTATATGTTCCTCTTCTCGTCATAGTTTTTGCCGTTCCACCATTCGTCGGCGGCCTCGGCGAATGTCTGTCCGGAATTGGCTGAAGGGAAATCGGATGTCTTGAATCCGGTCAGGTATTCAAGGTTATCGGTGCTGTTGGATTTCCACCATTCCTGCATCTTTTCCAGAAAGGATTGTTTGGAGCAGGTCTCCACATTATCCTCACACCGGGAACACCAGATGTCATCGTCCACGTCACTGTGGTATTCATTCGTGTTTACATCCACCCATGCCTGGATTTCAATCTCCGTTGAACCGCAATCATTGCACACCTTGATTTCGGAATCGTCCGGGTGTTTGCGTCTGGCTTTGCCGTCATACAGGCTGACGGCCCGTTCCACCAGCTTTTCCCTGTAACGGTCCGTCAGTTCCGCATAGAACCGTTCAGCGGCTCCGAATATTCCCTTGTCCGTCATCAGAGACCATTTTTCCCAAAAGTGTGGGTGCATTTCCTTGAATACTGTCCTGCACTCTTCCTCGCACCAGGCATTCCACATATAGTAGAAGAAGCTGGAGACTGCATTTTCCGCTTGATATTTCATAATGTTGTTTTTATTTAATGTTATACATCCTTGCGAAATAGCTGTTCACTTCAGGGATCCTTTTCTTGTAATAGGGCTGGTTGTCCCTGCACCAGTCCGCCAGTTCCTGTTTGTTCCTGAAAGGTTCCCTCCAGCTTTGCCCGCTCATGATCATTTCCACCTGCGGGGCCAATTCCCTGATGAACGCTCCGACAGTCCATCCTTCCCAGACGTATCTGTCCATATTGATTTTTGTTGCCATATTGTCTTTCGTTTCAAGAGTTTCCTTTTGTATTTTCAAGTTGAAGCCTTACTGCTTCGTACATTTGATTAAGCCAATCAATGTTGCTGGCTCCAAGGTCGTAGGGAGTGTAGCAGGCCACTTCGTCCCCGCTTTCCTTCTCCAATGCGATTACTGTCATACTATCCTCCGTAACTTTAAGCTTCGTTACCCGGCATTCATATGGATCGCCGTTTTTCCCGAACCAGATGACCCATACCGGATCGTCATTGCTGTCACAGAATGAGATTTCTTTCAGTCCGTGCGTATCAAGCAGCTCCCTGATGGCTCCGATTATGTCCTTACGCAGTTCTTCAATCCTGTCGTTGAAACACATGGACGTGTATCTGACCTTGCCTTTGTCAACCCGTTCCCTGAAAGAAAGGATCTGCATGTCGGGGTGAGAGCCGAATCTCCAGTCTGTCACCTCGTCATCATCGCGGGTAGTGTGGATGTTTCCGCCCAATACCAGACCGCAGTCTTCCGTTACAATTCTTTCCGCCTCGTCGCGGTCTTCCGCCACGACCTTGTAGGTACCCTCGAAGGTGTACCTTACTCTTACATCGTACTTTGCCATAATTCCTATGATTTGGTTAATGATTTCTATTGTTGATTCTTATTCTTGGTTCTCGAACGATTCCGGTGACAACCGGTACAGTTCAGCCAGGTTCAGTTTGGCCATCGGGTATTCTACCCATCCGCTTTTGCGTCTGTATCCCGTATCTTCGGCAAGGCTGTTCCTTATGAGGAATTCCATCGCTTCCGGATTGTTGTTTATGTCAATGAATGCCTGGTCGGGAATCCCGAATGCCGGAGAGTCTTCCAGATTGACGGTAAGTACCGTGTATAGTTCCCCGTTGTCCGGTGATTCCAGACTCAGAACCGGCCATCCGTTCGGGTAGAAGCCGGTGACAAGCCTGAATTCCTTTCCATGGTACCGGAATGTCCTTTCAGACCGGTTTTTCCCGGATTCCTGAATTTTGAAGTCGTCTTCTCCTTCAGTGAATGTCCTCACCGGGCAGGACACATCGTAATGGCAGCCGTCTTCGTGTCCGCACAGGTATTCTTTTCCCTTGAATAGGATGATTGCATATTTCTTTTCCATGATTTGATATCTTTAATTGACCATACTTGATTTATGAAGCGACAAGACCTATCTTTTCTCCGAAGAAGGAATCGCATACCCCGTACACATGCTTGATGGAGCATTCATATTTTGAGTTCTCGCTGTCAAGACGGAAGCGGAATCCGTGATAGTCCCTGACTTCCAGTTTCAGTCTGACATCTTTCAGGAGTTCCATTTCCAGGAGGCTTCCACCGCCGTACATGGAGCTGAAGATGCCGCAGCAGTTGCCTTTGGGAATAATGACTTCCCCAAGCGAGAATCCGGCATCATAAAGTTCCTGCAGGCTTACCTTGCCGATATAGGTCAGCAGGTTGGCACCGCAGCAGGAGTTGATAAGTTCATGGTAGAACTGTTCATAGGATACCTGTTCCTTGCCGTCCCTGTATTTTTTGTCGGGGAACCGGCCATATACCGTGTAGCCTTTCTCCACCAGCATTTTCTTCACTTTGGCTGGATTGAGGTTCAGCGCGTCTATCATATCCCCGAAATAGGATTCCTTGTACCGGTATCCTTCCTGCGATTCCAGCCAGTTGGAATTGATGCAGTCGTAGTTTGACAGCATCTCGACACGCACGGGGATGTCATCCGTGTTTTTGAGAAGTTCTTTCAGCGTGTCAGAGTCGTTTCTGTCATAGATTTCTTCCCTGATTTCGTCTTCGTGTTCTTGAAAGAACTTGTCCACTTCCTCTTCCCCGAAATCATGGAAACGGATACATTCATCCTTCAGCTTTGAGACGATTTCACGGACAGCTTCCCATTCGGCGTCACCGTACCATTCGTCCACTTTCTCCCACAGACTTTCACAGCTCCTTTCTTCCAGACACTTCTGGATGGTGTCACGGCAGTTGTCGAGATTGTCGTTGTAGTCCACCCATACCAGCGTGTAGGACTTGTCCATGAGCGATTTCACGAGTTCCATTGTCAGTCTTTCCTGTTCTTCCATTTCTGTTACCTGTGTACGGCAGGATTCTGTTTCCCGTACATGTCGTTTATAAATGAGAAGAGCGACCTTTCGGCCGCTCCCTTGTCATTCGTACTCTTCCTTGAGCCTTTCATATTTCTCTGTTTCCATTTCCGTCTCGCCGTCGAAGTGGAAATGTGCCATATGACCGTATCCGGTTTTAGGCTCACCGCCGCATTTGTGCAGTGCGGTGTCTATTTCCCAGTCGGTATCACCGATGCCGAGGGATATGTATGTCCCTCTGAGCATACACCCGGCCAGCCTCAGTGCGGCATCCTTCCTTTTTTCCCGGCGGAGCCTGTCAAATGCCGCGAGCGCGATTTCCCGGTTGGGTATTTTTATCGTAGTTTCCATATCGTTTCATTTTCAGTTTGCCGTTTCCTTGTCTTTCCCGCTGTCTTTTGCTGCCAGGACACCGAAAGGCAGATCGAGTATCCTGTGGTTAAAACATAGCGTTGAATTGTAGTCCGTGCGTTGCCAGAGGGTAAAATGGTCTCCGGCGAACGACCATCTGAAATAGCCTGACAGTGAGCCGAACTGCGGATTGACATTCCTGCTTATGAGGAAGCGGTTCACATCCACGATGTGTCCCGCCGTCAGTAGTATGTTCAGTATTTCCACGAATGCCAGCTGCGAGTATGGGTCGATAGGCATTACAGGTCCTTTGAAGTTGATTTCCATATCTTTTGTCTTTTAGTCATAATTGTCATCAAATATTTCGTAACGGAATGGAAGCATGTCGCAGTAGTAGCTTGATACGCCCGTGTATATCAGGGCATCTTCTCCCGTGTCCGCGTCTTCTTCCGTTTCCGTGACGGTATCCCCGTACAGGTCATGGTAGTGTGATACCATCATGTGCGGGTCATCCGTGGTGATGTCATATCCGTAACTTCTGCTCCAGCTTATGAAAAACTCCGTTTCTTCCTCTTCGAGCCTTTCAAGGGCATCCCTGATCTCGAAGAAGTTGGGACAGAGCCATTCACGGCTGATCAGTGTGTCCGGAATGTTTTCCCATTTCGGATACCGGTATTCCGGTTCCTTTTCCCCGGGAAACAGGTCGGAACAGGCACTCAGGAACTCGCCCATGTCGCTGTAGTCGGACAGGTGCAGCCAGTAGTCCCTGTAATCCTTTATGTCAATGAGATGCTGTGTGGTCACGGCAATCTCTGCATTGTTCAGATCCATATTACTTGTCTTTTATGTATGTGGATGCCGGGGATTCCATTCCACCGACCTCGACAAGGTGCCGTGTCCCGGCTGTGCAGGGTTTTTCGGGAAAATACCGCAGCTCCGCGAGGATGATTTTCCTGAAAACCGCCTGCGGCCTGACCTTGCTCAGCCGATGGGGACGCGGCTTACCTTTGTCGGTGGGAATGGAACTCCCGGTCTTCTTCATACGGTTCATATTTATTCTGTTATGCGCTGGCTTCCCCAGCTGATGTGTATTTTGCCTTCACTGTCCTGCGTGCGGATGAGCAGGCTGTCGATGACAGACATTGTGATGTCGAACTCCTCGAAGATTTCTGACTGTTCTTTGACCTCACCGGTCTTGATGAATTCGTTCAGACGCTCCTTGGTCAGTACCAGTGCCATCAGGTTCTGTTCGACCGAATCTTCGTAGGTGACGTAGTGGACATCCTTCATTTCTTTGGAATCGAGACGGATGAAACGGAAGTAGAACTGTTCCATACGGGGGATGTTCCACTGCAGGGATTCCAGTATCACGTCGTTGCAGGTAGGTATGTTCACGGAGCTGCTCAGGCTCTGCTGTGTGCATATCAGGATGCCGTTGATGGTGGAGTCGAATTCGGTCACGATGCTCTGCCGTTTCTTGAAGGCTACATCTCCCTTGACCACAAATACAGGTCTGTCGGGAAAATGTTCCCGGATATAGCTCTCGTAGAGGTCGAAGGCCGCCAATGTGGTACATCCGATGGCAACCTTACCCGGTATTGTCCTTATGAGCCTTTCAATATAGCGGGTCTTGGAAGGATAACTGTCACCGTAGTATCCCTCTATCAGGTGAGGTACCGAACAGGCTTTGATAAGCAGCTTGATCTGCCTCATGAGTCTCAGTCCTGCATCCTTTTTCGTGTCTCCCGTGCTGTTGTAGTACAGCTCACAGATGCGGCAGAATTCCTCGATGATGACACGGTATACCTCGTGTTCTCCTTCCGAGGGACGGACGGTATGTGTCCGTATCCGGTATTTCTCTCCTGCGAAGTCCCTGAATTTACGGGTGATGACCGTTTTGCCGATAAGTTCGGAGAGTTCGTCCTTGTTGTACACGTCCTGGTTCTGTTTCTCGATGCCGAATACAGTGGCTTTCCCCGGACAGTGGCAGGCACGGAAAAGGACATGCCCCCTGAAGGCGGGGAACGGTGTTCCGTAATCCGGGTTGTTCTCTTCCTCTATCTCGTGGTCCCTGTTTTCGTGGTAGACCTGCGGGCTCCAGCATATCATATTTACGGAGTTGTTGTAGAGTAGTTCGAACTGGCTGTACAGTTCCGCGATGTTGTTGCGGGTGGTTGTTCCCGTGTCGAGGATCTTGTACCTGAGCCTCCTGAATATGCACAGGATGTTTCTTGTACGCTGCGATGTGGGATTGGTGATTTCGTCCGACTCGTCGAAGACAAGGCACAGCTTGCCGGAAGTGCGTTTCACGAAACGCATCAGTCCTCTTTTCAGTTTCCGGAGCATGGAGGTGGAGACGACAAGGAATGTCCCTTCCGGTATGTTGTTGAGGTCGCCGGCGGTCTGTATTGTACGGAAGCGTTCCTTGTTTATGGTAAGGAACGGTATCCAGGTCATGTTGGTGGCGATGGCCGGGGCAAGTATGATGACGTTCTTTGCCTTTCTGAACTTGAGCAGGTATTTCGCCCTGTGATAGACGGCGGCGGTCTTGCCTGAACCCTGCTGCCAGTTCAGCAGGGCGTAGCGTTTCTGCAACACGAGGTTCAGGTCGTGTTTCTGCAAGTCCGTGAATTCGCAGACTTCACCGTCCTTGTTGATGAATGTGGTGCGGTCCAGGTATTCCTTCAGGCCGGCATCTTCCCGCATTTCCGCAAACTGGAGATTCTGGGTCTCGTATTGCCTCTGTTTGCGCCGTATCAGTTTACTGGCGGCACGGATCTGCCGCATGTTCTTTTCTGTGACGTTTTCCGGCATCGGGAGTTCGGCCCTTCCGAGTATGAGGTCGTTGATGCCTGCGGCCTTGTGCGTGACCTTGTCAAGCAGACGCGGGGCATATTGCTTCAGCTTGAAGCCGTAGGATGTCTTCACCAATGCCACTTCCTTGCGCGGCACCACGTTCTGCGAGGTGATGTACCTGCGGATGATGCCGAGAACCTTGCCGGTGGTCAGCTTCTTGCGTTCCCATTCCTTTATCTGTTCCCGGGTGGCATTTTCCGGCGGTTTCTGGTTGCGGAATTTGGACACCAGCGCCTCCGCCTTTTCGACATGCCTGTTCAGCACGGCATGGGCTTTCAGCTCGTACATGTATTTGGCGAGCCTGTACTCGAACTGTTCCAGCTCTTCTTTGTCTATATGGTTGCACTCCCGCATCAGCTGGAGGCGCAGCCGGTGTTTCATTTTCCGCACTTCGGCTATGCGTTTCTTCAGCTCATCCATGCTGACAAACTCTTCCGCGTTGTAGGGCTGCATTTCAATATGGAGGGAACGGCGGAGGAATACCATGATTTTTGTTGCGAAATTCTGCACGCCCACCGTAGAGAAGGCTGAATGTTCCAGCCTGGTCTGGCCGATGAAGGAGAAATTCGAGTTGATTTTCGCCACGCGTGTCTTTTCCCAGAACTCGTTCTGCATGAAGGAGAGAGGGACGATGACCATCAGGATTCCGGCAGGGTTGAGCACGTCATAGGCCTTGTCCATGTAGAATTCCTGCGACAGCCTGTAATCAAATTTCAGGTTGAAGGGCGGATTTCCGACAATGATGTCGAAACGCTGTTCGGGATTGTACAGCTGTATGTCGCATTTCTCGATATGAGCTTCCGGGTAGAGGTATCTGGCAACGGCCACCGCCTTGCCGTCAATGTCGAATCCGTAGGCATTGTGCAGGTTGGGCAGATGGTTGAAGAAGTTGCCCATGCCGCAGCACATGTCAAGTACCATTTCCGCCGATGTCGGAGAAAGGGTCTCCACCATGCTCCGGCATATGTCGTGCGGGGTGAAGAACTGTCCCATCTCGAATTCCTTCTTGGCCTCGGCGTATTCATGGTAGCTGGTGAAATCCGACTGCCTGAGGTTGTGCAGTCCTCCGATTCCCGTGTAGCAGTTGTAGATGCTTTCCTTCGGAACGAGGTCCTTGCCGGAGTCTATGGCGAAAAGGATTTTCTCGTTGATCTCGGCACGCCTGTCCTGGGGAATCTGTTGGGGTATGATGGCATACATGTCTTTTCTTTTTTAATGGTTGGAAACGAAGACACCCCGCAAGGATGTCTTACGGGGTGTCTGAATAAGTATTTCATGAATCACTCTTCTCTGAGTGTGATTTCATCCAGCCGCAGCCTTCTGTAGCAGTTCTCTGCGGCCTGGCTGTCCTTGAAGCGTACGTCGATGCGTCCGTTCTTGTAGAACTTGATCTGTTCTGCGTTGCTCAGGGTGAGGTTGTACCATTCGGTTATATCCACATCGCGTCTGTCAAGGCCGATGACCATACCGCTTGAACCGTTTATCACGTCATCTGCCCCGTATGCGATACCTTCGCAGAAAATGTCCACTTTCCTTCCGCAGTCATACGAGAACTCATATTCCCGGTGGTATTCCAGATGGATGCTGTCCCAGGACACGATGTCAGGGAAAGTTATCTTGTCCTTTTTCAGTTCGGGCTTCACCTTGCTCCAGCGGGAAGGCTGTACCGTTTTCAGGAAACGGGCCAGCAGTTCTTCCTCTGCGGTCTCACGGAAACTTTTTCCGCCGAGGTGTTCAATGACCATGTCCACGTAAGTCTGGTAGACCGGACGGAATCCCATGCGCATGGCCTTCTCGTCGATTACAGGAATGGGTACGTCTACATTGTAGGTCCTGTTGAAATAGGAAATGATGCGATTCGCGAAATTCGCGTTGGCATTGCAGTTGTTGTCCGCAAGCTCGTTGATGAGGTCAAACGGTTTGAATTCGTTGTGGGTATAGTCATCCTCCCCGCTGTTGTTGAAATAGAAATTCCGTATGGAGACCTTACCGTTATCCTCATACTTGAAGCTCTTGATTTCCCGGTACCGTTCCGCTTCTTCCTTGAAGATGGCATACCAACGGTCGATACGGTCAAGCGTCTTGTAGAGCTGGTCCTGCTGGAGCTGGCAATACTGCCTGTCCTGTTCTGTAATCTTGTCCTCGTTCCTTACTTGCACGTTCAGGATACCTGTGAGCAGGTCAGTGTGGCTGCCTGCTGTTCTTGTTGCTGTTGTCTGCATAACTGTATTGTTTTAGAGATTGTCAATTTCGGGTTTGATACGGTAACAGTAGGTGATGTGGCTGTCCATGTCCTTGACCAGCTTGACCTGTTCGGGATAAAAGTTGAGACGCCGTTCCACGGCCTGGACATCTATTTTGTCCCACTCGTGCTGCGGCAGGAACCGGTTCTCATGACGGAAACACCAGAGAACGATATG
Source organism: Bacteroidaceae bacterium (assembly GCA_902362595.1). GTDB lineage: Bacteria > Bacteroidota > Bacteroidia > Bacteroidales > Bacteroidaceae > Phocaeicola > Phocaeicola fibrisolvens. The sequence continues at coordinate 59,581 of CABIXF010000011.1, read as the reverse complement.
GTTTTCCTGGTTGCCCTTGAACACGGTCCCTTCATAGTCCTTCAGGAACTGTAGGAAGTCCTCTTCGGTCCTGAAAGCCTTGTCGAAGCCTTGGTACAGGTTACGTGCGTCCGGACCCGTGTTTTTTGTCAGATAATACTGTCTCCATGTCTCAGTGGTGAAATCGCCGTAGAGAGGGTCAGGTTCGGAATAGGACCATAACGGCACTTTTGCCGTGAATGCGACGGCACCGTTGGCGCACGCACCGCAGTTGCCCCAGTCTTGGAATATCCCTTCCGTCCATCTGACGAACTTCAACTGGAGGGGGTCAATATGGTGGAAGGATCCTCCGCTGACACTTAAACCGATACCGTCATACTCTTCCCATATGAAAGGGATATAGGGGATTTCACAGATGGAAATCAGTCCGTCCGTATTTTTGCGTTTCTCGATGAGGGCGTTGCCGTAATATTTCCCGTATCTGTCCACATAGATGAGTCTGTCACCGACCTGTGGAATCTTTTCAGAGCGTGTCCTTTCTATCAGTTCCACATAACCGTTGGCCATATCCACGTCCTGCTGTGTCAGCCGGTGTTCATGATCGTACAGAATGTTCAGTGGTTTGAGTGTTTCCACCGTGTACTTGTTCTTTGTTGCCTGTAACATAACATTTGATTTTTTGTTAGTCCGGCTTCTGGGGCCGGAGTTCCCATAACTACAGGCTTAAAAAGGTCGTGTTCCGTACATGCAAGGCTTCGGGAAAAAATACCGCAAGCCCTCCGGGGCGAGGATGATTTTTTCCACGAACCCGAAGGGCTTGGCCTTGCTTGTACGGGAAGAACACGAATTACCTTTGCCTGTGGTTATGGGGACTCGGCTACGGTATGCTTGTTTTTCCCGATATGTTTTTATTCCGTAAGATTGCAGCCGTTTATATGGCCTTTTCAGAAAGAAATGTTATCTTTGCAGGTGAGATAAAGAGTTATTTGAAAGCATGAGAAATATGGCGGTTCGGAACAGTCCGGCTTTTTCTTATCCATTGCCCGTTCTCGTGCGAGTTTTATCCAATCTGTTGATAGTCAAATAAAACCTGCCTGATTACAACAAATATAGCGAAAAAATCGCTTTTCTCTCTGCTTTTCTGTATTTTTAAGCATTTGCCGGTAAGCTTCTCTGCTGAATCGCTTATCTTTGTGCGAAAACTGAAAAGAGGATTTGCATGAAATCATTAAGATATATTTTCGTGTTCTGTCTGGCGGGGATGGTGCTTTCTTTGGGGGCCCAGCGGCGGAACAAAGCGTATGAGGATTACATCCGGCAGTATCGGAAGACTGCGGTGGAGGAGATGAAGCGGTATCACATTCCGGCCAGTATCACGCTGGCTCAAGGATTGCTGGAGTCGGGTGCCGGGCGGAGCGAACTGGCCCGCAAGTCGAACAATCATTTTGGTATCAAGTGCGGACGGAGCTGGGACGGGCGGACGGTGCGTGCCGACGACGATGCGCCGAACGAGTGTTTCCGGGCTTACCGCCATGCCAAGGATTCTTACCGCGACCATTCTAAGTTCTTGCGGACCGGGGCACGCTATTCTTCGCTTTTCCGTTTGAAGATTACAGACTATAAAGGATGGGCCCGTGGTTTGAAAAAAGCCGGTTATGCCACCGATCCGCGCTATGCCGACCGGCTGATCAACATCATCGAACTGTACGATCTGGACCGTTACGACAGTAAAAAAGGATTGAAATGGGTGGAGGAGTTTCCTAACCCGCACCAGCCATATCTGGCCAACGACATGGTCTACGTCATTGCCCGTCGGGGGGATACGTTCAAGTCGCTCTCGGATGAACTGGGCATCAGCAAGAAGAAACTCCGCACTTACAACGAGCTCCCGAAAGACTATATTTTTGCGGGAGGTGAAGTGGTATACCTGGAGAAGAAACGCCGTCGGGCTACGAAGGAATACATCGTTTACGTGGTACGTCAGGGCGATTCCATGTACTCCATTTCGCAGAAATTCGGTATACGTTTGAAAAATTTGTATAAATTGAATAAGATGGAACCGGACTCACCGGCTCCGAAGGTGGGCGACATTCTGCGGTTGCGCTAACCGGCTTATTCGTGGTGGTAAGGGCCGTTGTTCAGAATGGTCATGGCCCGGTAAAGCTGTTCCACGAAAATCAGTCGTATCATTTGGTGTGAAAACGTCATTTTGGAAAGGGAAATCTTTTCCTGGGCAGCCTGATAGACCGCAGGGGAGAATCCGTAGGGCCCGCCGATGATAAACACCAGCCGCTTGTTCACCGTATGCATTTTCCGCTCTATCCAGTTGGCAAACTCGATGGAGCGGAATTCTTTTCCGTGCTCGTCGAGGAGTACCACCACATCGCCCGGCTGAAGGGCTTTCAGGATGGCTTCGCCTTCTTTTTCTTTCTGCTGGTCCATGCTGAGGCTCTTGGTGTTCTTGAGTTCGGGAATCACTTCCATGTCGAACGAGATGTAGTGCTTGGTACGTTCCACGTAGTCGTTGATGGCTGTGATATAATGCTTTTCGACCGTCCGGCCGACCACAAGTAGGGTAAATTTCATATCTTTTTTACTTTGATTAAAACGGGTTGTCTTTGCAAAGATATGAATAATAATTACCTTTGCTTCCAGAAATATCACTTAATATTTTGAACAAAATGGACGAAAAAATTGTAAAGGATTTGATTGACCGTCTGATTGACCTCTCTTTTGCAGAGGATATAGGCGACGGGGACCATACTACATTGTCGTGTATCCCGGCGGATGCCATGGGAAAGTCGAAACTGCTGATTAAGGAAGAAGGAATCCTGGCCGGCATTGAAGTGGCCAAGGAAGTGTTCCATCGTTTCGACCCCGACATGAAGGTAACCGTATTCATGCAGGATGGTACGCACGTGAAACCGGGAGATGTGCCGATGGTGGTGGAAGGCAAGGTGCAGTCTTTGCTGCAGACCGAACGCCTGATGCTGAACATCATGCAGCGCATGAGCGGTATCGCGACCATGACGCACAAGTATGTGGAACGCCTGAAGGGGACAAAGACCCGTGTACTCGATACGCGTAAGACGACTCCGGGCATGCGTATCCTGGAGAAGATGGCGGTGAAAATCGGTGGAGGTGTGAACCATCGTATCGGTCTGTTCGACATGATTCTGCTGAAAGACAACCATGTGGATTTCGCCGGAGGCATCGACAAGGCCATCACGCGGGCCAAGGAATACTGCAAGGAAAAAGGCAAGGACCTGAAGATTGAAATCGAGGTACGTAACTTCGACGAGCTGCAGCAGGTGCTCGACCTGGGTGGAGTAGACCGTATCATGCTCGACAATTTCACACCGGAGAATACCCGCAAGGCCGTGGAAATGGTGGGCGGACGTGTGGAACTGGAATCTTCCGGTGGCATCACGTTTGACACGCTGCGCGACTATGCGGAATGCGGAGTGGACTACATTTCTGTAGGTGCACTGACTCATTCTGTGAAAGGTCTCGACATGAGCTTCAAGGCTTGTTGAGACGGACAGAAGAGGAAGCTTGCCGCTTGTGAAAACTAACAATCAACTAAAATAGAGAAGAGTGATGAAAAAAAGTGTTTTATGGAGAAGCGTGCTGGTGCTGGCATTGTGTTTTGCCGGAACAGCCAATGGAATGGCACAAGACTTGAAGTCGATTCTTTCAGGGGTGGTAAGTGCAGTAACCAATAAGGTCACGGGTGAAAGTAGTTCGTTGACCGGAACCTGGGCTTATTCCGGACCCGACTGCAAGTTTGAAAGCGACAACCTGCTGGCCAAGGCCGGAGGGGAAGTGGCTGCCAAGAAAGTGGAAGAAAAGATGAGCGGCGTATTGGAAAAACTGGGTTTCAAGGAAGGAGCAACTTATACTTTCAATGAAGACAGTACCTATACTTCCGTGATAGGTGGAAAGACAGTAAGCGGAACTTACAGCTACAATGCCGATACCAAGCAGTTGACAATGAAAACGCGTCTGGGACTGAAGGTGAACGCCACGGTATCCAAAGGACTGACGGGCAATACGATGAGTTTGCTCTTCAAGGCCGACAAGCTGATGTCGCTGGCGCAGACCATTACCGGTGCAGTGGCAAGCAAGTCGTCGAATGCAGCTGTCAGTACAGCTACCTCGTTGCTGAACCAGTATGACGGACTGCAATTGGGAGTGGAGCTGAAGAAACAGTAACGCTTGTTTCGTAAATTATAAGAAAGAAGCATGGATACGGAGAGAATTTCTCTCGGAATCCATGCTTCTTTTTTTGTTTTCAGATGCATCCCTTGCTGGAGGGAATCTCAAAATGATGGATGTCGCGCCGCACAGCCATCTTGATGCTGCGGGCAAGGGCCTTGAAAATCCCCTCAATCTTGTGGTGTTCGTTGGTGCCTTCTGCCTTGATGTGGAGGTTCATGCGGGCCGAGTCGCTCAGCGACTTGAAGAAATGGAGGAACATCTCGGTGGGCATGTCGCCGATTTTTTCGCGGGTGAAGGTGGCGTCCCACACCAGCCAGGGGCGTCCGCCGAAGTCGAGTGCCACCATGCACAGACAGTCGTCCATGGGCAGGCAGTAGCCGTAGCGTTCGATGCCCCGCTTGCTTCCGAGGGCCTGATACAAACATTCTCCCAGGGCGATGGCCGTGTCTTCGATGGTGTGGTGCTCGTCTACGTGCAAGTCACCGTCCACGTGGATGTCGAGGTCGATGCCGCCATGCTTGCCAATCTGCTCCAGCATGTGGTCGAAGAACCCCAGTCCCGTGTCAATGTGGCAGGTGCCGTTGCCGTCCAGGTTGAGGCGGATGCGGATGTCGGTTTCCTTGGTCTTCCGGCACACTTCCGCCGTCCGTTCGCCAGCAAAAAGGAACTCCGCCACGCGGTCCCAGTCGGTAGTGGCCAGCACGCAGGTATCCTCCAGTCCGCTGCCGGCCAGTATACTTTTATCCGGTTGCAGCAGGATAGCCTTGCAGCCCAGGTTCTGTGCCAGTTGCACATCCGTCGCCCGGTCGCCGATGACAAAACTGCCCGGCAGGTCATAGTCCGGATTGTGCAGGTAAGCCGTCAGCATGCCCGTGCGGGGCTTGCGGGTAGGCGCATTGTCTTCCGGGAAACTTCGGTCAATCAGAATATTGTCGAACTCGATGCCCTCGTTCTTGAACGACTGGAGCATCAGGTTGTGTACGGGCCAGAAAGTCTCTTCCGGGAAAGAAGGCGTGCCCAGTCCGTCCTGATTGGTCACCATGACCAGCTCAAAATCCAGCTTCTGCCGGATGAAATACAGGTTGCGGAACACCTTGGGATAAAACTCCAGTTTCTCGAAGGCATCCAACTGATAATCTACGGGCGGTTCGATGACGAGGGTTCCGTCGCGGTCGATGAACAAGACTTTCTTTTTCATGCTTCCTCCTCCTTGTAGTTTTTCAGGGCCTCCAGCAGCGCATCGTTCTCCGGATGCGTACCGATGGTGATGCGCAGGCAGTTGTGGCACAAGGCCACGTTGCTCCGGTTGCGGACGATGATGCCTCTGTCTACCAGGTAGTCGTAGATTTTCTTGGCGTTGCTCACCCGGGTGAGGAAGAAATTCGCGTCGGTGGGGTAGATGTGCTCGCAGCACGGCAGTTTCTTAAATTCGGTCATCAGCCGCGTACGTTCTTTCAGCAACGAACCTACCCATTGCTGCACCTGATAGTGCTTTTCAGTCATCCGGATGGCTTCCTGCTGTGTCAGCCGGTTCACATTGTAAGGATATTTGATTTTGTTCAGCAGGTCGATGATTTCCTTGGAAGCGAACGCCATGCCCAGACGGATGGCCGCACAGCCCCAGGCCTTCGAGAAGGTCTGCAGGATAATCAGGTTCGGGAACTCGTCGAGCTGTGACAGGAACGACGGCTGGTCGGAGAAATCCGCATACGCCTCGTCCACGATGACCAGTCCTTCGAACTGCCGGAGCAGGGTCAGAATCTCTTCCCGGCACAGGTTGTTGCCCGTCGGGTTGTTGGGCGAGCAGAGGAAAATCAGTTTGGTGTGCTCGTTGGCAGCCGCCAGCAGGTCGGCAGCCTTGAACTGGAAATTCGCGTCGAGCTGCACCTTGCGGTACTCCACGTCGTTGACATCGGCACAGACCTGATACATGCCGTAGGTCGGCTCGATGGCCACCACGTTGTCGATGCCCGGACGGCAGAACGCCCGGAAAGGAAGGTCGATGGCTTCATCGCTGCCGTTGCCCAGGAAGATATGCTCGGGCGATACCTTCTTGATACGCCCGATCAGCCCTTTCAATTCCCGTTGCAGCGGGTCCGGGTACCGGTTGTTGGGCGTGTTGTAAGGATTCTCGTTGGCATCCAGAAACACCGATGCCTCTTTCCCGCTATATTCGTCGCGTGCCGAAGAATAAGGCTTCAAGGCCCAGATGTTCGGCCGCGTAAGTTCTTTCAATGGTTTCATGATTCTTTCTTTAAACGTACGGAGATTGCATTTTTGTGGCCGTCCAGCTGCTCGTTGGCCGCCATCACCTCAATGGCCGGGCCAATCATGGCGATGCCTTCGGGCGTGATTTCCTGGAACGTGATTTTGCGGATGAAGCTGTCCAGACTCACTCCGCTGTACGCTTTGGCATAGCCGTTGGTCGGCAGCGTGTGGTTGGTGCCCGAAGCATAGTCGCCCGCACTTTCCGGCGAATAATATCCCAGGAATACCGAGCCCGCATTGACAATCCGTTCGCTGACTTCCAGGTAGTCCTTGGTTTCGATAATCAGGTGTTCCGGCGCATACTCGTTGACCATGGCCACCGCCTCGTCCATGTCCTTCACCAGAATCAGTTTGCTGGCCGCCAGGGAGCGGCTGGCGATTTCCTTGCGCGGCAGCACGTCCAACTGGCGCTCCACCTCCTGCATGGTCGCTTTCAGCAAGGTTTCGCTTGTAGTAATCAGGAGGGCCTGACTGTCTACGCCGTGTTCCGCCTGGGAAAGCAGGTCGGCTGCCACGAAGACCGGGTTGGCGGTTTCGTCGGCCAGTACCGCTACTTCCGACGGACCTGCCGGCATGTCGATGGCCACGTCGCGCAGGGAAACCTGCTGCTTGGCCGCCGTGACATACTGGTTGCCCGGACCAAATATCTTATATACTTTCGGGATGCTCTCCGTGCCATAGGCCATGGCCCCGATAGCCTGTACGCCCCCCGCCTTGAAGATACGGTTGATGCCTGCCAGTTTGGCCGCATACAGGATGGCCGGATGAATCTTTCCTGCCTTGTCGGGCGGGGTACAGAGAATGATTTCCTTGCAGCCCGCAATCTGTGCCGGAGTAGCCAGCATCAGCACTGTCGAGAAGAGAGGAGCCGTTCCGCCGGGAATGTACAGTCCCACCTTTTCGATGGGCACCGCCTTCTGCCAGCAAGTGACGCCCGGCAGGGTGGTAATCTTCTTCCCTTGGAACACCTGTGCCGCGTGGAAGGTGTGGATGTTCTTGTAGGCCAGTGTGATGGCCGCCTTCAGTTCGATGCTGACCTTCTTTTCCGCTTCGGTGATTTCCGCCTCGCTCACCTGCAGGGAATCCAGCCGCACCTTGTCGAATTTCTCTTCATACTCCCGCACGGCCTTGTCGCCTTCAAACTTGATGCGGTTCAATATTTCGAGTACCGTCTCCCGCAGCGATTCCGTCTGGAGAGTAGGCCGTTTTAGCAAGTCGGCCCATGTACTTTTCTCAGGATAAGTAATGATGTTCATAGTAGCATTTGGTGTGAAATGATTCAACGGTTAAAGTATCATTTTCTCGATGGGGAGTACCAGGATACCCTGTGCCCCGATGGCCTTCAGCTTGCCGATGATTTCCCAGAAACGTTTCTGGTCGATGACGGTGTGGATGCTGCTCCATCCTTCCGTGGCCAGCGGCATGATAGTGGGACTCTTGATGCCCGGCAGTACCTCCACGATGTCCTTCACCTTGTCGGTAGGCACGTTCATCAGCACGTATTTCTTGTCTTCGGCTGTCTTCACGGCATCGATGCGGAACAACAGCTCCTGAAGGATTTCCTTCTTTTCTGCCGACAGGTTCTTGTTGCCGATGAGCAAAGCCTCACTCTTCATCACCACTTCCACCTCTTTCAGGTTGTTGCTGATGAGGGTAGAGCCCGAGCTGACGATATCGAAGATGGCATCCGCCAGTCCGATGGCCGGAGATATCTCCACCGAGCCCGTGATGACATGGATATCCGCCTCAATCTGCTGCTCGTTCAGGAAGTTCTTCAGAATGTGCGGGTAGGAAGTGGCAATCTTCTTGTGGTTGAACCACTGCAGCCCGTCGTATTCGCTCTCCTTATGGATGGCCAGCGAGAGACGGCATTTGCTGAATCCCAGTCGGTGAACGATTTCAGCTTCTTCGGCACGTTCCACGAACTCGTTTTCCCCCACGATGCCCAGGTCGGCCACGCCGTTGGCCACACACTGCGGAATGTCGTCGTCGCGCAGGAAGAGCACCTCCACGGGGAAGTTGGTAGATTGTGTCAGCAAGGTACGTTTGGAAGTAGACAGCTTGATGTCGGCTTCTGTGAACAGGGCCATTGTGTCTTCAAACAAACGCCCTTTGGATTGTACGGCAATTCTTAACATGTTGTTTTTCGGTTAAAGTGTCCAAATAAAAAAAGGCTTACCGGGATGATTCCTAACGGCAAGCCTTTTTTGTTATCTTATCTCTTTTCTGTAACTACACGCCTTCTCAGCCTACCGTGTGAACCGTTAGGAAATGATGATGGCGATGATGTACAGTATTTAAAATCATATTTTCTTTCTTTTGTTGCGACAAAATTATAAGATAAGATTTGAAAAAGCAAATATTTATCAGGAAAAAGTCAGTTTTGCTGTCAGTTTTATAAATTCTCCACCTCTTTTTCCGTATAGCAGCCCTTGAAGCACATTTCCTTTTCCGCTTTTTCCTTCGAGAAGAGGTAATAGGTGCATACGGCCTTGGTGCAGAGCTGGTCGTGCTCGTCGAAGATGCCCGCTTCGATGAATGCGAAGTGCCGTTTCACTTCTTTCAGCCGCGCTCGGAGCGTGAGATGCGAGTCGGTGGTATGCACCGGCTTCAGGTAGTGCGTTTCCATGCGGGAAGTCACCCCCGAAGTCTGCATCTTGCGGGCGATGACCCAGGCACAGATTTCGTCGAGCATCGTGGCCTGTATGCCCCCGTGCAGGGTGTTCACCCAGCCTTGGAAGCGGGCCTCCGGTTTCCACAGGCACACAATCTCTTCTCCGTCCTCGTAAAACTCCATTTTCAGTCCGTCCTCGTTGTGGGGAGCACATCCGAAACAGTAATAGCCTTCTATTCCTTTCCAGGGATTGATAATCTTTTCCATGTGCGTCGAGGTTGGAAGGTTAGAGGGTATAGTCCACGCAGGCCCGATTTTCCTTGGCCTCTTTCAGGATACCCGCCGCAGCCACGTGGGCCGGATGGATGGAATAGGCTTTTACGTCGTCGAGGGTGTCGAAACTGCTGTCCAGGCAGATGTCCCATGTCTCTGCCGGGTTCTCGTTCAGTCCCACATGGATGTCGCGGATAAAAGGAATGGTGGCCGGAAGGGCCTCGATAGCCGCCTTGAAACGGTGCATGATGTCGGCTTTTTCAGCCGCAGAAAGACTTTCTTTCAGTTTGAATAGAACAATGTGTTTGACCATGTTTGTTTGTTTTTATGATTTTCGTATTTTTGTGTATTGCAAATATAGAAATTAATTATTGAAACAAGTTATGATTATCATTGGAATTGCAGGAGGAACAGGCTCCGGGAAAACAACTGTGGTGCGACGGATTGTAGAAAGTCTGCCGGAAAACGAAGTGGCAGTGCTTCCGCTCGACTCATATTACAAGGACAGCAGCCATGTGCCCGTGGAAGAACGGCAGAACATCAACTTCGACCATCCTTCTGCCTTCGACTGGGATTTGCTTTCGAAGCACGTGGAGATGCTGCGCCGGGGCGAGGCCATCGAACAGCCCGTGTATTCCTACCTGACCTGTACCCGCCAGAAGGAGACCATTCATGTAGAGCCGCGCAAGGTGGTCATCATCGAAGGGATTCTGGCCCTGAGCGACCGTCGTCTCTGCAAGCAGATGGACCTGCGCATCTTTGTGGATGCCGACCCCGACGAACGTCTGATACGTGTCATCCAGCGGGATGTGATTGAACGCGGACGTACGGCGGAGGCCGTGATGGACCGTTACGTGCGGGTGCTGAAACCCATGCACCTGGAGTTCATCGAGCCGGCCAAGCGGATTGCCGACCTGATTGTCCCGCAGGGAGGACACAATGAAAAAGCCATTGAGATTCTGAAAATGTACATCGAAAAAATCGTCGACCGATGAAAACCTGGATCGGATGTCTGGTAGGGGCGATGGCGCTGCTGCTCTTTTCCTGTCAGCCGGAAAAGAAGACGGAGGAGGTGGCGGTCGACTTGCCGCAGATACTGGAGAAGAAAGAACTGGTGGTGCTCACGGTCAACAGTTCCGTGTCGTACTTCAACTACCGCGGCGAACCCATGGGATTCCAGTACGAACTGGCCCAGCAGTTTGCCAAGTCGCTCGGCCTGACCCTGAAGGTAAAGGTGGTGAAAGACGAAGAAGGGCTGGTGGACAGTCTGCTCAGTGGGGCAGGCGACCTGGTGGCCTATAACCTCATCATGACCAACGCCCTGAAAGACAGTCTGATTTATTGCGGGGAGGAAGACATCACTCGCCAGGTCATCGTGCAGCGGCGCGGAAAGGAAGCCCTGAAAGACGTGACGGAGCTGGTGGGGAAGAAGGTCTATGTCAACTCCGGAAAATACCGTACCCGGCTGGAGAACCTGAACCGGGAGCTGGGAGGCGGCATCGACATCTGTGAGGTCTCCTCCGACAGTGTTTCGTCGGAAGACCTGATTACGTGGGTGGCGGAGGGCCGTATCGACTATACGGTGGCCACCGACGAAATCGCCAAAATCAACCGAACCTATTATCCGGTGCTGGACATCAAGCTGGCTATCAGCTTCGACCAGCGTTCATCGTGGGCTGTGCGTAAGACCTCGCCCCAGCTGGCCGCCGCAGCCGACAAGTGGCACCGGGAGAACATCAATTCACCGGAGTTCCGGGCCAGTGCCCGCCGTTATTTCGAACTGGCCAAGCGTCCGTCGCACGGGTCCATTCTTTCCGTGAAAGACGGCAAGATTTCCCACTACGATGCACTGTTCCGCCGCTATGCCAAGGAAATCGGGTGGGACTGGCGTCTGCTGGCCTCCCTGGCCTATACGGAATCGAACTTCAATCCAAACGTGGTGTCGTGGGCCGGAGCCAAGGGACTGATGCAGCTCATGCCTGCTACCTCCCGTTTGATGGGAGTACCGCCTGGCAAGGAGCAGGACCCGGAAGAGAGCATCAAGGCCGCCGTGAAATACATCGCCAACATGCAGCGCACGTTCAGTAAGGTAACCGACAAGGAAGAGCAGGCGAAGTTCATCCTGGCCGCCTACAACTGCGGGATAGGCCATGTGACCGATGCCATGGCCCTGGCCGAGAAATACGGCCGCAACCGTTACCTGTGGGAGCACCACGTGGCCCATTACATGCTGCTCAAGAGCAACAAGGAATATTATCAGGACCCCGTCTGCAAGAACGGCTATCTCCGCGGCAGCGATACGTATGAGTTCGTGCGGGAGATTCTGGCGCGGGCGGAGCTTTACAAACGGAAAATCAAGAAATAGAAGACAAGTAAGGAACTTGTTCGGAAAGTGCCTGGAGGTTTTTACGGAAACTTCAGGCACTTTTTTATGTTTCCCTTCCCGGAACCGTACGTTTCCCGTGGCGGAGCCGTATGTTTTCCGCGTGAAAACCGTATGTTTCTCTGCCGGAAAACGTAGAAAATTCTTTGAGGATGGGGTATCTTCGGCGGGAGGTTTGGGAAAAGCGGAAGTTGGCTTTTTGTGACAATCGTAAAAAGTTAATTTATTATTTCCCTTGATGTGATTAAATCCATATCTTTGTATATAATTCGGATTAATGGCCTTTGTGGCTAGAGTTTGAAACACAGTTGAAGGAACAGGGACGGTTGAGTAAACTGAGATTGAAGAATTTGGCTAAAATAGAATGAGTTTCTTATGAGTATGGAAGACCTTAAAATACAAAATGAACTGGGAGTAGAAGAAGAAGATCTTAACGGAGGGAAGTCAATGGAAGTGATAACCAAACCTTTTAATCCCAATGAGATTGATGTGGATATATCGACTGTGAATTTAGGCTCGCTGATAGAACAACTGGAAAACGATGAGATAGATTTGCAGCCTGATTTTCAGCGTGCGGCTGACGTATGGGATAACGTGAAAAAGAGCAGGCTGATAGAGTCAATTCTGCTGGGACTTCCTTTGCCCTCATTCTATTTTAGTGAAGACCCTGTAAGTCAAAAACTTTCCATTATAGACGGGTTACAACGAATCTGTGCGATAAGGGATTTTGTTTTGAAGGAAGATGAACCTTTGAAACTGGAGGGACTACAGTTCTTGAAAAATTTTGAAGGCTTGACTTTTTCACAACTGGCACGGCCTGAAGTGAAGCGCATCAAATCGCTCAAAATCACCATGAACACCTTGCGTAAAGGTACTCCGTTGGATGTGAAATACATAATATTCCAACGTGTGAATACCGCGGGAGAACCTTTAACTCCCCAGGAAATGCGTCACGCTTTGAATCAGGGACCTGCGGCAATATTTATAAAGGAGCTGGCCAATATGGAGTCTTTTAAAAAGGCTACCAATTATTCCGTGAAAAGCAAGCGGATGCAAGATCGGGATTTTGTCAACCGGTTTGTGGCGTTCTTTATCGGTTATCAGGATTACATGGGCGACTTGGATATGTTTCTGAATGATAAGATGGGAGAATTAAATAAAATGACTCCTGCACAAAGAAATGACATACGGGTCTCTTTTGACAAGGCGATGGAGTGCTGTTATGAGATATTCAAAAAAGATACATTCCGTAAGCGATATAAGATTACCGACAAAAGAAAGCCTATATCCAAGTCGGTATATGATACGCTGAGTGTAAATATCGCTTGGTTGAGCGACGAAGAACAGCATTTGCTGTTGAAAAATGCAGAAGACTTCAAGGCCGGAATGATTCGTTTATTTAATGATGAAAAATTCAATTTCTCTATATCGACCGGTACAGGACAGAAATACAATGTGGAACAACGGTTTACGATGGTGAAATCACTGATAAAAGAAATAATAAGCTTATGATAACCCATTTGAGCATAAATAATTTAAAGCTTCATGACCATACGGATCTGGATTTGAACGGACTGACAATCCTTACAGGAATGAATGGCATGGGAAAGTCAACAGTTATACAGTCGTTGATTCTGTTGCGTCAGTCTTTTATGATGAACGACTTGGATGCTGGTTTGAATCTGAAAGGCGATTTGTGCGATGCCGGGATATCGGGAGAACTGGCTTGTCAGGCTTCAAGAGAACATACCTTAAATATTGACATGAAATTTGCGGAGCAAGCTGATTTGAATTTTTCGTTTGAGTATCCCGACAACATCATGGACACGATGTTGCCTGGAGCAGAGGATAATGAAACTTCAAAAGCCGTATTGTCAAAATATTCATTGTTCAATGAGAAATTCCAATACCTGAGTGCTTTCCGGTTCGGACCTCAAAAGAGTTATAACCGTGATACTTCTTTGGTGGTAACCAAGAAACAGATATCCAAAAGCATGGGGCAGTGCGAATATGCAGTGCATTTTCTGGAGCAGTATAAGAACCTCAATATTCCCATAGAAGAACTGGCTATCATAGACAAAGAAGATATTACGCCCGATTATCGGCTTGCTGTGCAAGTGGAACGTTGGTTGCGTCTGGTTTCACCCAATATCAAGATTAATATTGAGCCGGCTGGAGAAGATTTCAAATTGAAATATAAATTCAATCGTGAGGGGAATACCATTACGGAGGATATTACAGCCCTGAACACGGGGTTTGGAATTACGTATGTATTACCCATATTGATAGCCGTGTTAAGTGCGGATAAGGATGCCATTATACTGATTGAGAACCCGGAGGCACACTTGCATCCCAAAGGACAGGCCGTGTTGATGGAATTGATATCGAAAGCAGTGGCTCACGGCGTGCAAATCATCATAGAATCACATAGCGACCACATCATAAACGGCAGTCTGGTAGCTGTAAACAAGAAGTGGATTACTCCAGATAGGCTTTCCATATACTATTTTGAGCGAGAAGAACACGGACATACGGCTTTGTCGCACCGGTTGCAGATTTCGGAGACTGGGCGTATTATCCGTCCTCCAAAGGGATTCTTTGACCAGATAGATATTGACCTGCAAACGTTAACCGGATTTTGATATGGAGCATAGCGAGTTATTTTTATTGCTGCCGAGATATGAGGAAGTGGAAGGACAACCGGAGTATATTAGGACCAAAGGTGTCATGACTGAAAATGAAATCTTGAAGGTGATAGAAAACATAAACGAAATATGTAGGTTTATAGCAAACGAAAACTACGAAGGCTACTATGATGCGGACAATGTATCGTCATTCCTGTATCCTGTAGAGACGATAGAAGAGTGCTATCCCAGTATCAAGACCCGTATGCGTATGGTGATGAGCCGATGGGGAGAGAACTGGCGGATGCAGAAAGTACAGAAGGATACGGAAAGCTATATGTGTCATGGCTTGCCAATAAAGGATGATACATTGTGCGAAATGGCAGAGCGGAAGGCGGTGGCTACAGATGGAAGTGTATTTCTTTTGGTAAATCAGGATGCTTTTTCGGATGCCGTTAAAGTAATTCAGGTAAAGCGTAATCAGGCAGATTGGGAACTGGAGGTCAGGAAAGCTGACTTTAAATCTGTTTTAAAATGGTATGAAACCAACCGTAAGCCCCAACGGATATTCAATCTGAATCCAAAGCATGGAGAGAACGGGAAAGGGGCACATCCGGCCAATAAAGGTGAGAAAGTGTCTATATTGATGTGTAGTAGAGAAGAAGCGGAGAATATGCTTCTGAAAGCTATTGGAGCAGATTTGAGAGTGCTTTACTTTTTCGATCAGGTACATAATCAGTATATTGAGTTCAAGTGTGAAAGTGAGAACACGTATCATGGATTTCATTTGGATGCGATGGATGAAAAAAGAGTGCCGGAAGATATTAAATTGATGCTTAATAAACTGATATGATGATTTTCAAACGCCTGTTACGCCGTTATGGTTATCTGCCGGATATGCAAATGCTCGCTACAGAGACGGTTATCAAGCAAGCCGAAATGATATCCTCCGAGTTGGCGAAGAGAAAGTAGTTCTCTTCGTCAGTCCCTTCATCGTTTTTCTGCCGATTTCTTTTATATAACTTTTTTTTCTTATAAATTTGCAGCCTAAATTTGGGAGGGTTCTTCCTGATAAACTAGATAATAGATAAAAAATCACATAATAATTATGAGTAAGAAGTTTACTGAATATTCGCAGCTCAACTTGTCGGAAATCAACAAGGAGGTGCTGAAAACATGGGATGAGAACGATGTGTTTTCCAAAAGTATGACGGAACGTGAGGGATGTCCTTCTTTCGTGTTTTACGAAGGTCCCCCTTCAGCCAACGGTATGCCGGGCATTCACCACGTAATGGCGCGTACGATTAAGGATACATTCTGCCGTTTCAAGACCATGAAGGGCTTCCAGGTAAAGCGTAAAGCCGGATGGGACACACACGGACTGCCGGTGGAACTGGGAGTGGAAAAGGCACTGGGCATCACCAAGGAGGATATCGGTAAAACGATTTCGGTGGCAGACTACAACAAGCACTGCCGCACGGATGTCATGAAGTTCACGAAAGAATGGACCGACCTTACACATAAGATGGGTTACTGGGTAGACCTGGACAACCCGTACATCACTTACGACAACCGCTACATTGAAACCTTGTGGTGGCTGTTGCAACAGCTTTACAAGAAAGGCTTGCTCTACAAGGGTTACACCATCCAGCCGTATTCTCCGGCTGCTGGTACGGGATTGAGCTCGCACGAGCTGAACCAGCCGGGATGCTACCGCGACGTGAAAGACCTGACCGTGGTGGCTCAGTTCAAGATGAAGAACCCGAAACCGGAAATGGCGGAGTGGGGTACACCGTACTTCATCGCATGGACGACTACTCCGTGGACTTTGCCTTCAAATACGGCTCTCTGCGTGGGCCCGAAGATTGACTACGTGGCCGTACAGACATACAATTCATACAATGGCGAGAAAATGACGGTGGTACTGGCCAAACCGTTGCTGTATGCGCACTTCAACAAGAAGGCGGAAGGTTTGGCACTGGAAGACTACAAGCCGGGCGACAAACTGGTTCCGTTCAAGGTGGTTGGTGAGTACAAGGGTACCGACCTCGTGGGTATGGAATACGAACAGCTTATCCCGTGGGTGAAACCGGTGGAAGCTGCCGAAGACGGTACATGGAAAGAGGCTGCCGACAAAGCGTTCCGCGTGATTCCGGGTGACTATGTGACTACGGAAGACGGTACGGGTATCGTACACATCGCGCCGACATTCGGTGCCGACGATGCCAACGTGGCACGTGCGGCGGGCATCCCTTCTTTGTTCATGATCAACAAAAAGGGTGAAACTCGTCCGATGGTCGACCTGACCGGTAAGTTCTATCTGATGGAGGAACTGGATGAGGCGTTCGTGAAGGAATGTGTGGATGTAGAGAAATACAAGGAATACCAAGGCCGCTGGGTGAAGAACGCATACGACCCGCAGTTTACCGTCGACGGCAAATACGACGAGAAAGCTGCTCAGGCAGCCGAATCACTCGACGTGTATATCTGCATGATGCTGAAACAGCAGGGACTGGCGTTCAAGACCGAAAAGCATGTGCACAACTATCCGCACTGCTGGCGTACCGACAAACCGGTGTTGTATTATCCGCTGGACAGCTGGTTCATCCGTTCTACGGCTTGCAAGGAACGTATGATGGAACTGAACAAGACCATCAACTGGAAACCGGAATCTACGGGTTCAGGCCGTTTCGGAAAATGGTTGGAAAACCTGAACGACTGGAACTTGAGCCGTTCGCGCTACTGGGGTACACCGCTGCCTATCTGGAGAAGCGAGGAAGGCGAGGAAATCTGCATCGGTTCAGTAGAAGAACTGTATAACGAAATTGAAAAATCGGTGGCTGCCGGTTTCATGACGGAAAATCCGTACAAGAAACTGGGATTCCAGCCGGGCGTATATAATAAGGAGAACTACGACAAGATTGACTTGCACCGTCCGTATGTAGACGACATCATCCTGGTATCTGCTTCGGGCAAGCCGATGAAGCGTGAGTCGGATTTGATTGACGTATGGTTCGATTCAGGTTCCATGCCGTATGCACAGTTGCACTATCCGTTTGAAAACAAGGAACTGATAGACTCTCGCAGCTACTATCCGGCTGACTTCATTGCGGAAGGGGTAGACCAGACACGTGGATGGTTCTTCACGCTGCATGCCATCGCTACGATGGTGTTCGACAGTGTGGCTTACAAGAACGTCATCTCCAATGGTCTGGTGCTCGACAAGAACGGCAACAAGATGTCGAAGCGTCTGGGCAATGCCGTCGACCCGTTCGGTGCCATCGAGAAGTTCGGTTCCGACCCGTTGCGCTGGTACATGATTACGAACTCTTCTCCGTGGGACAATCTGAAGTTTGATACGGAAGGAGTGGACGAAGTACGCCGCAAGTTCTTCGGTACCTTGTACAACACGTATTCATTCTTTGCCTTGTATGCCAACGTGGATGGCTTTACCTACGCGGAGAAGGACGTGCCGATGAACGAACGTCCGGAAATCGACCGCTGGATTCTGTCGTTGCTGAACACGCTGATCAAGAACGTGGATGCTTGCTTTACGGATTACGAACCGACCAAGGCCGGACGTCTGATTACCGACTTTGTAAACGATAACTTGAGTAACTGGTACGTGCGTCTGAACCGTAAACGTTTCTGGGGCAGTGCCATGTCGACCGATAAGCTGTCTGCTTATCAGACACTCTACACTTGCTTGGAGACCGTAGCCAAACTGATGGCACCGATTGCTCCGTTCTATGCCGACCGTCTGTATATGGACTTGATTGGCGTGACCGGACGCGACCAGGTGGTTTCTGTACACCTTGCCAAGTTCCCGGTAGCCGACGAAAGCCTGATCAATGCGGAACTGGAAGCCCGTATGCAGATGGCACAGGATGTTACTTCTATGGTACTGGCTTTGCGCCGTAAGGTGAACATCAAGGTGCGTCAGCCGCTGCAGTGTATCATGATTCCGGTGGTAGACGAAGCACAGAAACAGCATATCGAGGCAGTGAAAGACCTGATCATGAACGAGGTGAACGTGAAGGAAATCAAGTTCGTGGACGGTGGGGCAGGTGTGCTGGTGAAGAAAGTGAAATGCGACTTCAAGAAGCTGGGCCCGAAATTCGGAAAACAGATGAAGGCCGTAGCTGCTGCCGTGGCAGGCATGTCGCAGGAAGCCATCGCCGAACTGGAGAAGAACGGAAGCTACACCTTCCAGCTGGAAGGCGGGGAGGCCGTAGTGGAAGCATCGGATGTGGAAATCTTCAGCGAGGACATCCCGGGCTGGCTGGTAGCCAATGAAGGCAAACTGACCGTAGCGCTGGAAGTGACCGTGACCGACGAACTGAAGCGTGAAGGTATCGCCCGTGAACTGGTGAACCGTATTCAGAACATCCGTAAGAGCAGCGGTTTCGAGATTACCGACAAGATTGCCATCGTGCTGTCAAAAAATCCGAATACCGATGACGCGATAAATGAATATAATACTTATATTTGCAACCAAGTGCTGGCTAACTCATTGGTTCTGGCCGATGAGGTGGAAAACGGCACGGAAATTAGTTTTGATGACTTTTCGTTGTATGTAAATGTAACGAAATTGTAATATGAACTCATCCACCCGGTTCTGTGCCGGGTGGATACTATTATTAACTTAAAACTTTAAGCACTATGGCTGAAAAAACGAGGTATTCTGACGCTGAACTTGAAGAATTCCGCGCCATTATCATGGAAAAACTTCAGCTCGCGGAACGCGACTATGAGAAACTGAAAAGTAGTATAATGAACACGGATGGGAACGATACAGACGATACATCTCCTACATACAAGGTCTTGGAAGAAGGAGCCAACACATTGTCGAAGGAAGAAACCACTCGTCTGGCAGCTCGTCAGCTGAAGTTCATTCAAAACCTGCGTGCGGCACTGGTACGTATTGAAAACAAAACCTACGGAATCTGTCGTGAAACAGGAAAGTTGATTCCCGCTGAGCGTCTTCGTGCGGTTCCTCATGCCACATTGAGCATTGAAGCCAAGCAGCATGGAAAGAAGTAACGAACATTAGTTTTTAACTCGAAGTTGGGAATTGAAGGTTGAAAAACACTGCTTTTCAGAGTGGCCTGTTTTCAATTTTCAGTTCTCAATTTTTTTGAATTGATTTGTAATTTAAAGAAGATGAAGAAATTTCTCACTCAGGGTCGTCTGGCCGCTCTTGTGGTGGCAGGGGTGCTGATTATTGACCAGCTTATCAAGATTTCGGTAAAGACAAACATGTTTCTGCATGAGAACATTCATGTGACCGACTGGTTTTATATTTATTTCACCGAAAACAACGGTATGGCTTTCGGGCTTGAGATTTTCGCCAAACTGTTTCTGACGCTGTTCCGCATTGTGGCGGCCGTGTTGATTACGGTGTACATTACCAAGCTGGTGAAACGGACCACGGACAAAGTGAAGAACGGTTACCTGGTGTGTCTTTCCCTGATTCTGGCCGGAGCGGTGGGCAACATCATCGACTGTGTGTTCTATGGCGAGATTTTCAGTGAGAGCACACATTCGCAGATTGCTTCGTGGGTGCCGCTGGGTGAAGGCTATTCCAGCTGGCTGCACGGAAAGGTGGTGGACATGTTCTATTTCCCGATTATCGACACCTACTGGCCCGACTGGATGCCTTTTGTGGGAGGTGACCATTTTATCTTCTTCAGTCCGATATTCAATTTTGCCGATGCGGCCATCAGCTGCGGCATCATTGCATTGCTCATTTTTTATTCGCGCTACCTGAATACGGGTGCCCGTACAGAGTCCACTACTTCCAAAGAAGCCAAGAAATGAAACGGATAGCGGTTATAGGGATTTCGGCCATGATGCTGTGCGGCCTGTTCGGATGCGGCAAGAAAGTGCCTAAGGAGATTATTCAGCCTCAGGCCATGGAGAATCTACTTTATGATTATCACCTGGCCACGACGCTGAGTGCCGATTTGCCGTATTCTGAAAACTATAAGAAGGAGGCCTACCTTGCCTATGTGTTCAAGAAACACCACGTCACGGAGGCGGAATTTGATTCTTCGATGGCGTGGTACTCGCGCCACAGCGACGAGATGTCGAACATTTACCAGAACTTGCAGAAGCGGATGAACGATACGTCAGACCGTTTGAAGAAGCAGGTAGCCCGTCATAGCGGGGAAATGTCGGTGTCGCTGTCGGGAGATACAGTGGATTTGTGGCAGGACCGTACCATTTACTGGCTGACTTCTGCACCGTTGACCAACAAGGCCGTATTTGATTTGAAAGCCGATACTTCCTTCCATCCGAAGGATAACCTGGTTTTGGAGGCACATCTTTCGTTTATGCCTGCAGGAAAAATGCGTGGGAAAGTCGTGATGGGATTGAATGTGACGTTTGACAATGACAGTGTGCAGGGAATTACTCGTGTGGTGAGTGGTTCAGGCATGCAACGTCTGTTCCTTCGTCCGGATTCGGCTTTCAATTTCAAGAACGTGAGCGGCTTTATGTATTATTCCGGAGCGGAAAAGAGTTCTGTCTTGCTCAGCGGCATTCAGCTGATGCGTTACCGGATGTACGAGACACCCGCGGTGAATGTGCTTGATTCAGTCGTGGTTCCCGTGGATTCTTTGCATAGAGACTCTCTTCGAAGGGACTCCTTGCCACGCATTCAGCGCGCGAGAATCATGAGACGTTAATTGTGGAGAAAATGAAATATTATGCTTCTCATTTCCTTTGGCATGCGGGACAGAACCGTTTGTTTCGCATGCAGCGCATCGGGGTAGACGAAGGAAGTGGATGCTGTGTGTCGGTAGAGCCGCTGGAGGCGGAAATGCGGCACACCGTCTGGCTGGGAGGCTTGGTGATTCTTGCTCCGTCACAGCCTGAAATCCGGACAGGAGAGTCCTTTCAGGCTTTTTGCTCTCGTATATCTGAGGGGGTGGAAGCCGGTGAGCCTCTCAAGGCCTTTCAGGTTGTTGCGTTCGATGTGCTGTCGATGGCATTTACCGCCGGAAGCCGGTTGGTCAGCCTATGACATGCGGCGGCGGAATTCGGCACAGACAATGGCTGTAGCTACGGCCACGTTCAGCGATTCGCTGGTTTCCTGTCCTTGCGGATAGTTGGGGATAAGCAGCTTGTGGGATACGAGGGCTTCTACTTCCTGGCTTACTCCGTTCCCTTCGTTTCCCATGACAATCACTCCGTGGTCTGACAGCTCTTGTGAATAGATGTTTCCTCCGTCGAGGAAGGTACCGAATACGGGAACGTGCCGGGCCGCTTGCGTGCGGATAAATTCTTTCAGGTCGCAATAGTGCAGTTTCACCCGCGCCAGTGCTCCCATGGTTGCCTGTACGGTTTTCGGGTTGAAGGCGTCGACTGTGCCTTGGGAACAGAAGATGTGTGTAATGCCGAACCAGTCGGCGATGCGGATGATGGTACCCAGGTTGCCCGGGTCCTGTACGTCGTCGAGTGCCAGACAGAGTGAGCGGGCCGGCAAGGTATCATCGCGGGTGTACGACGGAATTTCAAATACGGCCAGCACTTCCTGCGGTGTTTTCAGCAGACTGGCGCGACTTAGCTCTTCAGGAGAGACCTCAATCGTCTCCTGGGCTATCAGGCGAGGGTTCGCTTCCAGCCAGGAGGTAGTAGCTACCAGCAGTTTGCAGGAAAAATGTCCCAGCAGGTCGTGTACCAGTTTGTTGCCTTCGGCCAGAAATGCTTTTTCGGCTTTCCGGTATTTTTTCATTTCCAGTGACCGGATGTATTTGATTCTGTTTTTGCTCAGCATAGTAGGGCGCAGATTTTTAATTATATTTTAAGAACAAAGCTAAGAAGATATTTTTAATTATTGCCTATCTTTGCATGTAAATTTGTATATACCTCGTTACTTGTATGAAGATATCCCCCTGTTACTATGTCGGTTTATTGTGTTTGCTGCTTTTCCTGAACGGATGTTCGGTCAGTAAATTCATTCCTGAGGGGCATTATCTTCTGGACAATGTGAAGGTAGAGTCGGACAACAAGGAGATCAAGTCTTCCCAAATGAGTGCTTATTTGCGCCAGACACCCAATGCCAAGTGGTTCAGTCTGGTAAAGCTTCCCATGTATATTTACGGGGCAGCCGGAAAAGACTCGACCAAGTGGATGAACCGTTTCCTTTACCGGATTGGGGATGCTCCCCGCATCTACGACCCGGTACTGGCAGAAGAAACACGGGTGCAGATTGAGCAGGCTGTACGCAACATGGGATACATGAGCGGGCAGGTGAGCATGTCGAGCCAGATAAAGGGAAAGAAAATCAAGGTTTATTATCAGATTCATTCGGGAGAGCCTTATCTGATATCCCATATAGCTTACGATATTGCCGATTACCAGATACATGATTACCTGATGACCGATTCTGCCCGTTCTTTCTTGAAGGTCGGGGTGCGGTTTGACATCAATATGCTGGATCAGGAACGTGACCGCATCACCCAATATCTGCAAAACCGTGGGTATTATCGTTTCAATAAAGATTTCATTACTTTTCAGGCCGATACCATGCTGAATACGAGGAAGGTAGACCTCATTATGCAGTTGCACCCTTATCGCCGCAAGAAGGAGGATGCTCCGTCGCCACACCGGCAATATTACATCCGGAATGTGGATTTCGTGTTTGATGCGGATTTCGCCGATTTGTCTGCCGATGCCCTGAGAGGGCTCGATTCTCTTCAGGCGGGAGGTGTGAATTTCTATTTTGTCGACAAAATGTTCCTCCGTCCACAGGTAATCAGCGATTACAATTACCTGAAAAAAGGACGACTGTATCGGGTACGTGATGTGCAGAACACGTATTCTGCCTTGGGACGTCTGAATATCCTGAAGTATTCGAATATTCGTTTCCAGGAGGAGTTGAAGGCTGATTCGGCTTACCTGGATGCATACGTCATGCTGACACGCAACAAGAACAAATCGCTTTCTTTCGAAATAGAAGGAACCAATTCGGCCGGCGACCTGGGAGCTGCGGCTTCTGTGGCGTATACTCATCGTAATTTATTCAAAGGTTCCGAAACTTTTACCATCAAGCTCCGTGGGGCTTATGAGGCCGTGACGGGACTGGAGGGATATGCCAACAGCAATTACATGGAATATGGAGTGGAAACCAGCCTGAACTTCCCTGAGTTCATGTTCCCATTCCTGTCGGCAGATTTTCGACGGAGAAGCCGGGCCACTTCCGAAGTGACCATGAAATATAACTGGCAAATACGTCCGGAGTTTGAGCGCACCGTAGCTTCGGCAGGGTGGAGCTACCGATGGAGCAAGCACCGTGCCACTCATCGTGTCGATGTACTCGACCTGAACTACATCTACATGCCTTACCGTTCGGAAACTTTCCGCCAGTACTTGGATTTGATGGACGAGAAAAATCCTTTGCTTCGCTACAGCTACGAAGACTTGTTTATTGTGCGTATGGGATATACCTATACTTATAACAGTTCGGGGGCTGCCAGCCTGAAAACTTCCCAGCGCAATTCCTATTCTATCCGTTTCAACATTGAGGAATCGGGCAACTTGCTTTATTTATTTTCGAAGGCCATTAACGGACGTCCGAAGAATGGAGAGGCTTATCAGATGGCCAACATTGACTTCGCACAGTATGTGAAAGCGGATTTTGATTTTGCCAAGAACTTTATGATTGACGATCGCAATGCGCTGGTTTTTCATGTGGGACTGGGAGTAGCCGTACCCTACGGAAACTCAAAGAGCTTGCCGTTTGAGAAACTTTATTTCTCCGGAGGAGCCAACAGCGTGCGTGGATGGAGCGTCCGTTCGCTGGGGCCGGGTGGATACCGGGGCGACGGCAACAGCCTGGATTACGTGAACCATACGGGAGATATCAAACTCGACCTGAATGTGGAATATCGGACTCATTTGTTCTGGAAACTGAACGGAGCAGCTTTCATTGATGCAGGTAACGTGTGGTCTATCCGCAACCGGGAACTTCAGCCTGAGGGCTTGTTCAAGTTCAACCGTTTCTACAAGCAGTTGGCGGTGGCCTACGGGTTGGGACTCCGTTTCGACCTGGACTTCCTGATTATTCGTTTCGACGGTGGTATGAAGGCCATCAATCCCATGTATACCGGCCGCGACCGTTATCCCATTATCTCTCCTGATTTCAAACGCGACTTTGCGTTTCATTTTGCTGTAGGTTATCCCTTTTAATAAAAATGTATCACAATATGAAGAATGTCTATACACTTGAAGAAGTAAACCAGTTGAAGGCCTGGTTCGACCAGGTTGAACTTCCCGCAGAAATGCAGCTGGACAAGGCTGTGTACATCCCTGACGTGAAAGAAACCGTGGCCCGTCTGTTCATGCAGGCCTATGTGTGTTATGAGAATCCGAAGCTGCAAGGATGTCTGACGTTGCTGGAACGCATCAAGACTTATCTGGAAGAGAAAAGAGGTTAGGTGAGGCTAAAATTGCCGGCTTTCTTTCATATTTGCGAAAAAAATACGAAATTTGCACAGCAACGAAAAAGATTATTTCAATACACCTTTATAAATATAACAATTATGACAAAAAGTGCATTACAAATTGCAAGAGCTGCTTACCAGCCGAAACTGCCGAAAGCATTGAAGGGTGCAGTAGTAGCTAAGGAAGGCGAACCGACTCAGTCTGTAGCCGATCAGGAAGAAATCAAGAAATTGTTCCCGAACACTTACGGCATGCCGTTGATTCAGTTCGTGGAAGGTGAAGCGAAGGAATTTGCTCCGATGAACGTCGGCGTAATCTTGTCTGGTGGACAGGCTCCTGGTGGTCACAACGTTATCTCAGGTTTGTTCGACGGTATCAAGAAACTGAACCCGGCCAACAAACTGTATGGTTTCATCCTGGGTCCTGGCGGTTTGGTAGACCACAAATATATGGAACTGACAGCCGATATCATCGACGAATACCGTAACACAGGTGGTTTCGATATCATCGGTTCAGGACGTACAAAACTGGAAAAAGAAGACCAGTTTGAAAAAGGATACGAAATCCTGAAGGAACTGGGTATCAAGGCACTGGTAATCATCGGTGGTGACGACTCAAATACAAACGCTTGTGTATTGGCTGAATATTATGCTGCCAAGAACTACGGCATTCAGGTAATCGGTTGCCCGAAGACTATCGACGGTGACTTGAAGAACGAAATGATTGAAACTTCATTCGGTTTCGATACTGCCTGCAAGACTTACTCTGAAGTAATCGGTAACATCGAACGCGACTGTAACTCAGCTCGTAAATACTGGCACTTCATCAAATTGATGGGACGTTCTGCTTCTCACATCGCACTGGAATGTGCTTTGCAGACTCAGCCGAACATCTGTATCATCTCTGAAGAGGTAGAAGCCAAGAACATGTCTTTGGACGACATCGTGACTTACATCGCACAGGTAGTTGCTGACCGTGCTGCTGCCGGCAACAACTTCGGTACGGTATTGATTCCGGAAGGTCTGATCGAATTCATCCCGGCTATGAAGCGTCTGATTGCTGAATTGAACGACTTCCTGGCTGCCAACGGCGAAGAATTCAACAGCATCAAGCGTTCTAAACAGCGCGATTATATCATCAGCAAGCTGTCTCCTGAAAATGCAGCTATCTATGCTTCTCTGCCGGAAGGCGTAGCTCGTCAGTTGTCACTCGACCGTGACCCGCACGGAAACGTACAGGTTTCTTTGATTGAAACTGAAAAGCTGTTGTCTGAAATGGTAGGAACTAAGCTGGCTCAGTGGAAGGAAGAAGGCAAGTTCGTAGGTAAGTTCGCTGCTCAGCACCACTTCTTCGGTTACGAAGGACGTTGCGCTGCTCCGTCTAACTTCGATGCTGACTACTGCTACTCTTTGGGCTACACTGCATCTATGTTGATTGCCAACGGTAAGACAGGTTACATGTCTTCTGTACGCAATACCACTGCTCCGGCTGCTGAATGGATTGCAGGTGGTGTGCCTATCACTATGATGATGAACATGGAACGCCGTCACGGTGAAATGAAACCGGTTATCCAGAAAGCACTGGTGAAACTGGATGGTGCTCCGTTCAAGGCTTTCGCTGCTATGCGTGACACTTGGGCTAAGGAAACAGATTATGTATATCCGGGTCCGATTCAGTACTTCGGTCCGTCTGAAGTTTGCGACCAGCCGACGAAGACTTTGCAGTACGAACAGGCAAAATAATTGATTCCTGATTCTCCCGAGGGGGAGACTTTCAGGTGAATAGACTTAGCGAAGAATCGGGCCGACCGTTGAGAGGGCCGGATTCTTCGCTATTTGTTGAATTAACCTCTACCGGGTTCCGGTACATCTGTTGAATTTTCTAAAAAAACACCTTGATAATGGCAAAAAAATCACCCATCCTTGCGGTGAACGAATCCGAGAATAAAGCTTCCCGCAAGCGTCCTGCGGTAAGGCAGACAACGGGCAGACGAAAAACTGCTTCCGGAAAGCCGTCGGGAAGAAAAACTCCCAAGGGAAAGAAAAAAATCCGCCAATGGCAAATGCCTTCCTGGTGCTATTATCTCTTGCTGGGAGGAGTAGGGGCTTGTTTTGTCATCTGTTTTTATTATTTCTTTATCCGTCCTTATGCTTACCGCTGGAAACCTTGCTACGGGATGAAAGCTTATGGGGTATGTTTGCCATACGGCTTTGAGGTGCATGGTTTCGACGTGTCGCACCACCAGGGAAACATAGACTGGGGTGAGTTGCAGAAAACGCAGACATCTCCATTTCCTGTACGCTTTGTATTTATGAAAGCCTCCGAGGGAGGGGACTTCAGTGATACGGCATTCATTCATAACTTTGACGAGGCCCGCAAGCATGGGTTCATCCGCGGTGCCTATCATTTCTACAATCCCAAGACAGATGCTTCCCGCCAAGCCGATTTCTTTATCCGTTCGGTGAAACTGGAATCGGGCGACCTGCCTCCGGTACTTGACATCGAGGTGAGGGGGGAGAACGAAAAGAAACTCCGCCACGACTTGAAAATCTGGCTGGATAAAATCGAACATTATTATCGGGTGAAACCGATTCTCTATACATCCTACAAGTTCAAGACCCGCTACTTGAACGACTCTGTTTTCAACTCCTATCCTTATTGGATTGCCCATTACTACGCTGATTCGGTGGAATACAAAGGACAGTGGCGCTTCTGGCAGCATACCGACGTGGGCCGCTTGCCGGGCATCCGGGAAGAAGTGGATTTGAACGTGTTCAACGGTACGCTCGACGAACTGAAACGCATGACGATTCCCTGAGTTCCGGAATACCTTCCGTGACAACAAGAGAAATACAAACAAAAAAACCTCCGCAGGTATCCTTTTCAGGACTTCCTGTGGAGGGTTCATTTTATATAATAGAAGATAAGGGAAAAATCCCGTAGACTTAGTTACGGAACTTCAATCCATCACCCTCGCGCTCTACGATAATCGGTTTCTCGCGGTTCACTTCCTGTGACAGAAGTTTCTTTGACAAATCGTTCAGCAAGTAGCGCTGGATGGCACGTTTAACCGGACGTGCACCGAATTCCGGATCGTAGCCGGCAGTAGCCAAGAAGTCGATGGCTTCGTCGCTCATCTGCAAGGTTACACCGTTGTCCTCCAGCATCTTCTGGATGCCTTTGATTTGCAAACGGACAATCTGTTCGATTTGCGGCTTGTTCAGCGGCTGGAACATGATGATTTCATCGATACGGTTCAGGAACTCCGGACGGATGGTCTTCTTCAGCATGTTCATCACCTCTTTCTTGGTCTCGTCTACCACCTGGTCGTGGTTCTGGTCATTGATCTTCTCGAACTGACTCTGGATGTACGAGCTGCCCAAGTTGGAAGTCATGATGATGATGGTGTTCTTGAAGTTCACCGTACGTCCCTTGTTGTCGGTCAGACGTCCGTCGTCCAGTACCTGCAACAAGATGTTGAACACATCCGGATGCGCCTTTTCGATTTCATCGAACAAGACCACTGAATACGGTTTCCGACGTACGGCCTCGGTCAATTGACCTCCTTCATCGTAACCTACGTATCCCGGAGGCGCACCGATCAAACGTGACACGGTATGCTTTTCCTGATACTCACTCATATCGATACGCGTCATCAGCGATTCATCGTTGAACAGGTATTCTGCCAAAGCCTTGGCCAGTTCGGTCTTACCGACACCGGTCGTACCCAAGAAGATGAACGAACCAATCGGACGTCTCGGGTCTTGCAGTCCGGCACGGCTACGACGTACAGCATCGGCCACAGCCTGGATGGCTTCATCCTGTCCGATGACCCGCTTGTGCAGTTCGTCTTCCAGGTGGAGCAGCTTTTCACGCTCGCTCTGCAACATACGGCTTACCGGTATGCCCGTCCAGCGGGATACCACGTCGGCGATGTCTTCAGCCGTTACCTCTTCCTTGATCAAGGCGTTGTCGCCCTGTTTCTTCTTCAGGTCTTCCTGGATGGACTTGATTTCGTTCTCCAGTGCCTGCAGCTTTCCGTAACGGATTTCGGCCACCTTTCCGTAGTCGCCTTCACGTTCTGCCTTATCAGCTTCGAACTTGAGTTGTTCGATTTCCTTCTTGTTCTGCTGAATCTTGTTCACCAGCTCCTTCTCACTCTGCCATTTGGCTTTGTAAGAAGTCTCCTGTTCCTTCAATTCCGCAATCTCCTTGTTCAACTGAGCCAGTTTTGCCTCGTCCTTTTCCCGCTTGATGGCCTCGCGTTCAATTTCGAGCTGTTTCAATCGGCGTTCAATCTCATCCAGTTCTTCCGGCAGAGAGTCACGTTCCATACGCAGCTTGGCGGCTGCCTCATCCATCAGGTCGATGGCCTTATCCGGCAAGAAACGGTCGGTGATGTACCGGCTGCTTAGTTCCACGGCCGCGATGATGGCCTCATCCTTGATACGCACCTGATGGTGGTTTTCGTAACGCTCCTTCAGTCCACGCAAGATGGAGATAGAGCTGGCCGTATCCGGTTCGTCTACCATGACGGTCTGGAAACGACGTTCCAACGCCTTATCCTTTTCGAAATACTTCTGGTATTCGTCGAGGGTAGTGGCACCGATGCTCCGCAGTTCCCCACGGGCCAAGGCCGGTTTCAGGATGTTGGCCGCATCCATGGCACCTTCGCCTTTTCCGGCACCCACCAAGGTGTGGATTTCATCGATGAAGAGGATGATGTTTCCGTCAGACTTCTTCACCTCGTTGATGACCGATTTCAGACGTTCCTCAAATTCACCTTTGTATTTGGCACCTGCTACCAGCGCACCCATATCCAGTGAGAACAGCTGTTTGTTCTTCAGGTTCTCCGGCACATCGCCCCGAAGGATTCGCTGTGCCAGTCCCTCTACGATGGCCGTCTTACCGGTACCCGGTTCACCAATCAGAATCGGGTTGTTCTTCGTACGCCGGCTCAGAATCTGCAACACCCGTCGGATTTCCTCGTCACGGCCGATGACCGGGTCGAGCTTTCCGCTTCGTGCAGCTTCTATCAGGTTAATGGCATATTTATTCAGTGATTGATACGTATCTTCACTAGATTGCGAGGTCACATTCTGTCCCTGACGCAATTCCTGGATGGCAGCTCGCAGTTCCTTGTCGGTCAGCCCTGCATCCTTCAGCATGGTAGATACCGTGCTCTTCACGTTCAGCAGTGCCAGCAGTATGGCTTCGAGTGATACATATTCGTCACCCAGTTCCTTGGATACCTCCACGGCTTTCTGCAACACTTCGTTGGCGTCACGGCTCAGGTAGGGTTCTCCTCCCGATACCTTCGGCAAGGAAGCAATCTGCCGGTCGAGTACGGTTTCTATCTGCTGGCCGTTTATGCCGAGTTTCTGGAAAATGAAGTTGGTTACATTTTCGCCCACCTTCAGCAATCCTGCCATCAAATGTTCCGGCTCGATGGCCTGCTGTCCACGGTTCTGTACCAGATTCACCGCCTCCTGCACTGCCTCTTGCGATTTGATTGTAAAGTTGTTAAAGTTCATAAATGGTCTCCTTTCTCGTTCTTGTTGTTTTTCTTTTTCTTTGTCGGGAGCCTCCCGCCTTGTGACAGGCGGCGCACTGACGCTTACTTTTATGCAAACTCTTTGCCAGAAGCCATTTGTTGGAAAAGCCTGACGAATTGTCATTTTGTGTGGCTTTTATACTGAAAATCTGTCAGTTACGACCCGCTTTTTGTCAGTCGGAAAAACGCACTTGCGTTTGGACTGAGGCGTAAGGTTTTGTGAACGAGTGGATTGTGCTGTGGTCCCGGATGGGCCGATGGGGGGACGAAATTGGTATCATTGAAATAACGGGAGAAAAGTGCGGGCTCTCGGATATTTTTCGTACCTTTGTCTAAAGGCTTGAATTGAATAATAAGTACTTGTCGCTTCCTGTGATTCAATATTAATTGTGCATTTATGAAATACCCAATCGGAATACAGAGTTTTGACCAGCTGATTGAAGATGGTTATGTGTACGTAGATAAGACAGATTTGATTTACTCTCTCGCTAATGAGGGAAAAATCTACTTTCTGAGCCGTCCGCGGCGTTTCGGAAAGAGCCTGCTGGTTTCCACGCTGAAGAACTATTTTTTTGGGCGGAAGGAACTGTTCAAGGGCTTGAAGATTGACAGTTTGGAAAAGGACTGGAAGGTGTATCCGGTATTTCATTTGGATTTCAATGGTTCCAACTTCATGCAGAAGGGAGTGCTGGAAGAACGCTTGGATAGTTATGTATCCGAATGGGAGGCTTGCTACGGACTGCCCTCTGAAAGTGACAGGCTGGATGTGGGAGGACGGTTTATCAAGGTGCTCCGTGCGGCCCACGAACAAACGGGGCGTCGTGCGGTAGTGCTGGTGGATGAATATGACAAGCCGATATTGGACGTATTGGATGTGGATAAGAATCTGGAGGAAGAGCACCGCAACATCCTGAAAGCGTTTTATTCGGTGTTCAAGGGGGCCGATGAGCATCTTCAGTTCGTGTTCTTGACGGGCGTGACAAAATTCTCCCAAGTGAGCGTGTTCAGCGGTTTCAACCAGCCTTTCGACATCAGCATGCACGGCAAGTATGAGACGCTTTGCGGTATCACTCAGGAGGAACTGGAGAATACTTTCCGGGAGCCAATGGAGCGCATGGCACAGGTGTACGGATGTACGTATGAGGAAATGCGTAACCGACTGAAGGCCCAGTATGATGGCTATCATTTCAGTGACCGGATGACCGATATTTATAATCCGTTCAGTTTGTTGAATGCCTTTTCTACCCAGCGTATTTCCGACTACTGGTTCAAGAGTGGGACGCCTACTTACCTGATTCGCCTGCTTTCGCACACGAATGAAAACATGGACGAAATTACGGGCCGTTATTATGCGCCGAAGGAGTTTATCGACTACAAGGCAGACGTGGAACAGCCGCTTCCGATGATTTACCAGAGCGGATATCTCACCATCAAGAACTTTGACCGGGATTTTGACTTGTTCCTGTTGGATTATCCCAACAAGGAGGTGAAGGAAGGTTTTCTGTCGATGGTGGCTTCCAAATACTTCGATAACGGGGATAAGATTTATCCTTGGGTGCGGGAGGCGACCATATTTCTGCGGAAAGGGGAATTGGACAATTTCCGTACGGGGCTGACTTCTTTCCTGGCAAGTATTCCTTATACGATGCGCCGCAAGGAGAACGAACGGGAACGGGAGCGTTATTTCCATTATACGTTCTACCTGATTATGCGGTTGATAAGCGTCTATACGGTCTACACGGAGAAGGTGCAGAGTCAGGGCCGCGTGGATTGTGTGGTGGAGACGCCGCAGTATGTCTATATCTTCGAGTTCAAGCTGGACGGGACGGCCGATGAGGCCTTGCGCCAGATAGAGGAAAAAGGCTATGCCCGCGAGTATGAGTCGGACAGCCGCAAGCTGTACAGGATAGGGGCCGTGTTCTCTTCCGAAACGGGTACCATTGGCGACTGGAAACAACTATAAACGGAAACACATTAACTAATTTATGGAAAAGAAAATACCCTTTGCTTCTGATGTGATTTTGATAGATGCTGCCTTCTTGGACCGCGTGGGCGGGGACATGGCGGCTCATTTTGCGCCCTTGGTGGGCCGGGAACTGCCTAAAGCCGACTTGGCAGTGCTGCTGGAATGTCTGGCGCTAGATGCCGGCCTGGAACCGGGGCAGCACGAGATACAGGTGATTTTTGTGTACGATGCGGCACATGGCCGGATGCGTTTCTGTGCGCCTTCCGACCTGGAAAAGGAGATTCACGGCATGGCTTTCCAAAGCCGGTTGGGCGAGTTTTCCCTGTATGCGTTCCAGACTTCGGGAATGGCCCGGCGGGAAGACTTGTTCGGTGAATCGTTGCAGTTGCTCACGGAGTCGAAAGACGTGCGCCGGGTGATGCTGGTGCCCGATGAGGGAGAATACGGTTCAGTTGTAGCAGAACTGGCAGAGAAAATGAAAGACAAGGAGAGTGTGACGGTGTTCGGCATGAACCCTCCGGTACACGAGTGCAGTTACCGTTTTGAGATGCTCGGGTTTGCCGTGCTTCAGTCGCTGGGCATCCGGGCAGAGGAACTTTAATCCGTGGAGTAGCCTATGTCTGATTTCCGTTTGAAAGCATTCTACAGTGTGGCCCGCAACCTCAGCTTTACCAAGGCTTCGCAGGAATTGTTCGTGAGTCAGCCGGCCGTGACCAAGCATGTGCGCGAGCTGGAAAGTCTCTACGGGGTGCGCCTGTTCGACCGTAAGGGGAATTCCATCTCGCTCACGGAGGCGGGGAAGCTGCTCATGGAGCATTGCGAACGCATCCTGGCCGATTACCGCAAGCTGGAGTACGACATGCACCAGCTGAACAACGAATATGCGGGGGAACTGCGACTGGGAGCGAGTACGACCATCTCGCAATATGTACTTCCACCTGTATTGGCTGCTTATACGGAACGTTATCCCCAGATGAGTGTGTCGCTCATGGATACCAACTCGCGCAATGTGGAGAAGGCGTTACAGGAGCATACCATCGACGTGGGGATGGTGGAAGGTGTGTTCCGCTTGCCCAACCTGCGCTATGAACCTTTCTTGTGCGACGAGCTGGTGCCGGTGGTGTGTCCACGCGGACGCTGGGCCGAAAAGGAGGAATTGACATTGGACGAGTTTACCCGCGTGCCGCTGGTGCTCCGTGAGCGGGGCTCGGGCACGCTGGATGCCATCGAAATGGTGTTGGCCGAGCAGGGGTTGAAGCTTTCGTCATTGAACGTGCGGATGCACCTGGGCAGCACGGAAGGCATCAAGTCGTTCCTGCGGTGCAGCGATTGCATGGGCATTGTGTCGGTTTGCGCCTTGGGGCGGGAACTGAAGGAAGGCGACTTTCAGGTGATTGACATTGAAGGCTTGCAGTTCAAGCGGCATTTTTGTTTTGTATCGGCCCAGGGACAGGAGGCCGATACCGTATTGCATTTCATGCGCTTTGTCCGGCATTTCCTCGCGGGAAAATAAAGACCGGACGGGGCGCTTCTTTTATTTTTTCCCAAATTCAGGATCAATTTTCAGCAAAGCGGTCACACCGAAGGTGGCCAGGGTGCAGACCATAATCCAGATGAAGAACAGCTGGTAGCCCAGGGTTTCCTGCATCCATCCGGCAATCATGCCTGGCAGCATCATGCCCAAGGCCATGAAGGCCGTGCAGATGGCATAGTGCGAGGTCTTGTGCGTGCCGTTGGCAAAATAAATCAGGTAGAGCATATAGGCCGTGAAGCCAAATCCGTAACCGAACTGTTCCACGAAGATGCAGCTGTTGATGAGAACGAGGCTGTCGGGCTGGGAGTAGCTCAGGTACACATAGACCAGGTCGGGCAGGGAGATGGCCCACACCATGGGCCAGAGCCAGCGACGGAGTCCGTGGCGTGCCACAGCGATACCTCCCAAGATGCCTCCCAGGGTCAGTCCGACGATGCCGAGCGTGCCTTGTGCAAATCCGATTTGGGCGGTAGTCATGCCGAGACCTCCTTGTTCCACGGGGTCGAGCAGGAACGGGATGCCCATCTTGGCCAGCTGGGCTTCCGGCAGGCGGTAGAGCAGCATGAACAGGATGGCGGTGAGGGCCTGTTCTTTCTGGAAGAAGGAGCGGAAGGTGAGCAGGAAGTCGGTCAGGATACCTTTGGCACTTTTCGGGTGCGTGGCCGAAGGACGGTCCTGGTCGGGCCGTGGCAAGACGAAAGAATGGTAGAGCCACAAGGCCAGCAGACAACCTGCCAGCGTGAAGAAGGTGATGCTCCAGGCGTAGGAAGTGCGGCCGGTCACTTCTTCCAGCCGTCCGGCCAGCATGATGAGCAGCCCTTGTCCGGCAATGGTAGCAAAGCGGTAGAAGGTGCTGCGGATGCCCACGAAGAAGGCTTGCTGGTGCGGCGTAAGTCCCAGCATATAGAACCCGTCGGCGGCGATGTCGTGGGTGGCGGAGCTGAAGGCCACCAGCCAGAACACGGCCAGGGTGGTCTGGAAGAAATGACTTGTAGGGATGGTGAAGGCAATGCCGGCCAGTCCTGCTCCCAGCAGCAGCTGGGTGACGACAATCCACCACCGTTTGGTGCGGAGCAGGTCGACAAACGGGCTCCACAGGGGCTTGATGACCCAGGGCAGGTTCAGCCAGCTGGTGTAGAGGGCTACCTCCGTGTTCGAGATGCCCATCCGCTTGTACATCACCAGCGAGAGAATCATGACCGCTACGTAGGGAAGGCCTTCGGCAAAGTAGAGCGAAGGCACCCAATACCAAGGAGAACGTGTGTGCATGGCCGTCAGGATTTAGTATAACTTGCGGATTTCAGCTCCCTGGTAGTAGTGCAGCAGAATCTGGTCGTAGGCATAGCCTTTTTCGCCCATCACGGCGGCGCCAATCTGGCAGAGTCCCACGCCGTGTCCCCATCCGGCGCCGGTCAGTTCGAACCATTCCGGTACGCCGTTCACTTCCGGTCCCTTGTCGACCACGAAGGCCGAGCTGAACAGGTGGGTGGGTGAGAGGGTCCGTCGTATCTCCAGTTCCTTTCCGATAATCATCGTCTTCAAAGTACCTACAATCTTCAGGCGGCTGATGCGGCCCGACTTTCCACGTTCCACGGGAATGAGGTCGAGAATCTCGCCGTAGTCACTTTTAGTGTGGGTGGCAATCAGTCCGGCCAGTTCCTCCTGCGTATACATCACCTTCCAGCGGTAGAAATCCTGTGTCTCCTGGTCGTAGTGGTTGAGAATCTGGGAGAGAATTTTCGGGTCGGTGGTGTGGCAGAACGATTCTGGTCGTTGGCGAATCCAGCGTTCGGCTTCCTCCTCCTTTGTCAGGTCGGGCAGCGGGGATTCGGTGTCCAGGTCGCGCACGGCACTGAGGTAGGGATATTTCTTGTCCTCCCAGCAGTAGTTGAACTCTTCGGTCACCCCGCCGCAGCACTTGGAGAAACGGGCGTCGCAGATGGCGTGCTTGTACATGAGCACCTGTCCGCGGGTTTCCTTGACCGCTTCCACCACGCTCTGGTTCGATGCGCGGGTGATGCCTTGGTAGCGCTGACAATGGTCGTCGGCGCAGACATCGAAGATGGTATGGTCTTCGCGGTCGTACCAGCGGATATATTCCGTATCGGTCTTGAAGAAGGGGAAGAAACCTCCGTCTTGTTTGCTGAGGGCTTTCCGCTTCTCAATCTGGGCCAGCAGCCAGCTCCGAGAAATCACGGCATGGGCTTTCAGGAACTCCAGGGAAGAGGTGGCACTCATCTCCGACGAAATGACGCTGGTTAGGTAGTCTTCGGCTGGAAGTTGGTTGATGGCCGTAATTTTTCCCTCGTCTACTACCAGTCGCAGGGTGCCCAGGAAGGTCTGTGTCTCCTGTCGCTCCCAATGGAAGTTGATGCCGATGGTCACGTCTTCGAGCGAGAAGGAAGCGTCGTCTTCCAGTGGGGTAAAAGTCAGTTCGCGGTACACGTTGCCGTTCCAGAAGATGCCTCCTTCGTCGAAGGATACATGCTGCTTGCCGGAGACGGTTTCTCCTTTGGCCAGGAACTTGGCATTGAGGGTGAAATGTATTTCAAGGGCATTGACGATGCCCACGTTTATTTCGGGTTCTTTCATGATGCTTAATGTGTTACTTCGTGATAGATTTGTCGTAGGATGTCGGCATTCAGTTTTTGGAAATCTTCTTCGCGGGCCGTTACGAGGATGCCGGCCATGTCGAGGGCACCGGGACTGACGAGCAGTTGGGCATCCCCTTCGGCGGTGTAGCATTGCGGACGGTGGACGGTACGCGGAATGTAGACCGTGACAAACCCGTAGCGGGGGTCGTTCCAGGCAAACAGGTTGTAGCGGGGCTCCATCTCTCCTTCGGGCAAGGGCAGGCTGCGCAGGTAGCTGTCAATCAGCCGGATGCCGGTACCCATTCCTCCCTGGGTAATGAAGGCACGCAGTGGACAGATGTATCCTTCAATGTCGTAGGCAATGCAGGATTTCCCGTCGGCGAGCGGCTCGAAACCTTTTTCTACGGCGGTGTCCATCAGTTTGTCCCATTGCTGGATGAGGGGCACATCTTTCTGACGTACGGCCTGGAAATGGAAATGGTCGGGAGCGGAGGCGCCGCATTTGGCTCCGTTATAGAATACGGTGTAGCCCTCGGCAAAATGTTTTTCCAGCCAGTCGACCAGCCGCTCAGGCAACCGGCGGGCGGTCTTGTCGGCCAAAGTCTGCCACTGATGCCGTTCCGTGGAAATCGTGAGGTGTCCCGGCAGGATAGGATAGGGGTTCAGCCGCAGACTGAAAGCTTCGTCCAGCAGGATGCGGAGACTCTGTTGCTCTTCCGGCTTGTGGCTCAGGCAGAGGAAACAGGGGCGGGCCGCAATGGAAGCCTTGTCCACTTTGGCACAGGTGGAAACGGCACGGGCCGGGTTGAACTGCACGGTGATGGGGTTGCCGTCCAGCGGAAGCGTGCGGGTTTGCACGTCGGCCAAGGCCTCATGGTTCTTGCGAGCCAGCGGCCAGGTGTCCAGCTGGTGGTGGATGAAGGCCTCTGCCGAAATCTCCGGAGAGGCTTCTTCCCAGGAAAGCGGACGGCGGAGCATGGCTTGCCGTTTGCGTATTTCTAGCGTACGCAGGCTGTCCTTATAGCTGTTGTTCTGATTCTGTTTTTCGATGCTCAAGGCCGCGTCGGAGTTGCCTTCCCAGCGGCGGCACAGATAAAGCACATCATAGATACGGCTGATGCGGTATTCGCGGGAGAAGGCCAGTCCCAGGGCATAGTCTTCGCCGTAGCTGGTGTTCGGCACACGTATCTTCCGTAGCAGCGGGGTGAAGAAAGCGCGGGGTGCGCCCAGTCCGTTGATGCGGAGGGCATTGTTATGACCGTTGGTGTCGGTCCATTCCTTGTGGTCGATGACGCCCGGCGGCAAAGTCTCCAGCTGGAAATTGGTCATGCGGTACGAACCGATGACCATGGCGCAGCGTTCCCGACGGAATTTGTCGACAATCGTCTGGAGGGTAGACGGACTGCTGTACAAATCGTCACTGTCCAGTTGCACGGCAAAGCGTCCGCAGAGCGGATGATGTACGCCCAGGTTCCAGCATCCGCCGATACCCAGGTCGTCCCGTTCCGGAATGAGGTGGATTACCTTCTCGTTGCCGGCATAGCGGTCGATGCACTCCGTGGTGCCGTCGGTCGAATGGTTGTCGATGACAATCACGTTGAAAGGAAAATCGGTCTCTTGGGTCAAGACGGAATCAATGGCATCGGCAATGGTGCGGATGCGGTTGCGTACGGGGATGATGACCGACGCCTCGTAGGCAAATTCTCCTTCCGTAAGGTCGATGTCCCGTTGTACCGGAGGCAGGAAAGCCCCGATATGCTTTAAATAATAGGTAAAGGCCGTTTCCCGTTCCAGTTGTACACTCCGGTTGCGCGGGTCCACGTAGTCGAACTGCTTCTCGCCCGACTTGCGGGTGTCTTCTTCAATTTCGGTATAAAGATACTCGCGGATATGAGTCAGTTCGTGCTGTTGGGAGAGGGCCAGTCGCACGGCATAGAGGGCCGAGTAGCGGTATTCCGGCTGGTGGGTGATACATTCAAAGGCTTCCTGCAAGGCCGCCGTCTTGAAAAGCAGCACCGAGCCGAAGTCGAAATCATCGCGCACGCTTCCCGGCTGGTAGTCGATGACCGGATGAGGCTGTCGCACCCCGTCGGCCACCTGGTAGTGGTCGGCATAGACCATGCCGGTCTCCGGGGCACCCAGGTAGTCGCACATGCGTTCCAGCGCCATGTATCCCATGTCCAGCGCCTGCGTCTTGGTGTAGATGAGCAGGTAGGGCGTATGCGTCAGAGCGAGCATCTGTCGGATGCCGTCGGTCTGCTGGAAAGAGAAAAACGGGAGGATGCGGCATTTGCCGGTAGGGGCACCTGCGTTTTCCGGGTGGTCGGTTAGTAGGAATATCTGGTCTGTCCGGGAACTGGCGCTCAGTCCCTCGATGGTCTTATTCTGTTGGTTATCACCTTCGTAAGGAAGGAAACAAGTCACTAGATTATTCATATTTAATACATTTATACGGACAAAGATAGGGAATATATCTTATTTTTTCCCTAACTTTGTACGCTAAATGTGTAGAATATAAGAGAATTATGATGACAAAAACTCCTTTATTGGGGAAAACACTGAGCGAATTGAAAGCGATTGTGCAGGATTTGGGGATGCCCAAGTTTACGGCCGGACAGATTGCTTCGTGGTTGTACGACAAGAAGGTGGGTTCGATTGAAGAGATGACCAACCTTTCATTGAAGAACCGGGAGCGGTTGATGGAGAACTACGAAGTGGGGGCCAGTGCACCGGTGCATGCGATGCGTTCGGTAGACGGAACAGTGAAGTACTTGTTTTGCACGCCCGAAGGTGATTACATCGAATCCGTATATATTCCCGACGAAGACCGGGCCACGCTCTGCGTGTCTTCGCAAGTGGGATGCAAGATGAACTGTAAGTTCTGTATGACCGGAAAGCAAGGGTACACCACCAGCCTGACGGCTGCCCAGATTCTGAACCAGATTTATTCAGTGCCCGAGCGGGACACCCTGACCAATGTGGTGTTCATGGGAATGGGAGAGCCGTTCGACAACCTCGATGAAGTGTTGCGTGCCTTGGAAATCCTGACGGCCGATTATGGCTACAAATGGAGCCCGAAGCGTATCACGGTGTCGTCCGTAGGTCTGCGGAAAGGGTTGGAGCGCTTCCTGGAAGAGAGCGACTGCCACCTGGCCATCAGCCTGCATTCGCCGTTTCCCGCTCAGCGCCGGGAACTGATGCCGGCCGAGAAGGCGTTCTCCATCACGGAAATCGTGGACATCCTCCGCAAATATGATTTCAGCAAGCAACGCCGCCTGTCTTTTGAATACATCGTGTTCAAGGGCGTGAACGACAGCTTGATTTACGCCAAGGAACTGGTCAAGCTGTTGCGGGGACTGGATTGCCGGATGAACCTGATTCGTTTCCATGCCATCCCGAATGTGGATTTGGAAGGGGCCGATATGGAGTCGATGATTGCCTTCCGTGATTATCTGACTCAGCATGGCTTGTTTGCCACCATCCGTGCCTCCCGCGGAGAAGATATTTTTGCCGCTTGCGGCATGCTTTCCACCGCCCAGCAACAGGCCGAGAAGAAAGAAAAAGAAAGTGAAACCATTTAATACCAGAATATTATGAAACGAGTAACATTTTATCTTGGGATAGCCTTGGCAGTGCTGTCATTCTCTTCCTGCCGTAACAGCGGAAAGAGCATCATCACTCCGGGGTCCAGCGGACGCCCCTACGAAGTGATGGTAGTGGCCGACGACAAATGTTGGATGAGTCCGGACAGTGCCCTTTTCCATGTGTTGGACACCGATGTACCGGGATTGCCGCAGCCGGAACGTTCGTTCCGTATTTCGCGTGTGCGACCGGATGCGTTCAACCGGTCGATCCGTCTGTTCCGTAACATTATTATCGTGGACATTCAGGACATCTATACCCAGCCCAAGTTCAAATATACCCGTGATGCCTATTCTTCTCCGCAGATGATTATGACCATCCAGGCACCCAACCAGCAGGAGTTTGCCGATTATGTGTCGAAGAACGGACAGGTGATTATCGATTTCTTCACCCGTGCCGAGATGAACCGTCAGATTAAATTGCTGGAAAAGAAGCACAGCGAACTGATTTCTACGAAGGTGAAGAGCCTGTTTGACTGTGACATCTGGATGCCGGTGGAACTGGAGTCGTATAAGGTAGGAAAAGATTTTCTTTGGGCTTCCAGCAACCTGAACGACCTGAACTTTGTGATGTATTCCTATCCGTTCCGCGATAAGGATACTTTTACCAAGGAATATTTTATCCACAAGCGCGACTCGGTGATGAAGGTCAACCTGCCGGGTGAACGGGAAGGCATGTACATGGAAACATCCGACTCCATCTTCCTTACTACCCGCAACATTGCCGTGAAAGGAGATTATGCGTTTGAAGCCCGCGGCTTGTGGGACATGAAGAATGATGCCATGGGAGGCCCGTTTGTATCACATGTACGGGTAGACCGTGAGCATGCCCGCGTCATCGTGGTGGAAGGATTTGTCTATAACCCGGGCAAGCTGAAACGCGACCAGATTCGTAAGTTGAATGCGGCGCTTTACACCTTGCAGCTTCCGTCGGAAAAAGAAGTGTCGGAAATTCCGGTAGACAATACCATTTCGGAAGAGCAAGTGAAAAAAGAAGCTGAACAGAATAAGCAATAAATATGGAAAATCGTAAAATTAGAGTGGGAATCACTCACGGAGATATAAATGGAGTAGGTTATGAAGTGATCTTGAAAACCTTCTCCGACCCGACCATGCTGGAACTGTGTACACCGGTCATCTATGGTTCGCCTAAGGTGGCGGCTTATCATCGCAAGGCCATGGAGATACCGACCAACTTCAGTATCGTGAATACGGCAGAAGATGCGCAGGACGGAAGGGTGAATGTGGTGAACTGCATTGAGGAAGAACTGAAGGTGGAACTTTCCAAACCGACTCCCGAAGCGGGAAAGGCGGCACTGACGGCGCTGGAAAAAGCACTGGCCGATTATCGGGCCGGTTTGTTCGATGTGCTGGTCACGGCTCCCATCAACAAGCATACCATCCAGTCGGATACGTTCCATTTTCCCGGACACACGGAATACATCGAGGAACGGGTGGGCGACGGACAGAAGGCTCTCATGATTCTGCTGAAAGGTGACTTCCGCGTGGCGTTGGTCACGGGACATGTGCCGGTGCGCGACATCCCCGGCATGCTGACCAAGGAACTGATTATGGAAAAGATGGAAATCTTCCACCAGTCGCTGAAGAAGGATTTCGGTATCGACAACCCGCGTATCGCCGTATTTTCCTTGAATCCGCATGCCGGCGACCACGGCCTGCTGGGGACGGAAGAAGAGGAGATTATCATTCCGGCCATGAAGGAAATGATTGCCAAGGGCGTGCAGTGCTTCGGACCTTATCCGGCCGACGGTTTCATGGGTTCCGGTAACTATACCCACTTCGACGGTATCCTGGCCATGTATCACGACCAGGGACTGGCTCCGTTCAAGGCACTGGCCATGGACGAGGGTGTGAACTTCACCGCCGGACTGCCTATCGTACGCACCTCGCCGGCTCACGGCACGGCCTACGACATTGCCGGAAAAGGCGTGGCTTCGGAAGATTCGTTCCGTCAGGCCGTGTATGTGGCCATGGACGTGTTCCGCAACCGTGCATGGGAAAAGGAAATCAGCGCACGCCCGTTGCGCAAGCAGTATTATGAAAAACGTGACGATAGCGATAAACTGAAATTAGATAGCATAGAAGAAGAATAACATGAAGTTTGCAATCATATCAGCCGGGGAGGGGTCCCGGTTGTCACAAGAAGGAGTTCAGTTGCCCAAGCCTTTGGTGCAACTGAACGGAGTGGCCATGATTGACCGCCTGATACATATCTTCGCACAGAACGGGGCGGAAGAAGTGGTTGTCATCATCAACAACGAGGTGCCATTGACGAAAGCGCATTTGCGTGAACTGGAAAAAAACTCCGAAGTACCTTTGCGGGTAGTGGTTAAAACGACCCCCAGCTCCATGCACAGTTTTTATGAGTTGAGCCGTTATTTGAAAGACGACCGTTTCTGTCTGACCACTGTCGACACCATTTTCCGGGAAGAAGAGTTTGCCCGTTTCATTGAGGCCTTTAAGGCTTACGATGGCGACGGCATGATGGCCGTGACGGATTATATCGACGACGAGAAACCTTTGTACATCGG
The DNA here is from genome assembly GCA_902362595.1 of Bacteroidaceae bacterium. GTDB lineage: Bacteria > Bacteroidota > Bacteroidia > Bacteroidales > Bacteroidaceae > Phocaeicola > Phocaeicola fibrisolvens. Next base: position 16,929 of record CABIXF010000011.1, on the reverse strand, counting down.
GACGGATGCGTCAAATCGTATCACCGGGTTCTATGACAGCCTGCAACCCGACACACGCTACATTTCCGGCGGAATTTATTGCTTGTCACCCCAATCAATTGTGACGTTGGAGAAATGCATGGCGCAGGGCATGTCGCGCATGCGCAACTTCCAGCGTCAGCTGGTGGCCGACGGTTTGCAGCTCAAGGCTTATCCTTTTTCAAAGATTCTGGATGTGGACCATGCGGACGACATCGTGAAAGCAGAGGCTTTTTTGAACGGACAAGATTAAATATACCAAACGAAATAAAAGAATAAAACCTGATTTTTTGCGTAAAATCTAGAATAATAATAGAATGTATAAGAGAGGAGAGAAGATTCGGGTAGTCGGTGTGAGCCGCGGTAATGAGTATTCCCCGAATCACGTAGACAATGACGCAGCCATCCTCCGGTTGGCGGCAGAAGCATTGGAGAAAATGGGGTGTGAGGTCACTGTGTATCCGGAAAAGGAGTTTGTGGCCCAAAAGATAGAGGCAGCGTTTATCTTTGACATGGCGCGCGACAGAGCCACTATTGAACGCTTGAAAGAACTGGAAGCCGGGGGAGCGCTGGTGGTGAATTCAGCGTACGGCATCGATAATTGTGTCCGTCAGCAGATGACGGAACTGCTGATGGCAAACGGGGTAGCCCATCCGAAGAGTTTCATTATTCCCACCGACGGGAAGTTTACCCCTTCCATTTTCCCTTGCTGGATCAAGCGGGGTAATTCGCATGCCATGGTGAAAGAAGACGTGGTGTATGTGGAGTGCCGGGAAGAGGCGGAAGTGGTGATGGCCGATTTCCGGAAACGGAACATCCCGGTAGCCGTGGTCAACGAGCACCTGGTAGGTGATTTGGTGAAGTTCTACGGGGTGCAGGGAACCGATTTCTTCTACAGTTTCTATCCCACGGAACAATCGCACAGCAAGTTCGGACTGGAAGCCATCAATGGCGAGACCCGTGGATTCCCCTTCGACGTGAAGCAGCTGCAGGCCTACGCCAACAAGGCGGCCGAGGTGCTGAACGTTCCTATTTACGGAGGCGACTGCGTGGTGTCGTCCACGGGCGAAATCCGTATCATCGATTTCAACGACTGGCCCAGCTTTGCCCGCTGCCGCGTGGAAGCCGGACCGGAAATAGCCAAATGTATTTATAACCGCATCATGCACAAATTAGAAAAAGAATGAGTACGGAGAAAAAAGGAGTAGAGGCTTCTTTCAAGTCCATGGATACAGAAGAGTTTCTGGACATCCATTTCAATCGCCCCATCGGTTATGTGTGGGCCTTGTTTTTCCAGCGTTTCGGCGTCCATCCCAATGTGGTGACCATCCTGTCCATCATCCTCGGGGTGGCGGCAGGGGTAATGTTCTATTATCCCGACATGACCCATACGCTGATTGGTATTTTTCTGCTGATGTGGGCCAACCATTATGACAGTTGCGACGGACAGCTGGCGCGTATGACCGGCAAGAAAACCCGCTGGGGACGTATGCTCGACGGATTTGCCGGCGACCTTTGGTTTATCACGATTTATGCGGCCATCTGCCTGCGCCTGATGAACCAGCCGCTTCCTTTCCATATCGGAGAGGCTTCCGGACAGACCTGGAGCATTTATATCTGGCTGATTGCCTTGTTCTCCGGTACGGTGTGCCACAGCAAGCAATGTACGCTGGCCGATTATTACCGCAACATCCACCTGTTTTTCCTGAAGGGAAAGGCCGGCAGTGAGCTGGACAACTTCAAGCAGCAGCGTGAGATTTTCCACAGTCTGCCCTGGAAAGGCAACTTCTGGTGGAAAGCTTTCCTGTATTTTTACGGCAACTATACCCGCAAGCAGGAACAGATGACCCCGAATTTCCAGCGTTTCTATGCCTTTGTGCAGGAGCGTTATGGCGACAATATTCCTCAGTCGCTGCGTGACGAGTTCCGTGCCCTGAGCCTTCCGCTGATGAAGTACACCAACATCCTGACGTTCAACACCCGTGCGATAGCCCTCTACATCAGTCTGCTGATTGGAGAGCCCTGGTTGTATTTTATCTTCGAGATTGTGGTGATGACTTCCTTGTTCGTGTACATGCGTCACCGTCACGAAGCCTTGTGCGCATTCCTTTACCATAAATACGCTAACTAATGAAAGAGAAATTTCGCAACATATTCTGGTTCTTCGGCATCTTTGCCATCGTGGTCATGCTCTGCACGTTCGACATGGACTACCAGGAACTCTGGCAGAACCTGCGGAAAGCCGGTATCTGGTTTCCGGCCGTCATCCTGCTGTGGGTGTTCATCTACTACCTGAACACCTGGTCGTGGTATGTCATCATCCGCGACGGGAAGCATGCCAAGGTGCCTTTCTGGAAAGTGTACAAGCTGACCGTTTCCGGCTTTGCCCTGAACTATGCCACTCCCGTGGGACTGATGGGCGGGGAGCCCTACCGCATCATGGAGCTGACCCCTTACGTGGGCGCCAGCAAGGCCACTTCGTCGGTCATCCTCTACGCGATGATGCACATCTTCTCCCATTTCTGCTTCTGGCTGTCGGGCGTGGTGCTGTATCTCATTTTTGAGCCGATGAACTGGGGAATGGGCATCGTGCTGGCGGTGGTGGCCTTCTTCTGCCTGCTGGCCATCTATTTCTTCATGAAAGGCTACCGCAACGGAATGGCCGTGCGCACGTTCAAGCTGTTGGGCCATGTGCCCTACGTGAAGCGCTGGGCCCACCGTTTTCTGGAGGAGAAAAAAGAATCGCTGGAGAAGGTAGACGCACAGATTGCCGAACTCCACAAGCAGCGGAAGAGTACGTTCTACGTGTCGCTGGGACTGGAGTTCATGGCCCGCATCGTGGGCTGTGCCGAGGTGTTCTTCATCCTGAACATTCTGACCGACCACGTGAGTTTCCTGTCGTGCATCCTGATTATGGCCTTCACCTCCCTGTTTGCCAACCTGTTCTTCTTCTCGCCCATGCAGTTGGGTGCCCGTGAGGGAGGATTCGCGCTGGCCGTGGGCGGACTGGCCATTCCGAGTGCGTTCGGCATCTATACCGGACTGATTACCCGTGTGCGCGAATTGATTTGGATTGTAATCGGAGTGTTGCTGATGAAAGTCGGCAACGGAACCCAAAATAAGACAAAAGATGAATAAACTGACAGATGTGAAAGGCGTAATCTTTGATTACGGAGGTACGATTGATACGAACAGCCGCCATTGGGCGGAAGTGCTGTGGAGCAAGTATGAAGAATTTCAGGTGCCGGTAGACAAAGCCAGTTTCCGTGAGGCGTACGTACATGGCGAGCGCACGCTGGCCCGGGTGCCGCTGGTGAAGCCGGAACATAACTTCCACGATGTGCTGCGCATCAAGACCGACATTCAGGTGAAATACCTGGTGGAGCAGGGCAAGCTGGACGAAGCGACCGCCAGCCGCGAGCGCTATGCCGAAAAGGTGGCCGACAGCTGCTACCGCTACGTGCTGGACGTGCTGGAGCGTACCCGTCCCGTGGTGAAGACCCTTTCCGAACGCTATAAGCTGGTGTTGGTGTCCAATTTCTACGGAAACATCCAGACCATCCTGAAAGACTTCGGCCTGTTCGATTTCTTTTCCGACATCATCGAGTCGTCGGTGGTGGGCGTGCGCAAACCCGACCCGGCCATCTACCGCCTGGGCGTGGAAGCCATGGGCCTGCCCGCCGAGAATGTGCTGGTGGTAGGCGATTCCTTCTCGAAGGACATGGTGCCCGCAAAGAAAGTGGGCTGCAAGGTAGCCTGGCTGAAAGGCGAAGGCTGGGGAAATGAAGAAATAGACGAAACCCTTCCGGACCTCATCATTACCGATTTGCCGGAATTGCTGTCGTACGTATAAAGGAGGGTAGCAGATGAAGAAACACGGAGTTGCCCTGGTGGAACGCCAATACCTGTTCCCCTTTGTACTGATTACCTCACTCTTTTTCCTGTGGGGATTTGCCCATGCCATTCTGGATGTGCTGAACAAGCATTTTCAGGAACTGCTCACCATCACCCGTACCCACTCGGCCATGATTCAGGCCACGATGTACATGGGTTATTTCATCATGGCCATCCCCGCCGGACTGTTCATCAACCGTTACGGATACCGCCGGGGCGTGGTGCTGGGACTGCTGCTGTATGGCATCGGCTCCCTGCTGTTCATTCCCGGGCAGCACTGGATGTCGTTCAATTTCTTTCTCTTTTCCCTGTTCGTCATCGGATGCGGACTGACCTTCCTGGAAACGGCCGCCAATCCGTATGTCACTGAGTTAGGAGCGAAGGAGACCGCCGCCAGCCGCTTGAATTTTGCTCAGTCGTTCAACGGACTGGGATGCATCTTTGCCCCGATTCTGACAGGAATCCTCCTGTTTGCCGACGAGGACAAAGGGGCCAGCGGCAATGTGGCCCTCCCGTACGCCGTGATGGGTGTGATTGTACTGTTGGCCGCCCTGGCTTTTATGCGGGTGCGTTTGCCCGAGATACCCCACGAGGAGGAAGTGGACAGCGAAGGAAACCACGTCGGCCTCTGGTCCCATAAGTTGTTTGTCTTCGGTCTGATAGCCCTGTTTGCCTACGAGGTGGCCGAGATTTCCATCAACAGCTTCTTCATCAACTACGTGACCGAGGTGGGATGGATGAACGCCCGCGATGCCTCCCTGATTCTGTCGTTCGGCGGACTGGGACTGTTCATGGTGGGACGTTTCGTGGGAAGCTGGATCATGCGCCGTGTACGGGCCGAGAAGATGCTCTTCTGGTGTGCTACGGGAACGGTCGTCACCACGCTGCTGGTGATTCTCGACCTGGGCTCCGTGTCGTTCGTGGCCCTGCTCTGCGGTTATGCCTTCGAAGCCATTATGTTCCCCACCATCTTCGCCCTCTCCCTGAAAGGACTGGGCAGCCACACGAAGCGCGCCTCTTCCTTCCTGATGATGTCGCCGGTGGGCGGTGCCGTAGGTCCCGTGCTCATGGGACTGGTAGGCGACTATGCCGACATGCACTGGGCCTTTGTGGTACCCTTTGTCGGTTACGTCGTGGTGTGGTGTTATGCCCGCCACATGGTACGTCTGAAAAACTGAGACCGTCCCCTTCGGATGGTACGAAATAAAAGAAGCGTGGCACTCAAGGGTATCTCACGATATCCTGAGTTCCACGCTTCGGCGTATTCAATGATAAGTATAGAATTTGGGATTTATTTACCTTGAGGAGCCTGAGGAGCTGCCGGGCATTGGTTCGGACATCCCGGAGCCGGCATCTGTCCCGGCTGACCCATCTTTCCGTGCATCATCGGGCAGGGCTTCTGTCCCATGCGTTTGTGCATCTGTCCCGGACGGTTCATGCGGAACACTTTCTCCAGCTGGCGGGCATTCAGGATTTTCTTGAAGGAATTGTAATACTTCTTCTGGGTGTCGAGCACCTTCTGACGCATTTCGAAGCCCTTTTCAATTTCCTGCTGAATCTGCGCGTCGGTACGTTCGCAGGGTTTCACCTTTTCACCTTCCGGAGCCGGACGGCAATTCTTCAGTGCAGTCAGATACTCTTTGTAGAGGGTAGTGAACTGAGCCAGCTTGCTGTCGTCCAGCATCAGTTGTTTTCCCATGCGGGTAGCCTGCATGTCCATCCGCTGTTCCGGTGTCATTTTAGCACAGTTTTCTTTTCCTGCCTTTGCCTGACATGTTTTCTGTGGAGCGTTTTGCGCCATCATGCTGCCACATCCCAGGCATGCAGCGAGAATCAAAGTAGAGAATAAACGAGTTGTTTTCATTGTTGTCATTTTTTTTTAGTTGAACATTTTGTATTTAGTGCACTTACGACTCTGAGACAACCGAACAACCTCAGGGTTTATTGGTAAAATTGTTTTTTAACATTTGAAAAGAAAAGTGTGTAATTTCAGGGTACGGAAAAACGTTTAGGCGTTTGGATTCAAACGTCGAAGCGTTTCAATGAAAACGTCGAAGCGTTTTGTCTGAAACGTTTAGGCGTTTTTTACCTCAGAATCCGCCGGTTTGTAAACGCTTAGAAATCAGCCTCTTTTGCAATGCGGATTTTTTCTCCTGTGACCGGATGCACGAACTCCAATGCGGCGGCGTGCAGGTACAGACGGTCGGACGGCTGGCCGTAGAGGTCGTCGCCCACAATCGGATGATTCAGTCCCTCGGGATGCGCGGCATGTACCCGGAGCTGATGCGTGCGTCCCGTATGCGGATAAAACGTCACCTTTGTCTTCCCATCCTTGCGCTCCAGTACCCGGTAGGACGTCACCGCCCGTTTCCCGTACTCCCGGCTCACCATCTGGCGCGGACGGTCCATCGGATTCGGACAGATAGGCAGGTCGATGATGCCCTCATCCGTTTCCAGTTCCCCTTCCAGGATGGCCGTGTATCGCTTGCGGATGAGGCGCGTCTCGAAAAGTGCCTGAAGCTCCTTGTGCACCTCCTTCGTCTTGGCCGCCAGCAGCAGTCCGGACGTCGCCATGTCCAGCCGGTGCACGATGAGTGGTCCGGTAGCCTTGGGGTAGAGGTTGTGCAGCCGCTGGAGGATGGAATCGAGGTCGTTCTTGCCCGGCACGGAAAGCATGCCCGCCGGTTTGTGTACCACCACCAGCCACTCGTCTTCGTAGAGAATCTCCAATGCAGTTTGTCGGTGCACATCCTCCTCCAGCGGATTCGGTTCGACCTCCAGTCCCACGAGCATGTGTTTCAAAATCGGTTCACACTTCCCCTTGCACGACGGATAGAAATGCCCCTCGCGGCGTATCTCGTCCTTGGGCGACATGCCCCACCAGAATTCGCCCATGGCCAGAGGCTGGAGATGATGCAGGTACGCATACTGGAGCAGCTTGGGCAGAGCACATTCCCCCGCTCCGGCAGGCGGTGTCTTCTGCGGGGTACTTTGGAAAATCTCGCACAAATCTTTCACCTCGCCCCGGGCGTTGAGCATCCGGAACTGGGAAAACAGCCGCAACTGGAGAGCCGCCGAGCGCGTCTTCCGTTCGTGGCGCAAGGCCTGAATCTCCTGTTCGAGGGTCTGGAAAGCCTCTCCGGCCTCCTGTACCTTCTCTTTCAACTGCCGTTCCAGCCGTTTGAACTCCGCTTTCTGGAACTGGCTCTCGCGCGACATCGCTTCCATCTCTTCGGGAGACACCCCTTCCTTTCGCCGTTGTTCCCGACGCGCTTTTTCCTCCTTCAGTTTCTGCTTCTCACTTGAAAGTGTGGCCTGCGCCTCTTCTTCCGCCTGCTTCCATGCCGCCTGTGCCGAGCGGTAAGCCTCGCTGGCTTCCAGTGCCGCAATCCGGTGGTTGATGCCCGAAATCTCCGCCTCCTCGATGCGGAAGAACCCGTCGGGTTGCAGGAGGTCGTACACCGGCGGCACGAAAAACGCGTGGTGGTTGCTCCCGGCCAGGTTGCCCGAGAAAGCAGCCAGGTAGCCCAGCTTTCCTTCTGTATCCCGGATGACCAGTACCCCGAACATCTTTCCCTGCCGGAGCTCTTCCTGCCAGTCGTCCCGCGTGAGCAGGTATTGGCGCACCTCTTCCGCCGCCAGTCGGGTAAGCGGGTGAGGGGTGTAGTGGAAGGGAAAAGTGAAAGCCTTCGGCAAGGCGATGCCTTCGGTCGGGGTGTGGAAAGAATGTATCATGGTGAGAAATTCAGTTCGTTTTTATTGCGGAGGCAAAGGTACGAAGAAAATGGTTTTCCATGAAAATTTTGTTGCCTTGCAGATGCTTTCGAAGTAATTCTTCCGACACCGCCATTTTTGAAACAAAATCCGGATAGTCGGCAGCCTGTTGGGGAATGTGGAACAAATAGGTTTCCAGTTCCGCGTTGTCATCCTCTCCATATCCCCGCAAGGAATGTCGCGTGATAGCATGCGTTTGAAAGGTGGGATGAATCAAAATGCCCTGTTTTCCTCTCAACCGATACATGTACGTGACGAGTTGATGTACATCCTCCCTTTTCTCTGTAGCCATTTTGTATTTGGCATCCACGATTGTTCCGTCGGATTCCCGGAAAAAATCCAGGTAACGGGGAAATTTGTGCCCTTTGGCCAAGTAGATGCGTCCGGTACCTTTTTTATTGTTGGGGTGCGTGAATCCTTGCTTTGTGAGGATGGTGGTGAGGTATTCCTCCCACAAATAAGCCGCATCAAACAAAATGCCGTGTATCGTATTCTCTTGTTGCCCGTATTTGATTTTTTCGTGTCGCAGTATCCGCAAACAAAGTTTTTGAAGAGGCGCATAACGGGTGAAGTAAGGATGAGGGACAATCTTCAAGTTGTGTCTGATTACGTTTTCTCTGTCTTGCCGATGATAGTTCGGGGTGGCAGTCCTGATTTGGCTCACATTGTCTCGGGTCTGGGTGTCGCTTTCCAATAATGCTTTCCCGAATCGGGTGGTACAGATATATTCGAGGGTGTGACGTATCAGCTCAGTCACCTGGTTGTCCTGGCTGAACTCCCGGGTGCGATAAGCAATACAGCCATTGAACGGCAGGTTGTATTTTATTTGTCGGGATATGTCTATCACGCCGCGCACATTCGCGTCATTGTACGTATTCCGTTGGTATTCCTTGTAGACGCCTTGTGCTAGTGCCTCGTTAAGAAACTTGGGAAACAGATAGAGCAGAAAGTCGAAGACGGCTTCGTCGTTCGTTGCGTGTGGCATCCGGAAAAGGTTGAGGTACAGCACCTTTTGAAGCATGTAATGCAGGAAAAAATCTTCGCCGGTGTGCTGGACAAAACGAGACTGGATGGAAACGGAATGTCCGTTGACTCCTATAAATCCCACCAGATTGCCTGTCGTTAAGTGGACTTTTGTGCATTGCTTTCCTTTCCAGTTGGCTTGTAAGGACATGAGAGGCTGGTTGCCTATTTTATCCTCACATTCCTCGAAAGAATAAGGGTAGATTAGCAAGTTGTTTCCACATTCCTCTGAAAGTTCCGACAGGGTACGGTTGGCAACATTTTGTAGAGACAGGAACTCTTCAAGATTTTCCGATGTGGAAGAATAGGTCGAGTTATCCTTCAATATCATTTTTTCCTTCTTTTTGATAATACACTTGTTCCAGCATTTTCAGATTCTCCATGGCATTGGCTGTTCCTCTCAGGTATTCAAACAGGACACCTTTCAGGTGGTTTTCCCACAGGTGCTTGTAGGCTGCTTCCTTGTGGGTACGTTCGTTGTCCAGATAAAGTGCCAGTTTGCTGAAGTAGGAACCTTCAATGTGATAGGCAGGGCTTAATCCTTCTATGCCCGTGTGGTTCTCTTCATCCCAGATGGCGGCATTCAGGCGCGTCATGACCTGAACGATTTCCTCTTTCATGTCTGCCAGTTCCTCGTCCAGCATCCCTGTATGCTCATTGGCTTTTATCTCCACCCAGGCAAAACGGCGGCGCATGGCGAAGTCCATACTCTCCACACTGCGGTCGATGTCGTTCATGGTTCCGATGATATAGACATTTTCCGGAACGTAGAAGCCTTCGTAGAACGGGTCGGATTCATCGGTAATCAGATTCTGATACTGGGTCTTGACTAATCCTTTTTCTCCGCGATAACTCGGGTCGATGCTGAAGAACAGTTCGCCGAAAATTTTGGAGATTTCACCCCGGTTGATTTCGTCGATGATGAAGATAAAATGCTTAATTTTTTCTTCTTTACGATTCTCTAATACGAACTGTTTCTCTTTAGGAGGTAGAATATCTTTATGTAAAATGTGATTGTTAGATGTGTCCTTTGTATATAAAGGACAGTTTTCCTTAATAAAAAAGCCGACAGAAGGTTCATATGTTTGATGTTCTTTGTCATATTCCCCCGTTTTTAGATATCTGATAACACCGTTAGGGTTTACATAATTTTCATTACCTTTGGGAATTCTTAGATATATTTTATTTTGATTAATCACTAACGTGAATTTTGTTTCACTTCGTATGGATTTGAGAGTGGCTCCATTTTGTTTCATAAGCCAACTCATTGCTTTTTCAATCTTATCATTCTCATCAATGGAATTCTTTGAGATATTTATTGAGGACTCAGTGGATAAGCCTTTGCATTTTTCGATTGCTCTTTTGCAAAACTCCTTGAATACTCCATCCTTTCTTTCAAACCCGATGTTCCCATTTTTATCGGGAGGAGTAGGGCGCAAACCTTCCACAAAGTCTGTGTAGTCATACGACGGATGGAATTGAACAAATTCATATTCAGCTTCCATCTTGTCCGCAATTGCTTTGGCCAAATACGTTTTCCCCGTACCGGGTGCACCTGTCAGAATAAGATTTTTATTTGCTTCCAGTAGTTGGATATAGTAGTCTAGATTTTTCTCTTCCATATTTTCATAGTTGTTTGATAAAGTATAGCGGGTAATGATGATTCATAAAATAGTGGAAACAAAGTTAGAAAAAAGCCGTAATAGTTTGTTGGATATGAGCGCTTATTATTAATCTCATTTGTCGTTTTGCAAGGTTATTTCAAAGATTTTCCGTAAATCTGTATAAGGAATATACCTCTTTGAAATCAAGAGAGTTAGAAGAATTACCTCGTTTTCGGGTAATGAGTTGGTAACCGTTCTAATTGCCGTGGTCTGCATCGCTTTGCTTGTTCGGGAAACTCTTACGGTACAAAGGTATGAAAAATATTCAGACTGAAAGGATCATTCCAAAAATTATTTTAGTCAGAATATTGAGCATTCATCCTTATGCAGTCTTGGTTGGAAGCAATTAACGAACAAGGAAGCCACGGTAAAGGCAACTCCTACTCCTACCACGCCTGCCCATCCGTAATGTTGCCAAAACAGACCTGAAACGAACGTACCAGCAGAACCGCCCAGAAAGTAGATGGTCATATAAACGGTATTGACTCGGTTGATGGCGGATGCGTCAAGGGAGACCACGCTGGTCTGATTTGACAAATGGATGCATTGCATTCCTGCATCAATCAAAAGGATGGCGATTATCATCCACAAGTAGCTGTCATTTCCCAAAAATGCCAACAACCATGCAGCCAAGATAACACATCCCCCGACAATGGAGAAGAACCTTACGCCGTACTTCTGGATATAGCCGCTAATGAATACAACCGTAGACGCACCTGCCAATCCGCACAAACCGAGTGCCCCGATAATATCGTCATCCGCAAAGAATGGCTCTTGCTTCATCCGGAAAGCAAGGCAACTCCACAACGCAAAGAACGAGCCATAAGCCAATGCCGCCCTCAACGAAGCGATACGCAAGTACGGGTATTTGGCAAGCAGACGCAACAAGGATTTCATCAGACCCGCATAATTTTCACGTGAACGAGCAGGCAGAACGGGAAGCATCTTGTAAATCATAAGAAAGCATCCGAGCATAAACACACAAGCCACAAAATAGACGGAACGCCATCCCCACATATCAGCCAGGAAACCACTTAACACCCGTGAGCCAAGAATGCCTATGAGCAGACAGGACTGTATAATCCCCACGTTGCGTACCTTGTGTGCTGGTGCTGAATGGAAAGACACCAACGGGATGAAGAACTGCGGCATAACCGAAGATGCTCCGGCAAGCAAGGATGCGCCCCACACCCAATAGATGTTAGGGGCAAGTGCTATGGCAAGCAATGCGCACGATGAAATGATATAATTGGTCAATATCAGCTGCTTTCGTGAAACCAAATCGCCAAGCGGAATGACAAACACAAGTCCGACTACATAACCTATCTGGGTCAATGTCGCAACCATGCTGGCAGAAAAGTCGCTTACCCCAAAATCCTTTGCCATGCTGCCCAACAAAGGCTGGTTGTAGTAGCAGTTGGCAACGGAAAGCCCGGTAGCGACTGCCATCAGAGCCAGCAGAGGTGCCGGAATGCCGTGGTTTTCTCTCAATTCATATTTCATCATTTATTCCTCCTTTCAGTATGACACAACTTTCAATCCAATCAAGGAGGCAATGAGCGTGAACAGGAAGAAAAGCCGTATGGGAGTGGCCGGCTCTTTGAAAACGAATATCCCAATCAAGACCGTGCCGACCGCTCCGATACCCGTCCAAATGGCGTATGCCGTGCCCAAAGGCAAAGTCTGAACCGCTTTGGCAAGTAATGCCATACTCAATACCGTGGAAGCCAAGAAACCGCTTCCCCACAGATAAAAACCAATACCTGATGCCTCTCTCGTTTTTCCCAAGCAGAATGTAAGGCTTACCTCAAACAATCCTGCCAAAAATAAAATTATCCAATTCATACCTATGATTTATTAAATTCGGGTGCAAAAGTAAGCAAGTAATTTCTAACCGTTTTTTACATTTGGTAAAAACGGATTTTGCATTTGACAAAAAAACAGCCGTTAGCAGCTGTTTCTGTGCGCTATTTTATAATTTTGTACCACAACAAAATGACTTATGGATATAAAGGAAATCATCAACCAGAGATATGCCATGCCGGATGCGTCTTTGGACAAGTTGCGGCAATGCCTGACGGAAGTCTCATACCCAAAAGGATTCCAAGTGTTGGAATATGGCAAGATAGAAAAAGACATCTTTTTCATCAAGAAAGGCATTGTCCGCGCCTATACTTCGGTAGAGGGGAAAGAAATTACCTTTTGGGTCGGCAAGGAAGGGGCGACTATTGTTTCCATGAAAGGATATGTGAATGACGAACCGGGGTATGAAACAATGGAGCTGATGGAAAATTCTGTCTTATATGTATTGGAAAGGAAAAAACTGAAAGAGTTATTCTTGAAGGATTTGCACATAGCCAATTGGGGACGGCGTTATGCGGAAATGGAACTGCTTGCTGCCGAGGAACGGCTGATTTCCATGTTGTCAGCCGTCGCCTCGGAACGGTATCACGAGTTGTTGGAGAAAGAGCCTGATTTGTTACAGCGGTTGCCGTTAGGAAGTATCGCCACCTATTTAGGCATCACACAGGCAAGTTTGAGTAGGATTCGGGCACAAATAAAATGACGTTTGAACCAACTGAGGATAGCAAGCGGTTTTGGTCTGCCCCAAACACAAACTTGCTATTTTTCCGTTGGTATTGTTTATAATCCCATGCCCTTGCCTCTCCTAAGCGGTTCAACCGTCCTTTTAACGGATGAGAACAGCCTGCCAAACTGCTCCTTGAACCACTCTCCAATCACTTGCCCGTTGATGGCAAGTGCAAGCTTGGACTTGTCTTTCGGGTCTTTTACCACTTGGAAGCCTGCTTCCTCGGTCGTGAACTTCCGCCTGTGCTCTTCCGAATAGAGCTCGCCCTCGTAGAACAGCGGTTTGCCGCTGATGAGCGTGGCAGTCTGCCTTTCGTTGAAGCCGACTTTAAGGCAGAACTTCTCCATATACACCAGCTCTTGAAACTGCGGAAACCATTTCTTGGCTTTTTGGATAATGGATTTTAGGAATGACACTTCCTCTTGGTGTGCCGCTTCCTTGTCCGCCATTTCCCTGCGGTACTTGGCTTGCAGTTCCACCAATTGGCGGCTGTGTTCCTCCTGCTGCCGCTCCATCTGCTTTTGCAATAATTCGATACTCTCGTCACGGGCGGCAACCTCGCCTTGCAAGGTTCGGTTGTCGGCTTCCAACTCTTTCAGTCTGCCGCTACCCAAAAGAGAACCTACTTTTGCCACGAGTGCCGCTTTCGCCTCGGTCTTGGCGGCTTCCAGCTTCTCCGACTTGATTTCTTTTTTGACTTAGTCAAGTTCCTGCTTTGCCTGTTGGCGTTCGGTCTGCAACTGCTGCACGTTGGCTTCAAGCTCTCCCGTCTGCCGTTTCAGGTCACGGTAGTATTGGGCGGTGGTTGTGTGCCGTGCTTCCGAACCTCGTATGCCACGCTGCAATCCGTACTTCGCCATCGCTGCGGCGTAGCTGTCGTGGTAAGCGACAAGCCTTTCACGGGTCAGGAGGTCATCGGCACACAAACGCACGGCGTTGGCTTTCTTGCGGTAGGTGCGTTTGCTGTCCGCTTGTTTCTTCTTGGCTTTCCTGCGCTCTCCCGTCACTATCAGTACGACCGTTGCATGGATGTGCGGCGTGTGTTCGTCCATGTGCAGCACTGCCGAAACGGTGTTCTCCCTGCCGAATGTGCGGTGCAGCCATTGCAGGTTGTCATCGCACCATTCACCCAGCCTGCCTTCGTCCTGCACTCTCACCATATCTTCATGCGAACCCGAAAGCACGATGCGGATTGCCCGTACTTGGTCGGGAGTAATTTTTCGTCTGATGCCTGCCGTGTGGATGCGGTGGCTTATCGCTTCGGTGCGGTCTGCCACACCGTCGGGGAACTCCACCAGTTCACGGTTGAGATGGGTGCGTGTGGGGTCGGCGTTCTTGGGCATTGTTTTGCGTTCTATGTGGTCGGATGCGCCCGTGTCAGCCGACCCTTTCGCCTTGTTGATTTGGATGCTTATGTATCCCATGTTTGTTTCTTGTTTTTTGGGTTCTACAAATTGTTTGTCGGTATCCGTCCGCCTGCGGTCGTGCCGCACGGGGCAAACGGGGGTGTCCAGAGGGGTGTAACCCCGTTGGCTCATTGGGGTGTTTTTAGCATTAGCGTCAGCGGTGAGTGAAGAAAACGCCCTAATGAGCTATGGCTTTTCGTTCCCAAAAGCCTGCGGCGGTGTCGGCGATGATGTCGGCGGATGTTGGTCGCCCTTTTCTTTTTGCCAGCCTTGTATGATATTCTGTGCCGTTGTGCCGGCATGATTGCCTGTCGGCACAACAGCATACAGACAGGGATGGTGTTGCCGTTTCCCCTGCGGACTTGATAAGGGCTGAAATTCCGATGATTTGATGATTGGATAGTCTAATATACAGACAGCTAATGCAATAACCTTTCATCAGCGTTTCATCAAACCGCTCGCCAAAAGAAAAGCGATGAGCGGCGTTGTGTTGCCTTTCTCTTTTCATCAGCCCAATCCTTTTGTTGAGCGTTTGATGAGAATGTAAGTCGCTGTCATTCTTTATGTTTATATATGCTTTCATCATTTCATCAAAATATCAGAGTGTTTCCAACTGTTCCTTGCTTACCAGATAGTAGCGTCCAATCCTCCTGACGGGCGAGTAACGGCATTCACGGTTGTAGTCGTATTGGTAGGTGGTGTAGGAAAGCGAATTGGATGCAGGGGTAAGCTTCCAGCATTCCTGCACCACTTTCCGAACCTGCGACTTCTCCACCTTTACTTGCGAGCAGACGAGCAACGGGATAATATCATTGAGGCAAAAAGAAACAGAACTGACGCCCACGCTTGCCATGATGTCGAGCAGGAGTTCCGTCATTTCTATCTCCAAACGGTTGCGGTTGCTTCGGATAATCTTCCGCAGGGCTTCCGTCTCCAGCAGCTTCGGGTTGAACCACATTCGGCTTTCTTTTTCGGTGGATAGCTGCCGGTGTTGCAGGAAATGAAGAAAAGCGGGTATCTCCGCTTTCAGTTTTTGCAGGAAGTCGGTATCATCATTCCGTAGCGGCACAATCTTCCGCACCCAATAGCGTGTTTCACCTGCGTCAATGATAACGGGCAGATGCTCGTTGTTGGAGCACAACACGAACTTGGCGAAGAAGCCTATCTCGTCACGGTCTTTGCCTTTAGCCTCCACCTTGTAGGATAGTGTGGTGCTGAGGTTCTTCAACCGTTCGCTGTCCTCACGGCGGTTGAGCAGCACCTCGTCCACCATGATGAGCAGCTTGCCCGCCCAGTCGGAATTGAACTGGCTGCGGAAGTCCTCGTTGGTGTTGAACGTCACGTTGTTCTGGAATACGGCTTTCAGGAAGTTCAGGAACGTGCTTTTGCCCGTATTCCTCTCTTCGGACACGAGCAACAGGATGGGCAGCTTCTGAACGGGATACAGATACAGCAGTTGCAGGTAGTCCATGCCCAACCCGTACTGTTCGCCGAAGATGTGTTCCACCAACGAGCGAATGCAGGGGAAATCGCCCGGCACGGGAACATGGCTTATCGGCTCGTAGAGGTTGAGGAACTTGCCGACTACGGGCTGGTAGCCTACATGGTCGGGTACGGTGCAGAAACCGTCATACTTCGGGATGCCCGCCATGTAGTCCTTGCCGTAGTCCTGTCGCAGGGTCTCGGCGTTCCATGCGATGCGTCTCCTCACATAGCCGCCGTCAATGCGGGGCTGGTTCACAATCTTGTAGAGCGTGGTGCCTACACGGATAAATTCTTCTTTCTTTTCCATGTTTCAAATATAGGTTTTAGTGCCGCCGACACCTTGTCGGCAGGTGGATTAAACATGGTTGCAAAGCTACGGCAGGACGGCTAAAACCTTGATATGTAAAACTATGCAGAACGGCGCAAAAGAAACCGACGGATAAGAAAATGCAGTAAGATGGACAATATCAGTCATCAAAAGGCGAAAAGAAAAAGCCCGAAGAAGCGGAAAATGGTACTTCTTCGGGCAGACTTGGATTGTGTGAGTGCATGGGCGTAGTGACACGCAACCGCACTCGCTAACACTTACACGATATGCTGTTACCTAACGAAAGCCAAAGCATTTGTCTGTCTTTTCGCAAGCACAGCCTTTCCAGCAAGACATTACGCACTCTTGCGGCATTGGATGTGTTGATACGGAAAGCCAGTGCCATTACCATTGGCAGCGCATACACTTCCAAATAATAACCGTTTGGCAGCCTGATGCGCCTTTCCACTTCGCAAGATTGCAACACTCCGCTCCTATACACGGCTCGGACAGCGGCACGGAGTGTCGGGGCGATTACATCAAACAGCGTTACCAACTCCATTTCGCTCATCCACACATTGGCTATATCGGACGGTACGGCAACCCTGCCGCTTCCGTCCATCGTGATTGTTGCCCGTTTCATATCCCTGCCACCTTGATGTTACCGAATGACTTGCTCAACTTGTCGCCCAGCATCGTGAGGTCGTTATCCAGCTTCTCCACGGTTATCTGTAGGCTCGGCTGTCGGCGCCATGCCACCTTACGGTG
>CABIXF010000010.1 GCA_902362595.1 Bacteroidaceae bacterium | reverse complement strand
ATTGCTTGATTCCCTAAAGATACGAAAAATTAGGGAGACGGGCAAGTCCTGACTGAGCGAAGTTTGGGCTTGCCCGATTTTTTTGCAGGCACAAAAAAGGCCATCTCAAATTATATTTCAATTTGAGACAGCCTCTTTTCTATGCTATGGTGATTTTTTAAATCAAGAATCCCAGCAAGATACCGGCAGCTACTGCCGAGCCGATAACACCGGCCACATTCGGACCCATGGCGTGCATCAACAGGTAGTTGGTCGGATCATATTCCGCACCGACAATTTGCGAGATACGGGCAGAGTCGGGCACGGCAGATACACCTGCATTACCGATAAGCGGGTTGATTTTGTTTTCTTTCTTCAATACGAGATTGAATATCTTCACGAAGAGCACTCCCGACGCGGTTGCTATCACGAATGACAAGGCACCCAGGCCGAAAATCTTCAGTGAATCCCATGTGATGAATTCTGAAGCCTGGGTGGAAGCGCCTACGGTCAATCCCAACAGAATGGTGATGGTGTCAATCAGCGGACCGCGGGCTGTCTCTGCCAAACGGCGGGTCACACCGCTTTCTTTTAACAGGTTACCGAAGAACAGCATACCCAACAGCGGAAGACCCGAAGGAACCAGGAAGCAGGTGAGCAACAGACCCATAATGGGGAACAATACTTTTTCGGTATGAGATACGGCGCGTGGGGCTTTCATGCGGATGAGACGTTCTTTCTTGGTGGTCAGCAAACGCATGATAGGCGGCTGGATAACCGGCACCAATGCCATATACGAATAGGCGGACACGGCGATGGCTCCCATCAGGTTGGGTGCCAGCTTCGATGAAAGGAAGATGGCGGTCGGACCGTCTGCACCTCCGATGATGCCGATGGCAGCTGCCTGCATGGGGTCGAATCCCCATTCAAGTGCAATCATATAGGCACCAAAGATACCGAATTGGGCTGCCGCACCGATAAGCATCAGCTTCGGATTGGAAATCAATGCCGAGAAGTCGGTCATGGCTCCAATGCCGAGGAAGATGAGTGGCGGATACCATCCCGATGTCACTCCTTGATATAAGATGTTGAGAACCGAACCCTGTTCGTAGATACCGACTTGCAGGCCGGCCTCCATATTGAAAGGAATGTTGCCCACCAGCATACCGAATCCGATTGGAATCAGTAGCATCGGCTCGAATTCCTTCGCCACGGCAAGATAAATGAAGAATATACCGACGGCTATCATGATGAAATGCTGGTAAGTCGCATTGTAGAAGCCGGTATAAGTCCAGAAATCCGCCAGGTTGCTTTGTAAGAAATTGATAAATTCTCCCATAACTATCCAATGATTATAAGGTCTGTACCTTCGAGTATTGATTCTCCCTTGCTCACCTTGATGGCAGTTACCTTACCGTCACGGTCGGCCTTGATGTCGTTTTCCATCTTCATGGCTTCCAGTACGAGCAATGTCTGTCCGCGTTTCACGGCATCTCCTTCCTTCACCTTGATTTCCAGAATCACGCCCGGAAGCGGCGACTTGATGCCTGACTTGCTTCCTGCTACAGCCGGACGGCTCACGGCGGGAGGAGGAGCTGCCGGTGTGGTAGCTGCCGTACGGACTACCGGTTTGATTTTCGGCCCGGTCTTCTTTTCCATTTCCACGGTATAGGCCGTTCCGTTTACTTCTACATGCACGTTATTGTCTTCTATATCTCCCACGGTCACCTTGTAGAGATTTCCGTTGATTTTATATCTGTATTCTTTCATGGTTTTCGTTATACTTTAGAGGTTATTTCTTATGAGGCGTTTCACGCAAGGTATAAATCTTGGAACTCCACGGTGAGTAGCTCCGTTTCACCCGGCTGATGGTCAGGATGGTTTCTTCCACATCGTGGTCGGCTCCCTGTGCTTCATGCAAGGCCATGGAAATGGCGGCAATGACTTCGCCCGGAGCTTCTCCCAGTCCGCGCTCCTTCGCTTCCTGCTTGTCGGTGACATTCTGAGCCTTCATGGCGTTGCGTTTACGCAGCTTGACGGCAACCTTGCCGATGATGCGGAAGCTGATGTACAATAGAATAAGCCCGATGAAAACCACGGTCATGGCAGTAATGGTCATGCCCAGCCCCGCCGAGTCGTGTTGTTCGAACTTGTCCATCTTCGGGTTTCCTTCCAGCGTCTGGTTGTTTGTGCTTGGAGTCACGTATTTGGTCTCGCTGTCATCCTTTACTTCCCATTGGTCTGCCCCGTCGCTTACCCGCGCATACGACTGGTCTGTCTTCAGTACACCGGCAGGCACAACCACTTCATCCAACAGTTTCCGTCCCGAATCGTATAATCCTACCCAGTTGTCACGGGTCTTGCTTAATACGAAATTGGTATGGAACGTGCCCCGGCGCGGTGCTCCGTCTGCCCAGAAGAGAGCGTGCTGGCGAGGGCTGATGGCAGTCAGTACATCTCCTTTGGGAATGAAATAAGACAGGGTGTCGCCCGGCTCACTGCTCACTTTCAGGTAACATCCTGCCAGGTTGACACTATTATAAGATGTGTTGAATATTTCCACCCATCCGCTATGCACGCCATAATCGTCCTGAAAGTTGTCTTGATTATCCACCAAGACTTCGTTGATGACGATTTTACTGCCCGTATCCGGTGCGGTGCACGAACTGAGCGCACCGACCATAGCAGATGCGAAGAATATTCCGGCTATGTATTTGTTCATAACTAAACGCATTAAAAAGGTGAATGTTACAAAGGAATATTACCGTGTTTCTTGGCCGGATTGGTCAGCTTCTTGGTCTGCAACTGCTGCAAGGCACGAATAATGCGGAAACGTGTGTTACGCGGCTCAATCACATCGTCAATGTAACCATACTTGGCTGCATTATACGGGTTGGCAAACAGCTTGGTATATTCGGCTTCTTTTTCGGCCATAAAGGCTTTCGGATCGGGTGCGTCTTTTGCTTCCTTGGCATACAGCACTTCTACGGCACCGGCTCCACCCATTACGGCAATCTCGGCAGTAGGCCATGCATAATTCATGTCGCCACGCAACTGTTTACAGCTCATCACAATGTGAGAACCGCCATAAGACTTACGAAGGGTCACCGTCACTTTCGGTACAGTAGCCTCCCCATAAGCATACAACAACTTAGCTCCATGCAGAATGACGGCGTTGTATTCTTGTCCCGTGCCCGGCAGGAATCCCGGTACGTCTACCAATGATACGATTGGAATATTGAAAGCATCGCAGAAACGAACGAAACGAGCGGCTTTACGGGATGCATTGCAGTCGAGTACTCCAGCCAGGAACTTCGGCTGGTTGGCTACGATACCGACTGACTGTCCGTTGAAGCGTGCAAAACCGATAATGATGTTCTTGGCAAAATCACGCTGCACCTCGAGGAACTCCCCATTATCGACAATGGCACCGATTACTTCGTACATATCGTATGCCTTGTTCGGGCTGTCAGGGATAATTTCGTTGAGCGAATCTTCCAACCGATCAATCGGATCCATACAGTCTACATAAGGAGGCTCTTCCAAGTTGTTCTGTGGGATATAACTCAACAATTTACGAATCAAGGCCAAGCCTTCTTCTTCTGTTGCTGCCGTGAAATGAGTCACACCTGAACGAGTGGAATGCACACTGGCACCTCCCAAATCTTCCTGTGACACATCCTCTCCTGTCACCGTCTTGACTACCTTTGGTCCGGTAAGGAACATGTAAGAAGTACCTTCCATCATCAAAGTAAAGTCTGTCAAGGCCGGAGAATACACTGCACCTCCTGCACAAGGACCGAAAATACCGGAAATCTGCGGAATCACTCCCGAAGCCAGGATATTGCGTTGGAAAATTTCCGCATAACCCGCCAACGCATTGATACCTTCCTGAATACGTGCACCTCCAGAGTCGTTCAAACCGATGCAAGGAGCCCCCATCTTCATGGCCATATCCATCACTTTACAGATTTTCAATGACATTGTCTCAGACAAAGAACCGGCAGAAACAGTGAAGTCCTGGGCAAAAACATAAACCAGACGGCCTTCGATAGTCCCGTAACCGGTTACGACGCCGTCTCCCAAATAATGTTTCTTGTCCATTCCGAAATTCGTACAGCGATGCTGCACGAACATATCCATTTCTTCAAAGCTTCCTTCATCAAGGAGCATGGCTATACGTTCACGTGCAGTGTACTTTCCTTTATCATGTTGCTTGTCGATGGCTTTCGTGCCTCCACCCAGACGAGCCTGCGCACGAAGCTCTATCAATTCTTTTACTTTTTCAAGTTGGTTACTCATGGTATTAGTCTTTATATGGATAAAATAAAAATGAGGTTCCTTTCCCAATTATTTCTCGCAGAGTTCGGTCAATACTCCCATGGTTGACTTCGGATGCAAGAAAGCAATATGCAGTCCTTCTGCTCCTTTACGGGGGGCCTTGTCAATCAAACGAATTCCAGCTTCTTCCGCCTGTGCCAACGCATTTGCCACTCCGTCTTCTACGGCAAAAGCCACATGATGTACCCCCATACCGCGATTTTCAATAAACTTAGCAATGGTGCTATCGGGACCCGTCGGTTCCAATAATTCGATTTTTGTGTCACCACATTTCAAGAACGCGGTTTTTACCTTCTGGTCTTCTACGGTTTCTATATTATAGCATTTCAATCCGAGGACATTTTCATAATAAGGAAGGGCTTCTTCAATACTCTTGACTGCGATGCCCAAATGTTCAATGTGAGAGATTTTCATAATGGATTTGTTTTTTATGGGTATTAATTTAAAGTTGTGTTTCATATACACGCAGACAAAGAAAAGAAAATTGCGGTGAAAAAAGAAACTTTTTGACGATTTTTTCAAAGAATACCCGTTGTTTAAAGAGAGGTTAATTCATTTTGTTCCTCCCCTACAAACGACTATACATAAATTTTAGTCAATACACGGTTAAGCCAGCCCCAGCGTACGCGAAACCAACGACGACTACTCATCTGCTTTCCTCCGAAACGCAGAATAAAATCACGGTAACCGTATTTCTTAAAAGGCAGACCGGCATCAATGAACTCAAAGTGATCGCAGCCATGCAAACGGGCATATCGAATAGCTCCCCATACAGCCAGCACACCTGGATACTGCAAAGGATAAGTTTTACGCATCCCTCCGGAAAACAAAAGGTAGGCATCACTCCCCGAGAACAGACATACGGACCCTCCAATAATCTTATCCTTGTAACGCACGATAAAAATCTTTCCACAATGGGAAGAATGTTCCAACAAAGTACTGAAAAAACCTATATCTGGCAAATAACGGTGAATCTTAGGTGAATAATAACGTTTTAACATACTGAAAAAGGCCTTCAGTTCTTCCTTCGTATGAGCCACCTCAATAACAGCTCCATTTTTAAGTCCGTGACTAATTTGCTTTTTACGGGAAGCACTCATCCATTTATCCAAGGAATCATGATGGAGAGAATTGCGTACCCGAAGCCAGCGAACTGGGAAATAACCGTTCTGGCGGAAATAACGATATCCAAACAAAGGCTCTTCCAAATTACGAAACTCCAGTATAAAAGCCCGTTCAGAAAATTGAAGGGTAAAATACGACAGCAACTCCCGAAAAATCTCTTCTTTCCGGTAAGAAGACGAAAAATACTCACCTACTCCATACGCATAGCCCTTCTCTACAAAACGACATAGACGTGTACTTCTACGTAAGATACACAATAATTTCCCAATAGGAGTTTCCCCCTCGTAGGCCACCAGTAAACGTGGACAGTAGCCGTTCGTCTGTTCCAGCACATGAAACAGTTCAGTAGAATGAAAGATGTTGGAACCCGGCAAATCGGGCACATCCTTAGCGTGATAATATGTAGCTAAACGGATGCTCATGTCATGCAAATTTACATTTTTTTATTGAGGATTTAACAGGGAAGCCTTATATTTGTCCACACAAATTTATTTTTTATGGAAAACTTCAGTGATTTAATCAGAAACAGACGAAGCATGCGTAAATTCACAGGCGAAGAACTTACCCAAGACCAGGTGCTCACGCTATTGAAAGCTGCATTGATGTCTCCTTCTTCCAAACGCTCCAATTGCTGGCAGTTTATTGTCATCGACGATAAAGACACGTTGGAAAAGCTGTCTTTCTGCAAGGAATCGGGAGCCGCTTTTGTAAAAGATGCCGCTATAGCCATTGCAGTTACAGCCGACCCGCTTGCCAGTGACGTATGGATTGAAGATGCCTCCATTGCTTCTATCATGATACAGCTGCAAGCCGAAGATTTGGGACTGGGAAGCTGCTGGGTACAGATCAGGGAACGCTTCACGGCCAACGGTGTGCCTGCCAATGAATATATCCATGAACTGCTGGACCTACCCTTACAGCTACAAGTGCTTTCCCTCATCGCCATTGGACATAAGGGAATGGAACGCAAACCTTTTGATGAATCACACTTGCAATGGGAAAAGGTACACATCAATAAGTACGGAGAGAAATAATGGCTACATCAACTGGTAAACACAAGGATACGTACCGAGCTACCGCCGTTTTCCTCGTACTGACGGGACTACTCTATCTGATTGACAAATGGGTTGGATTTGACCACCTCGGATTGCCGTGGGTGATGCAGAAGGATACCATGCTACTCTATGCTGCCGTAATTTTCTTATGGTTCAAGAGTGACAAGTCGGTAGGTCTTATTCTGTTGGGCATCTGGCTGATACAAAACATTGGCCTGGTAATCTCCCTGCTGGGGCAAATGTCAACCTTCCTGCTGCCTGCCGTACTGCTGGTCATTGGAGTTTTATTATATTTCTTATCTTCACGCGGATGATGGACACAAAAGATAAATCGATTGTATGTATCGGGGCCGGCAATGTAGCCACCCATCTTTCAAAAGCCTTGCAACAAAAAGGCTTCCAGTTACAGCAGGTGTACAGCCGAACCGAAGAGTCTGCCCGTACGTTAGCCAACACACTGGGATGCAAATGGACAAACCAACTGGCACAAGTTTACGAACAAGCGGATGTGTACATTGTCTCAGTCAAGGATGCTGTATTGGAAACAGTCATTGACCAACTGGCCCATTGCAATCCCGACGCACTCTATCTGCACACGGCCGGAAGCATGCCTATGGAGGTGTGGAAAGGGAAACAGAAAAACTATGGTGTAGCGTATCCCATGCAAACTTTCAGCAAACAACGAGAAGTGCGCATGGAAGAAGTACCCTTCTTCATCGAAGCCAACTCGACTGAAAACCTTTCGCAGCTCCGGGAGATTGCCGAAAGTTTGAGTTCCAAGGTGTATGAAGCCACTTCTGCACAACGGAAATACCTGCACATCGCAGCCGTATTTGCCTGCAACTTCAGCAACCACATGTATGCCATCTGCGAACATTTGCTCACGGCACATCAGTTGCCTTTCGAAACCATGCTGCCCCTGATTGACGAAACAGCCCGGAAAGTACACGAACTGTCCCCCATCGAAGCGCAGACAGGCCCAGCCCGACGGTATGACGAGAATGTCATCCACCGCCACCTGGACATGCTGAAGGAAGAGGAACCGCAACTGGCCGAAATTTACAGGTTACTGAGCCTGCATATCCACCAATATGAAACTGAACATCAAAAATAAGAATCCCCAATATGATTAATTACGATTTGACGAAAATAAAAGCTCTGTTCTTCGACGTGGACGGAGTATTGAGTGCAGAAACCATCTTCCTGCACCCGGATGGAGAGCCGATGCGCTCTGTCGACATCAAAGACGGATACGCCCTTCAACTGGCCGTGAAATGCGGCCTGCATGTAGCCATCATCACAGGCGGAAAGACAGAAGCCGTACGCAAACGTTACGAGGGACTGGGCATCAAGGATGTCTGCCTTGGAGCTGCCATCAAGATCCGCGAATATCAGGAGTTGCTGACCAAATACGACCTGAAACCGGAAGAGGTGCTTTACATGGGCGACGATATACCCGATTACGAAGTGATGCAACTGGTAGGATTGCCCTGCTGCCCGGCAGATGCAGCTCCGGAAATCAAGGCCATCAGCAAGTACATTTCTCACTGCAAAGGTGGATATGGTTGCGGAAGGGACGTGATTGAACAGGTGCTGAAAGCACAAGGAAAATGGATGGCCGGACAAGCCGCTTTCGGATGGTAATTATTAAAAAACTGACAGAAATATGAGACCATTGGAAAATGTTCAGCACTATAAAATTGTATTGGCTTCCAATTCTCCACGCCGACGGGAACTGTTGAGCGGACTGAACGTGAACTACACAGTAAAGGTGCTGCCAGGAATCGACGAAAGTTATCCAGACAATTTGGAAGGAGAGGAAATCCCCATGTATATCTCACGCAAAAAAGCGGATGCCTATCGCAATTCCATGGAAGAGGATGAGCTGATTATCACAGCAGATACAGTAGTATATATCCACGGGAAAGTATTAGGCAAGCCTAAATCACTGGAAGAAGCCAAAGAAATGCTACGGGAACTTTCCGGTGACACCCATCAGGTAATCACCGGCGTGTGTCTGACTACCCGAGAAACACAGCGCACATTCTCGGCTGTGACACAAGTCACCTTCGATGTGCTGACTGAAGATGAAATTGATTTTTATGTAGAGAAATACCATCCACTAGACAAAGCAGGTGCCTACGGAGTACAGGAATGGATTGGCTTTGTAGGTGTATCGAAACTGGAAGGATCGTATTTCAATGTCATGGGACTCCCGGTACAGCGTCTGTATCAGGAACTCAAAAAACTTTAATGCAAAACTCTAGAAAGGGCTGAATAGGTGTTTCGGCCCTTTATTTTTGCCTGCCAAATCAAACTGAAACTCCATCGTTCAGGAATTGTTTTCAACACGGTATTCGCCAAGTTCTGCCGACGGTCGGCTGCGAACTGTGGGCAGAGACGGTGAAATTCCTTCCGCGCCTCACACACGGCTCTCACATTGCCCCAATCGCCTTTCAACAACCAGACAAGGGCGGCACAATAATCCAGAAAAGTACGTACACGCATCACCGGAGCAAGCTCTTCTTCCGGCAAATTCTTATAGAGCATCAACAGATTGTTACGGAAATTCAGAAAGGTTTTCCGTGGATTTTCTTTCTTCAACGTAGCTCCTCCCACATGATATACCGTACTCGAAGGAACACAGACCAACTGAAATCCCCGGCTGCGCAAACGCCAGCACAAATCAATTTCCTCCATGTGGGCAAAGAAGCGAGCATCCAGTCCCCCCACTTTCCGATAGACCTCAAGGCGAATCAGCAATGCAGCACCTGTGGCCCAAAACACCGGGATAATCTCCTCGTATTGTCCTTTATCCTCTTCCACCACATCCATCACACGTCCACGACAAAACGGGTAACCATAACGGTCCATAAAGCCTCCACTGGCTCCTGCATATTCAAACATATTTCGATGACGATAGGACAAAATCTTAGGCTGGCAGGCAGCTGCATCGGGATGGGTATCCATATAAGCCACCATATCCCGAAGCCACCCTTCGGTCACCTCCACGTCACTATTCAACAATACCACATATTCGGCCTCAACTTGTTGTAAAGCTCGGTTATATCCCTCGGCAAAACCATAGTTCCGGTCCAGACGTATCAACTGTACAGAAGGAAATTCTTTTTCCACCACCGCACACGAATCATCGGTAGACGCATTGTCTGCGACATACACCACTGTTGCTTCCTCACAGGAACCGGTGACTACCGACGGAAGGAACTGACGAAGCATCGCCTCGCCGTTCCAGTTCAAGATGACCACTGCTGTCTTTATCATAAAATTGTTCCTTTAAGCGAGGTTTCGTCTTCATTGAAATCCCCTAAACGTACTTTCACCAGATGATTGTCCAACTTCTCATCGTGGGCTAATTCCACCCGGATATAGTTCTTAGTAAAACCGTGCATTGGGGCGCCAGCTTTGGATTTTTCCATCAGTACTTCAGCCTCCTGTCCTATGTGACGGGCATAAAAAGCCTTGGTTTTCTCATCCGACAACTCAAGCAACCGTTGACTTCTGACATGCTTCTCAGGCGCAGGAACTACATAGTCTATTTTTAAAGCCTGTGTACCGGGACGCTCGGAATAGCTGAATACGTGCAGTTGGGTCACATCCAAGCTTTTGATAAACTCATACGCACGTTCAAAATACTCAGGAGTCTCTCCCCGTGTTCCCACAATCACATCTACACCAATAAAAGCATCAGGCATCAAGGACTTGATTTTAGCTACCTTCTCTGCAAACAAGGCGGTATCATAACGACGGCGCATCAACTTCAACACTTCATCGCAACCAGACTGCAAAGGAATATGGAAATGAGGCATGAAGCGACGAGAACGGGCTACATACTCAATAATCTCATCCGTCAGCAAATTAGGCTCAATGGAAGAGATACGGTAACGTTCAATGCCTTCCACCTCGTCTAGCGCCTTGACCAAATCGAAAAAGGTTTCTCCCGTCGTCTTTCCAAAATCTCCAATATTCACCCCGGTCAACACGATTTCTTTTCCGCCTTCTGCAGCCGCCAGCCGGGCTTGTGCCACCAAATCCTCAATCTTACCGTTCCGACTCCTTCCACGAGCAAAAGGAATCGTACAGTAAGAACAGAAATAGTCACAGCCATCCTGCACTTTCAGGAAATAGCGGGTACGGTCTCCTCGTGAGCAAGAAGGTGAAAAAGTACGGATGTCTTTCGTGGCTGTCACTACCGCCTCACCGTGAGCATGCTTTTCCAGATTACCTAGGTAGTTCATGAGTTCTCCTTTCTGTTCAGCACCCAGCACCAAGTCCACCCCTTCTATCTCAGCTACTTGTCCCGGTTTCAACTGCGCATAACATCCGGTTACCACAATAAACGCACCAGGATGCTGCCGAGAAAGACGATGAATGGCTTGACGACATTTCTTGTCGGCCATCTCCGTCACTGAACAGGTATTAATCACACAAATGTCTGCTTTTTCACCTTTCCGGGCCGTACGAACTCCTGCTTCTTTTAAGGTTTTCCCAATAGAAGAAGTTTCTGCAAAATTCAACTTACAGCCTAGCGTATAGTAAACAGCTACTTTATCCTGAAAAATAGTTGTATCAATCATATCTCTTTATCATTTAGAAGTCTGCAAAGGTACATATAATTCACGACTCTTAAAACGAGTTTGTATGGATTGACTTCCTAATTAGACGTTTTTGGAGACTTTTCGGGCTTTCTTGGAAAAATTATCAAATCAAGAAATAAAAAGCTATGTTTTGCAACACATTATCATTCAGAGAGATAAGTTTTAAAACATATTTTTTTGAAAAAAAATCGCCTAAAAGTGAACAACGTATCAGAAAAGTCTATATCTTTGCAACGTTTTAAGAAAACAACATAAGTATTACAGATTAAAAAGCAAAGAAAATGAAAAAATTAGTATTTTTGTTCGTAGCATTTGCTGCAGTTTCTTTCGCTTCTTGCGGAAACAAAGCAGCTAACAGTGAAGCAGCAGCTGATTCAGATTCAGTAGCAGTAGTTGAAGAAGCAGCTCCGGTTGTTGATTCAGCAGCAGTAGTTTGCGATTCAGCAGCAGTAGCTGGTGACTCAGCAGTAGTAGCTGAATAATCTCGAACATCAGAGAGAATTGAAAGTCTGTAAGCTCAGCCTACAGACTTTTTTTATGCCTTTTCGCAACTTCAGACAACTCATCCCACCCCTTTATTTTTATCTTTAAATCCCAATATTGCACATCACTTCATCGCTCTTTTGAAAGATTCTCCTTAAAAGGATTACGTTTTAACAAACCCTGCCTCTATCCGACTGAAATCATTCCATCTAATTTATCCAAAAAATAAACTTCCAGTCACTCTTACATAACGTTCGAAAAAATAAAAAACCCCGAACAGACATACATCCATTCGGGGGATTTATCAAGTATTTACAGATACAAATTAAGCTTCTTCTGCAACTACTTCGAAAGGAATTTCTACAGAAACTTCCTTGTGAAGTTTAACGATAGCCTTGTAGTGTCCAACTTCTTTTACATTGTCCTTTACCACAATAATCTTACGATCAATGTTGTGACCCAACTTAGCCAATTCATCAGCAATCTGAATGCTGCCTACTGAACCGTAGATTGAACCAGTTGCACTAACCTTAGTAGCAATAGTCAATGAAACGCCCTTCAGTGTTTCTGCTACAGCTTCAGCATCTTTCTTAATCTTCTCCAATTTATGAGCACGCTGCTTCAACTCTTCAGCCAACATTTTCTTTGCAGCCGGAGAAGCAATCACTGCTTTACCCGTCGGAATAAGATAGTTACGACCATAACCAGACTTCACGGTTACAATATCATTCTTGTAGCCCAAGTTAACTACGTCTTCTTTCAAAATCAGTTCCATATTCTTATTCCTCCTTTATTATTTCATCATATCAGTTACGAAAGGCAGCAAAGCCAAGTGACGAGCTCTCTTAACAGCCTGCGCAATACGACGCTGGAACTTCAATGAAGTACCTGTAATACGGCGCGGAAGGATCTTTCCTTGTTCATTCAAGAATTTCTTCAAGAATTCAGGATCTTTGTAGTCGATGTACTTAATACCGCTCTTTTTGAAACGACAGTATTTTTTCTTCTTCACGTCTACTGAAGGCGGAGTTAAATATCTGATTTCTGATTGTTGCTGTGCCATGATTAGTTTTCCTCCTTTTTAGTTGATTTTACATTTCTTCTCTTAGCAGCGTATTCTGCAGCATACTTATCCATCTTGAAAGTCAAGAAACGGATTACTCGTTCGTCACGACGGTAGTTTACTTCCAGCTTCTCAATTACAGACGGTTCTGCTTTGAATTCAATCAGTTGATAGAAACCTGTAGACTTCTTCTGAATTGGGTAAGCCAATTTTTTCAAGCCCCAGTTTTCTTCATTGATGATCTCCGCACCTTCCTGAGTCAGGATAGCTTTGAACTTTTCTACCGCTTCCTTCATCTGAACATCAGACAAAACGGGAGTTAAAATGAAAACGGTTTCGTATTGATTCATACTATTCGTTAATTAAATTATTAATAATGATTTTTTATTTGCGCGGCAAAGGTACGATTTTTCAACTAAGAAACCAAAGATTCTCACCTATTTATACAATAAAGAATCTTAAAAAGAGAACAATTTATCATTTCATCTCTCTTTTACCTACTTTATATAGCTGAAATATACTATATTTGCAAGGTTGTTTAAACAATAATTACATGATAGAACAGTTTAATTTTGACATCCAACTGATATTTGCCATACTAAATGGAAAAGTGTCGGCTGCCATCAATCGAAAATTAATCCGCAACTTCAGGCTCAATGGTATGGAAATTACCCCAGAGCAATGGACTGTATTACTTTACCTTTGGGAAAAAGATGGAGTAACCCAGCAGGAATTATGCAATGCCACCTTTAAGGACAAGCCCAGCATGACTCGCCTGATTGACAATATGGAAAAACAACATCTGGTAATACGAGTACCGGATAAGAAAGACCGCCGAACCAACAAAATCCACTTAACAGAAAACGGAAAAAAACTGGAAGAAAAAGCAAGATTCATTGCAAACAAGACACTGAAAGAAGCGCTCCATGGCCTAACCTTGGAGGAATTAAGAGTCAGTCAGGAAGTATTACGGAAAATCTTTACCAACACAAAAGACTAGCCAGAATAACTTCCAACAAAAATATAGAGAGCTCACATCCGTGTAAAAAACATTACATTTGTCAAGCTTTTATAAAAGCCATGATATACATGCTTGAATTTCTGTTTTTTTTCACGAAATAATTTTCTGAATAGAAGAATTATGCTTTAATTTGTAACCATGAATAAATAAACCATAAAAAGAAGACACACATGAAAAGCTTATTACAGAATTTAGGAGTGATATTAGTCATTATCGGTGCTGTAATTCTCATTGCAGGCTATGCAGTAGGTAATGTGAACAACAACGCTGTATTAGGAGGTTCCTTGGTACTTGTTGTGATAGGACTAATTGCTTACATCATCCTGAACAAAAAAATTACAGACTGAATTTTCTCAGCCAACAAACAGCAATAAAAAAGCCTGAATTTTTCAATTCAGGCTTTTTTATTGCTCATCATTTCAAGAACTACATCTCATTCACCTTCTGGAGTAATCAATTTATATCCCTTTCCATGGATATTGATGATTTCAATCGAATCATCTTCTTTCAAATGTTTACGCAGCTTAGTGATATATACATCCATACTTCTTGCATTGAAATAATTGTCATCAATCCAAATGGTTTTCAATGCAAAGTCACGCTGAAGAATTTCATTGGCATGTGCACAAAGCAAACCCAACAATTCTGATTCTTTCGTAGTCAACTTGGTCTGCTTATCACCGATAGACAAAATTTGCTTCTGCGTATCGAATGTAAAACGTCCAATTTTATAAACGGTACTTTCACGATTACGTTTTCCACGAACACGGCGCAAAATCGCTTCAATACGGAAAGTCAGTTCTTCCATACTAAAAGGCTTCGTAATATAATCGTCTGCACCAATCTTGAATCCTTCCAAAATATCTTCTTTCAAGGTCTTTGCCGTCAAGAAAATAATAGGAACTTCTGCATTTGCCTGACGAATTTCCTGAGCCAAGGTAAATCCATCTTTTCTCGGCATCATTACATCCGTTACAACTAAATCGTATTTACTTTTCAAGAAAGCCTTAAATCCAGCTTCTCCATCCGGAAAAAGATCTGCATTATAACCTTTCGCCTGTAAATATTCTCTCAAAAGCATGCCAAGATTCTCATCATCTTCGCACAGCAAAATACGCAATTTGTCGTCCATATCTTATTCTTCTTTAAATAGTGGTATCGTAATAATAAACTTTGTTCCTACATTCAATTCACTTTCGGCCCGAATAGAACCTTTATGATCTGTAATTATCTTTTTCACGTAAGCCAGTCCAAGACCAAAGCCTTTCACATCATGCAAATTTCCCGTATGAACACGGTAGAACTTATCAAATATCTTCTTCAGATTTTCCTTTTTGATGCCAATTCCATTATCCTCCACAGAGATACACAACTTGCAGCCCTCATTCCATGTACGAATTTTCAGGGCAATATCTCTCTCTGGGTTCTTGTATTTCACAGCATTATCCAATAAATTGAAAATCACATTTGTAAAATGCATTTCATCTACAAAAATCACAGGATCTTCCGCCATCAGTTCCGCCTCAAGCGTTCCATTATCTTTTTCAACTTTCA
Organism: Bacteroidaceae bacterium; assembly: GCA_902362595.1. GTDB lineage: Bacteria > Bacteroidota > Bacteroidia > Bacteroidales > Bacteroidaceae > Phocaeicola > Phocaeicola fibrisolvens. The sequence continues at coordinate 88,437 of CABIXF010000010.1, read as the reverse complement.
AACGGAAAGTATTGACCACTCCATTGATAAGTTCATGGGCATCTATTTCCTTTTTCTTTAACGTCACACTTTGTCTCTCAAACATAGACATCTGCAACACCTTTTCCACCTGGAATCTCAGGCGCTTCGTTTCATCGTTGATGACGCCAGATATATGCTTGAACATGACAGGTGATTTGGCTACTGCAGGATCATTCAGCATTTGAGCCGCCAACGAAATGGTCGAAATCGGAGTCTTAAACTCATGCGTCATATTATTGATAAAATCATTCTTAATTTCAGTCAATCGTTTCTGACGGAAAATAATATAAATTGTAAAGATGAATGTAATCAATAGTACAACTGTAAAAATAATCGACGGAATCATAAACTTTACAGAACTGAAGATATAATCATCCAGCGTAGGGAAGGAAATATTTACAAATCCCATTTTGGCTGGAGGGTCTTTTTCAAAAATCAACCGAGAATAAATCTTTTCATCATCATGTACATAGTCCGGACACCGATACACTGTTTTCCCATCTCGGTCAGTCACAGAAAAATGATAAGGTATATCGATTCCATTGTTAAACAACTCCGTTTTCAAGAAATGATCCAACTGCTTAAAATTAACCCTTTCTTTCAACGGTTTATCACTCGCCGTATAAAGAATATTATATACAACTTCATCCAATAAAGCACGCTGATAAACATAACGTTCTTTAAGAATCTCCTGTAAAGCCCGCGAAGTCTGAGGTATAGTCTTTCCCGTGGAGATAACCACTTTCGGCACATTAGCCGGTCTGTTCATGATCGTTTTCAGTTCAAAAGTAGAATAAGTGGATCCATCGGGAGCAGTAATCGTATACTGATGATGCTCTACCACATTCTCTCCACTATTGTCACTCGCCGCCTGGTACTTTCTCGATAAAAGTGCCGCACGTTCTTGGGCCGCTACATCCTTTTCCAGATATCTTTTCGTTTCCACCAGTTCCAAATTATGCACAACCTTACCCAGACTACGATTCACGTTCTCTTCAAACTGGCTGCGACGCATCTTGACCATCTCTTCAATATAGCTCACCTGCAAATAGAGCAAGCTTAGAAAAGATAATCCCATTACAACTCCTAATATCCAAATAGTAGACTTTTTCATACGGGCAAATTTAACAACCTGACAAATACAACCCTAGTAGCTTAACAAGTTTTAATTGGGAGTTTGTCGTATATTAACCGAAAATCAGATTTTACCTGCGAAATTCTTCACCAATCTGTCTTTTCAGCTTGCACATATCGCAAAAATAATAAAAAATTGGATTAACAACAAATAAACAGTCCGTTTTGTTTAAGCTAAGTTAAACAAAAAAGCCGTGTCTTTTTAAGAAACACGGCCTTTTTACCTATAAAAATCACAACTAATGTTATGCTTCGTCCTTTTCCTGCTCTTCAAACTCCTTCATCAGCTTGTTCTGGACATCAGTCGGAACCAGTTCATAGCTGGCAAACTTCATAATAAATGAAGCACGACCTCCTGTCAACGAACTCAATGAAGTAGAATAATTGGACATTTCTTTCAAAGGCACTTTTGCGCACAACTTTTCATATCCTTTTTCACTGGTCATACCCATAATCATTCCACGACGCCCTTGCATGTCACTCATTACATCGCCCAATTTATCACTTGGCACAAATACTTCCACATCATAAATCGGTTCCAGAATCTTCGGCCCGGCATTCTTGAAGGCTTCACTGAATGCATGACGTCCAGCCAACATAAAGGAGATTTCATTGGAGTCTACTGGATGCATCTTTCCATCATATACGATAACACGCACATCACGTGCATAAGAACCGGTCAACGGACCTTGCTCCATACGGCTCATGATACCTTTCAGGATGGCCGGCATGAAACGTGCATCGATGGCTCCACCTACCACACTGTTCACAAATACCAGTTTTCCACCCCATTCCAGGTCGATTACTTCCGTACCTTTCACATTCATCTTATATTCCTGTCCGTTGAACTTGTAGGTTTCCGGAGCTGGCATACCTTCATAATATGGCTCTACAATCAAGTGTACCTCACCAAACTGACCGGCACCACCCGACTGCTTTTTATGACGATAGTCGGCACGCGCAGCCTTCGTGATGGTTTCACGATAAGGAATCTTCGGTTCATAAAACTGGATAGGCAATTTCTCATTGTTTTCCAGACGCCATTTCAACGTGCGCAAATGGAACTCACCTTGTCCGTGTACCAGAATCTGACGCAGTTCTTTGGATTGCTCTACAACCCATGTCGGATCTTCCTCACGCATACGATTCAATACCGCCATCATCTTTTCCGTATCCGCCTCATTAACCGGTTTGATAGCTCTTGTATATTTCGGATTCGGATACTTGATAAAGTTGAAACGGTTTTCACAATCCTTTCCGTTCAACGTATTTCCAGTCTTTACGTCTTTCAGTTTCACCGTACAACCGATATCTCCCGCACGAAGTTCATCCACCTTTTCACGGTTTGCTCCTGCACACACATACAATTGGGCCATACGTTCTTTGGAACCTCTATCCGCATTACTCAAGTCGTCTCCTTCGTGAACCACTCCACTCATCACCTTAAAATACTGTACATCACCGATATGAGGTTCTACGGCCGTCTTAAGGAAATAAAGTGAAGTCGGACCATTCGGATCAGGAGGAACAGGTACACCGCGTGTGTTATGCACCACCGGCATTTCATCTACAAACGGAACCACATTTCCCAAAAATTCCATCAAACGGCGAACGCCCATGTCTTTTCCCGCACACACGCAGAATACAGGAAACATCCCTCTGGCTGCCAAGCCCTTACGGATACCTTCACGCATTTCGTCTTCTGTCAGCGATTCAGCCTCAAAGAATTTCTCCATTAGGCTCTCATCATGTTCCGCAGCGGCTTCTACCAAAGTCTTATGCCATTCCTGTGCCTTTTCCATCTCTTCCGCCGGAATATCTTCGATAGTAGGGGCTCCACCGTCGGGTCCCCAAGAATATTTCTTCATTAAAAGTACATCAATCAACGAATTGAAGTCGGGTCCTGTAGCCAACGGATACTGAACCGGAACAACCTTAGAGCCATAATTCTCTTTCAACTGTTCAAGCACATGGTCGAAATCACATTTTTCACTATCCAGCTGGTTCACCAGGAAAATCACCGGTTTACCCAGTTTTTCAGTATAACGGAAGTGATTCTGCGTACCCACTTCCGGACCATATTGCCCGTTCAGCAACAAGATGGCAGTATCAGTCACATTCAACGCGGTAATAGCAGCCCCTACGAAGTCATCACTTCCCGGGCAGTCTATAATATTGAGTTTCTTCCCGTTCCATTCCACATGATATACAGTAGAAAATACTGAATATCCATATTCCTGCTCCACCGGGAAATAATCACTCACCGTATTTTTGGCAGTAATTCTTCCGCGACGTTTTATAATACCACTCTCATAGAGCAAGGCTTCTGTGAGAGTGGTTTTACCTGAGCCGTCATTACCGAGAAGGGCAATGTTCTTGATTTCGTTTGTCTGATATACTTTCATGGTATTTCAAGATTTAGTTTAGTAACGAAAGGATATGCTTTTCATATCTCTTATTTTTTAACGAAGCGCAAATTAGAGATTATAATTCAGAAAAACAATAAAAAGTTTCGTGTTACTAAACTATGTTTTCAGACATAGTAATCCAAAATTCTTTCCGTCCTCCCTAAATTATCCGTATATTTACACCCGCAAAACCAATTCTTACAGTTAATTGTTTATGGCTGGAATCTACCTTCATATCCCCTTCTGCAAACGACGTTGCATCTACTGTGACTTCTTTTCCACTACTGAAAATGAAAAGAAAGAGGCTTATATCCAAACCCTTGTCAAAGAGCTGAAACTCCGAAAAGACTACCTAAGTGGAGAAACCATAGATACCATCTATTTGGGAGGAGGTACCCCTTCTCAGCTGGAAGAAAAAGATTTTGCCCAATTGTTCGACTATATATATAAGGTATATCCTGTAAACCCTGAAGCCGAAATCACACTCGAAGCTAATCCGGACGATTTGACACCAGCATACGTGAACATGCTCCGCAGCCTTCCTTTCAACCGACTGAGCATGGGCATACAGACTTTCAAGGAAGACACCCTCCGCCTGTTGCATCGCCGGCATACAGCCGCCCAAGCCCGACAAGCATACCAGCGTTGCCGGGAAGCTGGATTTCAGAACATCAGCATCGACTTGATGTACGGACTACCCGGTGAAACACTGGAGGACTGGCAGAAAGACCTGCAAACAGCCATTGATATGTACCCGGAACATATTTCCGCCTATCACCTGATTTATGAGGAAGGCACCCCTTTGTGGAAACTGAAAGAGGCGCACAAAGTGGAAGAAACTGATGAGGACTTGAGCGTATCCTTATTCAAGGAACTGATCCATACCTTAAAAGCCCATGGATACGAACATTATGAAATATCCAACTTCTGCCAACCCGGATATTATTCACGCCACAATTCAAGTTACTGGACGGGCAAAAAATACTTAGGATGTGGTCCTTCCGCCCATTCATACGATGGAATCTCCCGCCAATGGAATGTGGCCTCCCTTTCCCAATATATACAAGGTATCCAACAGGGAACACCCTGTCAGGAGAAAGAAGAACTCGATCTCTATACCCGCTACAACGACTTTGTCATCACGCGCCTGCGTACAGTTTACGGAATTCCTACTGACCTATTGAAAAACACATTTGGAGAAACTTTATACAACTACTGCATGCGTATGGCCTCGTCTTATCTGAAACAAGGTCTGCTGACCTGGGATCATCATATTCTGAAGCTGACCGAAAAGGGGATATTTATCTCCGACGGGATTATGAGCGACCTGCTTTGGGTGGTAGATTAGATTTTTTAACAATTTCTACGTAGGGGATTTACTACATTTCTGCGTTTTCATAACAAACCCCTAAAAACAAATGTCATGGAAACTCAAAAAGTAATTCTTCCTTTCTTTTACGCGTTGTTCCTTCCGGACTTTCCTCAGGAAAACGAGTCAGATTCCCGTCCGACGGAAAACAATGAAAAATCACACTCCCAACCCATCCCTCAAATCACGCTGGAAAAAGAATAAAATCACACCAAACAACTTCTTATTCATTCAAAGTCACAAAAAAATCCCAGAATAAGGCAGAAGTACCATTTCCACCTCATTCCGGGATTCCTCTTATTACTCTTATTACTTATATAGACGTATAAAGCTACTTATTTGGCCAAGCTATACACGATATCCATAATCTGCTTACCCAATTCCTCTGCCGCTTCCATGGTAGAAGCTTCTGAATACACACGGATAATCGGTTCTGTATTACTCTTGCGGAGGTGTACCCACTTGTCCGGGAAATCAATCTTCACTCCGTCGATATCATTGATTTCTTCATTCTTGTACAATTCCTTCACCTTCGCCAGAATGGCGTCTACATCTGTTTCCGGAGTCAAGTCAATACGGTTCTTGGCAATGAAATAGTTCGGATAAGTAGCACGCAACTCACTTACCTTCTTTCCTTCGTGTGCCAGATGGCTCAGGAACAAAGCGATACCTACCAAAGCATCCCGTCCGTAATGAGATTCCGGATAGATTACTCCACCGTTTCCTTCTCCACCAATCACGGCATGTGTTGCTTTCATCTTGGCAACCACATTCACTTCACCTACCGCAGAAGCATTGTATTCCATGCCATATTTGCGAGTCACATCACGCAACGCACGGGTAGAACTCAAGTTAGATACCGTATTGCCCGGAGTGTGTTTCAACACATAATCCGCTACAGTGACCAACGTATACTCTTCTCCATACATCGCTCCATTCTCACAGATAATAGCCAAGCGATCCACATCCGGGTCTACTACGAAAGCCACGTCACAAGTACCTTTCTTCATCAATCCCATGATGTCGCCCAGATTCTTTTCCAACGGTTCCGGATTGTGCTGGAAATCACCCGTAGGTTCGCAATACAGTTTTTCCACATGCTGCACGCCCAACTGTTCCAACAACTGAGGAAGTACGATACCTCCAACTGAGTTCACACAATCGATAGCCACACGGAAATTAGCCTTACGGATAGCTTCTACGTCCACCAGCTTCAATGCCAGCACACTGTCAATGTGTTTCTGGTTGTATGTATTGTCTTCCCGATATTTACCGATGTGGTCTACATCTGCAAATTCAAATTCTTCTGCAGCTGCAATGCGCAATACTTCGTTTCCTTCGGCTGCATTCAGGAATTCACCATGTTCATTCAACAGTTTCAACGCATTCCATTGTCTCGGATTGTGACTGGCAGTCAGAATAATTCCACCGCAAGCCCCTTCCATTGTCACTGCAAGTTCGGTTGTCGGAGTAGAAGCCAGACCGATGTTCACCACATCGAATCCCATTCCCATCAAGGTACCGCAAACTACATTCTTCACCATCTCACCAGAGATACGTGCATCACGGCCTACTACAATCTTATTGGTTTTGATGGTAGTCGTTTTCCGAATCAACGTAGCATAAGCAGAAGTGAATTTCACGATGTCCAAAGGATTCAGTCCTTCACCGGCATGGCCGCCTATAGTACCACGAATACCGGAAATAGATTTAATAAGTGTCATAAAATAAAGGTTTTTATTTAGGTTATCTTGTCATGTTATAGGTTAGTTCATAAAAACACGGATATACGGACTGTGTGGCAGAAGAAGTTCCCTCACTATGTGGTACAATCAGTTTCACACGCGCTATTTTCTCCGAATCATTCGTACGCCCCGGTTTCAAATAGCGCAACGGAATCAGCCAACCTGATGGCACAGCCACTGTACCATACATGCCGTACATACTGTAACTATCACTCCGAGTGAATGAAGCAGAATAAGAATCACCACTGATAGTCAACTTAAAATCCTCCCCATTAATCGTATAAGAAGGATTGGCTACATGCATGTTTGCCAACAAAGTATCTCCGGCGGTCATCCCCAAGTCACTTCTCGTCTGAAGAGCTATTTCTACAAAACGGGCTACCATATCATACGTGCCGTTTCCCAACACTTCCTTCCCAGTACCACGATTGACTACATGCATATATACTCCACTTTCATCCAACAGCACATATTCATTTTCTTTCGTCGTAGAATCCTGCGCCGCAAACTCCGCCTCAGAAATGACCTTGATGTCGTTCTCTACAATAAACTTATTAATGGCATCAGCTTCATCTTCCTTCATTTCGGCGTAAGTTTTCCCATTGTTACAGCTTTGCAGCGTCCACATTATCAGGCCCGTCACAGCCCACAACAAATAGTTCTTTTTCATGTTACATGCATCATTTACATAGGCAAATGTAGTAAAATGTCTCCAAAACATCCCACTTATTTTGTCCAATTATGTCTAATATTGTTCAAGAATAAAATTTTAAATCAATTTTTCAATAACAGGTTTTCGTATTTCACCAATGCCTGTTTAAACAAATCTATGGCTTCATCCATTGTGCCATAGAATTCCCCTCCTGAAGCATTCAAATGTCCGCCACCGTTAAAGAATTCGGCAGCCACTTTGTTGCAAGGAAATGTTCCTACAGAACGGAGGGATACTTTAATCATGTTTTTATCCGTATCCTCACGCAAGAATACAGAAAAACAAATCCCTTTCATCTGAAGAGGCATATTGACAAAACCTTCCGTATCCCCTTTCACATACTGAAATTTACTTTGCTCATTTTTAGACAAACAAATCAATGCCGAACGAAACTGCGGATATACCTGCATTTTCTCATAGAGCACATACCCCATCAACCGCAGACGTCCTTCCGAATAGGTATTGAATACCTTGCGGTAAATTTCGTCTTTATCAATTCCTTTCGAAAGTAATTCACTGATAATGAAATAAATCTCCCGATTATTGGAATTATAGGTGAATCCACCGGTATCGGTCATCATACCGGTATAAATACATTCCGCTCCTTCCAACGTAATATCATCAAAGCAACCTAGCCGACAAATCAAGCGAAAAATAAGTTCAGAAGTAGACGATATTTCCGGATGTGAGATTGTCACCCGGCAGAAAGGTTCCGGATTCAGATGATGATCTATCATCACTTTACGTCCAGGAGCATTTCTTACCACATCAGCCATCTGGTCAATGCGCGACAAAGCATTAAAATCCAAGCAACAAATCACCTCCGCTTCCGTAATCAGTTTATCAGCAAACTCCGCATACTTATCATAACGGATAATATCTTTTGCACCTGGCATCCAACGCAGAAAATCAGGGAAGGCATTCGGTACAATGACGTTTACCGTCTTACCCTGTACCGACAGAAAATGGTATAATCCAAGCGATGAACCCAACGCATCTCCGTCGGGAGAAACGTGAGTCACAATCACTATTTTATCAGCCCGGTCGAAATAAGTCTCAACCTTATCGATGTGGGCCTGAAGAATCACTTTTGACAACATATTCTTTTTCTTAAACTTACACTTTTTGAAAGGAGCAAAAGTACAAATTTATTTTTACATACTACAGAACAACAGAGTAAGAACCACAAACAGAAAGGTCGGTATAAGATATTTTAAGTAATTGACATTCTTTTATCAGTCTTTCCCGATAACCGCTACTCAGGGACGCATCCAAAATAACCTGATGAATTTCGAAAAGTTCATTCAATCGAGTAAGGTTTCCCTTAAAACCACGACAAATATACGCATAGTCCAAAGGCAAACGCCAAGAGGCCCTACAGGTACTCCACCTGTCATCATCCAAAAGTCCTACACGAATGTTCCCAATTTGCATCAAGCCGGAATCAGAAGTATGGGTCGACACATCCTGCCCCTGACTGGTATAGACCTCCGAACGGAAAAAGGACAAACAGGTCGGTGTAGGTTGCAGCTGCCTTACCCAACAAGCTAATACAAAGAACTGACAAACCAGCAACAACCGGTACCAATCGTATGCCTTTCTTCCGGCTCCAACACGCCAGCATCGATAAACACAAACCAACACCCCTATCAGCAAGAAAGCCTGGAATGCAGACAAATAAATGGATGTAATCTGTGAACCATACATTTGTTGTACGATCCACATACATTGATTCAATCCAGAAGTAACTGTGTTCAGCAATTGCACCAGGCCACTTCCCAAAAGAGGAACAGAAGAAAAAAACAAGGCTGCCAATGCAAGTGAAAAGATACACACGGCCAATGGAGAAACGACCAAATTAGCCAACAAAAAATACGTCGGAAACGAACCGAAATAAACCAATACAAAAGGAAAAGTTCCCAGTTGGGCCGAAAAAGATACACACAACAACGTCCAAAGATAACGAAGCAGACGATTCTTCACAGTAAGAAGCCGGACACACAACGGATAAAATGCCAGAATAGAACTTACTGCGGCAAACGACAACTGAAAGCTGACATCAAAAAGGTAAAAAGGATTATAGGCCAACATCAGGAAAGCCGACAGCACCAATGAATGAATTCCTGCAAAACGTTCTTCTGAAAAAAAGGAACCCAGTACATACAAACTACACATCACCACGGCACGAACGACCGATGCACTCAGTCCGGACACATAAGCAAATCCCCATAACAAAAGAATGACACATACAGACAATAATCTGCGCCCATGCCGTAGATAAGTAAGCGGATAAAGAAAAACACAAAGTAGACCGGAAAGAATCCCTATATGCAATCCTGATAAAGCCAGTACATGGCTGGCTCCTGCCGCACTGTAGACCTCTTTCAGTTCAGCAGTCAATTCACTTTTATCACCTATGGTCAATGCAGAAACCACCGACCGTACCTCTTCGTCCAAGGGCCAGTTCCGGTAAATCTCCACCACCTTCTGCTGGCACAACCTGGCCTGCTGAAGCAAATCCAGCGACGATTTCTTGTTCAAACGATGCCAATGTCCAGCATAGGCCAATGCCGTTCCACTGATACCCTTCCGCAATAAATAATCCGCATAGTCAAATCCGGTCAGTTTCTTTTCTGAAAAAGGACGAGTCACCCGAGCATAAAAACAAAGATTATCTCCACAAGATAACGACTTTTGCAAAGAATCAGGCATCCAAGAAAGCAAAATGGTCCGACCCACTTGTTTCAGTTTTCCGTTTCCGACATATTCATCTGTCACATAGACTTCTGCACGAAAAGTTTTCCCACGTTTTTCCGGAACTGTCTGTACAATACCCCGATATACTTTCGGATTTTCTCCCCATTGGTAAGTCACAAATGTACGTTCCTGCCACACCCGCAGGCCACCCCATAGAAAAAAAGCACTGCCTGCTAAAAAGCCGAAAACCCAACGTTGTTTCCAAGCGCGGAGATAAAAAGCGAGACATGCGCATAAAAAGAGAAACACAAAAAACACCCCCGCCACAGGCCATTCCTCCCCTTTCGACAAATATATATCGAATAAAAAAATTCCGGCTGCCATACAAACAGTCAACCGGAACAATGGATAAGTCCTCCAAAGGGATGTGGTTTCTTGCACCTATTTCACATATTTCAGTTGATGAATCATCTGCAACATATCCGAAGCTTTAAACACAGCATTACCCGCCACCAGCACATCCACTCCTGCCTCTGCCAACAACGGTGCCGTCTGCATGTTCACTCCTCCGTCCACTTCAATACATGCTGAAGAACCCGTACGAGCTATCAGTTCACGCAATTGTCTCACCTTTTTCAACGTATTGGGAATGAACTTCTGTCCTCCAAACCCTGGATTCACGCTCATCAACAACACCATATCCACCTCCGTGATAATATCTTCCAGCATGGCCACCGGAGTAGAAGGATTTAAGGTCACCCCCGCTTTCATTCCACTCTCCTTAATCTGCTGGACAACCCGGTGTAAATGCGTACATGCCTCATAATGCACATTCATCATCATTGCTCCCAATGCTTTCACTTCTGGAATGAACTTTTCCGGCTGCACAATCATCAGATGTACATCCAGTGGTTTCTCACTCAACTCTGCCACATATTTCAATACCGGGAAGCCAAATGATATATTGGGAACAAATACACCATCCATAATATCCAAGTGCAGCCAATCAGCTTCGCTTCGATTGATTTTTTCCAGGTCACTTCTCAAATCTGCAAAATTCGCAGAAAGCAAAGATGGAGCTATCTTAATCTCTTTCGCCATAATAATGTTCATAAATACTTATCACAACAAAGATAAGCATATTTTCTTATGGGCACCTATCGGCAGAAAAATTTATTTTATCACATGGAAACGAAGCCCTAACTGCAGATTGAAATTGAAAGGATGTTCCTTCCGAATGGTTTCTACGCCACTATGGTCATCAAAGTAATAAGCTACTCCAGGTTCCAAATACAACCCCAATCGGGAAGTAAAATTGACCTGTGCTCCTGCAGCAGCTGCCACAGACCACTGCAAAGGATCCACCTCCAGCGATGTACGTTCCGACGTACGGTTTCCCCCATTGGTTACGGTAACCGATTCCAACCTTCCAGACACACATTTCTCTACAGCCCCTCCCACAGAAGCATATACCGAGAACCACCTGTTCTGCCAGATAGAACGACGTATCTTCAATGGAATTCCCACATAATGCAATTTCTGCGTTTCTTCCACGTATGACTTGGAACCCGAACGGATATCAGAAGAGAGTAATGTATAATTCAATCCTGTTTCCAATGTCCAGTTCTTATCCAGATTCCAGTCCAATGAGAAACCTATTGTTACCGGCATGTGATGCTTGACACTTGTCTGTGGACTCTGTGCTGCATTCTCCAATAAAATTTGACTGTATGCCAGTCCTCCGTTATTTACCGGAGCCATATTCAAGTCTGAAGAAACATAATAAGCCGACCGTGCCACAAAACTCCCCATTCCATCGAAAGTACTCAAAGAACCGTAAGGTGTATTTCCAGCTCCAACTCCCAGTGAAAATCCGGAAGACCGCGTTGATTTGCTCTTTGCTTCTTCCGCATTCTGCTTCATGCGTTCCCGGTCTGCCTCCCGACTCGCACGTAATCTCTTCTTTTGCTGAACCTGCGTATCCGCTGTTTCTGTCAGCGTTTCATTTTTTATCGTTTTCGATTCTTCCTTTTCCGGTTCTTCCACAATCACCTCATCCGTTTTCTCTTCTTCGACCGACACCTTCCGTACGGCCTGTTCCAAAACGACATCAGTACTTGCAGTAAGCTTCATTTCCGGTTCTGACTTTCCCGGCATAGCAACCTCGGCTGTTACCTGGTCCTGAATCGGACGATTCTCAGGCAAAGGGGTATCTTTTACCTCCACCGCCAATTGCTGATTCTGGAAGTCGGCTTCCGGAGACGACCAAAACCAATATGTAAGTGAAGACACCAACAAAATCAGCACAGCAGCTGCTGCCTGCCAGCGTCTCCATAAAGGAATCACTTTCGGCTTATTCTGTTCCTCCAACTCCGTCTCCAGTTTATCCCAAAGCCCGTCGGGAAGAGGTTCAGAATAATCTTCCATTTGACTACGCAAATTATTTATCCATTTTTCCTCATTCTTCATTGCCTACAATATGCTCTTTCTATATTCATTTATTTTTTTCGCCAACAAAGTCTTTGCACGGTAAAATTGGGAAGAAGAAGTATGCTCCGTAATTCCCAGTAATTGTGCAATTTCCTTGTGACTCTTATCCTCAAACACATATAAGTTGAATACCGTGCGATATCCGTCAGGCAGTTCCGCAATCATTTTCATCAGTACTTTCTGAGGTATATCTCCTATTCCCTCGTCCGTTTCCTCCGTATCGGGTAGCTGTTCCATCAAAACTTCTTGCTGCGATAACTGGTTGCGTTTTCTCAAATAACCCAACGCCTCATTTACCATCACACGCGAAAGCCAAGCCTTCAATGAGCCCTTTCCTTGATAAGTAAACTGAGCTATAGACTGAAAGATACGGATAAAGCCATCATGCAACACGTCTTCCGCTGCCTCACGGTCTCCTATATAACGAAGACAAATAGCCATCAGCGAACCGCCATACAGCTCGTACAACTCTTTGCGAGCCTGATTATCTGCCAGCTTGCATTTCGATGCCAATTCTTCTTCTGTCATATTCAGCTTATCGTGCTTTGATTAGTAAATGATAGGAGTACAAAAATACTGCACCTTTATTTCGAAATTCTTCGTTAAAATGTTTTTAACTAAAAAAGATGCAGTATTCACCTTTCATTGCATTTATCAGGTAAAGAATCATTCAGACATGAAATGGAATAAAAATACATTACTTCTCTTCTTGTTAGTTTTATTGTGCGAAATAGGAACTTCCTGTACAAGCCACGATGATGAACTCTTGCAATCATCAGGAATTGGAAGCTTCTCCACATTAGGTACAGTAGTCAATACAGCACGATTGACCGTCCATTCGGACAGTTATGGTCCTTTATTACCCATGAACACGGATATTTTCATAAAGAACAATGCAAATGCACTCGGGCAAAGAGTCTTACTGGAAGTTTTGTTTCTTGACAGTCAGCAGAAAAGCGATAGTTTGGAGATGAAGGAAGTGGAAGTTATCAGTCTTTATAAGGTATTGACGAAAGACGCCAACATCATACAGTCTGGAACTGCAGAAACTGCAGTCAACGATACTTTTGGAACTGCTCCTATTCCAATTACTTCCACCACCGTCAGTCAGGAGCACTTAAACATACAATATGAAATAAAAGGCTACAATGAAAATATAAGCCATCGCATCAGTCTGCTGGTTTCAGATAATGCACAACTAGATGAAAACGGGTTACTCCCCGTAGAACTTCGCCATAATCCGGAAACAGATGTACAGATTAATAGTTACTGGGGCGTTGTATCCTTTAATCTTTCAAGTATTCCCCAATATAAGAATCCGGAATTCAAGGGCTTCCGTATCCTTTATAAAAAATATGACGGAAGTGCTGCATACACTACCGTCACCTTTTAAAAGTCACCGCCTTTCGGTTATTTCTATTCCACATAAGAGTCTTCCACATGGCGATACCCGCGAAGGAAATCGGCCACGTCCATCCGTTTCTTTCCGGCCAGCTGCAACGACAACACACGCAGGAAGCCATCGGTTGAAGCGATGTGGAAATAAGTTTTCTTATCTGTCACTACCGTTCCCGGTTTCAAGGAATGAGGAGTAAACACCTTTTCCGTTTTAAAAATCTTCAACGACATGGGAGCCGCTTCCCCCTGATGCAACTCCGTCCACGCGGCTGGATAAGGAGAAAGTCCACGCACAAAATCATACACTTTCTTCACCCCGGCATTCCAGTCAATACGGCAGGTCTCCTTGAAAATTTTGGGAGCCGGACGCAATTCCGCAGCCGTAGCCAGCTGCTCTTGCGGAATGGTCTTGACATTTCCCTCCAGAATGGCATCCACCGTCTTCACCACGAGGTCGCCCCCCAGTTTCATCAGTTTGTCGTACACCACTTCCACATTGTCCGTATCGGCAATGGGTACCCGCACCTGATCGATAATTTCTCCAGTATCAATTTCATGCTTCAGGAAAAAAGTCGTAATTCCGGTTTCAGTCTCTCCGTTGATGACCGCCCAGTTGATAGGAGCTGCCCCACGATATTGCGGCAACAAAGAGGCGTGCAGGTTGAACGTACCCAGACTAGGCATGTTCCACACCACTTCCGGCAGCATGCGGAAAGCCACGACAATCTGCAAGTCGGCTTTCAGGGCCCTCAGCTCTTCCAGAAACTCTTCGTTTTTCAGTTTTTCCGGCTGGAGCACCTTCAGCCCCTGCGATACGGCATACTGTTTCACCGGGCTAGGCTGGAGAACACTTCCATGCCGCCCCATGGGCTTGTCGGGCATCGTAATGACTCCTACCACCTGATAGCCCCCTTCCACCAGGCGCTTCAAGCTTTCCACGGCAAATTCAGGGGTACCCATATATACGATTCGTAAGTCTTTCTTTTCCATATTTCTTGTTTGTTGTTTATTCTGCTGAAAAATCCACCATCACCTGACGGTACGTCGACAGGATACGCGACTTGGACACGAAGCCAATGTACTTGTTGTCTTCATCCACCACCGGAAGATTCCAGGAGCCAGTCTTGTCAAACTTATCCATCACGTCCTCCATAGAGTCTGTGGTAATGATACGTGCCTTGGGAGCCACCATAAAATTCTCCACATGGTACTTGTGATACAGTTCCTGACGGAAAATAATGTTACGGATATCGTTCAGAATCACGACCCCAAGCAACTCATTGTGCACATCGACCACCGGGAACAGATTACGAGCGGATTTGGAAATCGCCTTCACCATCTCTCCCAGATCCATGTCCGGACGAACCACCTGGAAATCAGTTTCAATCACGCTCTCCATGCTCATCATGGTCAGCGCAGCCTTGTCTTTATGGTGGGTAATCAGCTCGCCACTCTTAGCCAGACGCATAGAGTAGATACTGTGCGGTTCGAATACGATAATGGTCAGGTAGGCGCATACAGACACAATCATCAGCGGCAGGAACAGGTCATATCCTCCAGTCAGCTCCGCAATCAGGAAGATACCGGTGAGCGGCGCATGCATGACACCCGACATCAGCCCGGCCATTCCCATCAGGGCGAAGTTTTTCTCCGGAATGTAGGTCCCCCCCAAATGGAACTCATTGCAGACGTAGGAAAATACGAAACCGGCAATGCAGCCCAGAAACAGACTCGGAGCGAAGATACCACCGCAACCGCCACCGCCATTCGTCGCACTGGAAGCAAATACCTTAAACAGAATTATCAGTATCAGATACAGTACCAGCAAATGGGAGTTGCCATAAAACAAAGAATTGTTCATCACCGTATCCCAGTCGGCCGAAGAGGTTCCGTTGAGCAACAATGAAATGGTGTCGTATCCTTCACCGTAGAGCGGCGGGAACAAGAAAATCAGAATACTCAACATCGCACCTCCAATGACAAACTTCACGTATGGATTGCTGTAACGGCGGAAAATATTTTCAATCCAGTTCATGGAGCGGGTGAAATACCATGCCACCAAACCGCAGAAGATACCCAATGCAATGGCATAGGGAATACGTTCCAGCGAGAACGGATAATCCAGGTGAAACTGGAACATGGCTTCCGTACCCGTCAGCAGATACGACACAGAAGCCGCCGTCACACTGGTAATCAGCAAAGGCAGCAACGAAGCCATGGTCAAATCAATCATCAGCACTTCCAGCGTAAACACCACACCCGCAATCGGGGCCTTGAAAATGCCCGAAACGGCTCCAGCGGCTCCACAGCCCACCAGCAACATCAGCGTCTTGTGGTCCATGCGGAAAATACTGCCCAGATTCGACCCGATGGCAGAACCTGTCAGCACAATCGGGGCTTCGGCTCCTACAGACCCACCACAACCGATGGTGATGGCAGAGGCAAAAATAGAAGACCACACATTATGCCGCTTGATACGGCTCTGCTTCCGCGATATGGCATACAGGATTTTGGTCACACCGTGGCTGATGTCATCGCGCACCACTTTGCGAATGAACAGTCCGGTCAGGAAGATACCCACTACCGGATAAACCAAATACAGCCAGTTTACACCTGTGGAATCGAAGTTCTCTGTCAGGAACTCCTTGATGTACTCCACGAGAAATTTCAACAAAAAAGCGGCCAAGGCCGTAAAGATTCCTACCAGGAAACTTAAAATCAAGACGAACTGCTTGTCTTTTATGTGTTTCTCCCTCCAATGAAGAAATCCCTGCAGCAGTCCGTTTTTCTCATCTACCACTTTCATGAAAGGAACTATTTATTCTCTAATAATCTTTACTACGCCTCCTTTACCCAGCTTGATGATGCTGGAAGGTTTCGGATGTCCGGTTTCTTCCCGGCGATAATCGACCACATAATCCACAGCCTGCTTGATTTCTTCGCTGATTTCACTGAATACAGCCGGAGCCGGCTGTCCGCTAATATTGGCCGAAGTAGACACGATGGCCTTACGGAAACGGAAACACAGCTGTTTGGAGAACTCTTCCGAAGTGACACGGATGCCTACACTGCCATCGGCAGCAATCAGGTTAGGAGCCAGGTTGCGTGCCCCGTCGTAAATGATGGTCAGGGGCTTGGTCGTCATTTCAATCAAATCCCATGCCACCGAAGGCACATCCTGTACGTAAAAATCCACTTTCACCGGACTGTCCACCAACACCAGCATGGCTTTGCTGTCGGCACGCTGCTTGATTTCAAACACGCGCTTCACCGCCTCCTCGTTCGTGGCATCACATCCTATCCCCCACACGGTATCCGTAGGATAGAGGATCACTCCTCCCTTCTGCATCACCTCGCAGGCTTTCTTAATTTCATCTTTCATCATAATATCTTTAGTTTTTTGTGGTCAAAAAGTCATTAAAAGCGATTTTACAAACAGCAAAAATACAAATGATTTTTAGGATATCCCAAGAATGTTTTGTTTTTTTGCAGAAAAGCTATCAGCCCTTCCATGAATACCGAACGGAAAATCATTCATATAGACATGGACGCTTTCTATGCGTCGGTCGAGCAGCGTGACCATCCTGAACTGAAAGGAAAGCCCATTGCAGTGGGGCATGCGGAAAAAAGGGGTGTAGTGGCTGCCGCCAGCTATGAGGCCCGCAAATTCGGGGTACGTTCGGCCATGTCGTCTCAAAAGGCCAAGAAACTGTGCCCGCAACTTATCTTCGTGGAGGGCCGGATGGAGGTGTACAAAAGCGTATCGGCACAGATTCACGAGATTTTCCACGAATATACCGACCTCATCGAACCCATTTCGCTGGATGAAGCCTTTCTGGACGTCACCCACAACAAGAAAGGGATTCCCCTGGCCGTAGACATTGCCCGAGAAATCAAGCAGCGCATCCGCCAGGACCTTCATCTGGTAGCCTCAGCCGGGGTGTCCTACAACAAATTTCTGGCAAAGATAGCCTCCGACTACCGGAAGCCCGACGGACTCTGCACCATTCATCCCGACCAGGCCGAAGAGTTTATCCGGCATCTGCCCATCGAAGCTTTCTGGGGAGTGGGGCCCATCACGGCCAAAAAGATGCACACACTGGGCATTTACAACGGGGATACCCTCCGACAATGCTCCTTGGAAATGCTGCAACGGCAGTTTGGAAAGAACGGCCTCATTTATTTCAATTTCGCCCGCGGCATCGACGACCGACCCGTGGAAGCCGTCCGCATCCGCAAGTCCATCGGCTGCGAACATACGCTGGAAAAAGATATCTCAGCCGAGATGGCCCTCATCATCGAGCTGTATCACGTGGCGCGTGAACTCATTGAGCGGCTGAAAGCCAAGGACTTCAAGGGGAACACCCTCACCCTGAAGGTCAAATTCGATGACTTTTCCCAGATTACCCGCAGTGTTAGTGTACGGCAGCCTCTGCAACGCTTGGAAGAGATTCTTCCTTTGGCCAAACGGCTCCTGAAGGGAGTAGACCACAGTCAGCATGCCATCCGCCTGCTAGGGCTGTCTGTGTCCAATCCTCCGGAAGAAAAGGAAGGAGACACAATCGCCGCTTCCGGCCCCATCCAACTAGAGCTGGAGTTTAAAGAGGAATGACCCACCACCTATTCTCCGAACCTCCCCTAACCATAACTACAAACGTACTTGAATCATCTCTGTTTCACACTGCGGGATTTGTATTCCACAGTGTGAAATATGTATCCCACACTGTGGTTTTTATATCCCACACTGTGGGACAGAGAATTCGCCTAGTGGTTTCAAAGAAAACTCCAGCAGTAAAAGATGTATGAATCAGGAAGATACAAAAAAAGCGAAGACTCATCCCAGCCTCCGCTTCTTTCTGTTCGATTTATTTTCTTATCAATGTGTATGCACAATCTCCGTAGGTGCCTGTTCGGCATTGCGCTTTTCAGTCTGTATCACGACGTTGCGTGCCAAATCCATAAAGGCCATACCGGTGACTGAATTTTCATCGAGGGCAGCCGGTGTACCTGCATCGCCACTTTCGCAAATGCTCTGCACGATAGGAATCTGTCCGAGCAGCGGCACATGCAGCTCTTCTGCCAAGCGTTTGGTACCTTCCTTGCCAAACAGGTAGTACTTGTTGCCAGGAAGTTCGGCTGGAGTGAACCACGCCATGTTTTCCACCAGCCCGAGGATAGGCACGTTCACCTTGTCGTTGGTGTACATGTTGATACCCTTACGTGCATCGGCCAGTGCCACTTGCTGCGGAGTGCTGACAATCACGGCTCCTGTAATGGCCAAGGTCTGGAGTAAGGTCAGATGGATGTCACTGGTGCCCGGAGGAGTATCCAGTACGAAATAATCCAGTTCGCCCCAGTTGGCATCGGCTACCAGCTGCTTCAGGGCATTGCTGGCCATACCGCCACGCCACAGCGTAGCCTGATCTGGGTCTACAAAGAAACCGATGGAAAGCAGTTTGATGCCGTATTTTTCAACCGGTACAATCAGGTCGCGGCCGTTCACTTCTTCTGCATACGGACGAGCGTCTTCCACCTGGAACATCTTAGGCACCGAAGGACCGAAAATGTCCGCATCCAGCAAACCTACCTTGTAACCCAGTTTGGCCAAAGCCACTGCCAGGTTGGCGGCTACCGTAGACTTACCCACTCCTCCTTTACCGGAAGACACAGCAATCACGTTTTTCACCTGCGGCAACATCTTGCCCGGTTCGGGGCGGGCTGCCTGCTTGCTTTCGGTGGCAATCGTCACCTCCACATCCTTCGACACATAGGTATGAATGGCGGTTTCAGCCGATTTGACTACCGATTTCATGAAAGGGTCGGTCGGCTTCTCAAATATCAGCGAGAAACTTACCTTCATCCCGTCAATGCGAAGATTGTCGGCCACCATCTCCGCTTCCACAATATTTTTTCCGTTGCCCGGATAACGCACCGTAGCCAGTGCGTCCATAATCAATTTCGGATAAAGTGTCATATCTTTTCAGTTTTAAATCATTTGCTTGTTTTCAGTCCGCTCCGCTTGCTCCGGTTGTAGCTCCGGTAATCGTCCAGTTCGATTTCCACGTCGGGTTCCTGAAGTTCTCCTTCCTGCGGCAGACGGAACTGGATGTACTTGATGTTCAGGCCGCGATCGAGCCACTGCTGTTCGTAATAGGTGCGGATGCTCAGAATGTCATCGTCCATGCCGGAGTGATACAAATCGTCGGTGATGAATTCTACCGGGAAATGATTGGCCTCTACCATATATTTAGTATAGGTAAACATAAAATTACTGTCCGTCTTCAGGTGTACCAGTCCGTCCGGAATCAGGAAACGGCGGTAACGGTTCATGAAATAGGTAGAAGTCAGGCGCTTGGTAGCCTTCTTCATCTGAGGGTCCGAGAAAGTCAGCCAGATTTCGCTCACCTCACCCGGCACAAAGAAGCGGTCGATGATTTCGATGTTGGTACGCAAAAAAGCCACATTCTTCAAACCTTCATTCAGTGCTTCGGTGGCTCCCGTCCACATGCGGGCTCCCTTGATGTCCACCCCGATGAAGTTCTTGCCCGGATAGCGGCGTGCCAGTCCTACGGTGTATTCCCCACGTCCGCATCCCAGTTCCAGGACAATCGGATTCTCGTTCTTGAAGAAATCCTGGTTCCAGCGTCCCTTCATCTCGAAAGGGACCTCATCCACCACCGAATACGGATATTCAAACACATGCGGATATTCCGCCATATCTGCGAATTTCGCTAATTTTCCTTTTCCCATATTTTTCGTGAAACGTTTCCTTAATGCCCGCAAAGGTAAAGTTTTTCGATGGAACACACAACTTTACCCTCAATTACCCGAAAGAATCGGGAAACGAAACAGAAAACCTACGTTATTCTAGAAAAAAAGAAATATGAAAACAAACTTTTTTAGCCTCCAACTGATACTTGTTTTATTATTGTGCCTTGGTGGATGCACCCTCGACACCCTTCTGCCCACCATCCAAACTACATACATCCGAGGAGGAAAAATAAATGGTTTTCATCCTTCTTCACGCAATTCCACCCCCCAATCCTTACCGGTAGGGAGCCAAATAACATTCTACAGCCAGGGTGGACTCACTGCTGAAGGAACCCTTCTGACATACAATGGCAGCTACTGGGAAGGTGATATCGACCTCACCTGGAACACCGAGCATTCCCAAGCACAAACCTGTGCATTTTATCCCCCATTCTATCGCAATCACTCTTCCATTTATCAGGAAGGAAAGCTCCCTGACATCCTCTGCTCCCAAAAAGATTTCCGTCAAGGAGAAGAAATACGACTTTCATTCAGCCATCTATTTTCCCGTCTGACTTTTCAGGTATCACATAATCTTAACCAACGCTTGGAACGCATCACCTTCACCCCCTCCACTTCCGTTTCGGATATCCAACCAGAGACAGGAGAACTGTCCCTACAAAACGCTAAAATACCTCTGACATTGGAACATAACGATTCCGGAGAGTATTCTTTCTTACTACCTCCAACCAACCAATCTGTTCACATCCAGATTTCTACTCCCGACGGGAACAGTCTTGAAACGACCATGGGAACACACTCCTTTCTGGCAGGCTACGAATATACTTGCCCACTCAAACTGTCAGGAAATGATCCCGGCATAGAAACCGTAGAAGATTTTATTGCATTTACCCATCTGATAAACGGAGAAACATACGAAAACAGGTCACTGGAAGAATTCGGAGAAACAACTGGAGAAACAACAACTTATTATCTGCACAACGATCTAAGCTTCACGCCAGAAGAAGCCGCAAAAATACAAATGATCGGCATGTATGGCACAGCCAATGGCTCACAAAAGAGACTGTTTAACGACACGTTTGACGGACAAGGACACAGCCTCAGCAATCTCCTGTTCCAGCAATCGTATCTCGGTTACTATTATGTAGGACTGTTCAGTGGAGTATCTCCATCAGGTGTCATCAAGAATCTGATTATCAGCGAAGCTACATACGATAAAACGAAAGACACTAAAAGCGCCTCTTTTTTGGCCGGCCTTAACAGAGGTATCATTGACAACTGCATCATCAAAAACTGCATCATCAAAAATGTCGATGATGAAAGTGAATTCGGCAGCATATCCTCTCAAAACGAAGGACTGATTATCAACTGTCAGGTAGACAATATCTCGCTAAAAAGTGTCATAAACTATGCCAGTGGAATTGTCCGTTACAACAACAAAGGAAAAATCCTGAACTGTTTCGTTTCAAACTGCAACTTCAGTAAAGCCAAACTCGGAGGATTTATCTGTACAAAAAGTCTGAACGGAGAAATTCAAAACTGTTACGTTACTGGCAACGCATACAAATGTAATCCCATCAGTTTCGCCACCGAGTATACCAACGTAATCAGATGCTGCTATTATCCTCAATCGAACAGTAAATCCCCTGCAGGTAATGCCCATACAGTATTAAAATCCGATTCGCTCATGAAATACGGCTCACTGCAATCCATCACTGTAGAAAACTTATATCACACACTGAACCTATGGATTCAGGGAACTGGAGCTACCACATACCCTGAACTTTCGTTTCGTTCTTGGGAAAAAGGAGAAAGTCTGCCTGCTGTTTTGGTTTCTCCTTAATACTATTTTTTCCTAAAATAAAAACGTGGTCTCCACAAAATGTTGTATTTTTGTGCCAAATGCAAAAATTAAAACCATGAGCAACAACAAAAAACTGATTATTGCAATCATCATATTGGCAGCAATCGTAGCCATTGTATCTTTCTTCGCGATAAACGAAGCTCGCAAAAACAGCGAAATGAGCCAGCTTTTCGCTGTGGAAAAACAAGAAATGGAAAACGAATACAGTACTTTTGCCACACAATACGATGAATTACAGGTTCAAATAAACAACGACTCCCTTCGTGAAAAACTGGAAAGCGAAAAATTAAAGACGCAACGCCTGCTGGAAGAACTTCGTCAAGTAAAAACCAGTGACGCAGCCGAAATCATGCGGTTAAAGAAAGAGCTGAAAACGGTACGCGCAGTCCTGAGAAGTTATGTCATGCAAATCGACTCCTTGAACAAAATCAACGCGGCTCTGATGCAGGAAAACCAGGAAGTAAAAACAAAATATACAGCTGCTACCGCCCAAATTTCCAATTTGTCGGAAGAAAAGAAAAGCTTACATGAAAAGGTAACACTCGCAGCACAACTGGATGCGACCAATATTCAAGTAAAAACACTGAACAAAAGAGGACGGGAAACAGAAAGGGTAAAGAACATAAAGAAAATTGCCATTTCGTTTACCATCGTCAAGAATATTACAGCGCAAACTGGAAACAAAACGGTTTACATACGAATTGCCAAACCTGACAACGAAATCCTGACCAAAAGTGCCGGAAACCAATTTAAATTTGAAGACAGAAACATAGCCTATTCCATCAAGAAATACATTGAATACACCGGTGAAGAACAAACCGTTACGGTATACTGGGATGTGGAAGAATTCCTGTCTGCAGGAACATACCAAATCTATATCTTTGCCGATGGCAATATGATCGGACAAGGTTCATTCAGAATGAAATAACCACTGCAACCATGAAAAAAGACATCAGCCGCCTGCTATATGCCTGCCTCGCCTTGATGGGACTACTTTCTTCGTGCGGCGAGGACCGTTCGGGAGAATATTACGCACTTATTGCTACAAAAACCTGGATTTATGAAGTGATGCAGGAGAATTATCTTTTTTACGAAGATATTCCGGCGGAAGAAAAACTGAACTTTTTCAAGAAACCTGCAGAATTTCTTGCATCGGCAGCTTCTTCCAAAGACCAAAAAAACGGCTATGTATTTTCACACGTAGATTCTGTACTCACACGTGCAACCAGCACATACCCCTGCTTTGGATTCGAGGCGGTATTGGTACGAACCGATGGAGGTTCCAATGCCTTGAGGGTCTTATATACTGAACCGGATTCTCCGGCAGAAGAAGCAGGATTGAAACGGGGAGATTGGATTATTGCCATCGACAACAAAAAAATCTCAACCAGTGACTACACGACTTATATTAATCGGCCCACAAAAGCGTACAGCTTTACTTTAGCCAACTACAACCCGTATCCGGAAGAAGTGGATGACCCGGAGTTTAATTACGTGGAGTTTGATACACTAGGTACTATACAAATGCCCTCACCAAGATACGTAGAAGAACAAGATATCTTAAAAACAGGAACAATCTCTGCTGGCAACCGAAAAGCTTTCTACATATTATATAATGAATTTGGTGAGAACACGGATGTACTGAAAGAACTCTTCTCACAATTAAACGGACAAACATTTGACGACATCATCCTCGATTTAAGGTATAATCCAGGAGGATACGTATCTACTTCACAATTAATGGGAACGGCACTGGCTCCTGCCTCTGCCATGGGGCAACCTTTCCTGCAAATGACCTACAATGACAAAATCAACAAAACTGAAGTACTGAATTTCGACGCCAGCCTACTGCCAGGAAGTACAACCTTGTCTTATCAAAACTTATACATACTTACCTCTGGCAACACGGCTTCTGCTTCTGAAATTATCATCAACTGCCTGAGACCTTATATGGAAGGCAGGCTGTACCAAGTGGGTATGCCTACTTTCGGAAAGAATGTAGCACAACAGCTTTTCACAAATGAAGAAGCACCTAATATCGAGTTATGGCTCACTACAACCTACCTGAGCAATTCTCAAGGTTTTTATGAGTACTATACCAACGGACTACAGCCTGATTTTGAGGTGGAAGAAAATTATGCAGAAAAACTGGGAGAGCTTGGTTCAGAAGAAGACCAACTCATGCAACCTGTATTGTATAGAATGGCCTATGGAAATTTCCCTTCTTCAGGAAATTCAGAAGAAAACATGTCCAGACACATCTCCACACACCCCCGAGTACAAGTACTGTACAACTCTATTTCACAAAAGCCTCATGCAAATCTGCTGAAATAAATTTGTAATTGGATACACTTGGCAGGAAAAAATAAGTTTTATTACCTATTCTTTTCAACAAAACACTTTGACTATTTGTTGTAAAGTCATACATTTGCAATGTTGCATAAGCAACCAAATAAAAGTCAGCATCAGCAATGAAAAGAATTTCAAGTTTACTCTTACTGCTCGGCACGGCATTCAGCTGTTATGCCCAACAGATACTCACTCTGGACAGCTGCCGGGCATTGGCCTTGGCCAACAACAAAGAGCTCCGGATTTCACAGGAGAAAGTGAATGCCGCCCACTACGAGAAAAAAGCAGCATTCACTAATTATCTGCCTAAGATTGACTTGGCAGGAGGGTACATGCGTACACAAAAAGAAATATCCCTGCTCAGTGATGCCCAAAAGCAAACCATCGGCAATTTAGGAACAAACGTCGGAGGACAACTGCAACAAGGTATGCAGTCTGCAGAATTTCAGGCCGCCATGCAGCAACTTGCAGCCTCCAACCCCGGATTGGCAGCAGGACTGCAAGGTCTTCTACCTGGAGCCGTAGCCGGATTGACAGATGGATTAAACAGTATCGGACAAAGCTTGGTAGATGCCTTCCACACCGACACACGAAATCTGACTGTGGGAGCAGCCACGCTTACTCAACCCATTTTTATGGGAGGAAAAATTATTGCTTACAACAAGATTACCAAATATGCAGAGCGGTTAGCTGAATCACAGCACGCTACCGGAATGCAGGATTTAATCCTACAGACAGATCAGGCCTACTGGCAAATCATTTCACTTGTCAACAAAAAGAAATTGGCAGAAAACTTCTTGCAATTGGTACAGAAACTGGATTCAGATGTGGACAAGATGATTCAGGAAGGGGTGGCCACGAAAGCCGATGGATTAAGTGTCAAGGTGAAAGTCAACGAAGCTGAAATGATGCTTACGCAAGTAGACAATGGATTAAGTCTGTCGAAAATGCTGCTCTGCCAGCTATGCGGACTCCCGCTGGATACCCCACTTCGACTGGCTGACGAAGACATGCAAGATCTTCCGCTTCCCAATACCTATACGGAAGCCAACGTCAGTACGGCACTCAGCAACCGGGAAGAACTCAAAAGTTTGGAACTGGCTTCCGAAATATACCGTCAAAAAGTAAATGTAATCCGGGCTGATTTCCTGCCTTCCGTAGCACTGACAGCCAATTACCTGGTGACGAACCCTTCACTTGTCAATGGGTTTGAGAATAAATTCCGCGGCATGTGGGCAGCAGGAATTATTGTAAAAATACCAGTATTCCACTGGGGAGAAGGTATATATAAGGTCAAAGCCGCCAAGGCAGAAGCAAACATAGCCCGCTACAAACTGGAAGATACCAAAGAAAAAGTTGAACTTCAAGTAACCCAAAACTCTTATAAAGTAAACGAATCGACCAAGAAACTGGCCATGGCTGAAAAAAACATGGAAAAAGCAGAAGAAAACCTGCGATACGCCAACTTGGGATTTAAAGAAGGAGTAATTCCGACAAGCAACGTACTGGAAGCACAAACTGCATGGTTCTCTGCTCAAGCAGGGAAAATAGACGCACAGATAGACGTCAAGATGAATGAACTTTATTTAAACAAATCAATGGGAATTTTAAAATAACACAGAATATGGAAAAGACTCAACGCAACAATATCATGCTGGCATTCTTCACACTGTTAGCCGTTATCGTCATCGTCAGCATTATCGGGTTCTTCACCTTAGGAAAGGGCCCTGAAATCATTCAAGGGCAAGCAGAAGCTACAGAATACCGAGTATCCAGCAAAGTGCCGGGACGTATTCTGAAATTTTTTGTCAGCGAAGGTGATAAGGTTAAAGCCGGAGATACACTGGCCATCCTGGAAGCACCCGACGTAATGGCTAAGTTATCGCAAGCGCAGGCAGCAGAAGAGGCAGCCCAGGCTTTAAACGAAAAGGCTCTCCGCGGCACGAGAAGCGAACAACTGCAAGCTGCGTATGAAATGTGGCAGAAAGCCAAAGCCGGACTGGAGATTGCTGAAAAATCTTACAACCGGGTCAACCGCCTGTATGAAGAAGGAGTGATGAGTGCTCAAAAGAGAGACGAAGCCAAAGCCCAGTTCGATGCTATGAAAGCTACCGAAAGGGCAGCTCACGCACAATACACAATGGCCCAAAACGGAGCTCAGCGGGAAGACAAAGCCATGGCTGCAGCTCAAGTACAACGCGCTAAGGGAGCCGTAGCCGAAGTATCTTCTTACGTATCGGAAACGTATCTCACAGCCTCAGCCGATGGGGAAGTGTCTGAAATTTTCCCCAAAGTAGGTGAATTGGTAGGAACAGGAGCCCCTATCATGAACGTGGCTCAACTGAACGATATGTGGGTTACATTTAATGTACGTGAAGATTTCCTGAAAGACTTTTCCGTAGGAAACAAGATAAAGGCCTATGTCCCGGCTTTGGAAAAAGACGTGGAATTTCAGGTTACGGTCATGAAAGACCTCGGAACTTATGCCGCCTGGAAGGCCAC
Source organism: Bacteroidaceae bacterium (assembly GCA_902362595.1). Taxonomy (GTDB): domain Bacteria; phylum Bacteroidota; class Bacteroidia; order Bacteroidales; family Bacteroidaceae; genus Phocaeicola; species Phocaeicola fibrisolvens. The sequence goes on along the minus strand of CABIXF010000010.1, from coordinate 60,977 downwards.
AAAAACAACCGGACAATTCGACCTTAAAACATTTGAAGTAAAAGCAAAACCCGTAACACCTGTTGACAACCTGCGCCCAGGCATGTCTGCCATCATTGAAAAATAAAGATTATGTCGCCAGCCACTTATAAATGTTTTCTGAACGTGGTGCGGCGGGAAATCTACCGCATTGCCACCAAGCCGATGTACTTGTTCTGCATGATCATCGCGCCGGTATTCTGTTTTCTGTTCTTCACTACCCTGATGGAAAACGGACTACCTACAAATCTGCCGGCAGGCGTGGTGGACCTCGACAACACCGCAACTACACGCAGTATCATACGCAACCTGGATGCCTTTCAGCAAACCCAGATTGTGGCCCATTATCCTAGCGTGACAGAAGCCCGACAGGCCGTTCAACGAGGAGAAATCTACTCCTTTTATTACATACCCAAAGGCACAACGGAAGCAGCCTTATCTGGAAGACAGCCCAAGGTTTCTTTTTACATCAATTATTCTTACCTGATAGCAGGATCTCTACTCTACAAAGACCAACGGACAATGTCGGAACTGGCCTCTGCCGCTGTAGGACAAGCTACTTTGCTGGGCAAAGGAGCCACAGAAGACCAGGCTGTAGCTTTCTTACAGCCTGTCGTCATATCCACACATGCCTTGAACAACCCTTGGCTGAACTATTCGGTATACTTGTGCAACACCTTGTTTCCAGGTATCCTGATGCTGCTTATTTTCCTGACTACTGTATACACTATCGGTACAGAATTGAAGGAGAACACCTCTAAGGAACTCATGAAAATGGCTGATAATTCCATTGTGACGGCACTGACCGGAAAATTATTTCCCCAAACAGTCACTTTTTTTATTATGGCCACTTTTTACAATGTATACCTGTACGGCTTCCTGCACTACCCATGCCACAGCGGCATTTTTCCCATGCTGATGGCTGGCCTGCTACTAGTACTGGCTTCTCAGGCTTTCGGCGTATTTCTCTTCGGTCTGTTCGGTTCTCTCCGCCTGGCCCTGAGTGCCGCCTCCTTGTGGGGAGTCATTTCGTTCTCCATATCCGGATTCACTTTCCCGGTTATGGCCATGCATCCTACCCTTCAAGCTCTGTCGGTTTTATTCCCGCTGCGCCATTATTTTCTGATTTATGTAAACCTGGCACTCAACGGCTATCCGGTAATTTATGCATGGCATGCTATCATAGCTCTGCTGCTGTTCATGCTGTTGCCTTTCTTCTATCTCAAAAAGATACGAACCGCCATGCTGCATTATGTTTACATACCTTAACCCTTTAGGACTCATGAAAAAAGAATCGTTGAAACAAACCATACGTCAAGGTATCTCGGGACTCTTTCATATCTGTACTCAAGAACTGAAGGCTGTGTTCAAAGATCAGGGAGTACTGATTTTTTTCCTGCTAGTACCACTGGCCTATCCGCTGGTATACGCATTTATCTACACCAATGAAGTGGTGCGGGAAGTACCAGCAGCCGTCATCGATCACAGCAATTCGGCCATCAGCCGCGAATTTGTCCGACATATTGACGCAAGTGCAGACGTACATATCCAGTCATACTGCGCAGATATGGAAGAAGCCAAGACTCTGCTAAAAGAAACAAAAGTCTACGGAATCATCTATATTCCAGAGAGTTTCAGCAAAGACATTGCCTCAGGAAAACAGACCACTGTCAGTGTTTTCTGTGACATGAGTGGCATGCTGTACTACAAAGCGCTCGTATTGGCCAGCACCAATGCATCCCTGGCCCTGAATAAAAACATCCAAATCAAACGTCTGGGCAATACGACTGAACGACAAGATGAAATCAGTACAGCCCCTATTGAATATGAAGATATCTCATTGTTTAACCCACAGGATGGATTTGCCAGTTTTCTATTGCCTGCCGTACTGATGTTGATTATACAACAGACTTTACTGCTGGGTGTAGGACTTTCTGCCGGAACTGCCCGAGAAAACAACCGATTCAAAGATCTCGTCCCCATTACCCGACAATATCAGGGCACTCTTCGTATCGTATTGGGAAAATCTTTTGCTTATTTTCTCATCTATGCACTTGTAGCAGCCTATATTCTGTGCCTGGTTCCCAAACTATTCAGTCTGGTACAGATTGCCCAGCCAGCTACCCTACTGGCTTTCGTTGTTCCCTATATTTTGGCATGTATATTCTTTGCCATGACATGTTCCATTTTCATTCACCACAGAGAATCATGCTTGATGATTTATGTATTCACTTCCGTACCACTCCTGTTTATTTCCGGAATCTCATGGCCTGGAGCCTCTGTACCCGTTTTCTGGAAAGTCTTTTCCTGGCTTTTCCCATCGACTTTCGGCATTAACGGATTTGTCCGAATCAATAACATGGGAGCCACACTGCCCGAGGTATTGTTCGAATACCGAGCACTCTGGTTACAAACAGGAATATACTTCCTTACCACTTGTATGGTCTACCGTCGACAGATTATATTGAGCCGTCGACATGCCATCGAACGCTTACGCATGTTCCGGTTACGGAAACTGGCTACAAAAACTTCCAAATAAGTATAGTTCAAACATATTATATCCGGACTTGCCACTCCAAGCAAGCCCGGATTATTTATCTTTATTAACACCTCTCTACGAGTGAATCCACTAGATTACTTGTAGCTTTGCAAATATTTATAAACTAGCTTATGAAACGTCTTTTTCATATACTTTTTTGGATTGCAATTCTTCAGGTGTCAATATGCCAGTTAGGTGCTTCTTCATGGGAAAATAAGACACAGCATTTTCGCATTACCGTACTGAATTCGGGAGGAGACCCTCAGCAAGGTATCATCCTAAAGGTACTGGGATACAGCACCGAATATGTCAGTGACGAACAAGGACTGATTGATTTTGAACAAACGGTAGAAAATAATTATACACGTACAGCCAGTCTCTATCTCCCCACAGATAAAAACAGGGTAGTCAAAACAATCCGCTTGGATGAATCAGCCCAAGATACGATTCTCCGGATAGACCGACCGGAAGACTTGGCTAAATACAAACAAAGCGGAAAAACATTTCCGGTCAACGGAGTCGTAATGGAAGGAAATAAACCTATCCCCCATGCGGAAATCAGTATTCAAGGAACAGGAAGACATACCTTTTCAGACCCGCACGGGGCATTCAGCATCGATGCGGATTATAGCCACATGGTCATGATCCGAGCTGAAAAAATGGAAAACAAGTACCTCGACATCGAGAGCTTTCTCAGCCGTCCAGACCAACCTTTGGAGATACGGATGACACGAAAGGGAGCCGACCGTATCTACAATGCAGTAGAAACGATGCCGGAATACCCAGGAGGGATGAAAGCGTTTTTCAATTACATTAAAAGAAAAGCACACACAACCGAACTGGCTGAAAAAACGAAAAAAGAAGGAGCGGTCATGATTCAGTTTGTGGTAGAAAAAGACGGCAGCATTACCTCTCCCAGTATCGTCAGAGGATTGGATGCCCGACTGGATACAGCAGCTTTAGACGCCATCAGAGTTATGCCCGATTGGATACCGGCAAAAGACCATGGCATCAACGTACGCTGCAAATATTCGGTTCCGGTTCCGTTCAAGCGTCCGAAACCGACTCCTCCATCCCGGCCTACTACTCCTGCAAAGAAAACGGAACAAACTCCTAAGGACAGTCTGCGCACGCACATGGCTCCTTCAGATTCACTGAAAACAGACTCTCTTCCAATCATGAAACCGTTGACCGTAGACTCGTTGAAGATGGATTCATTGAAGACAGACACTACGCTTGTGGCTAAAAGTGACACCCTCACTAACAAACAGTCGGTACAAACCGCCCCATCGGCAGAAGCTACAGAAGTCAAGCCTAAAAAGCGGAACTTCCTGGTACGCTTTTTCCGCTGGCTGTTCGGCATAAAGGATAAAGAGACCCCAATAGAGACACCTCAGGAAGAGAGCGTGAAGGCAGTTCACGAAGGTAAGCAGCCTGCCGCTAATAAAGAATAGAATCAAACTTAATAAGACCGGTTATGAAAAAACTTTTCGTACTTTTTTTGACACTGATGTGCCTGATGAACTTACAGGCACAGAAAGTCACCCTGCAAGATGTGGCCAACGGTACCTATCGGGCACAAAGCATACAGGGGCTGAAACCGATGCTGGATGGTGAACATTACACCCAAATCAGCAAAGACCACAAACGCATCGTAAAATATTCCTTCAAGACAGGTAAGGAAGTAGAAGCCATCTTCGATGTGACCAAAGCCAGAAACTGTGAACTCAAGCGTTTTGACGACTATATCATGTCGCCAGACGAAAGCCTGATATTGATACAGACAGAGACCCAACCGATATACAGACGTTCTTTTACCGCAGTGTATTATCTTTACAATGTAAAAAACCGTACACTTGAGCCACTTTCCAATAACGGGCCGCAACAGGTACCTTTGTTCTCACCCGACAGCCATCAGATAGCTTTTGTACGAAATAACAATATTTACCTGATTAAACTTCTTTTCGGTAACAGTGAATCACAGGTCACTAAAGACGGAGAATACAACAAAGTGCTTAATGGCATTCCCGACTGGGTATACGAGGAAGAATTCGCATTCAATCGAGCTTTCGACTTTAGTGCAGACAGCCGTATGATTGCCTACATACGTTTCGATGAAAGCCGTGTTCCAATGTATTCTTTCCAATGGTACAAAGGCATGGCACCCGAAAAGACAGCTTATGCCACCTACCCCGGAAGTTATGATTACAAATATCCTAAATCAGGAGCAGTCAACTCCAAAGTAAGTGTACATACATTCGATATCAAAAGTCATGTCACACGCAAAATGGAATTGCCAATAGACTCTGACGGGTACGTTCCACGTATCAAATTTACGGATGACCCTGAAAAACTGGCAATCATGACATTAAACCGCCATCAGAACCGTTTTGACCTGTATATGGCCAATCCTCGTAGTGCTGTCTGCAAAGTGGCAGTACGCGATGAAGCTGAACAATACATCAAGGAACAAGCCTATTCAAACATAGCCTTCTATCCGGAAAACATGGTTATGATGAGTGAACGTGACGGATATAACCATCTCTATCTGTACACTATTGGAGGGAACTTGGTTAAACAGATTACCAAAGGAAAATTCGAGGTTAAAGAATTTCTGGGATGGGATCAGAAAGCCAATGTGTTCTACTATACAAGTAATGAAGAAAGTCCGCTACGTACTGCTGTCTATAAGATTGACGGAAAAGGAAAAAAGACAAAACTTTCCACACGGACAGGAACCAACAATGCTTTATTCAGCAAAAACTTGAATTACTATATCAACACTTATTCCAGTGCACAGACACCGACCCTCATCACTTTGAATAACAACAAGGGACAGGAAATGGTGACCTTGCTCGACAACAAGGAGCTGAAGAACAAAATAAGCCAACTTAACATGCCGACAAAAGAGTTTTTCACTTTCAAGACCAGCGAAGGTGTAGAACTGAACGGATGGATGATGAAGCCTGCCAATTTCAACCCTTCCAAGAAATACCCTGTCATTATGCTCCAATACAGTGGTCCCGGCTCACAACAAGTATTGGACAAGTGGGGCATCGGAAGCTTTGGCGATGGTGGTATGTTCGAAGCCGTGATGTGTGACAAAGGTTACATCATGGTATGCGTAGATGGACGAGGTACAGGAGGACGTGGAGCTGCATTTGAAAAGTGTACCTACCTTTCTATTGGTCTCAAAGAAGCCGCCGACCAAGCTGAAACAGCCAAATACCTGTCTACTCTTTCCTACGTGGACGGAAGCCGGATTGGCATCTGGGGATGGAGCTACGGAGGATACAACACGCTGATGTCTATGAGTGAAGGCTCAGGAGCATTTAAAGCCGGAGTAGCGATTGCAGCTCCTACCGACTGGCGATTCTATGATACGGTCTACACCGAACGTTTCATGCGTACTCCAAAAGAAAATGGAGACGGATATCGTGCCTCTTCAGCCATCAATCACGTAGCTGCACTGAAAGGAAAATTACTGCTCATTCACGGCAGCGCAGACGATAACGTGCATTTCCAGAACTTTATGGAATATAATGAAGCATTGGTACAAGCCAACATTCAGTTTGAAACACAAATCTATACGAACCGCAATCACGGCATTTCAGGAGGAAATACACGTAACCACCTTATGAACCGCGTCGTAAATTTCTTCCTGCAAAATCTATAATATCCCTACATAGGTGACATCAGAATGCATATAATTCTGGTGTCACCTTTTTATACAAACTTATTTCTCATAGCTATGACACACATTAAAAAGCCTGAATGGCTGAAAATCCAAATTGGGACCAATGCCCGATACACAGAAACCAAACGCATTGTCGATACGCACAAGTTGCATACCATTTGTAGCAGCGGACGTTGTCCGAACCTGGGAGAATGCTGGGGAAAAGGAACCGCCACATTCATGATTGGAGGAGACATCTGCACACGTGCCTGTAAATTCTGCAATACGCTTAGTGGAAAACCTCTCCCTCTGGATCCGGAGGAACCAGAAAGAGTGGCCCAGTCCATCCAATTAATGAAACTAAATCATGCAGTCATCACATCTGTCGACCGGGATGACCTCCCCGACCTAGGGGCCTCTCATTGGGCTGCTACCCTTCAAGCCATTCGAAAAGTCTGTCCAGGAACGACCATCGAAGCCTTGATTCCCGACTTTCAAGGACATAAAGAATGGTTACAACAAGTAATAGACACACGCCCAGACATTCTGTCACACAACCTGGAAACAGTGAGACGCATCAGCCCCTTGGTACGAAGTGTTGCCAACTATGATACCAGTCTGGCCGTCATTCGGCAAATCGCAGCAAACGGATTGAAAGCCAAGTCGGGAATCATGGTAGGACTGGGAGAAACACCACAAGAAGTAGAACAGACGATGGATGATTTACTGGAAAACGGCTGCAAGATTCTCACCATCGGACAATACCTGCAACCAAGTGCCAAACATTATCCGGTGGCCGAATACATCCACCCAATGCAATTCCTGGAGTACAAAAAAACAGGCGAAAAGAAAGGATTTGAGATTGTTGAAAGTGGCCCGCTGGTACGTTCGTCTTACCATGCTGAAAAACATCTGAGGAAAATGTGAACAATTTAGTTTTTCCAATTGTTCAAATTTTAACAACAGGTGCTATTCTACTATGAATTTATTTCTTAAATACAAAGACAAAATTGTGTCATTCGGACTACTTCCTATCATTATCACACTGATAGGGATTCATCTTTTTCCTACCACCACCATGCTGGGCATAGGACTTGCAATCAGCATTGCAGGATTGCTTTATGATATTTTCCGATTGAAAGGGCTCAATTTCTTTTTGTTACAAGGAACCATCGGTATCGGCATCTGTTTTCTCCTCAGACTGTTCACAGGTTATGAATATATTCCTCAAAACAGCCTGACTCCGACGCTGGAATTCATGTTACTGGTATGTGCCTTCATCCATGTAACAGCCCCGGAAATGTATCGGAATTTTCTCAAGAAATTCCATCTGAATTTCACGTTTTCCTATCTGCTGGAAGCTAGGCTCATTGTCGTCTTGTCCAGCATTCACTTGATTGTACTTTTCTTTTTATACAAACAGCTCGCCCCTTTCTCTCCGGAGAACCATTTTGTGATTGTCTACCTAATTCCGACACTCATCTATGTACTCTGTCTGATAATCAATATCGTGGGCATACAAGTGGCCGCCACCCAATCGCCTCAGGAGCAACATATCATTCGAATCATTCCTATCTGCAACGGAAAAGTTTACCTAACTTCACGGTCAGACAATAATCAGATATGGGATGCCCCCATTATCTCTCTGTTTGAAGGACCGCTGAGAAAAAGTCAGAAACATGCCAAACTCATTGTAAAAAGATGCCAGAAACAGATGGAAGTGAACTTTCCTCACAGAGTGTTATATCCTCGGCTTATCCTCAGTTACCGAATGCAAGGCATAATTCCTTGTTTTATTCAGCTATACATTCTCCCCATCAGCAAAGAAAATGATTTTATCTTACCTGAAGGCCGCTTCTTCTCATGCGAAGAAATCAAACTGGCCCCGGAATCGTTCAGTGAAGAGCTAAGAATGGAACATGAACGATTACAAATGGTAGCACAGATTTGGAAGGAGTTCAAATAAAAGAATCATTTATATATCAAGAATATACAAGGAATCTTATTTAATTCCGGTAAATGTCCTTTCCAGTCTTTTACGCTCCTGGTTTTGATGTATTCTCCCTCACATGTAATATTGGCAGCAATGCAGAGTTTGGTTTGCGGACGGCAAGTCTTCAATATCTCTTCCAGCATCTTTTGATTCCGATAAGGCGTTTCGATAAACAACTGAGTCTGGTTCTCTGCATATACCCGAGTCTCCAATTCTTTCAGCCGCTTGGTACGATCTGCCGGATCAATCGGCAAATAGCCATGAAAAGCAAAACTTTGTCCGTTGAATCCAGAGCCCATAACTGACAAAATAATAGAAGATGGTCCTACCAAAGGTACTACTTTCAAGTTACGACGCTGCGCAATAGCCACTACATCCGCTCCTGGATCGGCCACCGCAGGACAGCCTGCTTCAGAAATAACTCCCATAGAACATCCCTCTTGCAAAGGCTTCAAATAACCAGAGATATCTTCAGGAGAAGTATGTTTGTTCAAAGTATAAAAAGTCAATTCATCAATGCAAATTGCAGAATCTACCTTTTTAAGAAAACGACGTGCCGAACGCACATCTTCTACAATAAAATATTTTATTCCCGAAATAATCTCACGGTTGTATGCCGGCAACACCTTTTCTATAGGCGTATCCCCTAAAGTAACAGGCAACAAATACAATGCAACTTCCATAAAGAATTGTCAAGTCAGTTAATTCAATTCGTTCTTAATCAGCGTGTCATCCACATGCTCCAGTAAATTCTTCAGACTTATTTCCGGATGTTCTTTCATAAATCTGTCCACCGCTTTCATTCCCAGCCATATCCCCAAAGAAGGAGGTACCTTGTCATCTTCAAACAACGGTTTTACATTGGAAGAAACATACGAACGAATCACCATCGGATCGGTTGTTTCAGCATAATGATTCTCTCTTATTTCCTTCCATAATTGCTTTTCATGTTCCTCACACCATTCTACCTCTTCCTCCGTATAACCCAAAGCAATCTCACCAGACACATCTCCATCCAATATGGCTTCTACTGCCCAAGCAATTTTTCCACGATACAGTAAAATGTCCATCAAAGCACGGTGCCCTTCTTCCCATGAAAAAGGATATTGCCCCAACAGATAAAAAGTAAAACAATCCGATACAATATATTCCGAAGACATAGAACGGCGCTGATTCACATAATAAAATCGCTTATAAAGGGGATATTCACTTCCCATATACTTGTCAAGGCTGATACCTAACACACTATCTCCCACTACTACAGACTGATTCAATGCAGAGATTTGTGCATATACCTTCGGAACAGGTAATTCTGGAATCTCTTTCTTCAATACCCTGAACCCTTTTGTCAGTTCCTTTTCCCAACGACTCATATCCTTGAATTTCTGTTCTGCATCATCCATCAGGTGAACAAGCACAGAATCAGCATAATATCCGCATAAACGTTCATAAATATCAGGAGCATCTACCGCTCCCAATTCCAGTACGTCTTCTATCAACAAACGAGTTTCCTGAGCAAATTCAGTTCTCATCCGTTGTAAAGCGAAAAAATTGTTTTGCACGGAAGATTCATACTGAAGACGGTCGTATCGTGCTATCTTTATTTCCTCAAAAGAAAAATCGCCCTCCTGCTCATCAGAATGACAAGCAGAAAAGACGATTATACTCAGTAATATAAAGATAAATCGATACATTTAATGATTATCCGTAAATAATATTACCATTGGCATCCTTATATTCATCCAATCCTTTTTCATAAGTAGCCATGGCTCTCAAACTCATACCCACGCTAGAGAAACCACCATCGTGGAACAAGTTCTGCATAGTTACCTTACGAGTCAGATCAGAGAACATTACGATACAGTAATCCGCACATTCATCAGCCGATGCATTTCCCAAAGGAGACATCCGGTTGGCAAAGTCGAACAACTTGTCCATACCTTTCACACCCGAACCGGCAGTAGTCATGGTCGGTGACTGAGAAATCGTATTGATACGTACATGATGTTCACGACCGTAAATATAACCGAAACTACGGGCAATAGATTCCAATAACGCTTTGGCATCGGCCATATCATTGTAACCATAGAACGTACGCTGCGCAGCTACATAGCTCAAAGCCAAAATAGAACCATATTCGTTGATGGCATCCAACTTCTTGGCAGACTGAATCATTTTATGGAATGATACAGCAGATATATCCAATGTTTTTGCCAGCATGTCATAGTCCAAATCATCGTATGTACGTTTCTTGCGAACATTTGGAGACATACCAATTGAATGAAGCACAAAGTCAATCTTACCGCCCAATACTTCCATTGAACGCTTGAATACATTTTCCAAATCTTCTACGCAGGTAGCATCAGCGGGAATCACTTCACAGTTCAACTTTTCCGCCAAAGCAGATACCTGCCCCATACGTACTGCTACAGGGGTATTAGATAGTGTGATAATAGCACCTTCTTCTACAGCCTTTTCAGCTACTTTCCATGCGATAGACTGTTCATTCAGTGCACCAAAAATAATACCTCTTTTTCCTTTCAGCAAATTATAACTCATATTGTTTTCAATTATAAATTTGGGGCAAAGATACAAACTTTATTTACATTATTTACATTTATCAGTTCAAATTATCCAATCAGATAGTATTATACTCAGTTTTTCACTTATAAAATCAAAAAATACAAGTTTATGTCCACAAGAAAGTTTATTTTTGCATACTGAATAAAAAAAGGTTTTTCATAATATTATTTAGGTTAGGATTAGATGTATTATTCTCCTGCATGCCCTCTGTGAAGACCGAATGTTCAGGTGGATAATAAAAAACAGCCTTGGCAAGTAAAACTTCCGCCAAGGCTGTTTTTCTAATTTATAATCTAAGAATCAGTTATCTTTTACTTCCCATCCCAATGCACTGGCACCTAATACAGCCGCATCTGCATCTTTTAACTGAGAGAGCAACAATTTGGTTTTTCCAGCATAAATCTTCAGGATGTTTTCATCAATTGCCTTCTGAATCGGTTTCATGATGTAATCGCCCGACTTAGCCAAACCACCGAACAGAATAATGGCCTCCGGACTGGAGAAAGCTATAAAGTTGGCCAAAGCCTCTCCCAAAATACGTCCTGTATATTCAAAGATATCCTGTGCCAGTTTATCGCCTTTCACTGCAGCATCGTATACATCTTTCGACTGGATTTCATCTGCAGGTACGTTACGCAACAAACTCGGTTCCGTACGCTGTACCAGGAATTCACGGGCTGTACGGGCCACTCCGGTAGCCGAACAATAGGTTTCCAAACAACCTTTACGTCCGCAACCACATGAACGGCCGTTACGGTCCACAATTACGTGTCCCAATTCACCGGCAAAGCCATCATGACCGTAAACCAACTGTCCGTTGACTACAATACCACTTCCGACACCGGTACCCAAGGTAATCATGATAAAATCTTTCATACCGCGAGCCGCACCATACGTCATCTCTCCGATGGCAGCTGCATTGGCGTCGTTTGTCAACGCAGTAGGGATTCCCAGCTGCTCCTCAAACATAGATGCCAACGGAATAATTCCTTTCCACGGAAGGTTCGGAGCAAACTCAATGGTTCCACTGTAATAGTTACCATTCGGCGCACCAACCCCCATACCTTTTATCTTTTCAGCTCCACCAAACTGAGACAGCAAAGGAAGGAGTTTTTTACATACAGCTTCTACATATTCTTCGATGTTTTCATATTGCTGAGTTTTGACAGAATCAGAAGCCAGCACGTTACCACGTGAGTCAACCACACCAAAAACAGTGTTTGTTCCGCCAATATCCATACCTACTACATAAGGTTTTTCCATGTTTATTGCCATGACATTTCTTTATTTAGGGTTAATTATCTACGGACAAAAGTAAATAATCAGTAAAAACAGAACAAATTTTTCACCTACTATTTTTGAGAACGTATCACTTTTTCTACATTTGTGCAATACGATTAAAAATCAATTAACACAAACCAAATGATACTTTTAAAAAACATTCACAAAACCTACTACAACGGCACTCCCCTTCATGTACTCAAAGGCATAGACCTGCATATTAAAAAAGGAGAATTTGTCTCCATCATGGGTGCCTCCGGTTCCGGAAAATCTACCTTGTTGAACATTCTCGGGATATTGGACAACTACGATTCCGGCGAGTATTACCTGAACAATGTCCTTATCCGGAACTTAAGTGAAACCAAAGCCGCTGAGTACCGCAACCGGATGATCGGCTTCATCTTCCAGTCATTCAACCTCATTTCGTTCAAAAACGCCATGGAGAATGTGGCTCTCCCTCTTTTCTACCAGGGTGTCAGCCGAAAGAAACGAAACCTGCTGGCCATGGAATACTTAGACAAGCTGGGACTGAAAGAATGGGCTCATCACCTCCCTAACGAACTGTCGGGCGGGCAAAAACAGCGTGTAGCCATCGCACGGGCACTAATTTCCAAACCGGAAATCATCCTGGCCGACGAACCGACCGGAGCACTCGACAGCAAGACTTCGGTGGAAGTTATGAACATCCTGAAAGAACTGCACGACCAAGAGGGACTGACCATCGTCGTAGTCACCCACGAAAGTGGAGTGGCCAACCAAACCAATAAAATCATCCACATCAAAGACGGACTGATAGAACGCATAGAAGACAATATCGACCACCATGCCTCTCCGTTCGGACAAAACGGATTCATGAAATAACCTAGCGCTATGACAGAACTGATACAAGAAATCTACGGAACCATCATGCGCAACAAACTGCGCACTTTATTGACCGGTTTTTCCGTGGCATGGGGTATTTTCATGCTGATTGTACTCCTTGGAGCAGGCAACGGCCTCATCCATGCATTTGAGAACCAGTCGGAAGGGATGCTCATGAACTCCATGAAAATCTATCCGGGCATGACTTCAGAACCTTATAAAGGGATGAAAGAAGGGCGGAGCATTTACCTGAAAGAAAGCGACCGGGCACTGACGGGTTCTTCCTTCCCCGACCATATTTTAGAAACAGGTGCCACCGTCAGCAAGAGTGATGTCACCCTGACCTATGGCAAGGAGGCTCTCAGCATCGAGCTGGACGGGGTACTTCCCAATTATCCGTCCCTCGAAGCCATCAAGATAAAGGAAGGGCGCTTCATCAACAAACGCGACATAGAGGAAAAGCGAAAAGTCATTGTCCTCCATGAGAAGACGGTCAAGAACCTTTTCCCGCATACGGCTCCTATAGGAAAATACCTCAACGCACAAGGGGTTTCCTATCAGGTGGTGGGCATCTACAAAGACCAGAACAGTTTCTCTCCTTCGGCACTGGTACCTTTCACCACCCTGCAAACTATTTATCAGAAAGGAGACAGCATTGACAACATCACGTTCACAACCCAAGGATTGGCCAATGAAGCCTTGAACGAACAATTTGAAGCCGACTACCGCCGTACCTTAGGGCTGAAAAAACAATTCTCTCCTACCGATGACGGCGCCATCTGGATTTGGAACCGTTTCACCCAGTACCTCCAGCAACAAAGCGCGACGAAGATTCTGCATACTGCCATCTGGGTGATTGGTATCTTTACCTTACTGAGCGGCATCGTGGGAGTGAGCAACATCATGCTCATTACCGTCCGCGAACGGACCCACGAGTTCGGCATCCGCAAAGCACTGGGGGCCAAACCGATGTCCATCCTCTGGCTGATTATTTCGGAAAGTGTAGCCATCACCACCTTCTTCGGCTACATCGGCATGGTGGCGGGCATTGCCGTCACGGAATACATGAACCAAGTGGCCGGAAAACAGACCATGGACATGGGTGTCTTTTCCATGACCTTCTTCGAGAACCCCACGGTCGACCTCTCCATTGCCATTGAGGCGACCCTGACCTTAGTTATTGCCGGTACGCTGGCTGGACTTTTCCCGGCACGAAAAGCAGCCAGAATCCGACCCATTGAAGCACTTAGAGCAGATTAACCATGAGACGATTTGACTTAGATACATGGGAAGAAATTCTTCTCACCATCACTCGCAACAAAACCAGAAGTTTCCTGACGGCCTTCGGTATCTTCTGGGGGGTATTCATGCTGATTGCCCTGATGGGAGGGGCCAAAGGACTGCAACAGATGTTGTCCCGGCAATTTGAAGGCTTTGCCACCAACTCCGGTTTCCTGGGCGCCAACAAAACCAGCAAGGCTTATAAAGGATTCCAGCAGGGAAGATACTGGGATTTGGAAAACAAAGATGTAGAACGGGTCCGGAAACAAGTCAACGAGCTGGAAACCGTGACTGCCACCCTAGCCAAATGGGGCATCAATGCCATTTACAACGAGAATAAAATCTCAGGAACCCTGAAAGGCCTGTATCCCGAATACCAGAAGATTGAAGAACCCAACATCGTATTCGGACGTTTCATCAACGACATCGACATCCGCGACCAACGGAAAGTGTGTGTCATCGGGAAGCGTATCTACGAGAGCCTGTTCCCAGGAGGGGAAGACCCCTGCGGAAAGTTCATCGAGGTCAACGGCATTTACTACCGGATTATCGGGGTCAGCATGGCCGTAGGAAACATCTCCATCCAAGGACAGTCGGAGACCTCGGTCATCATCCCTTTCACCACCATGCAGCAGAACTACAACTTCGGCCAGAAAGTACAGCTCCTCTGTTATACGGCCCGTAAAGGCTATTCCATTGGAGAGGTAGAGAAGAAAGTGGAACAGGTGATTAAAAATGCCCATCTGATTCACCCCAACGACGGACAGGCTGTGATTCTGGTCAATGCGGAAGCTATGTTCAGCATGGTAGACAACTTGTTTTCGGGCATTAAGATTTTGGGCTGGATGGTCGGACTCGGTACCCTGCTGGCCGGTGCCATTGGAGTGAGCAACATCATGATGGTCACCGTCAAGGAACGGACTACTGAAATCGGTATCCGGCGTGCCATCGGTGCCCGCCCCAATGACATTCTATCACAGATTCTGTCGGAAAGCATGGTGCTGACCATTCTGGCAGGCATGGCCGGCATCACGTTTGCCGTGTTCCTGCTGAACCTGACAGAAATGGGTACTTCCACTCCTACTGCACCTACTGAGTTCCAGATTAGTTTTTGGGAAGCCATCGGTGCCTGTGCCCTCCTGCTCATATTAGGACTGCTGGCCGGACTGGCTCCTGCCTACCGGGCCATGAGCATCAAACCCATTGAAGCCATACGCGACGAATAAATAAAGCCACAAAACAAACAAAAAACCAAAGTTCATTATGAAAAAGTACATCAAGATCATCTCATTGGTGCTGATTGCACTGATTTTCATCGGAACCTTCGTGTTCCTGTATCAAAAATCACAGCCGAAAGACACGGCGTACGAAATTCTCCATTCACAGACCACGGATTTGGTGCAAACCACCGTAGCCACTGGAAAGATTGAACCGCGCGACGAAGTACAAATCAAGCCGCAAATTTCCGGCATCATTTCGGAAGTGTACAAGGAAGCCGGCGAAACGGTGAAAAAAGGTGAAATCATCGCCAAGGTCAAGGTCATCCCCGAACTGGGTTCCCTCAATTCGGCTGAAAGCCGTGTCCGTCTGGCTGAAATCAACGGACGACAGGCCGAAACGGATTTGGAACGCATGGAAAAACTCTATAAGAGCAAGCTGGTGAGCAGCGAAGAATACGAAAAGACGCTGCTGGCCGCCAAACAAGCCCGCGAAGAATTGCAGGCCGCCAAAGACAACCTGCAAATCGTAAAAGAAGGAATCACCAAGAGCAGTGCCTCCTTCAGCAGTACCCTGATTCGTTCTACCATCGACGGACTGATTCTAGACGTACCTATCAAAGTGGGTAACTCCGTCATCATGAGTAACACGTTCAACGACGGTACCACTATCGCCACCGTAGCCGATATGGGCGACCTCATCTTCCGTGGCAATGTGGACGAAACGGAAGTGGGACGTATCCGCGAAGGTATCCCCGTCAAAATCACGCTTGGCGCCTTGCAGAACATGAAATTCGATGCCGTACTGGAATACATTTCTCCGAAAAGCGTGGAAAACAACGGAGCCAACCAGTTTGAAATCAAGGCAGCCATCACCGTGCCCGACAGTGTGACCATCCGTTCCGGATACAGTGCCAATGCGGAAATCGAACTCCAGCGAGCCAACCACGCACTGACCGTACCGGAAAGTGCCATTGAGTTCAGTGGCGATTCTACCTTTGTCTATGTATTGACCGACAGTGTACCCACACAGAAATTTATCCGCCGCCAAGTACAGACCGGCATCAGTGACGGAGTAAATATCGAGATTAAGAGCGGGCTGAAACCCGATGAAGCTATTCGAGGACTCAAAAAAGAAATGTAAGCCATGAGAATCAACTTGAAACAACTGGCCGTACTGAGTTTCGGCCTGCTGGCCACAGGTGCCAGCCAAGCAGAGGAAGCATGGGACTTGACACGCTGCATCGAGTATGCCATCGCCCACAACCTGACCGTCAAGCAGCAGGAAGCCGCCCGCGACAAGAGCGCAGTGGAACTGAATACCGCCAAATGGAGCCGTCTGCCCGACCTGAACGGCAGTGCCTCCCACTCGTTCAACTTCGGACGAAGCTTGCAGTCTAACAACACCTACCAGAGTATCAATACCCAGAACACGGGCTTCAACCTGAGCACCAGTGTACCCTTGTTCACCGGCATGCAGATTCCGAATAACATTGCCCTTTCCAAACTGAACCTCCAAGCAGCCACGGAAGACTTGAACAAGGCCAAAGAGGATATCAGCATTCAGGTGACCTCGGCCTACCTGCAAGTGCTCTTCAACGAGGAACTGGTGAAAATAGCCCGGCAGCAAGTGGAACTGAGTCAGGAAATACTGACCCAGAAAGAAGCCTATTTCCAAAACGGGAAAGCCTCGGAAGCGGAATTGTACGAGGCCAAATCGCGCGTGGCACAAGACCAGCTTTCACTGGTACAGACCGAGAACGACTATCGCTTGTCCCTGCTCGATCTCAGCCAACTGCTGGAACTGCCTTCGCCGGATAATTTCCAGATTGTCAGTCCCGACATCCAGCCCGAACAACTGTTCGGAACGCTGACCTCTCCAACCGACATCTACAATCAGGCACTGCTCATCAAGCCTTCCATCAAGGCGGCACAGTATCGCTTGCAAGGCGCAGCCCGCAGCATCCGCATTGCCCAAAGCGCCTATTATCCCCAACTCAGTTTCGGTGCCGGTCTGGGTACCAGCTACTACAAAATGTCGGGCAGAGACAATGCCAGTTTCCATTCCCAGCTGAAGGACAATTTCAGCCAATACGTGGGACTTTCGCTGAGCATCCCCATCTTCAACCGACTGAGTACCCGTAACCGGGTCCGTACGGCACGCCTGGAACAAACCACCCTGAACTGGCAACTGGAGGAAAGTAAAAAGGCACTCTACAAAGAGATACAGCAAGCCTATTACAATGCCGTCAATGCGGAGAGCAAATACCAAAGCAGTCAGGTAGCCGACGAAGCGGCAGAAGCCTCCTTCAAGCTCATGAAAGAAAAATATACCAACGGAAAAGCCAACGCCACGGAATACAACGAAGCCCGCACCAACTGGATGAAAGCCGTGTCCGACTGTGTGCAGGCAAAATACGACTACCTGTTCCGTGCCAAAATTCTGGATTTCTACCAAGGCATTCCACTTACTTTAGAAAAGTAAGCCGCACTGATTTTCAACGAGTTACAAAACACCATAAAAACGCCTTTACGTTTCAGGAAAAACGTCTAAGCGTTTTCATCCAAACGTCTAAGCGTTTCACTTAAAACGCTTAGGCGTTTTGCTTAAAACGTACTTGCGTTTGAGTTCAAACGCCTAGGCGTTTTTCAGACAAATAAATTGGGAAGTATTTCCGGCAAATATCCGCTTCGGATTCTCCATTCCTGCGGATACAAATTGTTGGCCCGATTGCCGATATTTTTGGCAAAGCCCAATGCCTGTCCGCGATAAGCCAACACCACATATCCTTTCGATACCTCCGGTGAAAGAGTCACCGCCTCTTTCCGCAAATAAGCCACAGCCTGCTCATAAGTCAGTTCCGCTGTCGGAAAAGCTTCTTTCCGGAATGCCGTACTCATGGCCAGTGTATGCGAAGGCTGCCAGTCCTTCCCTTTCCATTCTCCCAGTCTGACACCCGCATGCAATACTTTAAGCCAACTTTTCAGCAAATCATAGAGGTCTTTATGGGCCATAGGGAAAGCCACCGCTTCCATCTCTTCCACACGGAATTCGTAACCTTCTGCTCCGTGTATCCATGTCTGCATCTCTCGCGGCACCTGCAGCACCGGTGTTTTTCCTCCTTTTCCTTTTTTGGGAGACTTGCCCGCCGGCTTCACCCGTGCACATTCCCTGTCTTCTTCCGACGTTTTCCGCAAGACAGCCAGAAACAGTCCTTCTCCCGTTGTCTTGTGCGGCAAGAAACGATAAACCGGGAAAGTATGCTCGGTCAGGTTTCCGGTAATATGCCATTCCGGCTTCACTTCCAAAGGCAACACCTCTGCGCCCAGTTCTTGTGCAATCCAGGCCACATTGTCTTCATTCTCTTCCCGGTTGTACGTGCAAGTGCTATACACCAGCAGGCCTCCGGTCTTCAGGCAAGGCCATATATCACGCAGAATCCGACGCTGCCGCTGCCAGCACGTATCCACGTTGGCGATACTCCATTCCTGCACCGCCACTTCATCTTTGCGGAACATTCCTTCTCCCGAGCAGGGCACATCAGTCAGAATCACATCGAAGAGAGGGCCCAGTTCCGTAAAATCTGCCGGATCGTTGTTCGTTACCATCACCTCCGGATTTCCCCATTTGACCAGATTCTCAGCCAGTACCTGCGAACGGTTGCGCATCACCTCATTGGCTACCAGCAGACTGCCTTCGGGCAACACCGACCGGGCCAGTGTGGATTTTCCTCCAGGAGCCGCACACAAATCGAGCATCACAACCGGTTTCTGCACATACTGCCGGAGTGCCTGGGCCAAAAACATGGACGATGCCTCCTGCACGTAATAACATCCGGCGTGAAACAACGGGTCGAACGTGAACGCCGGCCTGCCGGACAGGTAGTATCCTTCCGGACACCAAGGCACTGGTGTGCTGTCCACAGGAACAGAAGTACATTTATCCTGATTGATACGGATGCTGACCGGAGTCTCCTTTTCCAAGGCTTCCTCCAACGCAGAAAAGTCGGCATCCCCCATCAGCCGACGTGTGCGAATGACAAAATCAGAGGGTAAATTCATGATGACGCTAAGCAATTATGTTACGCCGGCAAAAATAAAAAAAATTAGCTACCTTTGCAAAAACAAAAAAATCCAATCATGAAACAATATCTTGACTTGTTGCACCGCATCCGTACGGAAGGCGTACGCAAAGACGACCGTACCGGCACAGGCACCCTCAGCGTGTTCGGTCACCAGATGCGCTTCAACCTGGAAGACGGCTTCCCGCTCGTCACAACCAAAAAACTCCACCTGAAATCCATCATCTACGAACTGTTGTGGTTCCTCAAAGGGGATACCAACGTGAAATACCTGCAAGAACATGGCGTCAGAATCTGGAACGAATGGGCCGATGAAAACGGAGACCTAGGTCATATCTACGGCTACCAGTGGCGCTCCTGGCCCGGCTACGACGGTACGTTCATCGACCAGATTTCGGAAGCGGTGGAAACCATCAAGCATAATCCCGACTCCCGGCGCATCATCGTCAGTGCCTGGAACGTGGGCGACTTGAACCACATGAACCTTCCCCCGTGCCACGCGTTTTTTCAGTTCTATGTGGCCAACGGACGACTGAGCCTGCAAATGTACCAGCGCAGTGCCGACACCTTCCTGGGCGTACCGTTCAACATCGCCTCCTATGCCCTGCTGCTGCAGATGATGGCACAGGTGACCGGACTGAAAGCGGGTGATTTCATCCACACGCTCGGAGATGCCCACATCTACTTGAATCACCTGGAACAAGTTGATTTACAGCTGACACGCACTCCACGCCCCTTGCCTACCATGAAAATCAATCCGGACGTGAAGGACATCTTCAGCTTCCAATACGAAGACTTCCAGCTGGAGAACTACGACCCGTGGCCACACATCGCGGGAAAAGTATCCGTATAACCCACTTTAAAGAACAGAAATATGACCTTATCCATCATCGCCGCCATCAACCAAAAACGAGGCATCGGCTACCAGAACAAATTGCTTTACTGGCTGCCCAACGACCTGAAACGTTTCAAGGCACTCACCACAGGCCACACCATTCTGATGGGACGGCATACCTTTGAATCTCTCCCCAAAGGAGCCCTGCCTAACCGGAGAAATGTCGTACTGAGCAGAAAGGATTTACATTTTGAAGGAGCAGAATGCTTCCACACACTGGAAGAAGCCTTGAAATCCTGCAAAGAGGAAGAAGAAGTCTTCATCATCGGAGGAGCCACGCTCTACACGGAGGCCCTTCCGCTGGCCGACCGCCTCTATCTGACAGAAGTGGAAGACGACCAAGTGCCCGCCGACACTTTCTTCCCGGAAATAGACCGCCATATATGGCAAGAAAAAAGTAGAGAATGCCATCCAACGGACGAAAAGCATCTCTACTCCTATAGTTTCGTTGACTACGAACGTACACAAAAATAAGTGTCACGTATCAATCATCGTCATTCGCCAGGTCCATAATTGGCATCTGGCGTTTGATGGCTTCACGGAAAGAAATAATTGTTTCCGAACGTGACAGACCCAGCGGCTGAAGCTTGTCATGAATGATTTCCAGCAGGTGATGATTGTTTTTCGCATAAATTTTGATAAACAAGTCATACTGTCCGGTCGTAAAATGACATTCCACTACTTCCGGAATGTGCTTCAATGCTTCCGTAACCGTGTCGAATTGTTCCGGGTCTTTTAAATACAAACCGATGTAGGCACAAGTTTCATAGCCTATCTTTTCCGGATCAATGATGAATTCTGAACCTTTCAGAATTCCCAGGTTCGTCAACTTTTGAATTCGCTGATGAATAGCGGCTCCCGATACATTACACGCGCGTGCCACTTCCAAGAATGGAATACGTGCATTGCCTGCAATCATACGCAGGATCTGTTCGTCTAAGGTGTCTAATTGATGATGTCCCATCTTCTATGTTTTTGTATTCATGCAAAGGTAATACTTTTTCTTTATATAATCTCAATATTTATAACCTTTACTTGATTTTTAACATGAAATTTGTAGAAACACAAGGACTTATCTTCAACTTACACTTTTCATGTTCCAACCGCCACATTCAGCGGACAGCAGGCGCTGCTTGTCTCAGAACTGGAACAAGGCCGTGAATACAATACGATTGTTTTTCACCAGATGCGTATTGGTCACGCGGGCCTTTGCAGTATAATCTCCATACCAGGCACCTGTCCAGGTATATTCGGCCCCGATTTTCCAATTTGGACGGTTATAAGTAAATTCAGCACCCAACGTATTCAACTGGTCAATATCGGTTCCAGTCCCCAACACTCCGGTCACTTCTTTCGATGCACCCAGGTTTTTCAGATATCCGGCAAAGATTCCGCCACGGAAGGTACTTCCATACATCATATTCAACCAAGTATGAGAAACGCGCACCGGCGTATATTCCTGTTCCCCGGTCCGGGAATCAGTGGAAGTAATGCCATAACCTCCGATGGTACTGGCCTGTGTGAGATTGGAGCCCAGCACACTCTTGGCAGCCAACAGGAAACGCTGGTGCGTATACTTCACATGTGCCTCGGCAGAAACTCCCGTAATGCGTTCGCTCACCTTGTAGGTTTTTCCATCATATTCCGACTGCGTACGAGGAGTGATGGAAGCCACATGTACGCCTGCTCCGGCCAATAAACCCGGGCGTTTATAATCCATTCCCAGATAAAATTCCGGCATACATCCGTTCTTGATGAAACTCTGGTTCTTCTGAGTAGTTGTCGCACCTGCCTGATTGGAAGACGGACCGACAGACAGATATTGTGACTGCCATACGGCAGCAGCAGTCAGCACGAAATGTTTTTCCGTCAAACGGTAGCGCACCTGAGGCGCACGGCTGAAAGGCTGATAAGGAGCTCCCATATTCAGGTTCAAGATGTCGGGCGACACATCTCCATATAAAGGATGCCAGGTCTGTCCTACCAACAACGCAGATTTTCCCCAATCCAAATTAAAATAGGCATGACGAATACGAATCAGCGAATAGGTGGTACCTGAACCGCGGAAGTCTATCTCTACCTTTGCCGAAGTCTTAGCCTTTCCCCACATCGGCCCGGTCACATCCACTCCCAACCTAGTATATAAGGTATAGAAATTACCGTCGGGTTTTGCATTCAAATCCTTTCCATCCGCATCGGGAGCCATATCCTTGGGATACATATAAAAAAGTCCATCCACTGTCTCCGAATTGGAACGGCTGTTATAAAACAGGTCCGTACGTACCTGGCCATAAAACTTATAGCCAAAATCTTTCTTCTGAGCCATTACTCCCGTCGAAACAACGGCCATGGCCCACATCAAAAAGAATTGTTTTTTCATTTGATTTCACTTTTATCCTTTACCGGCTGCAAAAGTAGCCATAATCTGTTGAACAGCCAAACAAATCGCTACAAGGAACGTACCCGGCGGAACCAGCACATGAACCACACCGCCGCTACCAACGTACAGCCTCCTCCAATGGCATAGGAGACTTCACTCCCCAACGAAAAACCTTCGGGGGCAATAAACAAATAAGTGGAGCAGACACATGTCATGAACAGGGCTGGCACCAAAGTCACCCAGTAATTTTTCCGGGCTCCCACCAGATAGACTGTAATGGCCCATAGCGTAAAGACAGATAAAGTCTGGTTACACCAGGCAAAATACCGCCAGATTATCTTGAAGCCTTCCGCATCGCCAAAACTATAGACCAGCAATCCTACGGTGACCAGAAAAATCGGAATACTGATGACCAGACGCTTTCCGATGGAACGCTGCTCCACGCGGAAGAAATCGGCCACAATCAGACGGGCCGAGCGGAGAGCTGTATCGCCACTCGTTATCGGAGCTGCCACAATACCCAGAATGGCCAGGATACCGCCAAAGGTACCCAACCAGTCCTTGGAAATGTCAGTGGCTACCTTGGCTCCTGAATAAGCCACTCCTGTCACCTTGTCTACAATGCCGTTTTCCTGAAAGAAATACGTCGCAGCGGCTGCCCAAATCAGCGCCACAATACCTTCGGTTACCATCGCCCCGTAAAACACCGGACGACAATGTTTCTCATTGGTAATGCAACGCGCCATCAAGGGGGATTGAGTGGCATGGAAACCGCTGATGGCCCCACAGGCAATGGATATGAACATCATCGGGAATATGGGGTTTTTCTCATACTTGGTTCCAAATCCTTCCCATATCTCCGGAAGAGCCGGACTTTTCACATACAGCATGACCAGAACTCCTACCGCCATGAACAACAGGGCAAATGCAAACAACGGATATATCCGACCGATAATCTTGTCGATAGGAAGCATGGTGGCCAAAATATAATACAAGAAGATGACCACCACCCAGAAATACACATTCAAGGAAGCAGGTGTCATTCCGGCCAACAGTTCCGCAGGTCCTGATACAAATACAGCCCCCACCAGAATCATCAGCAATACCGTAAATACACAAGCTACCTTTTTCGTTCTTATTCCCAGATAACGGCCGATAATTTCCGGCAAGCTTTCCCCCCTGTTCCGCAATGACAACGTGCCGGACAGAAAATCGTGGACCGCACCGGCAAAAATCGTACCGAACACAATCCACAAGTAAGAAGCCGTGCCGAACTGTGCGCCCATGATAGCCCCGAAAATAGGCCCTAAGCCGGCAATATTCAAGAACTGAATCATAAAGATTTTCCACGTAGGAAGTGGAATGAAATCAACTCCGTCTGTCAGGGTCAATGCCGGAGTTTTTCGGGCAGAATCAGGTGCGAACAACGTGTCAATGTATTTTCCATAAACCCAATATCCTACCACCAGTAAAACCAATGCGATAGTAAATGCGACCATAGATTTTCGATTTATCTCTTATTTCGGCGCAAAAGTAATAAAAAGAAGAAAACCGACGCCAAAATAAGATAATTTTAATTCATGAAAAGCCTCCATTTCTATAAAAACGCATTCAGTTCTCTTCCGTTTATAAACAAGATTGAGACCTGATGCAAGACATACTACCACACATTCCTTCGAAAACTGCATTTTCAATTTGTCTCTGCAAACAGCTTTAATTATAT
The DNA here is from genome assembly GCA_902362595.1 of Bacteroidaceae bacterium. Lineage (GTDB taxonomy): Bacteria > Bacteroidota > Bacteroidia > Bacteroidales > Bacteroidaceae > Phocaeicola > Phocaeicola fibrisolvens. The sequence continues at coordinate 36,448 of CABIXF010000010.1, read as the reverse complement.
TTGCGCAAATTTTGAATCCGACATGCGAATACTTATCAGTCTGCTATTCATAGGCTGCTCTCTTTTTATACAAGCACAGCCTAAAGGAGAAATTCGTGCCACCTGGCTGACCACGCTTGGAGGGATGGACTGGCCTTCCAAAAGAGCCAATTCTCCGCAAAGCATCGAAGCACAAAAAAACGAACTAAGACACCAACTGGATGAATTGAAAGCCGCGCATTTCAATACTGTACTTTTCCAGACTCGCCTTCGGGGAGATGTCATATATCCTTCCGCTTTTGAAACGTTCGCAGAATGCCTGACAGGACATACCGGAAAGAATCCCGGATATGACCCCCTCCAATTCGCCGTAGAAGAATGTCACAAACGGGGACTGGAATTACATGCCTGGCTGGTATGTATCCCTATTGGCAACCAGCGTCAGGTAGGTTTGCTGGGAAAAAATTGTGTAACTAGAAAACAGCCGAAACTCTGTAAACAGTTTCAAGGAAGCTGGTATCTGGATCCCGGAAATCCCGGAACTGCCGAGTACCTCAGCCAAATTGCCAAAGAAATCGTCTCTCATTACGATGTAGACGGTATTCACCTAGACTATATCCGCTATCCGGAACAAGGTGAAAAGTTTCCCGACCAAGATACCTACCGGAAATATGGAAAGAAACAAGACCTCAAACAATGGCGAAGAAACAACATCACCCACATTGTCCGACGCATCTATACAGAAGTCAAGAAGCTGAAACCTTGGGTGAAAGTAAGCAGTTCTCCCATTGGAAAGTTCAACGATACCCGACGTTATTCATCTTTTGGATGGAACGCCTACAGCACAGTATACCAGGATGCTCAAAAATGGCTCGATGAAGGAATACAGGATGCCTTGTTCCCGATGATGTATTTTCAAGGGAACCATTTTTATCCTTTTGCACTCGACTGGCTGGAAAACAAGAACGAACGCTGGGTCGTTCCCGGACTGGGCATCTATTTTCTTCACCCCAAAGAACAAGACTGGAAACTGGATGAAATTATACGGCAAATCTATTTTACACGAAAAATCGGATTGGAAGGTCAAGCCTATTTCCGCAACAAATTCCTGCTTGACAATACCAAGGGAATTCTAGATGAACTTAAAAACAACTTCTACGTCTATCCTGCAGTAGTCCCTCCTATGACATGGGCCAAAAGTGAAATTCCGGCAGCACCCTCTTCTCCTTCCCTGAGTTTGCAAGAAAATGGCATCCGCATGAGTTGGAAAGCTTCCACGTCTTTACCCGGAGGCATTTATTACCGTGTATATGCATCAGATGCTTATCCGGTAGATACAGAAAAAGCTCAAAATCTGATAGTCACACGCACCGACAGCTGTCAGTACACATTCATAGCCAGTCTTTTCGAAAAAGGAGGAATCTACTGGGCTGTCACCACTGTCGACCGATATGGACATGAAAGTGTCCCATTGGCCCTGAACATGCCTCAGAAAACAGAGCCTTCCATTCTATACGGAGAATATCCTTCTGTTCCTCAAGGATATACTCTCATTATCAGCGATGTGACCGGACTGGAAATTCTACGTACGACAGATCCAGAGAAAGATATACCAAAAAAAATCGGGAAGGGATTTTTCCGATTCAGCCTGATGGCTCCCGATGGAAGCATTACCCCGGCAGGAGTCACGATATACTGAGAAGGTTTTATTCCAAAACGCATGGTTATAAAAGGAATAATCACTAAATTTGCACATTCAATTGAAACAAACAAACTTACTATACTCATGAGCAATCAACGATACATGCAGCGCGGCGTATCTGCATCGAAAGAAGATGTACACAACGCCATCAAGAACATTGACAAAGGTATTTTCCCGAACGCATTCTGTAAAATTATTCCTGATATTCTGGGAGGTGATCCGGAATATTGCAACATCATGCATGCCGACGGAGCCGGAACAAAATCCTCACTGGCCTATTTGTACTGGAAAGAAACCGGCGACTTGTCTGTATGGAAGGGCATCGCACAGGATGCACTGATTATGAACATTGATGACTTGTTGTGCGTAGGTGCGGTAGACAATATTTTGGTATCTTCTACCATTGGACGCAACAAGCTGCTTGTACCGGGTGAAGTGATTTCAGCCATCATCAACGGAACAGACGAACTGCTGGCCGAACTCCGCGAAATGGGCGTCGGTGTATATGCTACTGGTGGAGAAACTGCTGATGTAGGCGACTTGGTCCGCACCATCATCGTGGACAGTACGGTAACTTGCCGTATGAAACGTGCGGATGTCATCAACAATGCCAATATCCGTCCGGGAGATGTGATTGTGGGTCTGGCTTCTTACGGTCAGGCAACTTATGAGAAAGAATACAACGGCGGTATGGGCAGCAACGGACTGACCAGTGCGCGTCACGATGTGTTCAGCAAATACCTGGCAGAGAAATATCCGGAAAGCTATGACCATGCCGTACCTGAAGAACTGGTTTACAGTGGCAAACTGAAGCTGACAGATGCAGTAGAAGGTTCTCCGCTGGATGCCGGCAAACTGGTGCTTTCTCCGACACGTACCTATGCTCCGGTAGTCAAGAAACTGCTGGATGCCCTGCGTCCGCAAATCCATGGTATGGTTCATTGCTCAGGTGGTGCCCAAACAAAAGTACTGCACTTCGTAGGCGACAACTGCCGGGTCATCAAAGACAACCTCTTCCCTGTGCCTCCTTTGTTCCGCACCATCAAGGAACAGAGCGGTACCGACTGGGACGAAATGTACAAAGTGTTCAACATGGGACACCGTCTGGAAGTCTACCTGTCACCGGAACATGCAGAGCAGGTAATTGAAATCAGCAAGTCGTTCAACATCGATGCACAGATTATCGGACACATCGAAGAAAGCGATCACAAAGAACTGATTATCCGTTCCGAATTCGGAGAATTCAAATATTAATCAGCGACCTCTTACAATTGTATGAAACCGCAAGAAAAGCAAGGATGTCTTATCGGCATCGGATTACTTATTTTATGGTTTGTCCTTTTCTTTCTCAGTATTGAATTTGACGCTCCCATTCTAAAAGGTCTAAGTTTTGGAATTCCAGGGTTTTCCATTTCCTTTATTTATGGGAAATACTTTGGTGTCAAAGAGTTTCAATGGAAAGCCAAAAGAGACTTACCACTCATCTTGCTGGGGCTCATATTGTTGGTATTCTTTACCTGGATAGCCTATAGCAGATTATGGTAAACAAATACCTATCTAATCACTCAACTGTATAAGCATTCCATTAGAATGGCAGAAAACAATACATTACTGGAAAAATTAGACGGTTTGGTTTCACGTTTTGAAGAGGTCTCTACATTTATTACAGACCCGAATGTGATAGCCGACCAAAAACGATACGTCAAACTGACTAAAGAATATAAGGAACTGGGCGACATTATGGCTGCCCGCAAGGAATATTTGCAATGCCTCAACGGACTGGAGGAGGCTAAAATGATGATGTCCGAAAACGACCCGGAAATGAAGGAGATGGCCCGCGAAGAAGCAGCTGCCTGTGAAGCCCGTATTCCCCAGCTGGAAGAAGAAATCAAACTGTTGCTGGTACCTGCCGACCCGCAAGATGACCGCAACGCCATCCTGGAAATCCGTGGAGGTACGGGAGGAGATGAAGCAGCAATCTTTGCCGGCGATTTGTTCCGCATGTACTCCAAATACTGTGAACGCAAAGGCTGGAAACTGGAAGTATCCAGCGCCAACGAAGGTGCTGCCGGAGGCTTCAAGGAAATTATCTGTTCTGTCACGGGAGACAAGGTATATGGTACTTTGAAATATGAATCAGGTGTGCACCGCGTGCAGCGTGTGCCAGCCACAGAAACTCAGGGACGTGTTCATACATCAGCAGCCTCGGTTGCCGTACTTCCCGAAGCAGAACCCTTCGATGTAGAAATCAACGAAGGTGAAATCAAATGGGATACCTTCCGAAGCGGAGGTGCGGGAGGTCAGAACGTGAACAAGGTAGAATCGGGGGTCCGTCTGCGCTACAACTGGAAGAACCCGAACACGGGTATCGTGGAAGAAATCCTTATCGAATGTACGGAAACCCGCGACCAGCCGAAGAACAAGGAACGTGCCCTGAGCCGTCTGCGTACTTTCATCTACGACAAGGAACACCAGAAATACATCGACGACATCGCTTCCAAACGAAAGACCATGGTGAGCACCGGTGACCGTTCGGCCAAAATCCGCACGTACAACTATCCGCAAGGACGTATCACCGACCATCGCATCAACTATACCATCTACAACCTGGCAGCCTTCATGGACGGCGACATTCAGGACTGCATCGACCATCTGATTGTGGCCGAAAATGCAGAACGGTTGAAAGAAAGCGAATTATAAAAGTAAGGTGTATAATTTTACCCCTTACCGTGAACAATAAAGTCACATTATTACCATTAATCATAAAAACATTATGAACAAACAGGAATTATTTGAAAACATCAAAAAGAAAAAATCTTTTTTATGTGTAGGACTGGATACCGATATCAAGAAAATTCCGGAACACCTTCTGAAAGAAGAAGACCCGATTTTCACATTCAATAAAGCAATCATCGATGCCACTGCCCCTTACTGTATTGCCTATAAACCCAATTTGGCCTTCTATGAAAGTATGGGTGTAAAAGGATGGATTGCTTTTGAAAAGACAGTGGAATACATCAAAAAGAACTATCCTGACCAGTTCATTATTGCCGATGCCAAACGTGGCGATATCGGTAACACTTCGGCTATGTATGCCCGCACTTTCTTTGAAGAACTGAACATCGATTCTGTCACTGTAGCTCCCTACATGGGTGAAGACAGCGTGACTCCGTTCCTCACTTATGAAGGCAAATGGGTCATCTTACTGGCACTGACTTCCAACAAAGGCTCACACGACTTCCAGCTTACGGAAGACAAAGAAGGCGAACGCCTCTTCGAAAAAGTATTGCGCAAATCACAGGAATGGGCCAACGACCAAAGCATGATGTACGTGGTAGGTGCTACTCAGGGACGTATGTTTGAAGACATCCGTAAAATTGTCCCCAACCACTTCCTGCTGGTACCGGGTATCGGTGCACAAGGTGGTTCATTGGAAGAAGTCTGCAAATACGGTATGACCAAAGAATGTGGCTTGATTGTCAATTCAAGCCGTGCCATTATTTATGCCGATAAGACTGAGAACTTCGCCAAAGTAGCAGGCGAAGAAGCACAAAAAGTACAGCAGCAAATGGAAAAACAACTGACAAACATCTTGTAACATACAAGATTACTTACATAAAGTATACAAGAAGTATGAAGTTTATCCCCAGGAAACTTTATACTTCTTTTTTTATTCTGAAATCCATGCAAAAATTCCTATGCTAAGAGAGATTTTGGGCGCACACATAAAAATCAGAGGGCATTTCAGGCAAATAATTGGCATTTTTCACTGATATATAAAAAAAAAATACGTAATTTGCATAATTAAGTAGTAAGTATGCTTTTTTCAAGTAACAACAATTTGAAAAACAACAAGGAAAACAAAGGAACAAAAGATAATCAATATGGAGTTCTCAGCTAAACAAATTGCGGAATACATCCAGGGAATTATAATAGGAGATGAAAATGCCAAAGTACATACCTTCGCCAAAATAGAAGAAGGCATACCAGGTGCATTATCTTTTCTATCCAACCCCAAATATACTCATTACATATATGAAACCCAGTCTTCCATTGTACTGGTCAACAAAAATTTCCATCCAGAACATGAAATCAAGGCTACTCTGATTAAAGTAGACGATGCATACGAAAGTCTGGCTAAATTAATGACGCTTTATGAAATGAGTATGCCGAGAAAGAAAGGAATCAGTTCATTAGCTTCCATCGCAGAAAACGTCAAAATTGGAAAAGATGTATATATCGGTCCTTTTGTCTGCATTGAGGAGGGAGCCGAAATTGGAGATAATGTATACATACATCCACAGGCTACTATAGGAAGTAATGCCAAAATTGGTACGAATACCATCCTTTATCCTCATGTCACTGTGTACCACGATTGCAGAATCGGCAACAACTGTATTCTGCATGCAGGTGCAGTCATCGGAGCCGATGGTTTTGGATTTGCTCCCGCACCGGAAGGTTACGAGAAAATTCCTCAAATTGGAATTGTCATAGTAGAAGACAATGTGGAAGTGGGTGCCAATACCTGCATAGACCGTGCAACTATGGGAGCGACGCTTGTGCATGAAGGAGTTAAACTCGATAATTTAATACAAGTAGCACATAACGTAGAAATTGGTAAAAACACCGTAATGGCATCTCAGGTAGGGATTGCTGGATCGGCCAAGATTGGCGAATGGTGTATGTTCGGGGGCCAAGTAGGAGTAGCCGGTCATATCAAAGTAGGAGATCACGTGAATGTAGGTGCCCAGTCGGGTATCCCGGGAAATACGAAGTCTCACACCACTTTAATGGGCTATCCAGCCATCGACCCAAAGCAATTTGCACGTTCTGCGGCCATTTATAAAAAGCTTCCAGATATGTATGTAGAACTTGGACGCTTGCAGAAGGAAATCGAAGAATTAAAAAAACAACTAAATAAATAAACCCATGTTGAAACAACAAACCTTAAAAGGCAGCTTTTCACTCAATGGTAAAGGACTCCATACGGGAGTCAAACTTACTGTTACGTTCAATCCTGCCCCAGAGCACCACGGGTATAAAATACAGCGAATCGATTTGGATGACCAGCCTATACTGGATGCCGTTGCTGAAAATGTAGTGGACACTACCCGTGGAACAGTTTTAGCAAAAAACGGGGTAAAAGTTAGTACCGTAGAACATGCATTGGCTGCTTTGTATGCAGCAGGCATAGACAACTGCTTGATTCAGGTAGACGGGCCAGAATTTCCTATTCTGGACGGTAGTGCCAAGGCCTACGTGGAATGCATTAAGCGAGTAGGTATCGAAGAACAAACTGCTCCGAAAGACTATTACATCATCAAGTCCAAAATTGAATTCCGCGACGAAGAAACGGGTTCATCCATCATTGTTCTACCAGATGACAAGTTCAGCGTCAATACATTAATATCTTATGACTCCAAGATTCTGACAAACCAATATGCTACACTGGAGAATATGGGAGATTTCCCTACAGAAATTGCTTCAGCACGTACATTTGTGTTTGTCCGTGAAATTGAACCGTTATTAAACGCCGGACTCATCAAAGGTGGAGACCTGGACAATGCCATTGTCATTTATGAAAAACAGATGACTCAGGAAAGTTTTGACAAACTGGCTGATGTCATGGGAGTTCCTCACATGGATGCCAGCCACCTGGGATACATCAACCACATTCCTTTGGTATGGCCCAATGAACCGGCACGCCACAAACTACTGGATATCATTGGAGACTTGGCGCTTGTAGGGAAACCCATCAAAGGACGCATCATTGCTACCCGCCCGGGACATACCATCAATAACAAATTTGCACGCCAGTTACGAAAGGAAATTCGCCTGCATGAAATCCAGGCTCCCGTATACAACTGCAACGAGGAACCTCTGATGGATGTAAACCGCATTCGTGAGCTACTTCCACATCGTTATCCATTCCAGCTGGTAGACAAAGTAATTGCCATCGGTGCCAACTACATCGTAGGCATCAAAAATGTCACCTCCAATGAGCCCTTCTTCCAAGGACATTTCCCGCAAGAACCTGTCATGCCGGGTGTGTTGCAGATAGAAGCCATGGCACAGGTTGGAGGCCTGCTGGTATTGAATTCGGTAGACCAGCCTGAAAGATATTCTACCTACTTCCTGAAAATCGACAATGTCAAATTCCGCCAGAAGGTGGTTCCTGGAGACACCTTGATTTTCAGAGTTGAACTGATGGCACCTATCCGTCGAGGCATATCTACCATGAAAGGATATATTTTCGTAGGCGAAAAGATTGTCTGCGAAGCTGAGTTTATGGCACAAATTGTAAAAAACAAGTAACATGATCAGTCCTTTAGCATATATAGATCCTGAAGCACAAATTGGGGAAAACGTTGAAATAGGTCCCTTCGTTTTCATTGACAAAAATGTAATAATAGGCGACAACAATGTCATTATGCCTAATGCTAATATCTTATATGGTTCCCGCATCGGAAACGGGAACCGGATTTTTCCAGGCGCCGTAATCGGTGCAATTCCGCAAGACTTAAAGTTTCATGGGGAAGAAACTACGGCCGAAATAGGAGACAACAATACAATTCGTGAAAATGTCACCATCAATCGGGGTACGGCAGCCAAAGGAAAAACGATTGTAGGCAATAACAATTTACTGATGGAAGGTGTACACGTAGCCCACGACACCCTTGTAGGCAGTGGATGTATCATCGGAAACCAGACGAAAATGGCGGGTGAAGTCATTATCGACGACAACGCCATTGTCAGTGCTTCCGTGCTGATGCACCAGTTCTGCCGTGTAGGAGGCTACGTCATGATTCAAGGAGGATGCCGGTTCAGCAAAGATATCCCCCCTTTCATCATAGCCGGACGTGACCCTATCGCTTATTGCGGTATCAATATTGTAGGACTAAGACGAAGAGGCTTCTCCAACGAACTGATTGAGAATATCCACAATGCCTATCGCATCATCTACAACAGCGGTAGGATGGTTGCCGATGCCATTGAAGAAATCCGCCGGGAAGTACCGATGAGCAAAGAAATAGAATACATCATTTCATTTGTGGAAAACTCACAGCGAGGCATTATCCGATAAAAAAGATTTTGTATATTTACCACATCAACCAAAGACAAACAAAAATGGTATACAAATTTAGAATCATATCCGACGAAGTCGATGATTTCTTGAGAGAAATCAAAATTGACTCAGAAGCTTCATTCTATGACCTGCACGAAGCAATACTGAAATCTACAGGATACAAGGATGACCAGATGACCTCTTTCTTCATTTGCGACGATGACTGGGAAAAAGAGACCGAAATAACCCTGGAAGACATGGGAACCGGGAGTTCGGAAGAAGATACTTACGTAATGAAAGATACCCGCCTGAGCGAACTGCTAGAAGACGAGAAACAAAAACTATTGTATGTATTTGACCCGCTGGCAGAACGCGTATTTTTCATTGAACTGTCGGAAATCATTACCGGAAAAGACCTTGACAAAGCGGTATGTTCACGTAAAAGCGGTGAAGCACCCAAACAGACAATTGATTTCGATGAGCAGATGAATACCAATGCTGCACTCGACTTGGACGAAAACTTCTACGGCGACCAGGACTATGACATGGAAGACTTTGATCCGGAAGGTTTCGACATCAACGAAGGAAGCGGAAATCCTTACGACGAAGACAAATACTAAAAATATTCCCGATTTTTCAATCGGCCAATCGCAATGAATGTCATCCTGGACTTTGGTTCAGAATGACATTTATTTTTCCTGCTCACCTAAAAACTTTATCCATGAAAAAGCCCACTCTCATTGTACTTATCGGCCCGACCGGCGTTGGTAAAACCGAATTAAGCTTGTCCATCGCCGAGCATTACCATACCTCTATCATTTCCTCCGATTCCCGGCAATTATATAAAGACTTGAAAATTGGTACTGCAGCTCCTACCCCTACCCAGTTATCAAGAGTTCCTCACTATTTTGTAGGGACCCTGGCGCTGACCGATTACTATAGTGCGGCTCAATACGAAGCGGAAGTCTTGAAGAAATTGGAGGATTTATTTCAAACCCACGCGGTCGTGCTCATGACTGGCGGCTCCATGATGTACGTGGATGCGGTCTGCAAAGGAATTGACGACATTCCTACAGTCGACAAGGAAACCCGTGACCTGATGTTGCATCGCTACGAAACAGAAGGTTTGGAACAACTCTGCGCAGAACTGCGAGTACTCGATCCGGAATATTATCGGATAGTAGACTTGAAAAATCCCAAAAGAGTGATTCATGCATTGGAAATCTGCTACATGACCGGAAAGACGTATACGTCCTTCCGTACTCGCACACAAAAGGAACGTCCCTTCCATATTGTGAAAGTCGGACTGACACGCGAACGGGAAGAACTTTATCAACGTATCAACCAGCGAGTAGACGAAATGATGAAAGAAGGCCTGCTGGAAGAAGCTAAACGTGTTTATCCCTACAAACATCTTAACTCATTGAACACTGTAGGTTATAAAGAAATCTTCAAGTATCTGGACGGAGAATGGGAACTTCCGTTTGCCATCGAAAAAATCAAACAGAATTCACGAATCTATTCCCGGAAACAAATGACTTGGTTCAAAAGAGATCCGGAAATCACCTGGTTCCACCCGGACCAGAAAGAAGCCATTCTGCATTATCTGTCCACCCAAATTCCGCAAGATTAACTTTCTCCATCTTCGAGCAGAAATTCTTTCCGGAACATATCCACAAACAGAAGAAACAAAGACACCAGTAAAGGGCCAAAAATAATTCCCATGAAACCAAACAGAGGAAGTCCGGCCACCACTCCAAAGATGGTAATCAACGGATGTACGTCTGCCATCTTCTTTTGCAACAGGAAACGGATCAGGTTGTCACATTGTGCCACAATGATGGCTCCATATCCCAGCATCATCAAGGCACTCACCCAATTTCCTACAATCAAAAAATAAACGGTAATCGGTCCCCAAATCAAGGCTGTACCCACCAATGGAATAACTGAAGCAAAAGCTGTGAGCATGGCACTCAGGAACGGATTGGGCGCATCACAAATCAGGTATCCTCCCAAAGAAATAAATCCTTGGATTATGGCCAGCAAAGGAATACCAATGGCATTGGAGCGCACCATCAGCTGCACTTTCTTCAAGACTTCTATCTTATTCTCCGCTCTGAAAGGAAGCAATGTAGATATATAATGTTCCATGGATTTCCCTTCATACAGCATGAAAAACATCAACATGATGGCTACACACAGATTGACCAGCAAATCGCTCACTCCACTCATCACAGACTGCCCGATGGAAGATGCCTGTGCCACCAGAAAAGAAAGACTTTTTTCCGACAACACATCAAAGCCTGTACGGTCTTTGATAAAATCGACCACCTGCCACATGGGCCTGATAATAGCTTCCGTATCAAAATGCATCTGTGAAACCTGGCTCACCAAGGCCCAGCCAAACAAAGAAAGAGGGACTAGAATAAATAACGTCACAACAATTGTAACCAGCCATACCGCCAGTGCAGGCTTCATTTTGGTTTGAAGCCAGAAAGTCACGTTACGCAAAAGCAAATAAAGCGTAAATCCACCTAAGATACCATTCATAAAAGGCTGAGCCTGGCGGAACAACAGGAATCCCAACCCTAAAATAAACACAATCAGTGAATATTTCCAGTACTTTTCCTTGACCATTTTTCTGTATTATTTTTCCTTTGCTTCTTCCTGTGGAATCCGGAAAGCCGTATACAATTCCAATACAGCCGAAATTGTCAGACAGACAATCCATTCATTCCGCTTCCAAAGCAACATCACCACTCCTGTCAACACCAGCAGCATCGCCCCTAGCAGTTGCTGACGACGCAGACGACGAATTACCACATTGCTACCCTTATAGTCCGAAACCAGCTGTACGTATGCAAACAAACAAGCTCCTACCAGATAAACATACGGAGCCCATTCCAATTTCATAAACTGAAGCACCAGTCCGACAAACAGTACCACTGCTCCACCTACAGCCAGCTGATCATTTCTTTTCGAATCCATTTATTTGTCTTTCTCAAAAATAAAAATATCCTCATTCTCCTTTTTCATCAGGTACTTTTCACGAGCTACCTTTTCCAGCGCCTCTTTGTTGGAAGTAATCTCCTTCAGTGCCTTACTGTCTTCCTCATACTGCTTTCGGTAACGTTGAATCTCTGTCTTCAACTGATGAATTTCCCGTTTGTGCGACACGCGCTGTATCAGGCTGTTCTCGTCGAGCACCCCGATAATCAGCAAGAAAAGTCCGAATGTCACCCAATATTTATGACGCCCGATAAAAGCCCATATATTAGCCAGTTTACCCATAAAAATATGCTCTTTATTACCCTGCAAAGATAGAAATTATTTCGCAGCAAGTCCATGACAAGACAGAGATTTTATGTACATTTGCAAAAATATGAAGGAATCAAACAAACAGAATCAACCCATGGAAAATTATATCGTATCGGCACGCAAATACCGCCCGTCGACCTTCGACACCGTAGTGGGACAGCGTGCATTGACCACGACCCTGAAAAATGCCATTGCCAACCATAAACTGGCGCACGCCTACCTGTTCTGCGGTCCGCGAGGGGTAGGAAAAACCACCTGCGCACGTATCTTTGCCAAGACCATCAACTGCCTGCATCCCACGGCGGAAGGAGAGGCGTGCAATGAATGTGAATCGTGCAAGGCATTCAACGAACAGCGTTCTTATAATATCCATGAGCTGGATGCCGCTTCCAACAACTCAGTCGAAGACATCCGTTCCCTGATTGAACAGGTACGTATCCCGCCACAAATTGGCAAATACAAGGTGTACATCATCGACGAGGTGCACATGCTGTCTACGGCGGCTTTCAACGCCTTCCTGAAAACCTTGGAAGAACCGCCTCAGCACGCCATTTTCATCCTGGCCACCACGGAAAAGCATAAAATCCTGCCGACCATTCTGAGCCGTTGCCAGATTTATGACTTCAACCGCATCACGGTGAGCGACACGGTGGAACACCTTGAGAATGTGGCCCGTAAGGAACATATCGAGGCCGAACCGGAAGCCCTGAACGTGATTGCCCAAAAGGCGGACGGAGGTATGCGCGACGCACTTTCCATCTTTGACCAGGTGGTGAGTTTCACCAACGGACACATCACCTACCAGAGTGTCATCGAGAACCTGAACGTATTGGACTTCGAATACTATTTCAAACTGACCGATTTCTTCTTGAAGAACAAGGTTTCCGACTGTTTGCTGACCTTCAACGACATTCTTCGGAAAGGCTTCGACGGCAACCATTTCATCACCGGACTGACCTCCCATTTCCGTGACCTGCTGGTGAGCCGTGATCCGGCCACCCTGCAACTACTGGAAACCGGGGCTTCCATCCGCGAACGCTATCAGGCACAGGCACAAAAATGTACTCCACAATTCTTGTACAAGGCCATGAAACTGTGTAATGACTGCGACCTGAGTTACCGCCAGAGCAAAAACAAGCGTCTGCTGGTGGAACTAACCCTGATTCAACTGGCACAGCTGACGGCCGAACCAGAAGACACGGGCAGTGGGCGTAGCCCTAAGAAACAGTTATCTCCCGTTTTCCACACCGCGCAAGCCGGTCAGTCTGCTACACAGTCACAGGCAGCCCCAGCAACTACTACAGCCACCACTGCGCCTCATGCAGCTCCGCAGCCTCAACCAGCCGCCCAATCTACGGCTCAGCCAACTGCCCAGCCACAGCCTTATACCACGACCTTAAAGCAGGCAGAAGTGCCTTACACCAAAGCCAGTCCGCTTCCGAAAGCCGCCACTGAAAGAAAGGCACCGATTCTCAAGGCAGGCAGTTTGGGCATGTCCATCCGGAAAGCACAGACACAGGCGACTGCTCCGGCTCCACAGCCTGCAACACAGGCTCCCGTACAAAACGCCGCCGACAACTGGGAAGACTATATCTTCAATGAAAAAGACCTCGGCTACTACTGGCGTGAGTTTGCCAGCCTGTTGCCCAAGGAAGAAGCGGCCAATGCCGGACGTATGATGAACATGCATCCCCATCTGCTGGCCGACCAGCATACCTTCGAAGTGGCAGTGGACAACGACATCGTGCAGAAATACATGCAGCACCTCGCTCCGCAGATAGAAGCCCATTTGCAGGAGAAGCTGCACAACCGCAAAATCAAGATGACCACGCGCGTGAGTGAAGCCAACGAGAACGTGCGGGCTTACAGCCATGTAGAACGTTTCCAGATGATGAGCAAAAAGAATCCCAGTCTGGTGAAGCTCAAAGAAGCCTTGGGACTGGAACTCTCTTGAGAACTGCATCCTTATAAACATAAGACAGGCGGAGAAACCTCAAAATCAGTTTCTCCGCCTGTCTTTCTTTTATCTTCCGGTAAACCGTGGTTTACAGGTCATGATTCTTCATCCGGTACTCGGCCAACTCCTCGTACTTCGTACCCGGACGGCCATAATTGCAGTACGGATAGATGGAAATTCCCCCACGTGGCGTAAAGATTCCCGTCACTTCAATGTATTTCGGATCCATCAGCTTGATCAAGTCCTTCATGATGATGTTCACACAATCCTCGTGAAAGTCGCCGTGGTTACGGAAACTGAACAAATACAGTTTCAGACTCTTGCTTTCCACCATCTTCACATCCGGCAGGTAACTGATACGGATTTCCGCAAAATCCGGCTGCCCCGTAATCGGACAGAGACTGGTGAACTCCGGACAATTGAAACGTACCCAATAGTCATTCTCCGGATGCTTGTTCACAAACGCTTCCAGCACTTCCGGTGCATAATCCTGTTTGTATACCGTCTTCTTGTTGCCTAATAAAGTAAGTTCGTCTTTTCTTTCCATACTCATTTGTTTTCTTTTGAAGCCAAATATTTTTCCAATCCCTCACGACGCAGCTTGCAAGCCGGACAATGTCCGCAACCGTCGCCCGGAATGCCATTGTAGCACGTCAGCGTCTCGTTCCGCACCAAATCCAACACGCCCAGCTCATCGGCCAAAGCCCACGTCTGTGCCTTGTCAATCCACATCAACGGCGTATGAATCACGAACTGCTCGTCCATAGCCAGGTTCAGCGTCACATTGAGCGACTTGATAAAGGAGTCGCGACAATCCGGATAACCGCTGAAGTCCGTTTGTGAAACCCCCGTCACCAAATGGAAAATTCCCCGCTCACGAGCATATACTGCCGCGATACTCAGGAAAAACAAGTTCCGTCCCGGCACAAACGTATTCGGGAAAGAATCTTTCGGTTTCACCTCATCCATGTGGATGGAAGTATCCGTCAGCGAGTTTTTGCCCAGGTGACCGATGAACGACACATCCATCACATCGAAGTCCACACCCGCCTTCTCCGCAATCTTGCGTGCCAGCTCCACTTCTTTTTCATGCTTCTGTCCGTAAAGGAAACTCAGTGCATGTACCTTCTTAAAATGCTTTTTTGCCCAGAAAAGACAGGTCGTAGAGTCCTGTCCGCCGCTGAATACGACAAGGGCCTCGTTCTGATTCATCATATTCTTTAAATTTCCTTGATTTTTAATACATTGTACGAGATGTGCTCGTCATAGACATCCGTATCGTCCACCCGCTTGATGTATTTCACCACGCGCACGGTTACCGGTAGCACAATTACCTCATACAAGGTCTTGAGTACCACCTGCACCACCATCATTTTGGCCAGTTCACTCACCGGCATCAGTCCCCCGAACGCCAGCGGGAAGAAAATCAGTGAATCGGCTCCCTCTCCGACTACGGTCGACAAAATGGCACGGGCCGAAAAATTCTTTCCATGGGAAGCCACCTTCATGCGGCTCATCACATACGCATTGATAAACGAACCTACCAGGAAGGCCGCCAGACTGGCAGCAGCAATACGCGGCGCCATACCGAACACGAAGTTGAAGCTTTCTTCCCCCTCCCAGAACGGAGCGGCAGGAAGGGCAACGGCCAGCTGTCCCATGGCTACCACCATGAAATTCATCAGGAATCCCATCCAGATAATCAGACGCGCCTTGCGAAAGCCCCACACTTCGGCAATACAGTCATTAATAATGTAAGAAATCGGAAAAACAATGAGTCCGGCAGTCACGGAAATCGGACCCAGCTGTACGACTTTGGTTTCTAACAGATTGGCTGCCACCAGGCAGACACAAAACACAATGCCCAAAACCATAAAAGGCACTGATACGAGATTTTCTTTTTTCATCGCTCCTGTTTTTTACGTGGTGTTCTAGAATACACGACCGCTATTCACGGCATCGCATGTAAATGTTCTCTTTTAATCGGGCGCAAAGATACAAAGAATTTTCGGGATAGCCATGCAGTTTCATCTGCTTAATCACACTTCCCCGTTCCAATAGCTCCAAACACCACTTCACTTACTTCCTTTCGCCTAGACATATTCTCTGTACCACACAGTGGAATTTGTATTCCGCACTGTGAAATATGTATCCCACAGTGTGGTTTTTATATCCCACACTGTGGAACAGAGAAATCTCCTCGGAGAAAGACATTAAATGCAAGGCAAAAAACAAATAAAAATTGTACCTTTGTATATTATGTAGCTAAACTCGTTCTATAGACAATGGTTCAAATACAGATTGATCAAAACACCTGCATACGCTGCAAGAAGTGTGTCAGAATATGCCCCTCGGCGCTGTTCTCCTTCCGTGAAGACAAAGGCATAGAGGTAAACACAGAAAACTGCATCAGCTGCGGACATTGCGTAGCCGTTTGTCCCACAAATTCCATCGCACATTCCGATTTTCCACCGGAGAAAGTCCACACATTCGACCGGAACCGACTGCCCAGTGCCGACCAAGTGGAACTGCTGATGCGTACCCGTCGCTCCAACCGGGCGTTCTCCAAAGAACGGATTCCCGAAGAAACGTTACAACGCATCATCGAAGCGGCTCATCGCGCTCCAACGGCCACCAACGCACAGGAAGTCAAGATGGTATTGATTACCCGCCCGGAAACATTGACGGAAATCAGCCGGCTCACCATCGGTACGTTCATGTCCATCGTACGTACGGTAGAAAATCCCCTGGTAAAACTGATACTGAAACCACTCATGCCCTCCAACTACCGTTACATCCCTGTGTTCAAGCAACTGAAAGAAGAGTTCGGCAAAGGAAACGACGGCATTCTTCGCGGAGCTACGGCAGTCCTTTTCTTCTACACGGAAAAGAAAGCACGTTTCGGGTGTCAGGACTGCAACCTGGCCTACCAGAATGCCTCGCTGATGGCTGAAGCGCTCGGCGTAGCCCAATTCTATACCGGATTCGTATGCACGGCGGCAGGTATGAACCGGAAAAAAGAATTGCAGAAACTACTGGGCATCGAAGGCTGTACCATCCATGCCGGCATTGCCTTGGGGATGCCTTCCTTCCGCTTCGACAAGTACATTGACAAAAAAGAAGTTTCATTGAAAAGAATCAACTAAACCCGAAAAGTCATGACAAAGAATAACCTGCTGAGCGAGAAACTCAACTATACGGGAGCCAGCCATACTCCCACCCATCTTCACCTCTGTACCTACAACGCCGAAAGTCTGGAATTCCATCAGGGTGCCTCCATGGAAGAGTTTTCTTCCCTTATCCGCCCCGACGCCATCAACTGGGTCCAGATTCACGGATTGCAGAACACAAAGGTCATACAGGAAATATGCGACTTCTTTCATATCGACTTCCTCACTACGCAGGACATCCTCAATGCCGAACACCTGACCAAAATTGAGGAACATGACACCTACAATGTGGTCATCCTGAAACAGTTGTCGGTACATGAGGAAAACACTTACGTACCGCAACAGCTCTGTATCGTACAGGGCAGCAATTTCGTGCTGACGTTCATGGAGCACGACAGTGATTTTTTCAATGAAATCCATACCGCATTGAAAAACAATACTCTGAAAATCCGGAACCGGCAATCGGACTTCCTGCTGAGCGTCATGCTGAACAGTGTCATGGCCAGTTTCATGTCCATCATTTCCCGCATGGAAGATGAACTGGAAGACATGGAAGAATCGCTGCTTTCGCCCGAAACCCGCAGTGGCCTGAAACTGGAAGACATACAGCCTTACCGAAAGAATGCCCGCCTCATCAAGAAATGCATCCTGCCATTGAAAGAGCAGATGAGCAAGCTGTTTCACACCGACAACGTACTGCTGCACAAAGCCAACCGCCCGTTCTTCACCGACGTGAACGACCACCTGCAATTCGTGCTGCAAACCCTCGACGGCTGCCGGGATATGATTTCGGCCTTGGTCGACCTTTACCTTTCGAACAACGACCAGCGGATGAACAACATTATGAAACAGCTCACCATCGTATCCACCATCTTCATTCCACTGACCTTCCTGGCCGGTATCTGGGGAATGAACTTCGAATGGATGCCCGAACTGGGTTGGAAATACGGGTATCTGATGGCATGGGGCATCATGCTCGTAACCGGCGTCGGAGTCTACCTGTTTTTCAAACGAAAGAAATGGTATTGATTTATCCACACCTTTAATTTACTTACAGAATTATGCGCAAGAAAGAACTTTACCAGAAAGTCATTGAATATTTCCAGAAAGCCATGCCTGTGGCTGAAACCGAACTGCACTACAGCAACCCGTTTGAACTGCTGATAGCCGTCATCCTGAGTGCCCAGTGCACCGACAAGCGGGTCAATCAGATTACGCCTCCCCTCTTCCACGACTTCCCCACGCCGGAAACCTTGGCCGCTACCACTCCGGAAGTCGTGTTCGAATACATCCGCAGCGTCAGCTACCCGAACAACAAAGCCAAGCACTTGGTAGGCATGGCCCAGATGCTGGTGCGCGATTTTCACAGCACCGTACCTGACACGCTGGAGGAACTGGTGAAACTGCCGGGGGTAGGACGAAAGACCGCCAATGTGATTCAGAGCGTGGTTTTCCACAAGGCAGCCATGGCCGTAGATACCCATGTGTTCCGCGTGAGCCACCGCATCGGACTGGTTCCGCGCTCTTGTACCACTCCGCTGGCCACCGAAAAGGAGCTGGTGAAATACATTCCCGAAAACCTGATTCCTACCGCACACCACTGGCTGATTCTGCACGGACGCTACGTCTGTACGGCACGGGCTCCCAAATGTGAAAGTTGCGGACTCAACGGCATCTGCAAGGAATCCTTAAAGGGCATATAATTTTTTTTTGTACTTTTGCGGTGTCCGATTATAGTTCAACCATCATGTCCAAAGAAAAAAAAGATAAATACACCCTTATGACCACCGCGCCAGTGCCTCGCCTCATCGGGTCATTGGCTATTCCGACCATCATCAGCATGCTGGTCACCTCATTTTATGTCATGGCCGATACCTACTTTGTTGGAAAAATCAATACGCAGTCTACGGCAGCAGTCGGCATTTCTTTTTCCATCATGGCCATCATTCAGGCATTCGGTTTCTTCTGCGGACACGGTTCGGGCAACTTTATCTCCAGACGGCTGGGTGCACGTGACTACCGGAGTGCAGAAAGAATGGCAGCTACAGGATTCTTCTGTGCCTTCTTCATCGGATGTCTGATAGCCCTCATCGGATTGCTCTTTTTGGGACCGATTTGTCTGGCACTAGGCTCCACTCCCACCATCCTGCCATACGCCAAGACGTATCTGGGTATTATCCTGCTGGGAGCTCCCTTTATGGCCTCTTCTTTGGTTCTGAACAACCAAATGCGTTTTCAGGGAAATGCCGTATACGCCATGATTGGTATCACGGTAGGTGCCTTTCTGAATATTGCTCTTGACCCGCTGCTGATTTTTGTGTTCGACATGGGCATTGCAGGGGCCGCCTGGTCTACGTTCATCAGTCAGGTGTGCAGCTTCACCATCCTGATTTTCATGGACCGAAAAGGAGAAAACATCCGCATCAACTACCGTTATTTTACCCCTACCCCGGCTTATCTGAAAGAAATCGTCTATGGAGGCAGCCCTTCCTTGTGCCGGCAGGGGCTGGCCAGCGTTTCGACCATCCTGCTGAACGTGGCCGCCGGCAATTTCGGAGATGCAGCCATTGCCGGAATGTCCATCGTCACCCGTATCTGCATGTTCATCAACTCCTTTGTCATCGGTTTCGGACAGGGCTTCCAACCGGTTTGCGGATTCAACTACGGCGCAGGATTGAACCGGCGTGTACTCCAGGGATTTAAGTATTGCGTGAAGGTAGGACTCATTTTCCTGGCCATCTGCTCTTTGATTGGTTACATCTATGCCCCCGAAGTCGTGTCCTGGTTCCGAAAAGAAGACCCGCAAGTCATCGCTGTGGGAGCCGAAGCACTCCGTTGGCAACTTATCACACTCCCGCTGGGTGCATGGGTCATCCTGTGCAACATGCTTCTACAGACCATCCGCCAACCCAAACGGGCGGTGGCCTTGTCATCTGCCCGCCAAGGACTGTTCTTCATTCCGCTGATACTGGTTCTTCCGTATTTCCTGCAATTGCAAGGAGTAGAGATGTGCCAGGCCGTATCCGATTTGTGTTCGTTCCTGATGTCTCTCCCGCTGACCATTCCGGTATTGAAGTCGTTGCGCACAGACCGCCAACCGATACAGGAAATGAATTCATAAGCATTTTTTATCCATTCTCCTGACGATAGTCATTGGGAGTCATCCCCGTCATCCGACGGAAATACTTGCAAAAGAACGAGGCATTGGGAAAATTCAATTCGTCGGCTATCTGATACACCAGCTTGTCGGTGTGACGCAACATCAGCTTGGCTTCCTGCACTACTGCCTCGTTAACCCAGTTCATCACCGTCCGCCCGCTGGCTTGCCGTACCAATGTACTCAGATAACGGGAAGTGAGGCATAAACGGTCGGCATAGAACGTACAGTTTCGTTCATGAATGGCATATTTGTTGACCAATTCCAAAAAACGATTGAACACTTCTTCCTGACGGGTACGTTTCTGTTTGTCAGCCTCCAACCCGCGTCCTCTGAAACTGTCCGTTTGGTGAAAGACGAGAGAAATCAAGCTTTGTACGGATTCCTTTGGGAAGGGCCGGTCGTGGACTACCTCCCACAACAAGGCAAAAATCTGTTCCATCCGCCGGCTCTCCTGCTCAGTCAGTGAAAGATGTAGAAACAGCCTGCCTTGTAAATAGACCTGCAACAATTCTTCTTTCTGCCAGCTTTCCATCAGGCTGTTGGAAAAAGCCAACATCGCCAAATCCAAATCAGACGACACATATAGAAATTCGAATACGGTTCCGGGAGATACTACCAGAAAATCCCCTGCTTTAAACTCCAGCTCACGCAAGTTGATACGCAAACGAAGCGTACCGGCACGAAAATACACCACTCTCCCCTCCGTCAGACGGTAGGGCTGCCCTTCCACCGACAGGAAACGGACCACATCGGCTATCCCATGAATGGAACGGAGCAGTCCCAGTTCCGGAATCAGAAAACGATAGGCATTGTGACTTTCTCCCACCCGCTCACGTATTTGCCTCAAGGCCAGCAACAACAGACGATTCGATTTCATTTCACATACGCAATTTCCTGCAAAGATAATATTTCGCTTGATTTCAGGACTATATACAGGCAATTAACGAACAAAAAGAACATTCCGTCACACATATAGGACCGAAAGATATCATAAAATTCCTGTATCTTTATCTCATTACCTCAACAAAGATTGAATGCGTATGCTACGAATGTTTCTCTTCTTGTGCGTATGGGGCTTCAGTCACATCGTCCATGCACAAGTCACATTGGAAGATTGCCGGCAGAAAGCCCGTGAGAATTACCCGCAAACCCGGCAATACGACCTGCTCCGCCTCTCGGAAGAATATACCTTATCGAATGCAGGAAAAGGCAACTTACCACAAATCAGTCTGAGTGGAAAAGTCTCTTATCAAAGTGAAGCCACCACCTTCCCCTTTGACATCCCCGGACTTGGCAGCAAAGGATTGCCCAAGGACCAATATCAGGCAATGATTGAAGTCAGACAGAACCTGTGGGACGGAGGAAAAATCCGAAACCAAAAAGCCCAGATTCAGGCTGCAACAGAAGAAAGCGAACGACTGCTCGACAACAGTCTGTATGCACTGGAAGAAAGAGTGGACCAGGTTTTCTTTGGCATTCTCTTACTCGACGAACAGCTGTCACAACACACGTTGCTCGAAGAAGAACTGGCCCGAAGCCTGAAAGATGTGCAAGCCTATCGCACCAACGGCACAGCCAATGACGCCGATGTGGATGCCGTACAAGTAGAAATCCTGCAAACCCGCCAGCAACGCATCCAGCTGGAAAGTAACCGCAGTGCCTACCTGCGCATGTTGTCCCTGCTGACAGGGGAAGAGCTTCCACCACACACGCACCTCCAACGACCTGAGGCTGTCTTGGAGACGACCAACACCATCAACCGACCTGAGCTCCGGTGGTACGAGGCACAGGAACAGAGCGTTTCCGTACAACGAAAAGGATTACAAACCGGTTATCTTCCCTCTTTCAGTCTCTTCGCACAAGGAGCCTACGGTAATCCGGGACTGGACATTCTAAAAGACAAGTTCAGGGCCTACTATCTGGTCGGTGCCCGTTTTACATGGAATTTCGGAAGTCTGTATACTTTGAAAAATGACCGGAAAAAGCTGGATAACCAGCTCCAGAAAATCCAAAGTGAACGGGATTTGTTTCTGTTTCATACCCACCTGCAGCTGGCGGAAGAGGACGGCACCATCCAAACCCTCCGGCAACAGATGAAAGAGGACGAAGAGATAATCCGGCTGCGGAAGAACATCCGGCTTTCTGCCGAAGCCAAAGTGGCCAACGGTACCCTGAGTGTCAGTGACCTGCTGAAAGAAATCACGGCCGAGAACCTGGCCCGGCAGGCAAAAGTACTCCACGAAATCCAACTGCTCATGCACCTGCACCAGCGAAAACACCTCACCAACTAATTTTTATTTTCCAACCGTTCAAAATATGCTGAATATGAAAACAAAATATGGATTCCTCCTCTTTGCAGTGTACAGTCTCACCGCCTGTGGAGAAAAAGACAACTTTGATGCGACCGGTACTTTTGAAGCGACCGAAATTGTGGTCTCTTCCGAAACCACCGGAAAACTATTCTACCTGAATGCCGAAGAAGGGATGCACTTTACCCAAGGCACTGAAGTGGGACTGGTGGACACCGTACAGCTCTACCTGAAAAAGCGTCAGCTGGAGGCACAGATGAAGTCCGTGGAAAACCAACGCCCCGACATTCACCGACAGATTGCCGCCACCAAGGAACAAATCGCTACCGCACAACGGGAACGCAACCGAGTGGAAAATCTGCTGAAAGCACAGGCGGCCAACCGTAAACAGCTGGATGACTGGGACGCCCAGCTGGCGGTACTCAACCGGCAACTGGAGGCGCAGGTTTCGTCTTTGGGAAACACCACTGCCAGCCTGACAGAACAAAGTTCGTCGGTAGCCATCCAAGT
Organism: Bacteroidaceae bacterium; assembly: GCA_902362595.1. Classification (GTDB taxonomy): domain Bacteria; phylum Bacteroidota; class Bacteroidia; order Bacteroidales; family Bacteroidaceae; genus Phocaeicola; species Phocaeicola fibrisolvens. The sequence continues at coordinate 13,277 of CABIXF010000010.1, read as the reverse complement.
GGCACAAATCGAAGACCAACTCAAGAAATGCCATATCACCGCCCCGATAAGCGGAACGGTTCTGGCCAAATATGCCGAACCGGGAGAACTGGCTACCCTCGGGAAACCGCTGTTCAAGATAGCCGACACGGAACACATCTTCCTGCGGGCCTACGTCACCTCCCAGCAACTGGCCTCCGTAAAATTAGGAAACGAGGTCACGGTATTTGCCGACTTTGGCGATGCACAACGGAACACCTACCCCGGCAAAGTGACCTGGATTTCCGAAGAAGCCGAATTCACCCCGAAAACCATCCTGACCGACGACGAACGCGCCAACCAGGTATATGCCGTCAAGATAGCCGTCCACAACGACGGCCACATCAAACTGGGCATGTACGGTGAAGTCAAATTCTGAAAGGAGGTCACAAATGGAAACCCTTATTGAAGTCAGCCACGTAAGCAAAAGCTATGGAAAGGTACAGGCACTGCGCGACGTATCTTTCCAGGTGAAGCAAGGCGAACTGTTCGGCCTCATCGGTCCCGACGGCTCCGGAAAGAGTACGCTCTTCCGCATCCTGACCACTCTACTGAAGCCGGACCAGGGAACGGCTCATGTACTGCATGCCGACGTACTGGCCGATTTCCGCACCATCCGACGAAGCGTAGGCTACATGCCGGGACGTTTCTCCTTGTACCAAGACCTGACCGTGGAAGAAAACCTGCGTTTCTTTGCCACCGTCTTTCACACCACCGTAGAAGAGAACTACGAACGGATTCGGCCGATTTACGAACAGATTGCTCCCTTCAAAGACCGGCGAGCCGGAGCCCTGTCGGGAGGCATGAAGCAAAAGCTGGCATTGTGCTGCGCACTGGTCCATGCTCCCCAAATCCTGTTTCTCGATGAGCCGACCACCGGAGTAGACCCTGTATCCCGCCGGGAATTTTGGGAAATGCTGGCCCGCCTCCGTCAGGAAGGCATCACCCTCGTGGTATCCACCCCTTTCATGGACGAAGCCCGACGATGCGACCGCGTAGCCTTCCTGTATGAAGGAGAAATCAAAGGTATCGACCGCCCGGAAACCATCCTGACGCGGTTCAGTGACATTCTGTGTCCTCCCGGACTTGAGCGAAAAGCGGCAGTCGGGAATTCTGCTCCCCTCATTCAGGTAGACAATCTGGTCAAACGGTTCGGCACTTTTACCGCCGTCGACCATATTTCTTTCTCAGTACAGCGGGGAGAGATTTTCGGTTTCTTAGGAGCCAACGGAGCCGGAAAAACCACTGCCATGCGCATTCTCTGCGGACTCAGTCTGCCTTCCGAAGGGAAAGCGGAGGTGATGGGATTCGATGTCCGGACACAGAGCGAGGAAATAAAACGACGAATCGGCTACATGAGCCAGAAGTTTTCGCTGTACGAAGACCTGACGGTCCGCGAGAATCTCCGCCTGTTCGGAGGTATCTACGGAGTCAATGCCAAAGAAATTGCGCCCCGCACCGAAGAGACCTTGCGGCGTATCGGCCTCTACGAGGAGCAACATACCTTGGTCCGTTCCCTGCCGCTAGGCTGGAAACAACGGTTGGCCTTCTCGGTGGCCATTTTCCACCGCCCGGAGCTGGTTTTTCTGGATGAACCGACCGGAGGCGTGGACCCGGCCACCCGCCGCCAGTTCTGGGAACTGATTTATCAGGCTGCCGACCAGGGAATCACCATTTTCGTCACCACGCACTACATGGACGAAGCAGAATATTGCGACCGCATTTCCATGATGGTGGACGGACATATCCGCGCCCTGGATACTCCCGACGGACTGAAAGCCCGTTTCCAAGCCCGAAACATGGACGAAGTGTTCCAGAAACTGGCCCGCGAAGCCCAACGGGGAGACGCGGCTTTTACTCACGCTCAAACCGAACGACCATGAAACAGTTTATCGCTTTTGTCAGAAAAGAATTCCATCACATCCTGCGCGACCGACGCACCATGCTGATACTGATAGGCATGCCGATTATACAGATTATCCTTTTCGGCTTTGCCATCTCTACCGAGGTGCGCAATGTCCAGACTGCCGTATTGGCTCCCTCCCTTCAGACGGATGTACGGAAACTGGTAGAGCAACTGGATGCCAGCGAGTATTTCACGGTGAAATATGTCGTCCAATCGCCCGATGAGATTGAGCGGCTGTTCCGGCGCAACCAGATAGAGCTGGCCGTCATTTTCCCGTCCGACCTGCACCGTTTCCGCTTCAATTCTTCACAGATACAGATTCTGGCCGATGCCACGGAGCCCAACCTGGCAGTCACCCGGAATACGTATGCTCAGACCATTCTCCGACAAGCCCTGCAAACCATCCGACCCGCTGAGGCTTTCTCCTCCAAAGGAGGAACGGAAGGAATGCCGATTGCAGCCTACAACAAGCTGCTCTACAATCCGCAAATGAAGAGTGCCTACAACTTCGTACCAGGGGTTATGGGACTGATTCTGATGCTGATTTGCGCCATGATGACTTCCATTTCCATCGTCCGCGAAAAAGAGACCGGTACAATGGAAGTGCTGCTGGTCTCCCCTATCAATCCGCTGTTTGTCATTCTGTCGAAATCCGTACCCTATTTCGTGCTCTCCCTGCTCAACCTGACTACCATCCTGCTGCTTTCGGTCTTTGTGCTCGACGTGCCCATAGCCGGAAGTCTGACGGCCCTGCTGGGAGTCTCCCTGCTGTTTATCTTCGTATCGCTGGCACTGGGACTGCTGATTTCCTGCGTCACGCATACCCAGGTGGCAGCCCTGCTGGTCTCGGCCATGGTCCTGCTCATCCCGACCATTATCCTGTCGGGCATTATCTACCCGATAGAAAGCATGCCGGGCATCCTTCAGACCATTTCCTGCCTCATTCCGGCACGCTGGTACGTGGCAGCAGTACGACGACTGATGATTGAAGGCGTACCCTTTGTCTACGTGTGGAAGGAAGTGGCCGTGCTATGCCTCATGGCCGTAGTCCTGATTGCAGCCACCACCCGCAAATTTAAGAACCGACTGGAATAAACCGCAAGCTTATGATGTTACGCTACCTGATAGAAAAAGAATTCAAACAACTGAAACGCAACCGTTTCCTACCTCGCCTCATCCTACTGTTTCCCTGCGTGATGATGCTGGTGATGCCTTGGGCTGCCACACTGGAAATCGAGGATTTGCGCATTGCCGTCATTGACCACGACCATAGTCCCTCGTCCCAACGGCTGGTACACCGCATCGAGGCTTCCCGTTACTTCCAGCTGACCGCCCTACCTGCTTCCTACGCACAAGGCCTGAATGCCATTGAAAAAGACCAGGTGGACATGCTGCTGGAAATCCCCCGCGGATTTGAGAAAGACCAGGCCCGAGGCGTCAGTCCTTCCACCCTGATTGCCGTCAATACGGTCAACGGTACCAAGGGAGTACTGGGCAGCACCTACCTGCAACAAATTCTCAATCCGCAGCCCTCACCCGCCTCCGTGCGCTACCAGTTCAACCCGTACCTCAACTACAAGGTGTTCATGGTACCCGCCCTGATGACCATGATACTGGTATTGCTCTGCGGCTTCCTGCCGGCCCTGAACGTGGTCAGCGAGAAAGAAGCAGGTACCATCGAGCAAATCAATGTCAGCCCGGTGAGCCGTTTCACCTTTACCCTCGCCAAACTGCTGCCCTACTGGGCCATCGGATTTGTGGTACTGAACCTGTGCATGCTGCTGGCCTGGCTGGTCTACGGACTGACACCCGAAGGAAACATCCTCACCATCTATCTGGCCACACTGATTTTCGCGCTGGTCATGTCGGGGCTAGGGCTGGTCATCTCCAATTACTCTTCCACCTTGCAGCAAGCCATGTTCGTCATGTGGTTCTGCATGCTGATTTTCATTCTGATGAGCGGACTGTTCACTCCTATCAGCAGCATGCCGGAATGGGCACAACACATCACATACCTTAATCCGCTGCGCTACTTCATGGAAATCATGCGCATGGTCTATCTGAAGGGCAGCCACATCGGCGACATCGGCTTCCAGCTTTCCATGCTCTCCACCTTTGCCATTCTACTATATGTATGGGCCATCCGCAGCTACCGCAAGCAACAATAAGCTACTCCGTACTTGACTTCTTACCTTGACACGAACGTGCAACGACCTCATCACGAACGTGTCAAGATTTCGTCACGTCCGTGTCCACCTCTCGTCACGTTCGTGTCGAGGTATTTCCGAAAAGGGATTTCCCTAAAAATGCCCCTTGCAAGGTCCAGAATTGTAAGTCAGTTATTTCCACCTTACAGAATTTTCAGTAACTTTGCCCGAATCTCTTTTACATAGGACCCATTTGAATATGAGCGAAGATACTTTTGACAAGGACGAAAAGCAAACGGCAAATCTGCCTGAAAAAGAAGAACACTCTGACTACAAACCTGTATCGACCACCGACGAGGCGGTGAAGCACCAGCTGAGCGGCATGTACCAGAACTGGTTTCTGGACTATGCCTCATACGTGATTCTGGAGCGTGCCGTACCCCACATCAACGACGGATTGAAACCGGTGCAGCGACGCATTCTCCACTCCATGAAACGTCTGGACGACGGCCGCTACAACAAGGTGGCCAACATCGTGGGACACACCATGCAGTTTCATCCGCACGGAGATGCTTCCATCGGAGACGCCCTTGTGCAACTGGGACAGAAAGACCTGCTCATCGACTGCCAAGGAAACTGGGGTAACATCCTGACGGGCGACAGCGCAGCGGCTCCCCGTTACATCGAAGCCCGGCTATCCAAATTCGCCCTCGACGTAGTGTTCAACCCGAAAACCACGGAATGGCAGGCTTCCTACGACGGAAGAAACCGGGAACCGGTCACCCTGCCGGTGAAATTCCCGCTACTGTTGGCTCAGGGGGTAGAAGGTATCGCCGTAGGACTTTCTTCCAAGATTCTTCCCCATAACTTCAACGAATTGTGCGATGCGGCCATTGCTTACCTGCACGGAGAAGACTTTCAGCTCTATCCGGACTTCCAGACTGGAGGCTCCATCGATGTGTCCCGTTACAACGACGGCGAAAGAGGAGGCGTGGTACGCGTACGGGCCAAGATTTCCAAGCTCGACAACAAGACATTGTGCATCAGCGAGATTCCCTACGGGAAAACCACATCGTCTCTGATTGATTCCATTCTGAAGGCCATCGAAAAGGGAAAGATTAAGGTTCGGAAAGTAGACGACAACACGGCTGGAAAGGTGGAGATTCTGGTACATCTCACGCCAGGTGTATCGTCCGACAAGACACTGGATGCCTTGTATGCCTTTACGGACTGCGAGGTGAACATCTCGCCCAACTGCTGTGTCATCGACAACAAGAAACCGCATTTCCTCTCGGTGAGCAAAGTGCTGAAGAAATCGGTCGACAACACACTGGCCCTGCTCCGGAAAGAACTGGAAATACAGCGGGACGAAACGCTGGAAACCTTGCATTTTGCGTCCTTGGAGAAAATCTTCATCGAAGAGCGGATTTACAAGGACAAGCAATTCGAACAGGCAGAGTCCATGGATGCAGCCTGCGAGCATATTGACGAACGGTTGACTCCGTTTTATCCGCAGTTCGTGCGCGAAGTGACGAAAGAAGATATCCTCAAACTGATGGAAATCAAGATGGCGCGTATCCTCAAGTTCAACAAGGACAAGGCGGACGAATTCATCGCCCGTTTAAAAGCCCAGCTGGAGGAGATTGACAACCACTTGGCACACATCACGGAATATACCATCGACTGGTATCAGCACCTGAAAGAGAAATACGGAAAGAATTTCCCTCGTCGTACGGAAATCCGCAACTTCGACACCATCGTGGCGACCAAAGTGGCGGAAGCCAACGAAAAGCTGTACATCAACCGGGAAGAAGGCTTCATCGGTACGGGACTGAAAAAAGACGAGTATGTGTGCAACTGTTCCGACATCGACGATGTGATTATCTTCTACAAGGACGGAAAGTATAAGATTGTCCGTGTGTCCGACAAGCTGTTTGTCGGGAAGAACATCCTGTATGTCAACGTATTCAAAAAGAACGACAAACGTACCATCTACAACGTCATTTACCGTGACGGAAAGGATGGGTATTATTATATCAAACGCTTCAATGTGACCTCCATCATCCGCGACCGGGAGTACGACGTGACACAAGGTACGCCAGGCTCCAAGATTGTCTACTTCACAGCCAATCCCAACGGAGAAGCGGAAGTCATCCGGGTCATCCTGCGCCCAACGCCCCGTATCAAGAAACCGACCTTCGAAAAGGACTTCAGCACCATCCACATCAAGGGCAAGCAGTCGATGGGTAATCTGCTTACCAAGGCCGAGGTACACAAAATCAGCCTGAAACAGAAAGGAGGTTCCACACTCGGCGGCAGAAAGGTATGGTTCGACCACGACGTGCTGCGACTCAACTACGACGGCAGAGGACAGTACTTGGGCGAATTCCAAAGCGATGAAAGTATCCTGGTTATTCAAAAGAACGGAGAGTTCTACACCACGAACTTCGACCTGAACAACCATTATGATCCGGACATTCTCTGCATCGAGAAGTTCAATCCCGATAAGGTATGGACAGCCGTACTCTATGATGCTGACCAGCAGAATTATCCGTACCTGAAACGGTTCACCTTCGAAGCGACCAACAAGAAACAGAATTTCCTGGGCGACAACAAACATACCCAACTCATCCTCCTGACTTGTCAGGTGTACCCGCGCATACAAGTCGATTTTGGCGGACACGACAGCTTCCGGGAAGCACTCGTGCTGGAAGCCAGCGACTTTGTGGGTGTCAAGAGCTTCAAAGCCAAGGGCAAACGTCTGACCACTTATACTGTCGACCGGATTACCGAACTGGAACCGACCCGCATGCCGGAGCCGGAACCGGAAGAACCGGAAAAAGAAGAGGAAGACGGAGCTGAAGAAGAGGATATCCAGGAAGACGACGGACAAATGAAACTCTTTTAACCGCATGAAACGAATTTTCTTTCTACTCTGCGCCTGCCTGTCGGCCTTTGTGCTTCATGCACAGGAAGACAGCTTGCGCGCGACCCGCTACGTGATGCGTTCCGTACTCTACGGAGCAGGCGTAAGCAACGTGCTCGACACGTATCTTTCTCCATTGGAATACAAAGGGCCGGAGGTACGTATCCTGCGCGAGAATATGCGCATGACCCGGCTGATGAATGGAAATGTATCGGCACAAAATCTATTACAGGCCTACATGTCGTACACACACAATCCCAGCAAGACAGGCTATATGTATACCGGACTGCTGAACTGGAGTTATGCTCTCCACTATCAGTTCCGTCTCAGTGAGCAGCTGAAGCTGCTGGCCGGCCCGACAATTGACCTGAACGGGGGATTCGTGTACAATACGCGCAATTCCAATAACCCGGCACAGGCCAAAGCGTACGGTAGTCTGGGCATCTCCGGCATGGCCATCTACAAGTTCCACATTGGCAATTATCCGCTAGTAGTACGTTACCAGGCCAACCTTCCGTTGCTGGGTGCCATGTTCTCTCCCGAATTCGGACTGTCATACTACGAAATGTTCTCCTTGGGACATAAAGGAAAGAATGTGCTGTTTACTTCACTCCACAACAGCCCTTCTCTACGGCAGATGCTGACCCTCGACTTCCCTATCCGGAAAGTCACAATGCGTGTAGCCTATGTCTGCGACCTCCAGCAGGCCAAGGTCAACCACCTGAAGTACCATACTTACTCACATGATTTCATGATTGGCTTCGTGAAGAATTTCTATCTGCTGAAAGGTAAGAACCGAATCACCATGCCTTCAAACGTTACTCCCTACTGATATGAAGAAGATATATCATTTTTCCCTATATGGCCTCCTGCTGATGCTGGCCTGCACCGTATTCTCTTCATGTATCCGTGAAGACATTCAGGGCAATACACCGGAAGCCAATTTTGAATCGCTCTGGAAAATCATCGACGAGCAATATTGTTTCCTGGATTACAAAAAGGAAGTGTATGGTCTGGACTGGGACGAAGTACACACCCGCTATGCGAAACGGATTTCTTCGTCGATGAGCTGGGAGAATCTTTTTGAAGTTCTTTCAGATATGGTCAACGAACTCAGGGACGGCCATGTGAATCTGAGCAGCTCCTTAGGCAGCTCGCAATACCGGGAATGGTTTGATGCCTACCCGCGCAATTTCAGCGACAGCATCCAAAGCAATTACCTTAAAAAAGACTATATCATCACTTCCGGACTCACCTACCAGATACTGGACAACAACATCGGCTATGTGTACTGCGAGAGTTTCTCCGACGGCATTGGTGACGGAAACCTAGACCAGATGCTAAAGAAACTGGAAATCTGCGACGGAGTGATTATCGACGTGCGCAATAACGGAGGGGGTAGCCTGACTACAGCCCAAAAGCTAGCCTCCCGGTTTACCAACGAAAAGGTGCTGGTGGGCTACATCCGCCACAAAACGGGACCCGGCCACAATGACTTTTCCGATCCGGAACCAGTGTATCAGGAACCGTCTAACAGCATCCGTTGGCAGAAAAAGGCTGTGGTATTGACCAACAGACGTTCCTATAGTGCTACCAACGACTTTGTGAACACCATGCGGCAGTTCCCAAATGTAACGACCCTGGGAGATACGACCGGAGGCGGTTCCGGCCTGCCGTTCAGTTCCGAAATCCCCAACGGATGGTCCATCCGTTTCTCGGCCAGCCCCATGTTCGACCCGGACATGAACCAACTGGAGTTTGGTATCGAACCGGATGTGAAAGTGGACATGACCAGCGAAGACATGCAACGGGGAAAAGATACGCTCATTGAAACCGCCATCAAAATACTAAAGAATTAACCCGCAAATTTGGAGATTCGGGAAATTATTCCTACCTTTGCCTCCGCAAATGCAGAAATCGTTTTCTGTACGCGCCTGTGGCGTAATTGGTAGCCGCGCCAGACTTAGGATCTGGTGTCGTGAGACGTGTAGGTTCGAGTCCTATCAGGCGCACATAGTAAAAATGGATTTAATAAACACGCGTTTATTAAATCCATTTTATTTTATCATACTCCATAAACCATGCAGACCAGTCGCACGAAAGACCTCACTTCGGGAAATATCACCCAAAGCATGCTTTGTCTGGCTTATCCCCTCATCCTCGGCAACCTGCTCCAACAAGGATACAACATTGCGGATACACTGATTATCGGCCAAACGCTAGGAGCCAACGCGCTGGCCGCCGTAGGATCTTCCTACACGCTCATGGTATTTATCACTTCCATTTTCATCGGTCTGTGCATGGGATGCAGTGCCTTGTTCTCCATGCGCTACGGAGCCAAAGACTATGAACTCCTGAAACGCACTCAAGCAGCTGCTCTACTCATTACGGGCATTGCTACCTTCCTCATTTTCGCTTTCGCCATCAGCTGCATTCGTCCGATTATCCAATGGCTGCAAACTCCGGAAGAGTTACAAGAAATGACGTATGACTACCTGAAAATTACTTTTATCGGTATCTGGTTCGTCTACTTGTATAATTATTATGCCTACCTCCTGCGGGCATTAGGCAATTCCTTTACCCCTTTAGTCTATCTGGCAATCTCCGTCGTATTAAACATCGTACTCGACCTGCTGTTTATCCTTCGACTCGGCTACGGTATTGCAGGAGCAGCCACAGCCACGGTCCTCTCGCAAGCCGTTTCGGCCATCGGACTTTGGCTGTACTGCTGGAGAAAAATTCCGGAAACACGGCTTACATGTAAAGACTTCAAGATAAGCCGTCCACTCGTCAGGCAAGTATTTTCGTATGTCTCGCTGACTTGCATACAACAATCGGTCATGAACTTTGGCATTCTGATGGTACAGGGACTGGTCAACAGTTTCGGTACCTCCGTCATGGCTGCCTTCACCGCCGCCGTTAAAATTGATTCCTTTGCTTACATGCCCGTACAGGATTTCGGCAATGCCTTTTCTACCTTCACCGCCCAAAACTACGGAGCCGGAAAGAAAGAGCGCATCCTGCAAGGATTCAAAAAAGCGTTCTGGATGACTACACTCTTCTGCCTGCTTCTCTCAGCGCTTATCTTCCTGACCGCTCCCTGGCTAATGCAGATTTTTATTTCATCGGACGAAAAAGAAATTATCCGGATTGGGGTAGAATATCTCCGGGTGGAAGGCAGTTTCTACTTAGGCATCGGTTACTTGTTTCTATGGTATGGCTTTTACCGGGCGATATGCAAGCCTCACCTATCCATCATACTCACGATACTTTCTCTAGGGACACGCGTAGCCTTAGCCTATTTTTTGGCATCTATTCCTTCCATTGGCGTACACGGTATCTGGTGGTCCATACCTATTGGCTGGGCATTGGCTGATATTTACGGACAAGTGTATTACTGGAAAAAGAAACAATCATTACTTGCTCCTCCCATCGTTTCACAATAAGAAACACAAACTCTGCCCTTATTTCACTTAAAAAGGAGCAGCCCAACAACTCTCTTCATACAAATACCCATATACCTTCTTATCCTTTAGTAACAGAAAACATTCATTTTCTCCCCCGCATGTTCAGACAAGAATATGTATGCCACTGCATTTCCCTCCTTTTCCCCTCCTTCTCCCACAGAAACAGAATGACAACAATCCCACATAAAGAGTTTCAGTCCACATCACACCAATAAGACCTCCTCAAAAGGCATAAAAAAAAGGCCATCTCTAAAGAGACAGCCTTTTCTTGTAAGTATGAAAAACTATTACTGACGCTGAGTAGCTGAATAGTTAATCTTCAGTGCGTATGCCTGACGAAGAGCCTGTTTTACTTCTGTTACGATACCCATCTTGGTTTTTGCATCCACCTTCAGGGAAACAGTCATAAACGGCTTGTCTTCTTCTTTCATGTTTTCACGCTCCTGATAAATGTAATCCTGTACTTCTGAAGATTCAGCGAACTTATCATTCAACTGAATACGGTCTGTAGTACCCATTGTCTTCTGGAATTCCTTCAACGGTTTTCCGATATAGATAAAAGATACCAAGGATTTCTTTTCCAGTTTTTCCAGTTCCGTAGCCTGAGGCACTCTGAACTGAACCTTCAATGTAACTTCACGCATGGTTGTTACAATCATGAAGAAGAACAACATGGTAAAGATAAGGTCAGGCAGAGAAGAAGTATTCAACTCAGGCATTTCACGCTTACCGGTCTTATTAAATTTTCCCATGTTTATTTTCCTCCATACTTTTTAGGTTCTGCTTCAGATATCTTCTGCGGATAATAGTCAGTTATAGCTTTCTTTTCATCTTCAGAACAGTCTGCCAAAGACTTACCAAATTGCGACATAGCCAATTCGTTACGCAATTCATTGTAAGCTGCCACCAGTTCGTTCTGAACCTGAATGTACATGTCATAACTTGTACCCACGTCGTTCTGTACAGAAATTACATGCTTATCCGTAATCATGACATTACCGAAGAACGGAAGCTGCTTAGCATGCTTTTCCGGCAAATTCTCATCATTATTCGGATTGGAAATAAATTCCTTTGCTCTTTCTTTCAGTTGCTTTATATCGAACCATTCTCCTCCTACCATCAACTGGTCATCCTTGTTGATACGTACCTGAAGAACGTTTCTTTCCTTTACAATCACATCTTCCTGATTTTCTGTGTTTTCAGGAGGTGGCGGCAATCGTCTTGCCAAACCACGGTCAGTATCCATTGAAGTTGTAATAAGGAAGAATATAAACAAGATGAAAGAAATATCTGCCGTTGAACTGGCATTAATGCCCGGCACTTTTCTTTTCCCTTTTGCCATTTTATCAATCTCCGTTTTAACTCAATGAATAATTATTTCTGTTTAAAAACACCAATCAAGTTCAACAATGTACCGATTGCTGCAACAATAAGCAATGCATAAGTAGAATACAAGAACATGTCTGTCACTTTCAGCATGACCTTGTTGTCATATACTGTACCACCACCCATTGTAACGGCTGCATCAGATCCCATATTATAAGTAACGATGAGCAACACTGCCAACAAGATAAGTCCCATGAAAGACTTGATTGCTGCTTTCGGATTATCTTTCAAAGCTGCTCCAAACTGTGCTGCAGCTGCAATCACTGTTACTGCCACACAGAGGAAGAACATACCATACATCAGGTACATCAATGCCGGCGTATTGGTCGGTTCGGTCAAGCCGGCTGCATTTGTTACATCATATCCTACGCAGTAGAACATCGCCAGCACCACCAATATAACGGCTATGCAGACATAGAACACATAGTAAGATACTTTATATGATAATTTAGCCATTGTACGAATTATTTTTTGTATTTCAGATTATACTTCATGATCATGTCAAGCAATGTGATAGAAGAATCTTCCATCTGACTTGTAATAGCTTCAATCTTAGACAAGATGTAGTTATAGAACACCTGAAGAATCAAAGCAACGATCAAACCGAAGATTGTAGTAATCAAGGCCACTTTCATACCACCTGCAACAACTGTCGGAGAGATATCACCAGCAATCTGAATCTGGTCGAACGCCATAACCATACCGATTACAGTTCCCAAGAATCCCAAAGACGGAGCCATCGCGATGAACAATGTAATCCAAGAGCATCCTTTTTCAAGGTAACCAGCCTGAACACCACCGTAAGAAACTACAGAACGTTCAACTACATCCAGACCTTCATCGATTCTCATCAGACCCTGATAGCAGATAGAAGCAATCGGACCACGAGTGTTGCGGCAAACAGTCTTTGCACCTTCTACATCACCTTTTTCCAAAGCTTCTTCAACTTTAGCCATCAATTTCTTCACGTTAACTTCAGCCAAGCTCAAGTAAATAATACGTTCAATACAGAAAGCCAAACCAAGGACCAATGCGATAGCAACCAATGACATGAAGCCTGCATCACCTTCAATAAACTTAGTTTTTAACTCTTTGTGCATACCACCTTCTTCAACAACTACAGGTGCTGCTGCTTCATCAGCTGCCGCTACTTCTTCTGTCTGAGCCGGAGCTGCTGTAGCTGTTGAATCCTGAGCCATAGCTGTCTGAGTCATTCCAAACGAGAGGACTCCCATCACTGCAAGAATTGCAAATAACTTTTTCATTGTGTGTCTAATTTTTAAGATTAATTAATTAATAGTTTGTTAATTGTTTTTCTCTTTTTCGCGGAGAGAACGGCTCTCGAACTTATACTTTCACAGAATATCATAAAACTGCAAACGACTGATAATCAAGTGTAAATTACAATATAGAGTAAAAGTAAATGT
>CABIXF010000009.1:93699-111912 GCA_902362595.1 Bacteroidaceae bacterium | reverse complement strand
TTGTCGTAATACATCAATTGAACCTTTTAGACCACAAAGATAAGTCAAAGAACGCTTTAATCAATTATTCGATATAAACTCTAATGAAAAAACAACATTTATTGTATTAACTAAACAAGAAAGCGAGGTAGCTGTATGAAGAAAAAAGAGTATGAAGTTCCACTGACGACGTATTCGGAGGTGGAGTTGGAGCAAGGCTTCATGAAGGCTTCTGTCTTTGAAGATGGAAAGGAAAATGCCGATGGAGTTACTATTGAAGAACATGGATTTGCAAATCCTGGTGCAGCATGGGAAGGAGATTATTCTGATCCAAATAATGGTGGTACTTGGGATTAATTTAAAAAGAGTGAATTATGAAGAAAGTATGTTATTTAGGTATAGCTTTGGCCGCATGCCTGAGCAGTTGCTCAGACGATAGTTTGGACAACGGAAAGACCGTTGTAAATCCTGTACAGACAGGAGATGAGATTATTTTCGGTTCTTCTCTGTCGGATAATGCTAATATGATAGAATCAAGAACTGTGTATGGGGATCGTACTGAGACTGGTGTACCGGTGTATTGGGAAGATGATGGTAGTGATACGATTGCTATTTTCTGTAATCAGGCATCACAACCTGCCAATCATTTGGTTCATTATAAAGTAATGCCGGAAACTGAAGATTTAAATAAAGATGGAAAACCTGATAAACATCAGGCGCATTCTGTGACAAAAGTAAGTACAGCAGAGGCCGGATTGCAATGGGGTGATCCGGATACAGAGCATCGATTTTATGCCTTCTATCCAGCTAGTGCTGTGAAAGGTTCTACCGAAGAAAATGCTACGGGCCAAATAACTGCCAATATTCCTGTAACGCAACAAGTTCAGGAATGGAGAGAAGGCACTTTTGATACTTCAGATCCTGACTTTAAGAATAAAAAAGTTTATTTTGGACTTCCTAATATGGATTATGCTTATATGTATGCCTATCAGGCTGTCACTCCTTCAAAAGTATCAAAAGATGAAGCTATTGACCTGAATTTTAAAAATCTGGTAACTGTATTGGATATTACTGTGCAGGGACCTACGTCAGGTACAGCAACCATCACGAATATTAATGTAGATGCGATAGATGGTGAAAAACCTATTCTTACAGGTGATTTTACATGTAATATCCGAAACGCAAGTACAGGAGCAACAGCGACTTGTACTCCTGTAGGTTCGTTCAATGAGGAGCGCGGTCGCATTTCTATTCCTTGTTATGATAAAAAAACAGGTCGGTTCATTCAGCTTGGCCAAGAGGAATTGTTGAATGTAAAAGCCTATATCATTCCACAAAATATAGGGAATACAGTAACAAGGAGTACACTTCGTGTGACGGTATCTATGTTGAATGGTGCGCCTTGCAGAAAGACATTGAATACAGCCGATGTTACTCCGCAGAAGATTAACCGTGTTATTCTTCCTAAATTGGAGGTTGGTGGCACTAACTACTGGATGAGTTCACTCGATCCCAATATCTATGTGTCTGAGCTTTCCATACCGGGTAGTAAGTTCTCTATATTGTCAAAAGCGAATCGCGCAAGCAGAGTTTATCAGAATTACGATATTGATAAGCAGTTTGAAGATGGTGTCCGTGCGTTTATATTCCAGACAGCAACAAATAGTAAAGATTTGGGTGCAAATTATGATAATCTTTATGTTGTCTGTGAAGATAAGAGTAGAAATGTGATGACATTAAGTCAGGCCATTAAAAAAATTGCATCTTATCTTGATGTCTGTGAACAAAATGGTAAAACTAATGAGTTTGCTTTTGTTATGTTAACTTATTCATCAGGCGATATTCCTTGGTTAGATAATCCTCAAGGATATGATAATGAACAGTATTGGATTGATAAACTACGTGAGGAAGTCAATAGTATAGCTGATGATGAAGCTAATCGTATTTATACCGGGGAGATAACCCCGAATACAACAATTAATGATGTTAAGGGTAAAATTATTTTGAAAGCCAATTACAATTCAAAAGACATGATTTCTCGGTATGGCACGACAACAGCTCCAATCATGTTTACATGGTGGAAAGGTGCTTATGGTCCTGAGCTATCGGAGGGAGTATATTATCAAGAAGTAAATAATGGTATGCCTATGGATTGGGGAGCTCCTGTATGGTATGAAAACTCAAATGCTGCTTTAAGATGGTATTATCAGGAAGTAACAAGTGTGGGAAGTGGTCAGGAAGCTACTACTCAGGAAAAGAAGGAGAGTATTCAGAATTTGTTCCGTAAGAGTGTGGATTTGTATAAGAATGATACTTCTCATAAGACATGGTTTATGAACGACCTCGGTGGATATTATTCTGATAGTGGTGATATAAAGGGCAGAGGTACAGGTATTGAGGCTTTGGCTATTGATATGAACCAGATGGGAGTTGATGAATTGCAAGACCGTACTGAAAATGCAGGACTGGGTTTGGTATTCATGAACTTTGCCGATAAGCAGTCTAATTCTGGTGCTAGGTATAAGAGCGACTGGCTGATTCAAACTCTTATCGATAACAACTTCAAGTTTGCATTGCGCAAGAAGGGTTCAACAACAACCACAACTTCTTACAATGCCAGCTATAAGACGGGTGTCAATGCCATAGGTTGGGATAAATAATTTTTGTTTGGGATTCTTCACGGCATTGGTGCTGTGAAGAATCCTACAAAAAATATAGGCTGATAGATGAAAAGCAATATAGCAGTTTATGCAATATTATCTTGTAGTGTATGGGGGCTGACTGCCTGTCAGGAGGATTCTTTTGAGCAACACACTGCAAAGGGAAATGTCACAATCCTTGCCCGTATGAGTGGGGAAGGAATGCAGACTCGTACCTGTGTGGACAGTTCGTCGCCCGAAGGAATGACAGGTATCTTGTGGTCACCGAAAGATACAATTGGCGTATATGGGGATAAAGGAACCAAGAATGCCTTGTTCGAAGCAACCAATACCGGAAATGTGGCAGAAGCCGAATTTAACGGTACGATGGCGGGTGGAGAGTTTCCTACGTATGCCTATTATCCGTATAGTATGGAGAATGCGACAGCTGAAGTTACAGCTTTGAAAGGTAACCTAAAGCTGGTGCAGACATTCGATATGGCTACCGGAAAACTGGAAAGTGACTATAAGGTGGGTGAGCCTACGTTTAAAACCTATGAAGGACGGTACGAATTTGAATTTGAGCACTTGTTTTCATTGTTGAAGTTCGACATTAATGCTTCGGGCACAGCCTTGGAAGGAGATAATCTGGAAAGTATCATTTTGACATTGCCTGACGGTCGCAGACTGGGAGGTGAGTTTACTTTTGATGCTACATCGAAGAATGTCAGTTGGTCTTCTGCTTCAGTAGGAACCAATGTGTTGACGATGAAATGGGCCGATACTCCTGCACTTGACAATGGAAAAGATTATACGGGTTATATCACTTGTGCACCGGATATCCGGACGGGAGATGAAATAAAAATTACGATTCTGACCCGTCAGTTCAAGGCTGAGTTTACACGTCAGGCCTTGGTGGATTTTGCTGCGAACACTTGTTATACATTCCCGCTTACTTTGGAGAATTATAAGAATGACATGGTGGTAACCAACCGGCCAGTGTTTACTTCTTTCTCCTTTGAAGCGAAAAACAACAGCGGCAAGATTCTGGACAAGAAGTTGGTTTACGAGGCGGGTGTAACACGTCCGGTTGACAATCTGGCCGAAATGTTGACGATTGAAAACAATGTGATTTCAGGTTGCATTCCTTATTTATATGATTTTAAGTTAAAACCGACATTCTCAGTAAATGAGGGATTGACCGTAAGCGTAAATGGGCTTGAACAGAGTAGTGGAACTAGCATACAGGATTTTAGTAATCCAGTGGTGTATACGGTTTCTAACGGTACGGAAAGTTGCGATTACACAGTGAAGGTCACCAATTCTGGTCTTCCTGTTGTCGTGTTGGCACAGAGTGGCGGCGGCACAGTGGAATGGGCAGAAGCGGGCATTAATGTGCGTGAAAAGGATGCCGACTGGGTAGAGACAGATAAAATGACCGTATATAAGGCAGATGGTTCTACCGATGTGGAGGAAACGGCGTGTGGCATACGCCTGCGCGGAAACTCTACACAGGAATTTCCTAAAAAACCGTTTGCTATTAAGCTGGCAAGCAAGGCGAAGGTGTTGGGCATGCCTAAACACAAACGTTGGGTATTGCTGGCTAACTGGATGGATCGTACGATGTTGCGTAATGCGGTTGCTTTTGAAGTAGCGCATCAGACAGAGAATGCTTTTGCCGATGGAATCGGTTGGAATCCTCACGGATATAATGTGGAAGTGATTATGGACGGTCGGCACGTAGGAAATTATTATCTGTGTGAGCAGATAAAGATTGACGGTGATCGTGTCAATATTCAGGACTGCTATGAAGACGTGTTGGAGGAGAATCCGAACCCAACGGTGGCTGATTGTGGTTATCTGCTTGAATTTGATGACAATTACGATGAGGTGAATAAATTTCATACGGGTCGTGGTTTGCCATGCATGTTCAAAGATATAGTTTCGGATGAATTGTTTGATGCCGTAAAGGCAAGAATAGAAGGCATCGAGGCTAATCTGGAAGCAGGTAATTATGACGCTGCCTATAATGATTTGGATATTCACTCAGTGATAGACTATTTCTTTATACAGGAATTGGCTTTTAATGATGAGTATAAGCATCCTAAAAGCGTTTACATGTATATAGATGGGCTGGGTAAGTTGACGGCAGGTCCGGTTTGGGACTTTGACTGGCAAACCTTTGTGAACTATGATAATGTGGAAGCAATGATAAATAAATATGGTTGTGACACTTATCGTTGTCGGAAAGGAGATGAATGGCTGTATGGCGCATCGAAACTTGCGGAAAAACCGACATGGCCATGGCAAGATTATGACTACGAGAATGACAAGCCTTATATGTGGTATCCGCTCTTGTTTAAGGATGCGAATTTCCGTCAGGCTGTACAGGAACGATGGACGATAATCTATCCAGCTCTATTGACTGTAGAATCCAAAATAGAAGAATTGGCAGACCAAAATCGTTTGTCTGATACTTTCAATTCAGTTATGTGGCCCCAGATTCAGGTGAAATCATCCGGTACGGCTGCATTTAACGGCGATGAAGAGATGACTTTCGATGAAGCGGTTGCATCCATGAAGCAGGCTTATCGTGAACGCCTGAACTGGATGAATACGAATATCATGAATGGGAGTTTTGTAATAGATGCCGAATGATTTAACTATTAATTAATATCAATATTATGATGAAAAAGACAATCTTTGCAGCTCTTGCTTTGGCAGCTGCAGGTTCTGCTTTCGCGCAGACGGAGCAGACCACACAAAATGGTGATTTCACAGAAACAGTGGAATACAGCAACGACAAATACAAAGTGGAGACCAACGGCTTCTGGGACAACTGGTTTATCAGTGCAGGAGTAGGCGGTCAGGTTTACTTCGGTGACCATGACAGACAGCGCAAGTTCGGTGAACGTATCTCTCCGGCCCTGGATATCGCAGTAGGAAAATGGTTTACTCCGGGCATCGGCGTACGCTTGATGTACACGGGCCTTTCTCTGAAGGGTGCTACTCAGTATGGACCTGATGAAATTTATTCTAATGGTCAGCATATTGAAGGGAAATGGGAAACAGCTTGGCTGAACGAACAGAAGTTCAAGTTCTTCAACTTCCATGCAGACGTGCTGTTCAATCTGTCGAACATCCTTTACGGCTACAAGGAAACGCGTGTGTACAACTGTAGTCCTTACTTCGGTCTGGGCTTGGGTAGAGTAACCAGCAAACCGAAGAATTCGGAAGTGATGGCGCACCTGGGTATCATGAACTCTTTCCGCTTGAGTTCGGCTTTGGACCTGAACCTGGATTTGAGAGGAACCATCACGGGTGACCAGTTTGACGGTGAAATGGGTGGAAAAGGCAGTGAAGGTATGTTTGCTGCCACAGTGGGTCTGACCTACAAGTTCAAACGTCGCGGCTGGGACAAGAGCAAGACGGTGGTTCGCACGAATGTGGGCGAAATCAACTCTCTGCGCGACCAGCTGAACCGTGCAAATGCGGAGAACGAACGTCTGCGCAATGCCATCGACGCCAGCAACCAGAAACCTCAGGAAGTGACGAAGACGGTTGCTTCGAACCTGGTTATCTTCCGTATCGGCAAGTCTAAACTGTCAAACGAAGCGCGTGCGAACCTGGGCTTGCTTGCAGAAGCCATCAAGGCAGCCGACAGCAAGGCCGTTTACACGATTACAGGTTATGCAGATGCGGGCACCGGCAGCAAGAAGCTGAACGAACGCCTGAGCAAGAAACGTGCGGAAGCCGTTTACGACTGCTTGGTTAACGAGTTCGGCGTATCTGCTTCTCAGTTGCGTGTGGACTACAAGGGTGGTGTAGACAACATGTTCTACGACGATCCTCGTCTGAGCCGTGCGGTAATTACACGTGCTGAATAATTCCTTAGAAGGATAATAAAACACAGGAAGTGGTGCTCAATTTGATTGGGTGCCACTTTTTTTATGCGTATAGGATGGCACGGGCAGACTGGTGTTCAGCTTGCAGATTCGAAAAAAAACGTTGTTCCCTTTGATTTATTAACGAATCCAGTAGGTTTTGTAAAAAAAATTATATATTTGCAATGATTGCGATTAGCTATTACTATTGAAAGAAGTATTACTACTGAAAAACGGTATTACTATTACTATTGAAAACGATAAACTAGTAAAGACATGGGGGCTTTATTTCAAATTGTTGCCTATTCGATAGGTAACCTGTTTTTAGGTATTCTATTGACTGTGGTAGGAGTCATTCTGCTGTTTGTACTG
Organism: Bacteroidaceae bacterium; assembly: GCA_902362595.1. Taxonomy (GTDB): domain Bacteria; phylum Bacteroidota; class Bacteroidia; order Bacteroidales; family Bacteroidaceae; genus Phocaeicola; species Phocaeicola fibrisolvens. Next base: position 105,038 of record CABIXF010000009.1, on the reverse strand, counting down.
ATACAATCCTGGTATCGGAACAGTACCTTTACGCCTGTAAGTTACATTGTGGGAGGAATCTTGTTTCTTTTCCTTTCTTTTCAGTCTATCTTACTCTGCGGGGCTGTGACCATCAAATCTTATAGTGAGGATGTGGAAGGTGCAATCAACAGCTGGGTAGCGGAGGTGCCTTCTGACATTCCTTTTAATCAGGAGGACAGTCAGCATGTGCTGGAACAGATTACGGAGGAATGGCCGCTGGTGGGATATTTTGTGGGAGGTGCCGATTTCACGGGACATACTTCCGTTACTATCGCACAGGCTATGGCCGAGGAACTCCGTTCGTTCATGAATTACTTTATCCTCCGCCGTGTGGGCTGGAGCCTGCTCTTCATTGTCTGTGGAGTAGTAATCGTAATCAAGTCGATGGAGCGTGTTTCCCGCAGACGTTATTCCAGCACACGGAGTATGGCTACAGGCAGCAGCAGGAGAAGACGTTATGATGATTAATATATAAACTAAAACTCAATTATTTATGGCAAATCATTTAGTTATCGGACTGGGCGGAACAGGAGGCTCTGTCTTGCGGGCTCTGCGTAAACGTATTTATGAAGAGTTTCGTTCAAATGACCCGAAAGGAAGTGCGAATATAGAATATCTTTATGTGGATTCCAGTCTGGCGGATTTGAATAATGAAGAAGACTGGCAGACGTTGGGCGTATCCGTACAGCTCTCTCCGTCGCAGCGCTTATCCATTAACGGGATTGGTTCGGGGGTATTAAGCAATCTGGATCAGTATCCGGGTATCAATGCGTTTATCAACCGGAAGGATGAAGCGATGCTGAAAGAGGGTATCGGTGCGATTATCAGTGAGGGTATCGGGGGACAACGCCGTCGTTTCGGACGCATGCTGATAGCGAACAACATGTGTGGCTTGCCACAGAATACATTTGTAGGACAGGTGCATGCCCGTGTGCGTGCCTTGAAGGAAAAGGAGGATGTGGACGATGTGACGTTCCATATTTGTGCGGGCCTGGGTGGTGGAACAGGTTCTGGTTCCATCGTGGATGCCGTGGCACAAATCCGGAATGAATTCCAGCGTACGGGCGACGACCGTTCGAAGTTCAAGATACAGCTTTATCTGTATGTGCCGGAAAAAATTATCCAGATTCCGGGGGGAGAAGACAGCAACCGTTACTATCAGCCCAATGGGTATGCGGCATTGCTGGAACTGAATGCCATGTCGGTGGGAAGATATTATCCTACGGATGTGAAAGGAAATACGGATGAATATGGCAATGTGCGCCGCCTGTTGAAAGGTCAGGATGCGTTCGACATGGCTTATCTTTATACGAACGTGAATGAAGCGGGAAAAGAGGTGAACCTGCAAAAAGTGCTTCCTGGCATTGTGGGGGACTTCCTGTTCCAGAAGATTGTGGCATCTTCCATGCAGAACAGTGGGAAGATGGCTCGTTTGGAAAGCAATGAGAACAACGGACTGTTGCCGGAAAACAATGAGACGGGTGAACCGGTCCGCAGCCGCAAATTCATGACGTTTGGCGTGAAGCGTATCGAGTATCCGGAAACGGAAGTGGTGGAATATGGTGCGTATAACTTTGCACGTCAGGCTTCCATGCAGATGTTGTATGGCTTGTGGGACGAGGCCCGCGGTTACATCGAGTGTACGGAAGACATGGTGGGCAAGTCGTTTGTGCACGACGTGGACAAGGAGGCAGAGAAAGAGGCCAACCTGCTGACGGATGACTACCTGATGCTGAGCAAACCGTTGCCTTCCATCGAGAAGCATGTGACCAACTGGAAGCCGATTGTGCAGGGATGGGAATTCTATGTGGACCGTTACAAGCAGGATGTGCAGGCTGAATGCCAGAAGAAGGAATGGTATGAAGAGTTTAACCAGCTCTGTGAGAAGTTCTTCGACTCTATGTATCGGGGCTGTGGCGTGAAGAAGTTCTACTTCGATTATGAAAGCCAGATTCCTGGATTCGCCGAGGAAATCTGCCGCCGCATCGAGAATAATTTGTTTGCCAAGTGGAAGAACGGCGAAATGTCTATCATTGAAGTACACAAGTACATTTCTGTGCTGATTGACAAGTGTACCGAACGGGTGGAAGGTTTCAAGAACAAGATTACCAAACGTACTACTTATTTGAACGAGGACCTGGCCAGTCAGTTGGAGCAAATCCGCAATGACTGGAACAACATCGGCTGGCTGAGGGATGCCATTACGAATGCCTCGGTAAAGACTTTTGGACGTTTTGCTGATGCCAAGCGGGAACAGCTCACCGTGGCTACCACTGTGGCTGCCTATAGTTATGCGGTGAAGCTGATGTCGGAAATCATCAACATGCTGACGCTGCTGAACAACAACAGCGTGGAACCTTTCATGAAGGTGCTGACCGATTTTGCCGACAACATGAAGAAGCAGGCGGAAGAGAAATGTAAGTTGAGCGACCTGGAAGGGGGCAGCATGAACAGTGAGGTGGTCAAGGAATACGATCCGAAACTGGTGCGTGACACCGTGCATGGATTCCTGAAGAACCAGGCCAACCAGAAGGCGTATGCCAGCAGCCTGCGGGCCAGCATCGTAGAATCAATGGGAACGACCAATGTGGGATTTGCCAGCCTGAGCAAGAAAATCAATGTCAGTGCCTTGCAGGAGATTACGCTGAAGATTTGCATTGAAAGCGCACGGAAGGAAATGGATGAATATTCAATGAAAAATGCCAACCAGCGTCTGGTGAATGTCAACATCTTGGACAAGCTGCGGAATACGGATTGCAGTACGCCGGATAAACGCAAGCGTTTTGTGAAGGAAATCTACAATGCGGCGCAGAGTTTCTTGCCGTTCAATGGCTCTGAAGAGGGAAAAGGAAGCCCTGAAACAGCGGCTAACCATCAGAAGATGATTCAGCTTTCGTTGCCGTTGTATGAAGACGATGACGCATTCCGCAATGAATTTATCAAGGATTTCGGCGAGAGTGGAAAAATCCCGTTCAACAAGGACAACGATGTGTCGGTCAACTTTAAGAGCAACCAGATTGTGGTGGTGACGGCACACAGCGGATTCCCGTTGCGGTATGTAGACAATGTGCGGGTGCTGAAAGAGAAATACGATGTGCTGGTGCGCAACGAGGTGAACCGCATGGTTGTTCACACGGAATCGTTCTCCAAACCGTTGCCTGAACTGTTTGCACTGGATGCCGGCGACCTGAAGAAACGTTTACGCCCGGTAATCTTGCTGGCTTATACGCTTGAGGGTATTCTGGTGGAACGTGAGGACGTGGAGACCGGGGAAAAGACTTTGGCTTTTGCCGGTGAGAAGAACCGGATGGGACGTGTGAGCCGTTGGATTCCGGTGGGCAATGACATGATAGAAACCTTGAACGAGTTGTGCAAAATGACTCGCGCGATGGATGCGGATGCTCTGAAGAAGGCTGTACAGGCTGAACTGGATACCAACTACAAGCACATTGAAAAGAAGAACCAGCTGATGCTGAAGATGGGAGAGACACTTGACAATGTGTTGTTGCCACTGGTAGGCGGAAATGAGAACAATGTGGAATTTGTGGCATTCAACAGGGCTGCAGAGAAATTGTGTGACAATGATTTGAAAATAGACTAAAAAAGAAAATATTATGGCAAAGAAAATTGGTATTTGCAGAAACATCGATTGTGATAACTACAAGAAAACGATAGAAGTTGAACCGGGAGGTGAGTTTGAGTGTCCGTTGTGTCATCAACCCTTGCAGGAAGCTGAAGGGGGGAGAAAAAGAAAGGTTAAAGACGAGGACGACGGCGGCGATAAAAAACCGTGGATGATTATTGGAGGCATTGTGGTCGTGGCAGCTTTGGCTGGTGGGGGCTATTATTTCATGGGAAATAACCCTAAAGACAAAGTCAATGTTCCAGTAGTTGACTCCACCGCTGTCGATGTACAGAAGGAGAAAGTGCCGGCTGAGGACACGGTGCAGATTGACTCATCGGAATTGGATGTGCCTCCGGTAGAAGAAGCGACAGAAGAGCCCAAGAAGAAAGACCCGACACCAGTGTTAATCAACGGTCGGGGAACTGTCGATCTGGGCTATGCGACTTATACCGGCGACTTGAAGAATGGCAAACCGCACGGATATGGCAAACTGACGTATAAGACCAGCCGGAAGATTGTGTCTTCGAAAGATTTCGTGGCAAATCCGGGTGATACCTTTGAAGGCGAGTTCCGCGATGGAAAAATCAGTGGTCTCGGTTACTGGAAACATGATGGTAATGAAACGGCTGTGAAACCATGAAACGACGTTTCCACATCGCATGGATGATGATAGCGGCGGCAGCATTTGTCTTTAGAATGAATGCGGCTCCGCTGTTTCATACTCGTTGCCTGGAAACTCTCTCAAAATCCCTGCAACTGGAGTTGCCTGATAGTATGGGGGAGAATGTGGACAATGATTCTACCTGGCATTTTTCGGGTAAGCCTTTGCGGGTGCGGACCAATATGTATGGAGATGTGTCACACATCGGATATAAGCTATTTGACAGTCAGTGGGCGGCTGCGTATGCAGCTCGTCCGCTGCTTGATTTCCTGGAACGTTATGCACTGGAACTGGATGTGCCTCGTAAAGGAGTGGATAAGGCCGAGGAGGCTGCCCGGAAACCTGTCACGTTTGTAAAGGGGAATTTGTCTATGTTGCGCAACCGGACACCGCAAACGAACTGTGTCATTAATGAGGTGGAACGCCGGCGTTACACCGTGGAATGGGAGGAAGGCAACCAGCAGGTTTGCCTGATTGTTCCTGCGGACTATCAACTTTTCATGGGGGCCGATGCGGTGGAACTGGAACAGATTTTTGAGCGGGACGTGAAACGGATGAGGGCCGCATTGCCGGGTGCTGCGTTGCCTGTTTCCTGGGAAGATGGAAACCGGTCGCGTGCGGATAGTATCTTGATTGTCAGCAAGGGATGTTACCTGAGCGACCAGATACGTTCCGACCTTTATTTGTATGCGACGCCGCAGGATACTCTTCTGCTGGCAGACACACTGAGACCTGTGCAGACGGTGAATAACATCCTGCTGACAGGGTATTTTGACAGGGAAATTCCGTTGCAGCTCACCGTTGACAAGTATGGCTACTTGAAATCGGAGATGGAAATAGCCTTGCAACAGTTGCTGGCTTATTGCCGGATGGAAAACTGCATGCTTTTCTTAGGGATAAAGAACCGCACTTCAGACTTGCTTTCTGTCACCCTTTTTGCCGTAAACATGAAGATGGCTTATAGCCATACCATCAGTCTGGAGTTTCCTTTTGGCATTTTGAGAGGAACGCAAGAGAAAATAAAAGGAAGGATTTATGTGTATACTCCTTTGCAGAATATAACAGAGAAATTTTTTATTAACGACATAAAAAAGAATTGACCGTGAACATGAGATTTTTATTCACTTTTGTACTGGCTTGTCTGCCTCTTCTCTCTTTGTGTGCGGATAATGTGGACGATGTGAAGAAGCAGATTAATAAGATAAAAAAGGATAATCAGTACATTTATGCAGAGTCGACTGCTCCTACAGAGGCCGATGCACGCAGCTATGCTGAAAGCAAGTTGTATGAGGAGGTGAATGAGTGGGTGGCGACACGAAGGAGATTGAAGAAAAGTACGAACCTGATTGTAAACAACCGGAAAGAGCTGTGGACCATGTTGTCGATGCCTCGCGGAAACAACATGTACCGTTCGTTTATTTATGTGAAGAAAAGTGACATTCTTCCCACGGAGAATGGGGTAGTGATAGCGAATACGTCTCTTACTCCGGGGGCAAAGTCGGTGGTAGAACCGGTAAAGAAAGAGGTGAAGGAACCGGTCGTGGAAGTGGCAGAAGGCACTGTGAAAGAGGCAGCAGCAGAAAAACTGCAACTGCCGGAAGTCATCCACCAAATTGCGGCATGCACGAAATACGGGGATATGGCGGATAAGGTGAAGCAGATGAAAGCGGATGGCCGGATTAAGGACTATGCGCGCTATGCCTCACTTGTCAACCCGGATAAATGTTATCTGGTGATTTATAACCGTGAAGGAAAAGTGGTGGCTGTGTTGACGCCGGGACCTGATCGCCGGAATGTGAAAACTGGTCAGGCAGACGGGGTAAAGAATTACAGTGGTTGTGGAGCCATTGGACTTGAATTGTAATAGGAACAATAATTTATGGATATGAGAAGAAGATTTATATGTGTGTTTATAGCGCTTGTTTCCATGTGGGTGTGGGGCGCAGGTCAGATGAAGGCGGTTACTGTCACATTGACCATTGATGAAGGGGTGGATCGTCCGCTTGCTTTAAGTCGGGCTGAGCATAACCTGGGTGTGATTTTGACAGAAATCAATCGTGCGCAACAGGCGAAATCCATCCTGACAACGAAGAATTTTTCAATGGATGATTTCTCACTGAAATCGTTGCTCAGGTTGTGGGCCGTGACTCCGTTTTATTGTGATGATGAAGAAGTGGTGGAACGTTGTTGGATATTCAAGAATGGAACCATGATGGTGAGTCATATTCCTTTGATTATTACTCCGGAAGGTGAGGACTTTGGGGTCGGAACTTATCAGGAGGCTGTAGTGGAATTTGACAATAAGGGAAATATCACTGATTTCCGTCTGGCCTTGGATGCGCATACTGCCGAGAGCATGGAACGCTGCGGAAGTGTGGTGGAAAAGGAAAAGCAGATGATTATCATGCAGTATATCGAACGTTTCCGTACGGCTTATAACCAGCGTGACTCGAATTACATTGAAAAAATCTTCAGTGACGATGCCTTGATTATCACAGGAAAGGTGGTGACTACCCGCAGCAATAGTGATATGGGAGGCTTGAAGCAGAAGGTGGAATACACCAAGCAGACCAAGCAGCAATATCTCCGGAATCTGAAGCGTGCTTTCAGACGTAACAAGTGGATTGATGTGAAGTTCAGTGAAATTGGCGAGCATGGAGAAGAAGGCGGATGTGCCGGTATCACACGCTCTACGGTGGACAAAACGAAATATGGCGTGCGTTTGCGTCAGGAATGGAATTCCAGCAATTACAGTGATGAGGGCTATCTGTTCCTGTTGTGGGAGTTTCCTGAAGATGGCAGAGATCCGATTATCCATGTACGTACCTGGCAACCTGAATGGGTGGGCGGTGTACGCCAGCAGCCGGATGACGACATCTCTACATTGGGGGCATTTGACTTGTAATCAGAAGGTCTAATCACGGAATTGTATGGATGCAATGAAAAAATTATTTTTGTTTTTGTGGATGATGGTCATTCTGCTGCCTCTGGGAGCGCAGGAGCAATACATCTCGAAAGGCCGTTATACTCCGGAAGACCGTTTTGAGGATCTTGGGGGCGGAGGAGGAATCCTGCTCTTGTCGAAGCACAGGGATCTGGTGGTTACTTTAACGAATGTAGAACCCGGGAAATTTAAGGTGACTCCGAATGGCGAACGTCCGGACGGGTATTATGAATATATAGTTTCCATTCATCCGGGTAGTACCCGTACGCCGAAACTGGAAATCAGCCGGAGAGGAAGTGTGTATAAAACGGAAATCGTGCAGACTACGAAGCCGGACTTCCTGATGGCTTATAAAGTGGAAGAGGTGGCCAATCCTATCCGTATGGATGAACAGACGATGGCCAACGATACTTCCATGGACCCTCTCGCAGCTATATTGGAGTTTACGACTTCCATACAGAATTTGCAGGTGGACTTCCTGCCTGAACTGGGGGCCACGGTAGAAAGGGAGAAAAGTGCAGCCGACCCGAATATCGTCATCATTCGTGCCAAGATATCCATTGCCGTGCTGGATGAAGCCAGGAAGCGTATGGAGGAACTTCGCGAACAATGCAGGGTGCAGGACGTGAAGACGAGTGTGGGAGAACAGCCTCAGGAAGAATGGGATAAACTGGACAGCCTGGAAAATGAGTTGAGAGAGATGGAAACTCATTATGCGATGCTGACAACGGTCAATCTTTATACGGACGGCAGTAACCGGTTGAGCATTGACATCAGCGGACTGGAGGGACGTATGATGAAATGTTATGCGGTGCTTCCGGTGGTGATTGAAAAGAATGTGTATGTGACGGAATGCAGTGCTTTTATGAGTGAGGCCGCCCGACTGTTCGGAATGCGTCAGTACAAAGCGGCGCGTGCGGCTTATGAAGATGCCTGGAACGCTAAAGATGTGGTGCCTACGCTGCGTCCTGCCATCCGTGAATCAATTGCTCAGTGCGACAGTTGTCTTTTGTATGAACATGTAGCCTCTGGGGCTATTAAGGAGATTGCCCGACTGAAGAAAAGTGGAAATGCAACGCAGGAAGAGGTGGCTCGTTTTGCTTCGGCGGCAGTGGAATTTATGGAGATGGCGAATGCATATAACCCTTGTGATTTTTATGCTGACCGGATTGAGCGGATGAAAAAACTGCTGGTGGGTTTGCCTTTGAAGGTGAAGTTTACGGTGGTGGAATGGAAAACGCTGAGTGAAGGTGAATATATTCCAGGGGTGGAAGTATGGGCTTACAAAGGAGACGCTTCGGTTTCTTCGCAAACTTTTTCTTCCGATAAGAGATTTAAGAACATCGTGGAGAAAGAGGGAGCGAATTATGTGCAGGTGGGTACCTCTGGAGAAGGAGGCATTGTAGAAATCGAATTGAACCGTGCCGATTTGCCGAAAGGACTTTTGTTTCGTCCGAAAGAAGACAGCGGGATAAAAATGAAGTATCTGACGGTAAATGAGCTGATGCATCAGGCCAAGGGAACTTATATGGAAAAGCAGTTTCGCTTGAAAATGTATAAAAAATAGATCTATTACTAAAAAAACGTATGGTTATGAAGAAAACATTATTTAAAGGGGCATTGTTGGCTTTTTCTGTCATGTTTCTTGCAACGACAGAGGTTTCTGCACAAGGATTTTTTAAGAAGTTGAAGGAAGCGGCAGAGAAAGTTGAATCTGTGACTAAAACAGCCAATGCCCTGATGGGGGGGACCTCTACGGAGGGGCAGACTTCGGATGGACAGACTTCGGAGTCTGACAGCATTTCCACTCAAGAGTTTTTGGCAAATGTTCCTTCTTATTCAGTCAAGAAGGTGATTGAAACGGACTCTCTGGGCAATGCAATTACCAATGAAGACGGTACCACTCGTTATAAGTATCTGTTAATCGACAAGAATGGAAATGTCTGTGCGGTCAATACGGCAAAGAAACATTTGAATTCGGCGTTGAAATCGGGGGCATTTATTTTGCTGAAAGTTGGCGGTGGTGCCACAGCGGGAGCTTTGCTGGGTAAAAAAGTTGGCGGTTCCAAAAAGAGTGCCTGGATTGGTGCCGGAATTGGTGCGGCAGCAGGTATGCTGGCTTCTGCGAATGATATCAAGGAGGTAAAGGAACAGGTAAAATTGATGAAGGAATGCAAGAGAGTATTAAGTGCCTATCAGACCACGTTTACCGAAGAAGGGTTGCCTATCGATGCGGCAGCCGATTTGTCGAATGTGGAGGGCATTAATTTTGCAGAGTGTGAAGAAATCACGAAAAGTGCAGCCGATGTGAAAGCACAGCTTTTGGCTTCTAAGTTGGAAGGAGATACATTGGATGATGTAGAGATTCCGGATGACCTGAATGTGTGACCAAGAAAGAATTGGAACAAATAATAAGGAGACGTTTTTTTCGAGTGTCTGATAATCAGAGGCTGGAATAAAGACGTCTCTTTATTTTTTATTCAAAAAGAGGTAAAACTCGCCCGTAAGGTTTAAAATGTGTCGTATAACACTTATCTTTGGCGGAAAATTCAGAAAAAATGATTGATACAGAATATTTGAAGCATTTTGAAGAGAGATTGCAGCAGAATTTGTTGCATTTGTGTACAACAGATGGAGTGCTCGACGGTACGTTGCTGGCTACGGAGGACTTAGATAAACGCTGGCATGACCTGGCACCGGAATACGTGGCCGATGCCGTGGAGCAGATTCATGATTATCCTACGGTGTCGGTAGCTTGGGCGGCTTACCTGGGACTGGGGGTAGCCTGTCACTGGGATGAGGACTGGGAGGCTTGCATGCAGGCCACTTACAAGTCGTATTACGGAGAGCAGGGATTTGATGACATGGACGAGCACATCGTACACGACCTGCTGGGTCTGCCGCTCGACGGGGTGGAGGCCAAGCATTTGGAGAGCGTGATTCGCCGCTGTGCGCAGTATGCTGTAGACGCGATTCGTCACGAGCAGATTGAGCCGCAAAGTCCGCGGGCTTTTCACGTGTTTGCCCGTGCCTGCCGGACGATGTTCCGTATAGGGGCAGCTATTGAACTGAAACGTTTGGGCTACAAGTTTGAGAAAGTACAAATCAGGCAAGTGCCGGGAGGATTGCCAGCCTGAGATTTCCGTTTCAAATTCTCTTATGGTTTGCTGGAAGTATGGCGGCAAATAACGTACCGTCCAAGGTGTAAGGTTACAAAATTTCTCTGGCAATCCACGCGCAGGCTTCTGCATCGGCCAAAGCATGGTGATGTTGTTTCAAGTCGTATCCGCAGAGGGCGGCCACGGTGTGCAGCTGGTGGTTCTCTGCCCACGGGAAAGCGCGACGGGAGGGCCCCAGCGTATCATAGAAATCATAGTCGGGATAATCCATCTGGTAGACCCGGAAGGCAGCTTTCAGGCAGTTCTCGTCGAACGCCTTGTTGTGGGCCACGAGGGGGAGTCCCTCAATTAGCGGGGCTACCTGTGCCCATACTTGGCTGAATACGGGCGCATCGTCGGTATCCTCGCGGGTGAGTCCGTGCACCTGTGTGCAGAAACGGCTGTAGTAGTTGGGCTCCGGTTGGATGAGTGAGTAGAACGTGTCGGTGATTTCTCCGTGGCGTACCACTACCACACCCACACTGCATACCGAGCTGCGTACCCCGTTGGCGGTCTCAAAATCGATGGCGGCAAAATTTTCCATGGTATGTCTTACTTTTCCTGTTCTACCTTCACTTCCTGAATGTTCCGCAGCTCGTCACTGAAATTCACTCCAATCCGGTAGACCGTGCGGCTGTCCTTGGCAAAAGGAGCGGCATAGCCTTTCTCCCGGATCTGTGCGAGTGCCTCGTCCGCGCTGCCGTTCAGCTTGAATTCCATGACGTACACGTAGTCCTGCGTCTGGAGCACTAGGTCAATCCGTCCGCGGCTTGTGTGGTATTCCACCTGCACGTAGAAGCCCATCAGCTTGAAGATGATGTACAGGATGTTCTGATAGTGCACCTCGCGGTCGCGGGCCAGCTCGTAAGGAATGTCGGCAAACATCGTCTTCAGGCGGTCGAAGAAATCGTCCACCTTGCCCGCCATCAC
>CABIXF010000009.1:93286-93370 GCA_902362595.1 Bacteroidaceae bacterium | reverse complement strand
GTATTCAGCAGGCTGAACGGATTGTACATGCCCACGGCATTTTCCGTGAAATGGTAACCGTCGTAATTGGCTTTCAGTTCCGCA
>CABIXF010000009.1:84365-92978 GCA_902362595.1 Bacteroidaceae bacterium | reverse complement strand
TCGCATGCGCGGCGGATAATACCTTGAAAACGCCGGGCCACCCCAATCTCAGCAGAGGAAGCTCCATAGAGCGCTTCCCAGTTTCGCACGTTCTCTTCCAACACATTGGTCAGCGACTCTGGCGAATCGTATTTTTGCGTATTCAAATCCAGGTGTAGCACCGGATACACTGTCCAGTCCTTCTCCAATTTTTCCAGTGCCAGTCCCTTGAAAAGTTCTTTCTTCCCCTGTGCGTAGGCTTCGAGGGTCGACAACAGTAGACTCTTTCCGAAACGTCGCGGACGACTCAGGAAATAATATTTGTTTGTATTAAACAATTCATAGATTTGTGCGGTTTTGTCCACATACACATAGCCGTCATGTATCAGGCCTTCAAAGTTCTGCACTCCTACCGGATATAGCTTGCTCATAACCACTGGATTTTGATTCTACTGCGAATGTAGTAATTTTAGACGAACATTCAAACAATCATTCTCTTTTCAAGGGAATCTTCTATTCCTTTGCTGAATGGTTTTCTGCTTACACTAAAAAAATAGAAAATAAGCCGGAGAACTTGTTCTGATTCTTTTTATAACTTACATTTGTAAAACCATAAAATCTAATCGACATGAAAATTCCAAACCAGCTTTTACGGACCCCTTTTTCCCTATTGTCCCTTCAAATAACTTTTACGGGATTTTAATCTTTTAATACGATGGGATAGGGGATTTTTAACCCTTCTGCGTTTTCATGAAAACATCTCATTCATGGAGATGAAAGTTCCAAAACTTCACTAGACATAACTAAAAATAACAAGTATGAAAACTAAAAACTTATCTGGAATCTTTGTGCTATTCCTATGTACACTTAGCCTTATCGGCTGCCATGAAAAAGACGAGTTTAAGGACAAGGTGGAAACCATCCGCATGTATGTGTCTTCCGAGACAAGTACGTATGTTCCTTGGGGGAGCGACCAACCGGTTGAATGTATGCTTGTCAAAGAAGAAGGGAGACCGGAATATTCGAAGCTTTCCTTCAAAGGAATCACCGGATTTACGTACGAGCAGGGACATGAATATGTCTTAAAAGTAGAAAAACAGACCTCGGTTGCCCCGCTGGCTGACGGTACCCGTGTCAGATACAAGCTGCTTGAGATTATGCAGGACACTTCCATCACTCCGTCGTCTCCGCAATGGACTTTTCTTATTGATGACCGCAGGGAATCCGATATAGACATCAGTACTTCTTATCTGGGCATACAAATATGGTCCGCTTTTGCCCATCGTCCAAACATTTATGTAGGAGCAGTCTATCCGAAAAGCGCGTTTGCCACTTCCTTCGACAGGGAGGTTACAGACGAAAAGAGACCTATAGACCTGACATTCAGTTTTTCCAATCCCTATTATCTCACCACCATGGAGAAGGTCAGACATATTGAGTACTTGAAAAAAATCAAGGAAGCGATACACTCGGAGGAATATGCAAGTTATGTGACTCCCGACCGTCCTTATACCGCACAGCTGGCCGAAGTGAAAAGTCTGGAAAGCCTGAGTGGCTGCTTCATGGAAAACCAAACATTTAGCCGCACACTGGAAGATATCTGCCGACAGAAGTTCGATATGAAAAAGGTGAAAAGCCTGACAGTCGGCAAGGTTGTTTTCAAAGGTTTCACGGTATCGATGGATATGCCGGCCGACGGACTGTTCGTGAATGTGCCGTCCAATCTGGACGACCTGGTGTGTGTATGTGGACTGACTTACGGGACGAGCGCTTACTTTGTAATAGCCAGTGAGTCTCCTTATGAGGATGTGTTATCGGCCTTTAAAGGTGCATTCGTGCGTGAATACAGCCAGCCCCACGGCACCTTACACACAGCCCAAATTGTTTTGCTGACGGTTACGGAGGTGGACCAAAATGCCATAGTCAATGATTCATTTGAAGCTTTGGCAGATTATCTAAAGAGTCCTTTCCGAGATGGAAAAACCTACGGGTATCCCATCTTTTGCAGAGGACAGTATGTAAAAGACAACAGTTCGTTTGTAAAAAGAAAAGAATAATGCCCGGCAGGCATAAAAAATCTATAGATGGAAATATTGGTCTTTTGTTTCTTTTCATACGCACTTGATTGTAAGGTAAATATCGTTCTGATAGATACGAAAAAGGAACGGTTCTTCAAGTCTGTGAAAGAAATTAGTCAGACGCTTCTTCGTTTTCCCGGGAACGTTCGTCTGATGTGTAGGTTTCCCTTCCCGGAAACGTAGGTTCCCCGAAGCCGAAACGTACATTTTCCGGCAGGGAAATATACGTTTTCCTTGTGGGAAACATAGAAAACGCCTTGAAGAATTCCTCACTTCTTCAAGGCGTTTTCCACTTATCTATGCAGTTATATAAATTTACTTTCCCTGTTCCATCTTCACTTCCTGAATGTTCCGCAGCTCGTCACTGAAATTCACGCCAATCCGGTAGATTGTGCGGCTGTCCTTGGCGAAAGGAGCGTCATAGCCTTTCTCCCGAATCTGGGCCAGCGCCTCGTCCGCACTGCCGTTCAGCTTGAATTCCATGACGTACACGTAGTCCTGCGTCTGGAGCACCAGGTCAATCCGTCCGCGGCTCGTGTGGTATTCCACCTGCACGTAGAAGCCCATCAGCTTGAAGATGATGTACAGGATGTTCTGGTAATGTACCTCGCGGTCGCGGGCCAGCTCATAGGGGATGTCGGCAAACATTGTCTTCAGGCGGTCGAAGAAATCGTCCACTTTGCCCGCCATCACTTCTTCCACGAAGCATTGAATCTGGTAGGGCGACTTGCTCACGCTCACCGACGCGTAGTTGGGCAGCAGGAACTTGAAGAAGCCCTGTTCCACTTCGCGGTTGGGGAATCCCAGGGTGTAGTTCTCGAACATCTTGTTGTAGCCCTTGATGGTGAGGTAGCCGCTCTGGTAGATGACCGGAATCGGGTCGGTGGAGGCCGTGTCGATGCTGTCCAGCACCGGCTGGCTGGTGACGATGTGTTCCAGGTCCTCTATCGGATAATGGTGGAGCTTGAGCAGCTCGACGAGGTAGGTCGGCGTGCCTGTCTCAAACCAGTAGCTGCCGAAGCGCCGGTTGGCAAAGGTGTTCAGCAGGCTGAACGGATTGTACATGCCCACGGCATTTTCCGTAAAGTGATAGCCGTCGTAATTGGCTTTCAGTTCCGCACACGCTTGCTCGTAACTCATCCCCGTAGCCGTAGCCAGCTCGTGAATATCCTCCTCAAAGTAGGCGTGCACTTCCTTCTCACTGATGCCGCAGATTTCCGCATACTGGTCGATCATGGAAATGTCCCGCAGGTTGTTCAAATCGCTGAACACGCTGACCTTGCCGAACTTGGTCACTCCCGTCAGCAGAGCAAAGCGGATGCAGCCGTCCATGGACTTCAATGCTCCGTAGAACGCCTTCAGGGTGCTGCGGTACTCGTTCTGCAAGGCTTCGTTGCCGATGGCCTGCAGCATGGGCTTGTCGTATTCATCGATGAGAATCACCACCCGGCGGCCTGTCTGCTCGCATGCGCGGCGGATGAGGCCTTGGAAACGGAGAGAAAGGCTTGTTTCACTCTCCCGTGCGCCATATCGGCTTTCCCAATTGCATAAATTGTCGTTCAGGATGCTGGTCAGCGATTCCGGCGAATCGTATTTCTGCGTATTCAAATCCAGGTGCAGCACCGGATACACCGTCCAGTCCTTTTCCAGTTTTTCCAGTGCCAGTCCCTTGAAAAGTTCCTTCTTCCCCTGTGCGTAGGCTTCGAGGGTGGACAACAGCAGACTCTTTCCGAAACGTCGCGGACGGCTCAGGAAATAGTAACTCCCTGTGTTAAACAACTCATAAATCAAGGCAGTTTTATCGACATATTCGTAACCGCCTAAAATCACTTTCTCAAAGTTCTGTACTCCTACCGGATATAGCTTGCTCATAACCACTGGATTTTGATTCTACTGCGAATGTAGTGATTTTAGACGAACATTCAAACAAACGGAATATAGGAAACAGAAAGCGCCGATTAGAAATTAGGAAAATTGTGTGTCTAATTTCAAAATCAGTAATATTTTAAAGACCGCATGGGCTTCTGAAGTGAAAAAATAGTATATTTACAATGGGCAAAATAAACAGATGGTTGTTTGTCTTAGTGGAGGGTAGCTTTATGGGAAAAATATACTGGAAAGGTGTAAAAAGGAAGTTCGATAAATTCATAGAAAGAATTCTTGACTGTATCATATTCTTTACAGATTGGTTAGGCTGATTTATGTCAATAAAATAGCGATTCAGTCTTTGTTTATTACTGATATAGCTTATATAAACCATTATTGTGATACTTATAATTAAAAATATAGATGAAACGGAATTACATTTTATTTCAAATCCTTCTCATTATTGCAGGCCTGACTTTTTATAGTTGTAGTGTAGAAACAAAGTCACTTTCAACAGAGCAGGCTTATGCCGAACTTAAACTGCCGGAAGAACCCGACAGTTTGCAAATCCATGCGATAGTCCAGGCCTCACGGATTTGGGGTTTCGCCAAGTATCACCATCCAGCTTTTGCTTCCCGTTCTATCAATGCGGATGCTGAATATTTCTGTTTATTAAATGAGGTCCTTCAGGCACCGGATTCCATGAAAAATGACATTTGTTTAAAGTGGATATCAGGATTGGGCCCTTATGCAATACGTGATAAAGAAGACGACGAAAACATAGAGACCTTTAATGACTTCAACTGGATTTCAGATTCTTTGCATTTAGGTAAAGCATTGAGTGATAGCCTTATGAGGCTCAGAAATGCTGACCCGGAAAATAACCGATACGTAAAACAGACACCTGTCAATGTTTCGTATATTGAAACACAATATTCGGACATACCGAAAGATGATGTGGCATACCGCCTTCTCGGTGTTGCCAAATTCTGGAATGCAGTGGACAGCTATTCGCCTAACCGTAATCTCACAGACCGTCCGTGGGATGATGTACTTGCAGAATATATTGCATTGGCGTTTGACCGTTCTATCAGCTTTTCCGCTTTGTATTCCAGAATGGTTTCCGAATTGTGTGACACACACGTCAATTCGTGGTACGTCCCGATTTTCGGAGGGCGCTTTGTCCCTTTGATGTGCCAATTTGCAGAAGACCGATTGTTTGTAACTGATACATGTTCTCTTGTACCCAATAATTTTGAAATCGGCGATGAAATCATTCTCATTGATTCTGTCAGTCCTATCAAGCGTCTGGATGAACTTGCTCCATACATACCTCATTCCAACCGGAGCTCACTTCTGCGGGACGGTTCCTATGCCACTCTGTTGACTGCGAAAAATGAAGCTTGTGTCGAGTATGTACGCGGAGGTAAAACTTACACTACCATGATCTCATCTGTTGACGGAAGCAAGTTTGTCAACAGGAGGTTTTCATCACAAAATACTTCAACTAAACCTGGATTTAAAGAAGTGGCGGGCGGTATAGGTTATATAAACATCAGCAATCTTACTTGTAAAGATGAACAGGATTTGGAGAATTTCTTGGCATCCTGTGATAAACTAATTATCGATTTACGTGCATATCCGGCAGAATACGATGTGCTTCACAAACTGTTGCCCACTTTCTTCTTTTCTCAGGCCAGAGAAGCAGCAGAAGTTTTATTGCCACAGGCTCACCGGCCAGGTGGTTTCATCCGAACTACGGTATCGACGAGAAAAACATCTGACCCGGATAAACTCTATAAAGGAAAAGTTGTTTTATTGGTGAATGCGTATTCGCAATCTATGTCTGAATACTTTACAATGTTTCTGCAAACTATACCGGGTTCTGTGACTGTCGGAAGCCAGACAGCAGGTGCTGATGGTGATGTGACAAGAATCCAGCTCCCTTATGCTTCATTCAACATTACAGGTGCCGGAATATGCTATCCTGACGGAACAAATGCCCAGCGTAATGGAGTGAAAATAGATAAGGTTGTGGAACCCTCAGCCGAAGGAATGATACGCGGGGTGGATGAACAGCTGCAGGCGGCAATTGACTATCTGCAAGGAGGACATATCTGATTTCAAAAACGGTTTTTATGAAACACATATTTATATCCATTTTACTTGTATTAAGCACATTTCTGAAGGCACAAAGTATTCAGAAAATAGATTCCCTGTTGTTGGGAGCCTATGAAAGTGACCAGAAAATCAGAACGGAGTCCATGACTCTGATGAACAAGTTGCACAGTGCCGGAGCTAATGACGTTCCGGTCTCTGTAATAGATTCTCTTATGCTGCTTCAGGAGCAGACGCAGGCGATTGAGATGCCAAAAGGTTAAATGAACTTCGCAGTGAAATTGGTGCCGGTGATATTGAAACATATATCCGGGTCCTTAAGGCAACGGCTGGATGTGATGTAATTTACAATCCGGAACTGACGGTTCATCAAATGAAAAAGATGGGACTACTGAAGAATATGAACACAAGCAAATAGAAAATCTTATGAACCAGCCACTATTTTATATGACATGCAATGTGCTTATTACTACAGAAAAAACGAATAAAAGTAAAATATAAATATCATGATTATGTTCAAAAAAATTTGTACTATTTTCTGCTTGCTCGTTTCTCTGAGCATACAAGCGCAGAATGTCGATGTACGGGTCGGACAGCTTGTCAATGAAAGTAATTGGTTTGGACTGGAACAGACATTGAAAACAACTCCTGCCGATTCCATATCGCCATTTTTACGCCAGTTGGCTACGGCCATGACGCATCATTATTTCAACCGACCGGATTCGGCATGTACCGTACTTGCTGATTTGCTGAACAATCATCAACAAGAGTTAGGGGATCGAACCATGAGCATGGTTATTCTGTTAAGTACTAATTTGGCAAGAATCGGGCATTACAATGATGCAGCCGATCTTCTTCAGAATCTCTATGACCAACTGACCGCAATGGGCACTGATAGCACCCTAACTGAACCATATAAAGCTCAGGCACAGCAGTATCGTGCGTTGGGCACCTGCGGTCCTTTCTATCGGCCGCTTCATCAACCGGGTGAATACCGTATTCCGATGGTGCTTGCAAACAAAGGTGGGCAACACTCCATTGAAATGGACGGAAGCATCAAAAAGAAGGACGTTTCCTGTTCGATACAGGGGCCGGAAGAAACCTGATAACTCCTAAATTGGCAAAGGAATATGGATTGCGTTCTTTGGATACCGACATTACCGTGGCAGGTGTTGGAGGTTTGAAAGAGGGGGGATCTGCTATCGCAGACACGTTGCGTATCGGCGGAATGACTTGGCTGAATGTACCTTTTGCTGTAATTGATACCCATACCGGGCATGAAGAAGCCGATAAGTTTAATGAAAAATACCAGCTTCCTCCTGTTATCGGACTCCCTGTCATGTTTTGTATGCAGGAAATTCAGTTAGACTTTGCCCACCGAGAACTTATTATTCCGGCCACACTGACCCCAAATCCTTTGGGCAAAAGTAACCTCATAGGTACAGATAATGAATTGTTGCAATTAAAAACGGTGGATGCAACAACCGGACATCCTCTCTATTTTCTTTTTGACACAGGTTTTTATTACACTAATATGGAGCCTACCTGGTATAACCGTCACCGTCAAGAGGTGGATGCCGCAGGGGTGCCCGATTCACTGCGCGTTGCCGGAATAGGGGGTGTGGCAATTACCCGCACCTACAGGTTGCCGCAAATGAAAATCCAGATAGGAAACGGCACCGCGACGATCGACTCTATCAAGGTGAATACGGGCATTGATTTGCATACTGGACAACCAAAGACAACCGCCTTTTCTAATGGTGCAGAAGACGGTGTGCTTGGCTTGAATGCCCTGGAAAAATTCTCAAAAGTGATTATCAACTTAAAGGATATGTACATGGAGGCCATCCCATTTGTAGAAAAACAGTAAGCACATTGTGTTTCAATAGAATTTAAGGGAGAACCTGACAGTGTAATACCGAATGGTTTTCCCTTTCTCTTTAACATTCGACAGGTACAAGTGAAAACACCTTTTTTGCTTTTCCAATTTCATAAATGAGAAAGCTGTCACTAACTTCACATCCAAATGTGTGCGCACGCTCCGCGTGCAGCACAGCTGCTGCATGGAGATAACAGTCGTTGCCTATACCAGCCGTACAGGGAACAAAAAACTAAAAACAAGAAATCCATTTCATACGTTATAGAACTGTCTCATAATGGCAGACGCTTCGTAACAACCTTCATAAGAGGAAAAGCTCATCGCACTTCCACCTTCACCTCCTGAATGTTCCGCAGCTCGTCACTGAAATTCACGCCAATCCGGTAGATTGTGCGGCTGTCCTTGGCGAAAGGAGCGTCATAGCCTTTCTCCCGAATCTGTGCCAGTGCCTCGTCCGCACTGCCGTTCAGCTTGAATTCCATGATGTACACGTAATCCTGTGTCTGGAGCACCAGGTCAATTCGTCCGCGGCTCGTGTGGTATTCCACCTGCACGTAGAAGCCCATCAGCTTGAAGATGATGTACAGAATGTTCTGGTAATGTACCTCGCGGTCGCGGGCCAGCTCGTAGGGGATGTCGGCAAACATCGTCTTCAGACGTTCGAAGAAATCGTCCACTTTGCCCGCCATCACT
>CABIXF010000009.1:0-84086 GCA_902362595.1 Bacteroidaceae bacterium | reverse complement strand
CAGCTCGACGAGGTAGGTGGGCGTGCCTGTCTCAAACCAGTAGCTGCCGAACTTTTTCTTCGCAAAGGTATTCAGCAGGCTGAACGGATTGTACATGCCCACGGCATTTTCCGTGAAATGATAGCCGTCGTAATTGGCTTTCAGTTCCGCACACGCTTGCTCGTAACTCATCCCCGTAGCCGTAGCCAGTGCGTGAATATCCTCTTCAAAGTAGGCGTGCACTTCCTTCTCGCTGATGCCGCAGATTTCCACATAGCGGTCGTCCATGGAAATGTCCATCAGGTTGTTCAAATCGCTGAACACGCTGACCTTTCCGAACTTGGTCACTCCCGTCAGCAGGGCGAAGCGGATGCAGCCGTCCATGGACTTCAACGCCCCGTAGAACGCCTTCAGGGTGCTGCGGTACTCGTTCTGCAAGGCTTCGTTGCCGATGGCCTGCAGCATGGGCTTGTCGTATTCATCGATGAGAATCACCACCCGGCGGCCTGTCTGCTCGCATGCACGGCGAATCACTCCCTCAAAACGGGTCGCTACGGAATACTCGTCCGGGTTATAACCATATTCTCCCTCCCATTGTTTCAGGGTCAGTTCCAGCTTGTTTTCCAGACTTGCTTTCGTATCATACTTTTCTGTGTTCAAATCCATGTGCAGCACCGGATACACCGTCCAGTCCCGCTCCAGTTTTTCCAGCGCCAGTCCTTTGAAAAGTTCTTTCTTCCCCTGCGCGTAGGCTTCGAGAGTCGACAGCAGCAGACTCTTGCCGAAACGTCGCGGACGACTCAGGAAATAGTAACTTCCTGTGTTAAACAACTCATAAATCAAGGCAGTTTTATCGACATATTCATAACCGCCCAAAATCACTTTCTCAAAGTTCTGCACTCCTACCGGATATAGCTTGCTCATAACCACTGGATTTTGATTCTACTGCGAATGTAGTGATTTTAGATGAACATTCAAATAAACGGGAAACAGGAAATGGAAAATCTGGCCGGGAATTCTTCCTTTTTGAAGGTCTGCGATTCTCAATGATTCGTTTTTGATAAACGGATGGAACACTGTTCGTTTGAAATAGAAGGGCGACCGTCAGATAGGGGAGGTTTTTTAAAGGGAAAAAGAGGGTTTTTATTCTGAATATTCTATACATTTGTAGAAAAAGAAGAATCATTTTCTTATCACGGGATGCGCCATGAAGAAACAGATACATTCCGGCAAGATAAAGAAAACGGGGCTTTCGGCCATCCTCCAGTACAAGCTGGAGCATAATCCGGTGGTCCACGACTATTATGCAGAGGATACCTATCTCGTCAAGTCGTTCACCAACCGCGGGAACATCCACTATTATGGGGCGATACTGGCGGCCTCGCACACGTTCAACCGGGCGTTTAGTCTGTCGGGCGATATAAGATACAACTATACGTCTGTCCACTCCGTGTGCGAATCCGGTAGCCGTAACTTGACGGGTAACCTTAATGCCAATGTCTATCTGGGGGATTTCAGCCTTTCTCCCTATATCAATTTCAGAAACAAAATCGTCAATACTACTTCGCTGGGTATAGAAGAGACTCCCGTCAACTACGGACTGGAATGTACGTATAGCAAAGGGAATTTCTTTGCGGAAGTCAATCTCGTATCTCCCTTCACCGACCGGAAGTTCAGAAAGACGTTTCAGCATGCACTCTACGCGTACGATTCGGACGAAGATTTCAAGACAAACAGCCGGTACTGTCACATCAAACTGGCCTACACCCTCGACTTCGGCCGCCAGACGAAGAAGGTGAGACAGGAGGTGGACAGGACGGTAAACAGTTCACTGCTGAAGTCTTTTTAAGCAGGAACAGATGCTATTCCCAAGCTTTATGAATAATAAACCATTTACGATATGAAAAAATGTATGATTCTTTTTGCCTTGCTCATGGGCTGTCTTTGGGCAAAGGCGCAGTCGGTCGTTCCGCAGGTCAATGAAAACGTGGAACTGATGAGTATCTTGTCCCGCATGGCAGGATTTCAGGAATATCACATGGATATGGCAGGGCAGTACATAAAAGACATGGACAGCTATTTTAAGGATAATACTGCGCATCCGGCTGTAGGATATATGCAAGCACTTCGGAACAAGTATGGCATCTCTTTCGATGCGGTCATGTCCATGGCTATACATCTGGACAACCGGAACGGTACTCTTTCATTGATAGAGGAAGACGTCCCCACCTTGGACAAAAGATGGATGGAAGTGGATAAAGGTGAATTTCTGTCTCATCTCAACAACTTTTATAAAGAGACAAAATTCAATGCGTTTTTCAAAGCCCATAAAAGCCTTTATGAAAAGGGAATCAAGTCTTATCAAGACAATGTCGTCAACCATTTTGATATAGACTGGTATCCTCGTTTCTATGGTAATGAACCGCAGGAAGTTTTTTCGGTGATCATCGGTTTCTGCAACGGCGGAGGAAACTATGGAGTAAACCGGCAGGTAAAAGGGAAAAAGAAGGAAGTCTTTGCGGTGGTAGGCTATTACGTGGATAAGGAAGATAGGCCTATGTATAGCAAGGAATACCTGCCGACACTGATCCATGAATTTAACCATTCCTTCATCAATCATTATCTGGATGAAAACCAATATCCTGCATACGTAAAAGAACTTGAGCCTGCTGCCGTAGATTTGTTCAAGTCTTCACAATGGAGTATGTCGAGACAGGCATACAATAACTGGAAAACCATGGTCAATGAGTCGCTTGTCCGCGCGGCTGTAATCTGTTATATGCTGGATAAGGCATACAAACCGGAAGAAATAAGGAATGAACTGTTGGAACAGATGCAACGAAACTTCAGGTGGATGCCGGAATTGGTTAATGTGCTGAGAAAATACGAAAAGAAGCAAGCAAAATATAGCAACTTTGAGAATTTCTATCCGAATGTGATAAGTTTCTTTAAGGAATATGCTCAAAAGGAAAATGACAGATTTGAGGCGATAAGATAGAGTCAGCTTTGAGTGGATTATAAGGGGTGTGGCTATTCTTGGGTTCTAAATCAGCCATATCTTAAAGGCCGTATGGGGGTTTCTGAAGTGAAAAAAACAGTATATTTGCAATAGATGGAATAGTAGATGGTGGCTTGTTGTAGAGGAGGACAGCTTTATGGGAAAAATATATTGGAAAGGTGTCAAAAGGAAGATAGACAAACTGATTGAAAGAATCTTTGATTGCATCCTGATTTTTACCAATTGGTTAGGCTGAACATTCTTCGTCCTGACGCATGATGAGGTATCACAAAAAAGGGAGAACCCGGCGCAAAACCGAAGGCTCTCCCTTTTTTGTGAAGATTCTTTCTCAGGTCATTCTGCTGTCTTCTTGACCACCAGTGTGTGGTTGTTGGCATCCCGCCATTCTGCCAGCAGGGCATACAGCTCTTTGTAGTTGGACGGAGTCTGCAGCTGTCGGCTTATCCGGAGGCTGCGGGTCACTTTCACGCCGTCTTTCGTCGGCTGGTAGCTGAAGGTGACTTTTCCGCAGGCGTTGCTGACTTCCATGTCGGCACGCGGGGTGACTTTCATTCCTTCCGGCAGACAGACATGGGTCTCCAGTGTACAATTCATTGTTCTCGGCAGGAGGATGCTTTCAGGAATGGTCGTGTTGGGCGCATACGTATAAAGGGTACGTACGGGTGTCGGGTCGGGCAGGGTGACGATTCCCCAGCCTTCGGCGGGCTGTTGCAATTGGGTTTCGTCTACTTTCAGGGTGTCGGTTTGCTGCATATCTTTGGCACTCAGATAGGCTTCCATCGTCAGAGGTTTTCCTTCCAGGTTGGTCACTGTCAGGAAGGGTTGCAGGCAGGCTTCTTCCGTACCGGTCAGGGCGACCTTCTCGGGCATCAGCTTGCTTTGGGCTACTACCGATACGAGGCCGGACAGTCCCTGATTGTCTTTCGTGGACGGACGCAGGGCGCAGACGGCCACTTCTGCTTCCAGTCCGGCAGCCTGCTGCAAGGTGACATCCAGGTTCACCAGTTCCGCTTGGGTACCGTAGGCTGAGCGGATGACTTCCGAGGCCGGACGCAGGCGGTAGCCGGCTTCTTGCAGGGATACGCCGCAACGTCCCAGCTGATACAGTTCGGTCATGTAGCCGGCGATGGCATTGCGGATGGCCTGCGGATTGCCTTCTATTCCTCGGGTCAGTTCGGCCACCTTGGCTTCAATGACGGAACGGCTGCCGGGCTGGAATTGGGCTTTCAGGCTTTTCAGGGCTTCGTCGTAGCGCGCCCAGGTGGAGGCTATGAAGACGGGCATCATGCCGCTGCTCACTGCCTGTACCTGTCCCATGGCTCCTCTGGCAGAGGGATAGGCGTACGGACGGGGTTTCACATCTTTCAGTGTCCAGGTAAAAGTTTTCATGCCGCTTCCTTGGGTGATGACCGGTTTGGCGGAAGCGTTCAGCAGTTCGTAGTGTACCGCTTTTCCGGCCGGAACGTTCAGACGGAAGGTATATTCCTTGATGGGGGAAAGTTCTTTCACCGGGCAGCATACATCCAGTTCCGGCAGGTAACCGGCTTTACTCACGATGGAATAGTCCAGTACGATGGTGGCCCCCAGTTCAAGTCCGGTGTGCACCACGACCATCTCTTTCAGTCGGTTATAGGCCGGGGCATTGGCGGCTGCCGAGGGGAGTACCTCTACCAAGGCGTTGGCCGGAGTCTGGATGACGGTACCGTCCTTCTGACGGGTGTAGGATTCGTGGATTTCCAATTTCTGGAAGTCCGGGTCGTACACGATAAAGGTTTCTCCATACAAGCTGTTCATGGCGGCATGCGTGAACAGGGTCAGTTCCTTTTGTACCCGTACCTCCTGGCTGCCGTCGGCCCGCAGGGTATAGGTCTTCGAAAGTTTGCGGAACTCCGCTTCCGATGCGGCTTTGGCCGGCAGGACAGCCAGCAAAAGCATTCCTATGATTCCTATGTAAATCGATAATGTTTTCATTGCTTTTCGTTTCATGTTAAGCCCTCGCATAAGGGATTACTTTTTGATTACCATATATTCTCCATATCCTTTGGCGGTGTTCACTGCCTTGCGGAAGCTGTCCCAGTCGGCTGCTTCATAGACACGCTTCTTCAACCGCAGGGAGGTTTTCAACTGCAGCTGGTTACCGCTCTGTTTCAGGCTTCCGGTGAATCCGGCACCCGTACCGTCCATCTGGTCCTGTTTTTCCTTTCCTTGCCATTTGTATCCGGCCGGGAGTTTCAGGTTTTCTTCCATTTCAACCAGACGGGAGCAACCGTCCTTGAAGCCGTAGGCCCGTTTCTCCAGGCTGGTATCAATCCGCAGGTAGGAGAGGACTTGGGTGTAGAGGTTGTTCAGCACGAAGGGCTTGAAGATGAGTTCGCCTTCCTCGCCTTTCAGGGCATACCCTGGAATGGTATAGCGGAACGTAATCCGGATGGGGGCTTTCTGATAGTCTTTCGGCGCACGACCATAGTCCACGCTTTCCAGCCGGGCTTTCGGGGAGACGTTCAGCAGCTGGCGTTCCATAGAATGTTTCCATTCGCTCTGGAAGCCGGTGGTGAAAATGCGCCGGATGTTGCTGTCGCTCTGTCCCTCGGCTTCGATGGTGAAGGAGCCTTTCAGGGCGCCCTTCTCGTCGAGGGTGTTCTGTGCCTTGATGCGCACGTAATGGTTTTCCGGGTCGGAAATCGGAGTCAGGCACAGGTCGGTGCCTTCCGGGGTGCCCGGCAGGTAGTTCTGCTGCTGTTCGGCACTGCTCCACAGTTCCCGGCAGAAAGGTACCCAGGTCGGGTCGAGGGGCATCAGGGTACCGTCACTGAGCTTTACTACGGCCACACAGTGGTTGAAATGGTCGGCAGGGATGGTCTCCACGCGGCTGCCCGCCATGGTCATGGCCGGGAAGGCTTCGAATCCTGCCATCCGCAGGAAGGAAATCAGGGTACCGGCAATGTCCTTGCACACGCCGCAGCGGTCGGTGTAATCCATCTTCAGGTTGTGCAGGGTGAATCCTTCACCTTTCCCCATGGAGATTCCCGCATAACGGATGTTGTCGGCCACCCAGTGGGTCAGCACGGCGATTTTCTCCATCTCGGTCTTCTTGCCGCGAATCAGTTCGTCTACCTTCTTTTGGGCTTCCGGAATGGCAGTAAAGCTGCCGTAGTCTTCATTGACGCCATAGAACCAGCGCGACTTCTCTTTCCAGTCGGCAGTGGTAGACATCATCAGCTTCGGTGCGGCGTCATAGAAATCCACCATGTTCGGTTCGCGGCGGAAGGGCATGATTTCGTTTTTGGCGAAGGTGTAGACTTTCCGTCCGTCCTCGTAGCGCATGGAAGAGGCACAGTCGCCCTGGTAGAACTGGAACTGGATTTCTTTTTCGGCCGGAAGGCTGACGCGGTACACCTTCCGCAGGGTCGGCTCGGTGGCCCAGAAGGGCACGATGTCGTAGAACTGTCCGCGCATTGGGGGAATGAAACGGGAGTCGTTTCCTTCCTGCGGCAGGTCGGCCAGCAAGGCGTAGGTGAATCCTTTCTTGTCGATTTCATAGTCGACGATGTCGCCCGGTTTCAGGGCACCCAGCTCCAGCATAATCTGGCGGGCTCCCCAGTAAATGGCTCTGGCCGGAGCGGCATAATCGCAGGTCTTGCTCACGTCGACCATCGTATATGTTCCGTCGGTATGATAGATGGTCACCCGCTTGAAGGTGGCGGCGGCTGTCAGCGGGTCGTAATCGTATTTCAATACCCGTTGCTGCAAGGCTCCGGCAGGTGTCTGTACCCGCACGGCCCGGCAGACCGCAAACGAACCTTGTCCGGTGGGTTCCACCGTCACACTCGTACTGTCCAATAAGTTCACACAAGGATAGCTGGCATACTGTTTGTCCAGCGTATAGGCCCTGCCGTTTCTCCACGACTGGGCATGCACGACCGTTCCTCCCAACATCAGGATGAAGGTGCCTACAAAAAATAGTTTTGTCTTTCTCATATTCCTTTTAAATAGGTTTCCTGGTTATAAAAACGGTATAAATTTATACATTCTTTGTGTGATGGCCTAATGCTTGTGTGCTTTTATTTTTAAATAGGCTGAATATGTGTCAGAATGACAACTGCTCGGATTCTCCGGAAGAAGGATGATTCGCTGCGGAAAAGACGGTGTGCCTTCGGGATTGTTTGTTTCAGGGACAGATGGAGGTTGGTATTGACTGGCTGGAAACTGGGACTATGGAAAGCGGGTTTTGTCATTCATCGTGAATCGTATTATTTTTCTTGGATTCCTTCAGAATTAAGTTAGTTTTGGTATATTTGTGAGAGATGAACCTTAAAACAATGCAGACATGAAACAGATTCTGATTCTTTTGTGTGCCCTGCTGGGATTGGGCAGCTGCCAGGGCGGGAATTCCACCCAGATAGACAACCGGACGGTGGCGCAGTTCGACGTGTCCCGCTTCATGGGAAAATGGTATGAGATAGCCCGCTACGACCATCGTTTTGAAAAAGGAATGAGCCGTGTGACGGCCACTTACACCTTGCTTCCGAATGGGCGTATCGAGGTGCTGAACGCGGGATACAAGGACGGGAAATACAAGGAAATCACCGGTAAGGCGAAACAGCCCGACCCGAATGACCCCGGCAAACTGAAGGTATCGTTCTTCCTGTGGTTCTATGCCGATTATTACGTGCTCGACATCGACCCGGACTACCGCTATGTGCTGATTGGCAGCAGCAGCGACAAGTATCTCTGGATTATGAGTCGGGAAGAGAAACTGCCCGACGACGTGCTTCAGCAACTTCTTGATGAGCTGCGGAAACGCGGATATGACACAGATAGGTTGGTGTTTAATTGATAGAAGGGTTTCGAGAGCGGAAAGCGCTTGTCACATAAAAAATCTCCTGCTTCGTTTTGGTGAATAGAACGAAAGCAGGAGTTTTTTTGTGGGGTTCAATCGATGAGATTGTCACTTTCATAACCCGGTATTGAGTTATCCTGTTGCGGTTGCTGTCTCAGGCCCGGAAACCGATGCGGCGAGTAGGTTGCGGTTCCAGTTTCAGCATCCGGTTGCCGCAGAAGCGACGGCTGGCAGCTTGTACATCTTCCACTTCGATGGTGCGGAACAGGAGGGTATCATCGGGCAGGGTAGGCAGCGACATGATGCGCCGGGCCATGCTCTTGATGAGACCCTGCTCTATCAGGTTGTGCACCCAGCGCCCGTTGCCGAAATGGGCGTCGTGGTGGTCGGTGGCTCCCACGATGAGGCGGTACAGGGCCTCGTCTGCGGCAGGCGTCAACTGGAAGCTCCGTTTCTCCAGGTAGCGGTGCGCCATCTCCCGTAACTCGTCTGCCGTGTAGTCGTCAAAGTGGAACTGGAGCGGGAAGCGGTCCTGCAAGCCCGGGTTGGTGCGCATCAGCAACTGCATCTTGTCCTCGTAGCCGGCCAGGATGACAATCAGGTCGGGATTGGGTTCCGAGAGCACGGGGAGCAGGGCATGGATGACCTCCTTGCCGAAGTCCTTTGTTTCCTCCCGGGTGGTCACTAGCGTGTGGGCCTCATCGATGAAGAGCACGCCGCCCCGTGCCTCCTGGATGGCTTCTCTGGTCTTCTTTTCCGTCTCTCCGATGAATTCGCCCACGAGGTTCGTGCGGCAGGTCTCCACGGTATGCCCCACGGAAAGCAGTCCCATCTGATGATACATTTGTCCGATGAGCTTAGCCACCGTGGTCTTTCCCGTACCCGGATTACCGAGGAACAGCATGTGGTGACGGTTCTCCGGCGACGTATCAAGTCCCAGTTCCTGCCGTTTCTTCGTGAAGCGGGCCAGCAGCCGTGCTTCCTCCAGGTCCTCTTTCAGGCGCGTCAGTCCCACCATCTCCTGCAAGGCCTGTTCGGCATCCGGTTCCTTGGCGGCAGTATCCTTCGCTGGCAGGTCGTCAGAATTTCCTAACTTGAAGGCTTCGATTCCTTCCGTCGCAAGATTATCGGTTTTCAGCAGTATGTCTTCCTCATCAAACGGCAGGGCAAGCAGGTCGGATGGATTTTCTTCATCCGGGTCGGCATCGGCGGGACGGTCGGGAGTATAAATCGTGTTCTGCTCGGTGAAGAGCCGTTCCATTTCCTCGCTGTAAGTTCGCAGTTGGCAGGTGGCCCCTAGCAGTCCGTAGAAGATGAAGCGGGGACCAGACGAGGCGTTCTGTTCCAGCCACTGTCCCAGCAGGTCGACCAGGAGAGTGTCCTGGTCGGAGTAGGTCAGGTAGGGTACTTCCACCACTACCACCTTTTTTTGGCTGATTTTCTGCTGAAGCTGTGGCCATTTCAGAGAACCGTTCAGCAGTTCCCGTAAAGAGAAACGATAGCAGGATGACGCCCGCTTCTCACAGAAATGGAAGGCCAGCAGACGGATGGCACAGGCATGGGCCTGGTCGCCCGTCACGAGCAAGTGGGGCACGGGAAGCTGACGGCTGTCGAGGGCATGGAACAGCTCGATGAACTGCCGGATGAAGTTGCCGTCGTTTCCTTCCCGTAGCAGTCGGTCGAACAAGGGCAGGAAACAGAATTTCTCGGCAAAGTATCTTTCTTCGGGTCGTCTCTGGAAATCCTCCACCTCGGCCTTGTCCCAGCGTTCGTAGCTGGCATAGAGTTCCAGAAGGGCCCATCCCATCGGACGCCCGTTGCGGTAGACATAGATGCGGTAGAGGCCGACACCCCATACCTCATCAGAACAGATATCGAAGCGGACTTTGCGGAGATTTTTTCTCGGCAGTTCGCGGGCATCGCAACCTAAGAAACGGTATTCGTCGGAGTATACGCGGATGGAAAGTTCCTGCGCATTGGTAAAGCCATCGGGATGAGAGAGTTCCACAGCGAGGTGGTTCTGAGCATATTCAGGTGCATAAAGTTCTTCAGAAAAAGTGCGGGAAACACGTAACATAAGATTTTTCATATACAACAAATGGATTTTAAAGTGAAAAAAATAGATGAATAGAGTTGAAACCTGCAGGCACGAACGGTCTGCGGGAGTAGGTAGAGTCCCTCTCGTTTCCCCATTGAAAGAGAGGTACGCGCTAGTACGTCAAAGAGCACAACCATCCCGGCCTCCTTGTCGGAAGCAATGATTCATTCGATTCCTAAGCTGAGAAAAATCCAATCAGGACCTCAGCGGAACGTAACGAAAACTTGGTGTGACATCTTTAACGATCATTTGTTGTATATAAAATCAAAGTGCGATGCAATCTCCTTTAGGCGGAGATTCGGGACAAAGATAAGCATAACTCTTGAATTAAAGAAGAATAAATGAATAATTAATAATGTATAATGAATAACGGAGTGGAGTGCACACAAAAAATATGTTCTTTTGTTCTTCTGTCCGAAAAAAGAAAACATCCACGGATATAACGGGAAAAAGAATGCAGAAAAAGCGCTTGTGGGATTGGAAGATTATCTCTAATTTTGAGTGACGATAAAAACGAGGAAATATATGGGTCACACGAATTTTAATCTGCAACGGTTTCTAGATGCCCAGGAAGACATATATCCCGTGGCTTTGAAGGAAATCCGCAAGGGCGGCAAGCAGAGCCATTGGATTTGGTATATCTTCCCTCAGGAGAAGGGACTGGGATACAGTTACAATTCACAATTCTACGGATTGGATGGCGAGGAGGAGGCCCGGGCCTATCTGGCGCATCCGGTACTGGGGACGCGTCTGCGGGAAATCACCCGTGCCTTGCTGGCGCATCGCGTGCATTGTACAGTACGGCAACTGATGGGCTCGGAGGTGGACGTGCTGAAACTGCACAGTTCGATGCAGCTGTTCGACAAGGTCTCCCCGGACGATGTGTTTGCCGAGGTGCTGAAAGCGTATTTTTCTAAATAAGATAAGAAGGAGGAAGCCATGAAAGATATCCGAATAACCGTGATGCGCAAGGCGTGCTACCGCGACCTGATGGCGCAGTACGAGAATCCCCTCGAACATCCCTGCGAAATGGAAGAAGGGCAGGTGTTCATCGCCCACGGCTGGGAGAAGCCCGAGGGACTGTGTGAGAGTGCGTGGCAGAGTATGTCGCCTTTCGTGATGGCACTGGCGCATGGGGGAAGCAATTTCTACGACGGCTGGATGAAGAACGAGCGCTCGGCCATGATTTCGTGCAACGACGGTTTCCGTCCGGTAAGTTTCCTGATTGAAGTAATCGATTAATACCGAAGAATATGTTAGCTTATACTTATATGAAACAGGGGCAGTTCGCTTTGCGGGAGAAGCCGAAGCCCGTGCTGAACGGCCCGAAGGATGCCTTGGTGCGCGTCACTTTGGGAAGTATCTGCACTAGCGATTTGCACATCAAGCACGGCTGTGTGCCGCGCGCCGTACCGGGCATTACGGTGGGCCATGAGATGGTGGGCATCGTGGAGCAGGTGGGAGCGGAAGTCACGACCGTGAAGCCGGGCGACCGGGTGACGGTCAATGTGGAGACCTTCTGCGGAGAGTGTTTCTTCTGCCGCCACGGGTATGTGAACAACTGCGAGGACCCCGATGGGGGTTGGGCACTGGGTTGCCGTATCGACGGTGGTCAGGCGGAATACGTGCGGGTACCGCATGCCGACCAGGGACTGAACCGTATTCCCGACGGGGTGACGGACGAGCAGGCGCTTTTCGTGGGCGACATCCTGGCCACTGGTTTCTGGGCCGCGCGCATCTCGGAAATCACGCCCGACGATACGGTGCTGCTGATTGGGGCCGGACCCACGGGAATCTGCACGCTGCTCTGTGCCCGGCTGAAGCATCCGCGCCGCCTCATCGTGTGTGAGAAGTCGGAAGAGCGTATCCGTTTCGTGCAGACGCATTATCCCGAGGTACTGGTCACTACCCCGGAGCAGTGTCAGGCATTCGTGAAAGCCCACAGTGCGCACGGAGGAGCCGACGTGGTTATCGAGGTGGCCGGAGCCGATGACACCTTCCGTCTGGCTTGGGAATGTGCCCGTCCGAATGCCATCGTGACCGTCGTCGCCTTGTACGACCGTCCGCAGGTGCTTCCCTTGCCCGACATGTACGGCAAGAACCTCACCTTCAAGACGGGCGGGGTAGACGGCTGCGACTGTGCCGAAATCCTCCGGCTGATTGCGGAAGGCAAGATTGATACCACACCGCTCATCACGCACCGCTTCCCCCTCAACGAAATAGAAGAGGCCTACCGCATCTTCGAAAACCGTCTGGACGGGGTGATTAAGGTGGCGGTAACTGAAAAAGTCGAGCCTTATGCAGGAGATACGGACTGGCAGCGTATTGCTCGGACTAAACAATCTGATTTCCGTCGGAACTGTTTGCGGGTGGGATGTGAGGCCAATTCATTGAATAGGCAGGATGGTACGAAGAACTATTATGGAAATGTGCTTCAGGAAAAGGATGCCCGGAAAGGGTTGAATTTCTACGAAGGTTTCCGGAAAGAAATTTTGTCTGCCATAGGGGCGTACAGACAGCCGTTATGGGCCAACCTGCTCCGTAGTGAACATATTCCATGGAACCTGTTTTTCCCGATGGGACTTACTTTCCGCGCAAAAGAGGCCTGTGGTGGACTCTTGCGGGAGCTGACGGGACTGGATGTGAAGGAGGTGACCTGTATCCGGATTGAGTATGCTCCTTCTCCGGCAGATGCGACTGATGGGTGGCGCTATTTGAATGACGGTACCTCGTTTGACTGTTACATTGGGTACAAGGATAATTCGGATGCTTTTTGTGGAATCGGCATAGAAGTGAAATACACGGAGATGGCCTATAAGTTGCAGCCGGGTTCGTCTGAATATAAGCATACCCGGGAGAAACTGAGTGAAGAGTATCTGCATGTCACCCTTCAGAGTGGATGCTATCACACGTTTTCTGCTGCCACAGACGAGGAAGCCTTTCCAAAAGTTCTGATAGAAGATGATTACCGTCAGTTGTGGCGCAATCATATACTTGGAATGTCGATGGTACAGCATCATGATATCCGCCGTTTCTTGTCGGTTCATTTATATCCTTCGGGGAACAGGCACTATGAGAAGGTACTTCCTGAATATGAGTGCCTGTTGACAGAGAAAGGCCGGAGCACCTTCCTTCCTCTTACTTATGAGCAGTTGTTTGAAGCAATGGGGCATTATGTGTTTTTCTCTTGCGAGGAAGACAGAAAATGGAAAGAATATTTGCAGGACAGGTATTTGTATTGAGAATCTGAAAGATGTTGTTTTTAAAATATACAGACTATGCGAAAGAATTTTGGAGTAAACACATGGTTGTACCCGATGCCCGTCTTTATCGTGGCTGCGTACGACGAGAATGGAAAACCCAACGCCATGAATGCCGCGTGGGGAGGAGTTTATACGGATGATATGGTGGGCATCTGTCTGGCTGAAGGCCATAAGACGACACAGAACATTCTGGTTACGAAGGCTTTCACCGTGAGCATGGCGACAGCCGGTCAGGTGGTGGCTTGCGACTATGTAGGTCTTGTTTCCGGGAAGAGAGAACCGGACAAGTTTGCCAAGGCGGGCTTTCATGCCGTGAAGTCGGAGTTCGTCAATGCCCCGATTATCGAGGAATTGCCGATGACTTTGGAATGTGAACTGGTTTCATACGACAAAGAGAGCAACCACCTGGTAGGCCGTATTGTCAATGTGTCGGCAGCCGAGGAGATTCTGGACGAGAACGGAAAGATTGACCCAGCCCGTCTGAAACCGATTACTTTTGACCCGATTCATCACCAGTATCTGGTCGTCGGTGAGAAAGTAGGCAATGCCTTCTCCGACGGAAAAGCATTGAAGTAAAATCAGTGAAGTTAAAAAAGGCCGCCACGTGTCTTCAGCAGGATGGTGGCGGCCATTTTATGGACTGGAATCTCAGTAGCAATAGGTTGTTATGCTTCTGCTTGCGATGCCTCTTTCAATTGAACTTTCAGTTTTTCCATATCCTCCGGAGAAGCTGCCGATTTGAACTTGATTTCTCCATCCTTCCCGATAATCACGCAATGAGGAATGGAAAGTGCCCTCTGTTCGTTGCCGAAGGTTGTGTATATTTCATCCTTAAACGCTTCCTGCACGCGTACATGCTCACCCATCAGGTCATAATGTGCCGCCATCTTGCGCCATTTGGCATCCTCTTCCGGGCGGTCGATAGAAAGATACAGCAGTATGATGTCGTTCGCTTTGGCATATTCCTGTAAGGGTTTTACATGGGCGAAAGAGGCACGACAGGGACCACACCAGGTTGCCCATATATCCATGAAGATAACCTTTCCTTTATATAAGTCGATAATGCCTTTGAATGTCTTGGCGTTGTCTATATTAGGGAAGTGGATGTAGTCAGGAATTTTGGCCTGATTGAACGCCTTATTTTGGGCGACAGCCTCATCTATCAGCGGCTGCCATTTGCTTTGTGGATATAATTGCTTGAATCGTTCTTCCAGCGGAAGTATCTCTGGGTCGTATTTTTCCTCGTTTGCGTCCTTCAGGAAGAGTAATGCCATGGCTGATTCCTGTGTCTGCCCCGTAAGACTCTTTTCGATATAATGGAAAATCAACTTATTGGGATTTTTCTTCAAGTTTTCGTCTACCGGTTCTTCTTTGGTGTAGTAGGTAATGCCGGCATTGTTATAGACTACTTCATCGAAAGCGGGCGAGAAAGTGCTGGCTGGGTGATTTACCCGACAGAATTCCATCATCTTTTCCCATTCCTTGAGCCAGCTTTGCTTGGTGGCTTCGGAACAGCTGTAGGTAATGCCGAACAGTTGGTTCTGGAAGGCCCACATTGTCTGTATGCGTGTATTCTGGCAGGCTTTTTCATATAAATCTTTATCTACACCTTTCATCTTTTCATCTAATGCTAAAACCGCATCCTGCAACTTTTGGCTGACTGAAGCAGCTAGGGTGTCTTGGGTAATGCCCCACTTGTCACCTTTTCTTGAAAGTACATCAAACACGTCCTGCCCCAGTTCGTCCATTAGTCTTGACACCTCCATGTTCTTCTCATTCTTTCCCTCCAGAATGGAGATGGGATGTGTGGCTGCGGCATCAATTTGCAGGCGATAGTTTCCGCCGTCGGCAATGAAAGAACCTAAGTAACGCTTTCCCCACAAGAACAGGCGTATCTGTTCGTACCCGTTACTGGGGAGTGTGAGACTGAACGTACTGTCTGCATTCAGCCGTAAAGTATCTTTCGCTTGTGAATTAAACATGCCGTCGACAGATTTCTGATAGATGATTGTACCCCCTTCTAAATTTTTTACGGAACCTGTAATCTTTATTTCGTGTGAGCCGCTACAGGAGTCAAATGTTCCTGCAAGCACACAGAGTGTAATGAATGCGATATTTTGGGTTTTCATATAATATATAGAGTTAAAAGTTTTTATTATCTGTTATATTGTTGGGACCCAAAGGTAAGGACTTTTTTTGTTCGGGCTTATATATTCATTTGGAATTTGCCACCTTCTTGATTTTAGGTTGCCAGATTAGGAATTGCAGCAGATAAATCGTACCTTTGTGTGTACGAAAGGATTAAAACGAAACGGCCATGAACAGACTTTATCCGGTAGGCATACAGAATTTCGAGAAAATCAGAAGAGAAGGATACAGCTATGTCGACAAGACGGCGTTACTCTATCAGTTGGTGAAAACGGGACAGTATTATTTCTTGAGTCGTCCCCGTCGGTTCGGAAAGAGCCTGATGATTTCCACATTGGAGGCTTACTTCCAAGGGAAGCGTGAACTATTTAATGGGCTTGCTATGGAAAGTCTGGAGAAGGATTGGACGGTACATCCGGTGCTGCACATGGATTTGAATACACGGAACTATCATGATTATGAATCTTTGCTGGGTATCCTGAATCAGAACCTGGAGGGATGGGAGAAACTGTATGGCGATGAGAAAAAAGATCGTGTGCCGGAAGAGCGTTTTATGTATGTCATCCAGCGGGCATACGAGCAGACGGGACATCATGTGGTGATTCTGATTGATGAGTACGATAAGCCGATGCTTCAGGCCATTACAAAGCCTGAATTACAGACTGAATTCCGCAATACGCTCAAGGCGTTCTACGGGGCGCTCAAGTCGTGCGACGCTTATATCCGCTTCGCTATGCTGACGGGCGTGACAAAGTTCAGCAAGGTGAGCGTGTTCAGCGACTTGAACAACCTGCGCGACATTTCCATGGTGAATCAGTATGCCGAGATTTGTGGTATCAGTGAGGAGGAGCTTCATCAGTACTTTGAGGAGGATATTCAGACGTTGGCCGATAAAATCGGTTTGGGATTTGAAGAGACCTGCAAGCAGTTGCAGGTGAACTATGACGGCTATCACTTTTGTTACAAGTCAGCTGGCATGTACAATCCTTTCAGTCTGTTGAGTACCTTTGCCAATATGCAGATAGGGAGCTACTGGTTCGAGACGGGCACGCCGACTTACCTGGTGGAACTGATGAAGCTTCACCATTACCGGGTGGACGAAATCGAGCACATCGTGACCAGCGGTCCGGTGCTGGACTCCATCGATGCGGCTTCCACGGACCCGGTGCCGGTCATCTACCAGAGCGGGTACCTGACCATCAAGGATTACAATGCAGAGTTTGAGAACTATACGCTGGGGTTTCCGAACCGGGAGGTGGAGCAGGGCTTCTTCCGCTTCCTGCTGCCTCACTATGCGTCGGTGAGCACCAGCAAGTCGCCTTACGAGATTCAGTGCTTTGTGGGTGAGGTGCGCAAGGGGGATGTGGACGGTTTTCTGAGCCGGTTGCAGACGTTCTTCGACGATACGCCCTACGAGCTGGCCCGCGACCGGGAGGTGCATTACCAGAACATCCTCTATATTGTCTTTAAACTGATGGGTTTCCATACGGAGGTGGAATACCGGACTTCGCGCGGCCGGGTGGACCTGGTGCTGAAGACTTCCGATTACATTTACGTGATGGAGTTCAAGTTGAACGGAACCGCCGAGGAGGCCCTGCAGCAGATAGAGGAGAAAGGCTATTCCTCCGCTTTCGCGGCGGATGGCCGGAAAGTGGTCAAGGTTTGGGTGAACTTCAGTGACGAGACCCGGAGCATCGAGCGGTGGATTGTGGCGTGAATGTGATAAAAGGATACAAGAAATCCTCCTGTCTTTAGTAATGTGTTCGTTAAGGACAGGAGGATTTTATTGGTAAGTGTCCACCTTAAGATTTGTCCGTTTTCCTGCTAGTGGTCACTTGTGAGATTTCTACTTTGAACAGAGAGCTTAAAAGAAGGAAGCTTATTTATTTCCCTCCAAAAAACTTCTTCTTGTAATACGATTCGGCGGTATAGAGTGCCGCCGCCGGATTGTTACCCGTCACACGGTCCTTGGTGACGAGGGTAGTGACATACGCATCCGAGTATTTGTAGAACAGGCTGTCGTGTCCCACGCAGAGACCGATGACCACGTTCAGGTCGGTGTGTGCCTCGTTCAGCAGGCGGGCTTGCAGAATCGGGTTGCACATGGCGGCCCCGATACGCTCACACTGGGCGGGGATGCCCACTGACGTCTTGGGCTGTCCGGCCACCTTGCAGATGACGGAATACGCCTCGAAACCGTTGGCACGGAGGATACGGGCGAAGATGCGTGCCTCGCGGATGAGGCCGATGCAGTTGGCAATGCCGATGCGGTGCGCACCGATTTTCCGGGCAAACTCCATGATTTCCTGTATGCGGGTCCACTGGCAGTAGCCTTCGTATTCCACCTCCGCACTGGCCACCATGATGTCGTGGTTGCGGCCTTCTTCGTAACGCTCCAGCGCCCATTGGCGGTCTTCTTCCTTCAGGTGGGTCGTCAGACAGAAATCAGGATAAGTGCGGTCTTTGAATTTGCAGTTCTGTGTGCCGCAGTCCACACAGGTAGGTGTCGTTTCTTTTTCCATGTGATGGGTGTGATTGGTTTAACTGGGGGCAAATATACGAGATTTCTTTCCAATTGGTAGACAGAAAACCGCATTTGGTGGATTCTATTTTCAGAAATGGGAACAGATGCCTACATTCGCTTCCGATTAGTTTTCATTAAAATTGTGTGTAAGATGAAGAAAATGACGTGGATAGCTTGTGGATTGGTTCTGCTGTGTGCTCCGATGGGCGCCAATGCCACCACCCGCTTTGACACGCCGCAGGAGAAGGTGCAGAAGAAAGAAGTGCCTAATCCGGAAAAGGCGGCACAACGGCGGACCGATGAGATGGACAAGATGCTGGACCTCACGGAGAAGCAGTACAAGAAGATTTACAAGCTCTTTCTGAAGGAAGAGAAGGAAAAAGTGGAAGCTCTGATGGAGCATCAACCCGGAGGAATGAACGGACAGCCTCCCATGGGAGGAAGACCGCCGAGAGGGGAAGGACGCCTTCCCATGGGGGGAGGTATGCCCCCGCAAGGTGGAGGATTCCCTGGAATGGGAGGAGATACGGACGACATGACGCCCGAAGAACGGATGAAGGCGCATGCCGAGGAGATGCAGGAGGAGCAGGAAAAGCGGGAGAAAAAGATCCGCAAGATTCTCACCGACGAACAGTATGAAATCTGGCAGACTCGGAAACCGCAGGTTCTGCCGCCGATGCCGAAGGGCGATCGGCCGGGACCGGGTCCTCGCGAACAGGAAGAAGAGACTCCGTTGCAGGAGGCTCGTGCGGTCTGAACTGACTGTTTTATTGGACGGGAGAGCAAAAGGGGAATAGTCTCTCCCGTCTGTTTTTGTAAGAAATGATAAGAGAGAGTAGGCTATGAAAAGATTGAAGTTGCTTGATTTTTCGAACTAGTTTTTGGTAAGTTAGTTCATCGACGACCGCCAGTGTGTGTATCCCGAGCGCGGGCATACGTTGATTTCTCTCTGTGTGGGCGAGTCGGGACTTAGCGTTCGGTGGTGCTGAAGTTCTCGCGGAGCAGCAGAAGCAGGGGGAATCCTGAGTCGGAAACCGTAAACGGGGTAATTTCCGCAGGAAAAAGGGTTGCGGGGATGTGAGGAAAACAGACTATCTTTGCCTCATCACCGATTAAACGAGGAGGAACTATGAAACAGATTTTTATGGCACTGGCTTTACTTTGCGGCGTGAACCTGACGGCTTGCGCACAGAAACAAAAAACTCAACCAATGACACATGATGTGAAAATCCTGGTGGCGTATTTTTCGGCCACAGGCACTACTGCCGAGGCAGCAGCGAAACTGGCCCGCGTGACGGGCGGGGAATTGTTTGCCGTGACTCCCCGACAGGCTTACACGGCAGCCGACCTGGACTGGCACGACAAGCAGTCGCGGAGTTCGGTAGAGATGAACGACGAGAAGGCGCGTCCGGCCTTGAAGACGAAGAAGACGGATATGGCGGCCTACGACGTGGTGTTCATCGGTTATCCCATCTGGTGGGGCGTGGCACCGAGAATCATCAATACCTTTATCGAGAGTCACGACCTGAAGGGAAAGACGCTCGTGCCTTTTGCTACTTCGGGCGGCAGCGGTATCGGTCCGAGCGTGAAGGCGCTCAAGGCGGCGTATCCGTCACTGCAATGGACGGAAGGGCGCTTGCTCAACCGGGCCAGCGAGGGTGACATCCGCACGTGGGTGGAGAAACTCGGCTGCCTCCGCTGACAGGCGGCACGTGATTTTCCGGCGGGGAGATTCGCGGAATGTGCGGCAGATGTCGTAACTTTGCCGCACATTGAAAACAGACTGTGTTATGCCCGTTATTGAAATTACCTCGCTGACGCATCCCGGAGTGGACGTGTTCAGCACCCTGACCGAAGCCCAGCTGCGCAACCGTCTTGACCCACAGCGGGGCATTTTTATTGCCGAGAGTCCGAAAGTCATCCGGGTGGCCTTGGAGGCCGGATATGAACCTGTGTCGCTGCTCTGCGAGCGGAAGCACCTCACGGGCGATGCGGAGGACCTTGTGCGGCGGATGGCCGACCTGCCTGTCTATACGGGCGACCGGGACTTGCTGGCCCGGCTTACGGGCTATACGTTGACGCGTGGGGTGCTGTGTGCCATGCGGCGTCCGGCTTTTCGCCCGGTGGAGGAGGTCTGCCGCGGGGCCCGCAGGGTGGTGGTTATCCACGGGGTGGTCGATACCACCAACATCGGAGCCATTTTCCGTTCGGCAGCTGCACTGGGCATCGATGCCGTGTTGCTCACACCCGATTCGTGTGACCCGCTGAACCGTCGGGCGGTGCGGGTGTCGATGGGTTCGGTGTTTCTAGTGCCCTGGACGTGGGTCGACCGTCCGTTGGAGCAGTTGAAGGCACTGGGTTTCCGCACGGCAGCCATGGCGCTGACCGACCGTTCCGTGCCGCTGGACTATCCGCCGTTGAAGGAGGAATCGCGCCTGGCTCTGGTGATGGGTACCGAGGGCGACGGACTGCCGGAAGCGGCCATCGAGGGGGCCGACTACGTGGTGCGTATTCCCATGGCCCACGGGGTGGATTCGCTTAATGTGGCGGCGGCTTCGGCGGTAGCTTTTTGGGAGTTAAGAGGAGGAGATAAGAGGAGATTTTAAGCTTTTAGAGGTTTGTGAAAAAACGTCCTTACGTTTACAACAAAACGCTTAGACGTTTCAGGCCGAACGTCGAAGCGTTTTATCTGAAACACCGAAGCGTTTTATCTGAAACGTCTAAGCGTTTTTCATCGAACGCAAAGGCGTTTTTAAGTAAGGTATTTTTATTGGTATAAGAAGCGCTTGATGCTCTTCTTGGCCGTCTTTTCAAATTCTTCCGGATAGAGCTTCACCTGCGTAATCTGCGAGTAAGCCGGAAGCACCTTGTTCAGTTCGATTCGGTTCAACTCCAGCGCTTCCTCCAGCTGTTTCTTGTTCATTCCATGCGAGAATGCGTCTTCATTGTCCGGATAAACCAGTGCCACAAGCTTGTTCTCTTTCAGAATCACCAGCGACTCGTTTACGTAAGGCATGTTGTTCAGGCGGGCCTCAATTTCTTCCGGATAGATGTTCTGTCCGGAAGCGGTAAGCAGCATGTTCTTGCAACGGCCCTTGATGAAGATGTTTCCCTCCGCATCCTTGATGGCCATGTCGCCGGTATGCAGCCAGCCGTCCTTGTCGATGGTCTGTGCGGTGGCATTCTCATTCTTGTAGTATCCCAGCATGACGTTCATACCCCGGCACACCAGTTCCCCCGGAATCCGTTCAGGGTCTTCCGAAATCACCCTGGTCTCCATGTTGGCCACGGTCTTTCCGCATGAAGTGTACAGAATCTCATCCCAGCGGCTGTGGCAGATAAGCGGCGCACATTCCGTCATACCGTATGCGATGGTGTAGGGGAAGTTGATTTTACGCAGGAAGGCTTCCACCTCGGGGTTGAACGGTGCCCCTCCGATTACGATTTCAATGAAGTTTCCGCCGAATACCTCCATGGCCTGCTGACGGATTTGTTCCTTTATTTTATCGCTGATAATCGGCAGTTTCAGCAGCAGTTTTCCGAGTTTGTTGTCCACTTTCGGGAGAATGTTCTTCTTGAAAATCTTTTCCACGATGAGCGGTACGCAGGCAATGACGCGCGGGCGGATGATGGCAAACGATTCCGCAATGATTTTCGGGCTCGGCATACGGGTAAGGAACCACAGATGCGCTCCTCTGGTGATGCCGTAAAGAAAATCGAACACCAGTCCGAAGATATGTCCCAGCGGAAGCATG
The DNA here is from genome assembly GCA_902362595.1 of Bacteroidaceae bacterium. GTDB lineage: Bacteria > Bacteroidota > Bacteroidia > Bacteroidales > Bacteroidaceae > Phocaeicola > Phocaeicola fibrisolvens. The sequence continues at coordinate 62,460 of CABIXF010000009.1, read as the reverse complement.
GAAACGATGCTGTCGCCTGGTTTCAGTCCCACTTTCCGGTCAATGTGCACGATGTTTGAAATGATGCTCCGGTAAGGAAGCATTACTCCTTTTGAATAGCCGGTAGTTCCTGAAGTATAGTTGATGACGGCCAGTTCTTCCGGTTCTTCCCGGCGGTAGGAAACCTGCTCGGCACGGAAGCGGCAGGGATATTTCTTCCCGAATTCCTCGTTCAGGTGTTCGCGTGCATACGTCAGCCTTTCCGAACGTGACACTACCAGGTCGAAGTTCTTCAGTTCGATGATTCCCTCCAGATTGGGCATGGCCGCCTCGTTGAACATCTCCCACACCTGGTCGCCTACAAAAAGCATACGTGCCTCCGAATGGTTGACGATGTGGTGCACGTTGTCGGCCTTGAACTCGTGAAGGATAGGAACGGCTACTGCCCCGTAAGTTACGATGCTCAGGAAAGTGGCTGTCCAGTTGGCACTGTTGCGCCCGCACAGCGCGATTTTGTCCCCTTTCCGGATTCCTGCATGTTCGAACAGGATATGCATTTTCTCTATCTTTCTGGCCACGTCCTTATATTGCAGCGTAGCTCCTTTGTAGTCTGTCAGTGCATCACGGTCCCAGTTGGCGCGGATGCTTTCTTCAACAAGTTGTATAAAACTGTCTTGTATTTCCATTTTCAAATTGCACAATGTTTGACACAATGTGTGCAAAAGTAATAAAAGTTAATAGAATTATCTCTATGAAAGTCCTTTTTTTGCTGGAATCTGATGTTTGTGCTATTTTTTCTTCCTTATTTGTTATTCCTTGAAAAAAGAGATTGGTTACCCGATCAGTGCATAGATGGCTGCTGCCAATGCCGCACTTACCGGGATGGTAAGCACCCAGGCTGTCATCAGGCTTCGGGTAACTCCCCAGCGCACTGCGGACAGGCGACGGGTGGCGCCCACTCCGATGATGGCTCCTGATATGGTGTGGGTGGTGCTGACCGGAATTTTCAGATATTCCGTAAAATAAAGCGTAAATGCACCGGCTGTTTCGGCTATGACACCTTCCAGCGGAGTAACTCTGGTAATCCGGTTTCCCATGGTGCGCACTATTTTCCATCCTCCCGACATGGTTCCCAGTGAGATTGCGGTAAAGCAGGAAAAAGCGACCCAGTCGGGTAAATCGCCTACGTTGTTTACCCCCATGCCAATGCCTTGCGAATGGGCTGCTATCAGGGCAGCTGCAATGATACCCATTACCTTTTGCGAGTCGTTAAGTCCATGCCCGATGCTGAACAGGGCGGATGAGAGCAACTGTAGTCTTTTAAACCATTTCTCTGCGGTGTGGGGATGGGCCTTACGGCACAGATTCAGCACTATCAGAGTGAAGAGGAAGGCTACAAGCATACCTATGACTGGAGCCAGAAAAATGAAAAGCACGATTTTCAGGATAACCGAACTTTGAATGGCACCAAATCCATAAGCAGCAATGGCGGCTCCCGCAAACCCGCCGATAAGTGTATGGGATGAAGAAGAAGGAATTCCTCTCCACCAGGTCCACAGGTTCCAGATGATGGCTGCAATCACTCCAGACAAGATGACTGGCAAAGTAATGTATTGCTCATAGACTGTTTTTGACACAGTGTTGGCAATGCCGAAATCACCGATAAGGTATTTAGCGATGAAAAACGCCAGAAAATTGAAAAAGGCAGCCCAGATTACAGCCTGGAGCGGAGTCAGCACCTTGGTAGAAACAATGGTAGCTATTGCGTTGGCTGCATCATGAAAACCGTTGATATAGTCAAAAATCAGGGCCAGTACAATGATGGTGATGAGTAATTCCATGTGCAATTCTTTTTTCAGGCATATTTTACGATAATGTTTCTCAGGAGCTTTCCTACATGGTCGGCGGCATCTGTCGTCTTTTCCAGTTCCTGCATGATTTCTTTTGTCTTGATCAGTTCAATGCAGTCGGTTTCTTCATTAAACAGTTGCATGATGAAAAGGTCATAGACTTCATCCGCATGGTTTTCTATCTCATGGAGCTTCTGACAGTAATCTTTCAGTCTGGACGGATTTTTGCTGAAGGTTTCCAGCTCATCCATGGCCTTGCAGATGATGGAGGCTCCTTGTTGTATGAGGACAGCCAGCTCTTTTCCGCTGTCTGAAATGGCGTGCGGCTTGTAGATGGCAATCCGCTTCGAGGCACTGTGAATGCGGTCGGTCACGTCATCGATGGAAAAGGCCAGGTCATGTATGTCTTCCCGGTCAAAGGGGGTGATAAAGGTCTGGCCTAGCTCCATGAAAATCTGCTGGGTTATCTGGTCGCCTTTTCTTTCAGCCTCCTTCACTTTGTGATAATACTCCTGCCATGTCTCTGGTGTGTCATGGTTCATGCTGTCAATCAGAAGTTCAGAAGCATTGAGTACGGTTTGTGACAATTGGTTTAATAAAGGAAAGAATTTGCTTTCTTTGGGTACAAATCGGTTTAACAGGGAATTTTTCATACTGTTGTTCGTTTATTTTTTATTCGTATATATTCAATGAGGGCAGGGCAGAGTGAAACCAGTACGATGCCCATCAAAAGTATTTTGAGGTTTTGCTGCACAAAAGGGATGTTTCCAAAGAAATAGCCTGTCATGCAAAAAAGTAAGACCCAGACAGCTGCCCCGACAAGGTTGTAAATCATAAACAAGTAATAATTCATGTGTCCCATTCCGGCGACAAACGGTGCAAAAGTGCGGACAATGGGGACAAAACGGGCAATGATTATGGTTTTTCCGCCATATTTCTGGAAGAAATGATGGGTTTTCTCCAAATGACTTTGCTTGAAGATCTTTGAGTCTGGTTTGGAGAACAGTTTTTTCCCGAAATAATGTCCAATCAGGTAGTTGCAGGAATCACCAAGCGCGGCTGCGATGAAAATAACCATCATCAGCAGGCTTATTTCCAGTGGCATCCCCGGAAGGGATGCCACTGCACCGGAGACAAACAGAAGGGAGTCTCCGGGCAGAAAGGGGGTGACTACAAGTCCGGTTTCACAGAAAATGATTAAAAACAACAAGGCATATGTCCATTCATGGTATTCCTGCACGAGTGTAATCAGATGCTGGTCTATATGTAGGAAAATATCAATGAAGAAATCCATGTGACGTATGCAGGTTTTTCATGAATGTACTGGCTTTTTCTCCTTTCAGGCAGCACAGTTCTGTGACTGGTTTATACAAGAAAGAACTATAGGTCAGCAGTTGAAATGCGGCATATTGGTTGTCTTTTGAGTGAACAATCAGCAAATACAGCTGCGGCTCTTCTCTTGACATGGCAGGCAGGTCACAATAATCTGCCAGGTATTTTTTCAAGCCTTGGAACTGTTCTTTGCTGAATGTCAGGCTTTTTTTGCATACCATGCTGCCTGTTCCTGCATAGGCCTGATAGCGGGCACGGAAAATCAGAAAATAGAATGAAATGACTGCCAGCAAGCTTCCGGCAGCGATTTTCAGGGCATTAATATTGGATTCTGAGGTGCTTTCCGGTAAGAAAAACAGACTGATACCGGCAGCCAGCAAACAAATTGAAAGGCCTATGGTGAGGAAACTGGTGCGTTTCCGTATATCCTGTGTGGGATATGACTGTGATAGATTAAATGTTTCCATGAATTTCTTGTTTTTGTAGTTGAATATTAAAGAGAACTATTGGGTAGCCTGAAGCCCTTGCAGGGCCTGTCTGGCCGTAGCGTTTTCCGGATCAAGTTCCAGAATTTTGTTCCAGTATGCTTTAGACTTTTCATAGTCCTTTTGCAGGAAATAATAGTATCCCAGGTAACTTTCACATTCGATGAGGAGTGATTTGGACGCGTCTGCTTTCTTTTCCAGCAAGGCCAGAGCCGATTCGTAATAAGGCTTGGCCAGTCCTTCCGTACTTTCAGGGTCGGCCATGGCATTGGTGCGGGCTCTCCAGAAATAGCCCAGGTAATTGTCGGGTACACGTTGAGATACTTCTGCAAAGATTTCGTCGGCTTTCTTCAAATAAGCTTCTTTTTCGGTTTCATTGGCGGTACTGCTTCCGGCCGCTATGTAATACAGTCTTCCCATCAAGAACATGTCGCTCACCTCGGCCTTTCCTTTCAGCCCGTCCAGATACACTTGGTACAGGCGGATGGCTTCAGGGTAATTTTGCAATTTTTCGTGGGCGGCAGACGCTTCCTTGGCTATTTCCGGATGCTCATGTGCCGCATCCGCTTCGAGGGCTTTTTCAAACCATTGCATTGCCTCGTCGTTCCTCTGGTCTGCCAATGACAGACGTCCACGGTATAGAAAGTCCAGGTAGACGTAGTCGCTTCCGTCCGGACGGTCAAAAAAAGCGTCAGCAGCTTCAAGCCCTTCTTTATAGGCGGCAATTTCATACAAATCGTACATACGCAGACGTTTCAGGAGATGGTTGTCCTTGTCTGTAGCAAGCCCTTTCTCTACGGCCTTCAGTGATTGCGCATAGTCTTTGTTCAAATATAGCAGCATGGCGTAATACCCGTAGTCTTGCGCATCAGGAGTTCCTTGTTGCATGAATTCGTCGTAAGCAGATTTTGCTTTGCCATAGTACCCTGCCTGATAGTACGCATTGGCTAATTCACGGTTTACTTCCAGCAGTTCAGGATGGTTTGCCTTCAATTTTGTCAGCATGTCAATAGAGAGCTGAGGGTTCACCCCGATGTAGGCACGTGCGTATTTGTAATAGGCATCGTAGCAATCTGCATCGAACAAAATGGCCTGTTCGTAATATCCGCATGCCGTGCCTACATTTTTCTGTGCCAGGGCAATGTCACCTGCCAGCATATATACCGGAGCCGATTTGGAGTCTGTTTTCATGGCACGGTCAGCATAAACTTGTGCTTCAGCCGGGCGGTTATGATCCAGATAGGCGTTGCCTATGGCAACCAGCAAGGAGATGTTTTTCTTGTTTTTCCCCTTTAGTAACTCGCTGAATTCTTTGGCGGCTGTTTCCGGTGTTTCATTGATACCGGAAGCTATCTGTGTAATTAGCCTGTGGGTTTCAGCTGTAAGAGTTTCCTGGGCATAGCAGTATGAGGCAGAAAATATCATTCCGCTGCATACAAAGCATAAAATTTTATTTTTCATCATAAATTGCTCATTAAATTAGAAATCATCTTTTACGTTTACAATCCGGACTGGCTGTGTAGCCGGTATCAGTCCTGACTTGAGGATAATCCGTTGTCCGCGCTCTCCTGTCAGAAACGTCATCAGTCCGGTAGGGAGTGCTCCTTTGGGGTCATTGATAAGGATGTACACCTCATTCGTCAGCGGATATTGTTTTAACGCCAGATAAGCCTGATAAGGTCTGTAACTGTTTTCTGGAGTAGCTTCACTGCTTTCCGAAACCGACATGACCCTGACTCTTTGGTTGAAGGAGAGCCGTGTCGTATCTGCCTTGTTGCCTATCCAGTTGGCACCGATAATGCCAATGGCATCCGGTGTGGCAGCTACATAATCAATTACTTCTTCATTGCTTTTCCGTGCCTTTAATGAGGAAGAAAGAGGTTTCCCTTGGCAGATGGAGTCGATGACATAATGTACGGTTCCTGAGTTCGGATTGTCGAACACTACTTGCATGCGTCCCAGCCTTGACTTTGGGTTTAACTCTTTCCATTCCGTGATTTCTCCGGTGGCGATGCGCCGGAAGTCTTCCACTGTAATGAGTGAGTCGGGATTGCAATGGTGGGTAATCAGTGCGATTCCGCTGGAAGCCATTTGAATGGATTCCGGAAAGAATTTGCGTGTATGAAAAGAAATTAATTCCTTTTCTGTCAGCCGGCGGTTGGTGATTGCCAGACGTACGCTGTCTTTCAGCAACAGGTTGACAGCTTCTACCTCACTGCAATAAACCGGGGTGATTGAAGCCTCGGGAGTCAGTGCCTGATATACTTGCAGCTCTTCTTCCATGATAGGCTTGAACGATTCGTCTACGGCAATGCGGATTTCTCCCGAATACAAGGTTTCCTCTTTACCGTTTTTCCCGGAGGAATTACAAGCCGAGAACGTGAGCATGCACAACAGATATAGCATTAATTTCTTTTTCATACACTTGGTGATTACTGTAATTTAAAAACAATAGGGCAGGTATAATAAACCGGTACGTTACGCCCGTTCTGTTTCCCGGGAATCCATTGTGGCAGCGATTTTACCACGCGTATCGCTTCTTTGTCGCAATAAGGATCCAGTGAACGGAGCACCTTGACATTTTCCACATGGCCTTGTGCATTGACAACAAAACGCAGAATGACTTTTCCTTGTATGCCATTCTCTTGTGCAATGACCGGATACTTCAGGTTTTTGGCTATGTATTTAAGAAGCTCTGCAGGCCCTCCCGGAAATTGTGGCATCTGTTCTACCATCATGTAAGGCTCTTCTTCTTGAGCTTCTGGTGCCTGGGTAATGACTTCCTGCAAGTCGGCAATGTCTTTTCCGTTCAGTTCGTCATTGCCTTTCACGTCGGCGATGGATATTTGTACCTTGGTCTCTGTCAGCTCATCCTGGCTCTTGAGCTCATCGTCATCGTGCACTTCCTCGTCTTTCTTGATGACCGGTGCCGTGAATTTGATGGTACTCTTGAGAGCCGGAGGGGGTGGGGCAATGGGTTCTACCTTTTTCAATGTTTCTTCTTTCACTTCCGGCTCCTCCAGGGCAGAAAGCTGTGTCACTTCCACCATTTCTTCTTTCTGTTCCGGCATAGCCATTTTGACAAGACGGGGTAAGGTGAATCCGGCAAATGCCACAACTGTGACAATAACCAGAGAGGCCGTCTGCCGTCTTCCCAGGTCACGGCGCATTTTATAGGCACCGTAATTTTTATTTCTGTCTTTGAAAATGAGTTCGCACCATTCCAAAGAAGTTAAATCAACCTTTGACATTTTTCCCTTTTTTGAAGTTATACATTCCTATCTGTCGCTTTTTGACTTAACTCACCATGAGAGAGGTAGTTGTCTATCAGGAAACGGTCGCCGTCCGTAATGTCGACAATTACGTATTTCCCTATGCTGCAAATCTGCATTTCGTCCAGCGCATCTATCAGATTCTTATAAGTCGACTTGTCCATTGCCTTAATGATGACGGTAGGAGTGTTTTTTCCCGATTTCACGCTGGCAATTTCCTTCTTACATTCCTCTTCGGTGATTTCAAGCCTTGCTTTCTTATCCTTAAGCTCACGTACTTTCTTGACTGCTTCGTAGTTTTTGCTGAGCAATAGTTTACGCAATCCGCTGGCTTCGTAGGTGGTTTCTTTTAGTGAAGCATAGTTCTTGTAGTCCGGTTCGCCTTCGTAATAATAGAGTTTTCCGTCCTCGCCCAGCAATAAAGTCAGTGCCTGAGAGGCCTTGACTTTATTCTGTTGCTCTTCGGTGATGTTTTTATCATTGGATGGCATGCTGATTTCCATTGTTTGCGGCTTGCTCAATGAAGTACACAGCATGAAAAAAGTAATCAGCAGCATATTCATGTCGACCATGGGAGTGAAATCCACGCGGATATTCATTTTTTTCTGCTTGTTACCTTTCTTTTCTTTATTGTTGTTTTCTTGAATTTCAGCCATATTTCTTTTTCTTTATTCTTCCGGACCCGATTTTAAGGAGGTAATCAGATTGTATCTGTTTTCCTTGAGGTCTTGAAGAGAGTTCATCACTTTTTTTATGACCGCGTAGGGTGTTTGCTGGTCGGCCTTGATGGCAATGCGCAAGTCATGGTTCGTGGCACGTGCATTGCGCACCCATGCTTTGAACTGGTTGTCGATACTGTCACAAGGGATTCCCTGGTTTTTTAAGGTGCGGTCCTGCTGTTCTGTGCTAAGGGCCAGGAAAGATTTCATGTGGCTTATTGGTACTCCGAAAGTCTGGCACAAAGAAAATTTCTTTATTTCTTGCGGGGTAAATGAAAGCCCGTATTCCTTTCCCATTGCTTCTAATGTGGCTGCCATGTCACTTTGCTTGTCAAGACTCATAAAGATTTTTCCATCAGGGCCTACCAGGATGGACATGATGTTTGTTTCGGGTATCTTTATTTCAGAAACTGATGCGGGAGTGACAACCTGCACAGGCTCTTTTTTCACAAAACTGGCTGTCAGCATGAAAAAAGTAAGCAGCAGTACGGTTACATCGCTCATGGCTGTCATGTCGATGAACATGCTTTTCTTCTGAATTTTAGCTCTACTCATAATTGAAAATTTTAAATCAAACTTCTGTTTCTGTCTGCATGAGGAAAACCTCGGCTGGCAGAATTAATGAGTAGCTGCGAAAGTCTGTACAATGGAGAAGCCCACTTCGTCAAGGCTGTACGTCAGCTTGTCTATCTTGTTGGTGTAATAGTTATAGGAAATAACGGCCAGTGCACCGGTCAAGATACCAAATGCGGTGTTAATCAAGGCTTCAGAGATACCTGTAGACAATGCAACTGAGTCAGTACCTCCTCCGGCAGAAAGCGCGGCAAATGAACGGATCATACCGATTACGGTTCCCAGCAATCCCATCAAGGTGCCTAAGGTAGTGATGGTAGCGATGATAGGCAAGTTCTGCTGCATCATGGGAAGCTCAAGTGCGGTGGCTTCTTCCAGCTCTTTTTGTATGGCAAGAATTTTCTGGTCTTTCGCCAGTTCATTGTTCTGCTCCATTTCGCGGTATTTACGGAGAGTGGAGCTCACTACATTGGCCACTGAGCCGCGCTGCTTGTCACATAATTCTTGTGCTTTCTCCATGTCTCCTTTATTCAAGGCATCTTTAATCTGCGCCACGAATTTGGAGAGCTTGCTTCTTCCGAAAGAGGCGCGAAGGGTAAAATAACGTTCTACGCTTAAGGTGAGCACAGTCAACAAAAGAGTTTGGATAACAGGCACAATGATACCTCCTTTATAGATAGTTCCCAACATGTTTCCTGGAAGCGGATGATTGTTAGGGTCATTGTTCATGAAGTTGGCCGGGTTTCCAAACACAAAATGATAAATGCAAATGGCTACGATGAAACATGCGATGATGATTAAACCTGCGGCTTCTATTCCTTTGAAAGATTGTTTTGAGTTATTCGTTTTCATAATTTAATCGTTTTTATAGAGTTTTGTTTTTTTTGAAAAGTTTAGACAATAAGTAACTGGCTTGCGTCAAGCATGTGAAGCAAGAAATCCATATCCACTCCGACACTTTGCAAGGGTGCCGGAGCAGTGAAAAACAACTAACCTATAAAACGGCTAAATAATGATTTTCCTCATGGCAAATACATAGTATTCGCATGAAGGAATCACACAATGAATGTTTGTTGAAGGGTAAAGGCTCTCCTTGTCCTTCAATAAACCTACCTCACGTAGGGAATGATAGAATAATAATAAACGTAAGGAAAACTTGATGTTTTGTTCATCATTGCGCATCACACGTTCATCTAGCAATTTGTTGAATGAATGGTTGTGGGTAAGCGTGCTGAACAAATCATGCGTTTTATCCAGAGTCGCATGGATAAAATGGAAGGTTTCGTCTGCATCCGTCTGGTTTGATACCGCAGATGAGGTCTGGGCATCATGGAACGCATGGTTACATGAAACAGCCCCTGCCATCTCTACTCTCATAAAGATGACCGCCAGTAACAGCATTATTTTAAATATGGTCTGTTTCATATATTCAATTTCTATTTTTACTAAAACTCCGGCAAATATAGATAATATTCTTAATCTGGGCAAAATATTGCTGGAATATTTCCTTTTAGTTTCAAGATTGAGAAGCTTGAATACCTCATGCTTTGCTATAATGACATTTCTTTTTGCTGAAATGTTCGCTGGAATGGAAACTTTCTCGCAAAAAATACTGAAAAATGCGTACCTTTGCAAAAAATACAAGAAAAGAATGAATTTTCAGAAACTGACTCCTATCGTAAACAAACCAAACGCCTGGGCCTTAAGCCCGCTGGTGGTCTTTTTATGTATTTATCTGTTAACTTCTCTTCTCATCAATGATTTCTACAAGATTCCTATCACAGTGGCATTTATGTTTTCTTCGATTTATGCCGTGGCCATTACGAAAGGGCTGAGCCTGAACGACCGTTTGCTACAGTATTCTACAGGGGCGGCCAACAAGAACATCATGCTGATGATTTGGATTTTCATTCTGGCTGGTGCCTTTGCACAGTCGGCACAGGCGATGGGGGCTATTGATGCGACGGTAAATCTGACTTTACAGCTGCTTCCGGGCAATCTGCTGTTGGCTGGAATCTTTCTGGCATCATGTTTCATATCCCTGTCCATCGGTACCTCGGTCGGCACGATTGTAGCACTGACCCCTGTGGCTGTGGGTATTGCGGCCAAGACGGATGTCAGTGTGGTCTTCATGACGGCGATAGTCGTGGGAGGTGCCTTTTTCGGTGATAACTTGTCTTTTATTTCCGATACGACCATTGCAGCGACCCGTACGCAAGGATGTGTGATGCGCGACAAGTTCCGGGTGAATTCATTGATTGCCCTTCCGGCTGCCTTGCTGGTATTCGTGTATTATGTTATATATGGAAGCCATATTGAGGTGGTGCAGGATATTCCCCATGTAGAATGGATGAAAGTCATACCTTATATAATTGTGCTTGGAACGGCAGTGGCTGGTGTCAACGTATTGCTGGTACTGTTGCTGGGTCTGGTTTCTACGGGTATTGTGGGCATGGCATACGGTACATTCGATGTGTTCGGATGGTTTGGGGCTTTGGGTAAAGGGATGACGGGAATGGGTGAACTTATCATCATAACCCTGATGGCCGGAGGAATGCTGGAGCTGATACGTTTTAACGGAGGTGTGGATTATGTGCTGCACCGTCTGACTCAGCATGTAAGAGGAAAACGAGGAGCCGAACTAAGTATCGCCGCACTGGTGAGCCTGGCCAATATCTGTACGGCCAATAATACGATTGCCATTATCACTGTGGGCCCATTGGCAAATGACATTGCCGAACAGTTCCGGGTAGACAAACGGAAGAGTGCCAGTATTCTCGATACCTTTTCGTGTGTGATTCAGGGTATTATCCCTTATGGTGCGCAACTCTTGATTGCGGCCGAGCTTTCGGGTTTATCTCCTATCCACATCATAGGATACCTTTATTATCCCATGGCACTGGGAGTGGCGGCTGTGCTGAGCATTCTGTTGCGTTATCCTCGCCGGTATTCCTGATCAGGTTGTTTTCATCGTATTGTATAATTTTGTAATCGGATTAAAATAAGAAGATATATGCTGATTTATAATACTACTTTTCATGTAGAGATGGGTGATGCCCGTAATTTTGTGATATGGTTGAATGAATTCTACATTCCGGAAGTGGAAAAATCGGGTGAACTGAAAAATCCCCGTATCCTGCGTATCTTGAGCCATAAGGAGCAGGACAGTGAATGCTTTTCACTCCAGTGGGAAGTGGAAGACAGCGCGACGTTGCATCGTTGGCATGTAAAGCAGGGGGCTGCCTTGAATACGGAGATGATGAAAGTGTTCAAGGATAAGGTCATCGGTTTCCCCACATTAATGGAGGTAATAAGGTGATACAGCCGGTTAAGGAAAAAATCATTCTCGGTATCGACCCGGGTACGAACATCATGGGATACGGGGTACTGAAGGTGACGGGTGTCAAACCGGAAGTGATGACACTCGGCGTCATCGACCTGCGTAAATGCGGCGACTCGTATCTGAAGCTGAAACACATTTATGAGCGCGTGCAGGGTATCATTTCTTCGTACCTGCCCGATGAACTGGCCATCGAGGCGCCGTTTTTCGGAAAGAACGTACAGTCCATGCTGAAGCTGGGACGGGCGCAGGGGGTGGCCATCGTGGCAGCCCTGATGCGCGATATTCCGGTGACGGAGTATGCACCGCTGAAAATCAAGATGGCCATCACCGGCAACGGGCAGGCCAGCAAGGAGCAGGTGGCCGACATGCTGAAACGGATGTTGCACATTCCCGATTCGGAGATGGGACCTTTCATGGATGCCACCGATGCTTTGGGAGCAGCTTACTGCCATTACCTGCAGATGGGACGTCCGGAAATGCCGAAAGCGTATTCCAGTTGGAAGGATTTTATTGCCAAGAATCCGGAACGCATAAAAAAATAGGAGAAAAGAAATATGAAACTGAAGCATCTTGTCGTAATGTCAATGATGACAGTGGTAGCAGGATGTACATCCTCGCACCAGGATGCACAGACGACGTTCGACAAATATCCGGTGTACGACGGTGAATGGGAGGAAATGGTGTATGCCCCTTCCGTCACGAAGTTTTCGCTTTGGGCACCTACGGCACAGGAGGTGCGGGTGTTGCTCTATGAGAAAGGGCAGGGAGGCTCGGCCTACCGAATGGTGAAGATGGAGCCGGCATCCGACGGGATGTGGCGGGCCCGGGTGGACGAAGACCTGAAAGGGAAGTTCTATACGTTCAACGTGAAGATTGACGACGTATGGCAGGGAGATACTCCCGGGCTGCTGGCCAAGGCGGTGGGAGTGAACGGCGACCGGGCAGCCATCATCGACTGGGGTGCGACGAACCCGAAGGGGTGGAACGAAGACAAGCGTCCGCCGTTGAAGCGTTTTTCGGATATCATCATTTATGAGCTACATCACCGGGATTTTTCCATCGATACAGTCTCGGGCATTCATAACCGGGGTAAGTTTCTGGCACTCACGGAAGAGGGTACAAAGACTTATCTGGGGGAGAAGACGGGGCTCGACCATCTGAAGGAACTGGGGGTGACTCACGTACAGCTGTTGCCGTCGTTCGACTTTTCGTCGGTGGACGAAACGAAGCTCGATAAGCCGCAGTACAACTGGGGTTATGACCCGAAAAACTATAACGTGCCGGAAGGTTCGTATGCCACCGATCCTTATAAGCCGGATGTGCGTATCCGGGAATTCAAGCAGATGGTGATGGCCCTTCACCGGGCGGGTATCCGGGTGGTGATGGATGTGGTGTACAACCATACCGCGATTATAAAAGGAAGTAACTTCGAACGCACGGTACCTGGGTATTTTTATCGGACGGATGACGAAGGGAAATGGGCGAATGCCTCGGGGTGTGGAAATGAAACGGCTAGCGAACGTCCGATGATGCGGCGTTTCATGATTGAGTCGGTCTGCTATTGGGCCAGGGAATACCATATCGACGGTTTCCGCTTCGACCTGATGGGCATCCATGACATCGAAACGATGAACGAAATTCGCCGGGCACTCGACCGGATTGATCCTACGATTTATATTTATGGAGAAGGCTGGGCAGCCAATCGTCCGCAATTGCCAGACAGCCTGCTGGCCATGAAGAAGAACGCGCCGCAGCTTCCGCATATCGGTATGTTTTGTGACGAGATGCGCGATGCATTGCGTGGTCCTTGGAACGATGAATCCAAAGGTGCGTTTGTCATCGGCCGTATGGGGCATGCGGCGGGTGTGAAGTTCGGATTGGTAGGAGGCACTGCCCATCCGCAGCTGTCGGTAAAGCATGCAGCTGCATCTGTGCAGAGTACAACCCTTGCGGATAGTCTGACGGAAGATTCACTGGCCACGGTAAAGGCGGAGAGGGAGCTTCATTTTTGGGCTACGCAGCCCGACCAGCTCATCAGTTACGTGAGCTGTCACGACGACCTCTGCCTGGCTGATCGATTGAAAACGACCTTGCCGGGACTTTCGGAGCAGGAGATGAATGCACTGGCCAAGCTGGCGGCTACGGCGGTATTCACGTCGCAGGGCATTCCGTTCTGGTATGCAGGGGATGAGATTCTGCGTGACAAGCAGGGAGTGGCCAATTCTTACAAGAGCCCGGATGCCGTCAATGCCATCGACTGGCGGAGAAAGACTTCACATCATGATTTCTTTGATTACGTGCGCGGATTGATTGCCATGCGTAAGGCGCATCCTTCATTCCGTATGGGTGATGCTTCACTGATAGCCAAGCACTTGGAGTTCTTGCCGACACCAGCCAGCAATGTAGTGGCTTTTCGTATTAAGGGAAGTCCGGCGGGTGATTCGTGGCTGAATACGGTGGTGGTGCTTAACGCACGTACGGAACCAGTGCAGGTCAATGTGCCCGAAGGACGTTATTGGATAGCCTGTCGCGACGGACGTGTGGACAATGTGCTGGGACTGGGTACGTTGACGGGCAATGTGCTCACGGTGGCTCCCCGCACGGCCATGATTGTGCATCAATAAACAAAACAACGACATAGGAACAATTAAAAGCTAAAAGAGACAATGCAGAATGTAATTACAATTGAGAACGGAGTGACACGTCATCCGCTCTATCGGATGAAGGAACCTATTAACTTGCAGATTGCTGCGGGAGAGCATGTGGCCATTGTGGGACCGAACGGGGCGGGAAAGAGCCTGTTGGTAGATACCATCACGGGCCGTTATCCGTTGCTGATGAACGAGGTGAAGTATGATTTCTCTCCTTCAGAATCCAAAATGGCTTGTGACAACATCAAATACATCACTTTCCGCGACTCGTATGGGGATGCCGATGGAAATTATTATTACCAGCAGCGATGGAACTCACACGACTTGGACGATACGCCCATCGTGGCCGATTTGCTGCCGGAGTGCAAAGACGAGCAGCTCCGAAAGGCACTCTACGACTTGTTTGGGATAGAGGAGATGCTCAGCAAGCACATTATCCTGCTTTCCAGTGGAGAACTCCGCAAGTTCCAGCTGACTAAGACGTTGCTGAGCGGTCCGCGGGTGTTGATTATGGACAATCCTTTCATCGGTCTGGATGCACGGACACGCGGACTGTTGCATACGTTGCTGGGCAAGCTGACGGAGATGACAGATTTGCAGGTGATTCTGGTCTTGTCGAAGACGGACGATATTCCGACGTTTATTACGCACGTGATACCGGTGGAAGACCGTCACTGTGGACCGAAAATCACGTTGCAGGAATACCTGGCTCACCGGGAACCGGCTCCGGCACATGTGCTGTCTGATGAGAAGCGGCAGCGGATACTGGATTTGCCGTATGCCGAGAACCTGTATCATACGGAGCATATCGTAGACTTGAATAAGGTAAGCATCCGATATGGGGAACGGGTCATCCTGAAAGACCTCGACTGGACGGTGAAGTGCGGAGAGAAATGGGCACTCAGCGGAGAGAACGGGGCCGGAAAGTCTACGTTGCTGAGTTTGATTTGTGCCGATAATCCGCAGAGTTATGCGTGCGACATTGCGTTGTTTGGACGCAAACGGGGCAGTGGCGAGAGTATTTGGGAAATCAAGAAGCATATCGGTTATGTGAGTCCGGAAATGCACCGTGCTTATTTGAAGAACCTTCCGGCCATTGACATCGTGGCCAGCGGTTTGCACGATTCCATCGGTTTGTATCGCAAGACGCAGGAAAAGGATGTGGAGACGTGCGTGTGGTGGATGGACATCTTTGGTATTGCCGATTTGAAAGACCGCAGCTTCCTTCAGCTCTCCAGTGGGGAACAGCGTATGGTGCTTTTGGCTCGTGCGTTTGTCAAAGACCCTGAACTGCTGATTCTGGACGAGCCTTTGCACGGTTTGGATATGCGCAACCGCCGGTTGGTGAAGGATGTCATCGAGGCTTTCTGTGACCGGAAGGATAAGACCTTGATCATGGTGACGCACTATCAGGAGGAACTTCCGTCTACCATTACCAATTCGTTGTTTCTGAAGCGGAATAAGTAGGAAGTGAAATTTTTTTCTGAAGGAGGCTGAGGGTTTCTGCTTCGCGGAAAGCTGAAAGGTTGTACAACGGTGGGATGATTCTTCGAAGTCTCCTAAAGTTTGTTGCGAGGATATCCTTTTTGAAGCCAGCCCGCGAGAAACTTCTTGAATCTCTTCAATAAGGCGTTCTGGCAGGGATTGACCGTGAGGAACCAATGGTAGTTTCCACATAGGGTCTCTCCGAAGGAACGGTCCGGTAGTTAGTCTATAAGTGAGATAATATAAGAATCCCCTTATTTTTCTACTTTTCTTCTTATGAGGGAGAAAGCGAAAAATAAGGGGATTCCTTTGTAAATACATCCTCAAATTCGGAGGCCCTTGAGACCTCTTATGGTTAAGTTATGATGTGTACGTGTTCCCAAGGTATTGCTGTTCCAAGACTTTGATACTTTTTATGGCCGCGTCTTGCGGATTGTATTTCCTTACTATTGGGGGATGGAAACTTTGCATCTATCGGGACAATGGATTTAGGTATGGAGTAAACTCTTTACATTAAAGCATTCCCGTTTACCAGCCCTGCTTGTCCTGTAGTTGACGGAGGGCCTTGCGATAATCTTCCACTAGTTCCGTCATCACTTCATCTACCGTCTGCAACTGGTGAATCTGTGAGGCGGCTTGTCCGATTTCCAGCTCTCCTTCATAGATATCTCCTTCAAAAATACCTTTCTTGGCCCGGCCTTTGCCTAATAAAGCCCTCATTTCATCGACGGAAGCACCCTTTTGTTCGGCTTCTTCCACCTGCTTGTAGAAGTCGTTTTTGACCAGTCGGGTAGGAGAAAGCTGCTTGAGGGTCAGTTGCGTGTCTCCTTCGTTCAGTCGCAGGCACCGGTCCTTGAAGGTGAAGTGGGCCGAACTTTCTTCCGTCAGGGCGAAGCGGGTACCCATTTGTACACCTTCTGCGCCCAAGGCTTCCGCAGCCAGGATGCTTTCTCCCGACACGATGCCTCCTGCAGCAATGAGGGGGACGGTACATACTTTCTTCACTGCCGGAATCAAGCAGAAGGTGGTGGTTTCTTCCCGTCCGTTGTGGCCGCCGGCCTCGAATCCTTCGGCTACAATGGCATCCACTCCGGCTTCTTCACATTTCATGGCGAAACGGCTGGAAGATACCACATGGGCTACCTTGATGCCAGCCTGTTGAAGCTTGGAAGTCCATGTCTTCGGGTTACCCGCAGAGGTAAACACAATTTTCACTTCTTCTTCCTGAATAATGTCCATAAGGGTATCAATCTCAGGATACATCAACGGTACATTGACGCCGAACGGTTTGTCGGTAGCCGCCTTGCACTTGCGGATGTGTTCGCGCAAGGTTTCCGGATGCATGGAGCCAGCTCCCAACAATCCTAGTCCACCTGCGTTGCTGACGGCTGAAGCCAGTCGCCAGCCGCTGCACCACACCATTCCTCCTTGAATGATGGGGTAGCGGATACCGAAAAGGTGACAGACTCTGTTGTTCATAAAATGATTATTTATATTTTTCTATCAGGTTCTTGGCGACGGTGTCTCCCAGTTCCACGGCTTTCTCCAAGTTGGCCAACCCTTCTTTCTTCTTGTTTTGTTGTATCTGGCAATAGCCTAGCATGCGGTAAGCAGCCGCATTCTTTGCATCCAATTCAATGGCTTTATTCAATGCTTCAATAGCTTCTTTCGGCTGGTTGACTCGAAGATGTACACTTCCTTTTTCTACCCAGTAGTCTACGTTTTTGGGTTCCATTTCAATTGCCTGATTGATGTCGTTGATGGCCTGCTGATACATACGACATTGCATTTCAGCCTGTTCACGGATAAAATAGAAATCGGCAGCTACTTGTCCCATCATGGCATCATAGAAGAGGTTGTAGTCGCCTACAGCTTCGCGGAATTGTTTGTCCTCGTCTTTCATGCGAGCACGCTCATAGAGATAGGGAGCTGCATCTTTTCCATAAGGGGGATTGTATTTCGCCACGGCACTGTCCATCAATGCAATGGCTTCTTTCTTGGAAGCACCCTCGATCAGTTCTTTCGTTTTGGCTGCTGCATAGAAAGTGGCAGCCGAAGCCAGCGGGGAGCGGTTCACCTCTTCGTAGCTGGTAAAGGCTTCCGGATATTTCTGCATGGCAAAATAAATATCTCCCTGCAACTGATAGTATAATCCCTGTTTGTCGTTCTCAAGAGCTGTATTGATTTCTTTCAGTGCGCGTTCCAGCGTCCAGTCGCCGTAAGGTTTGGCACCTTGTAACCCCAGTACGTAATTATATAATAGCTTAGAGAGGTTATAATAGGCATCTCCTTTGTTGTCGTTGACTTCCACCATGGTCTGCAAATCCTTTTCAGCCAATGCATAGTGGGCGTCATCACCATATCCGATGTAGCAGGTAGCCCGGCGAGAGTAACCTTCACTGTTTTTAGGATATTGCTGAATGAATTCGTTCAGCAGATTCAAGTATTCATCCCGGGTCAGGTTGGACGAAGCCATGTACACATATACCAGAGCCTGTGACTCATCTTCCGGCAATCCTTTGCGGATACCGATGGCATTCAGGGCGAAGTCGTTGGCCGACAGGGCGCTGATGGAAAGACTCTTGGCATATCCGATGCCGATAGCATAGCTCGAAGTACTTTCTTTGTCACTGTTCTTCTGCACCAATCCCATGACTTCTCCTTCTGCGTTCATCACTGGGCAGCTGACCGTTTTGTCACCTGTTTTCATGTTCAGAGTGTAATAGAAGGAGTTGTGACTGATAGTATCAATTTTGGCAATAGTACCGTGTGTACCAGTTGGTGCTTTCTGTGTAGAATAGGGCAGTACGTATACGGTCTCGTTCACTGTTCCCGGACGGGAAGTGGGCTGTAATGCTTCAATTTTCTTGTCGTAAGCCGTTTTGAACTTTACCACATCGTACATATCATTGGCTCCTAGAATGTATTCTACTGGAAGTTCCTTTCCTTCGGCAGTGACTACGACGGCACGTTCGGCCCCTTTGAATAAGGTATAGTCCGAAACAGCTGTTCCATTTTCGTCGATAAAGAATCCGTTGCCGGTATTGAGAATCTGGTTGTCTTTGTCATACGTGACGACGGAAAATACCGCTTTCCGGGCTTTGTTTGCCCATTTTGGAAGTTCCTGGGCAAACCCCATCTGGAAAGCCATTCCGTAACACGTCAGAATAAGGGTAAATTTTCTCATTTTCATGGTAGTTGTATGTTTTATTGTTTTATTCTTCTCCGAATCCCCTTTGTTTCACGGCTTCATAAATCAGGATACCCGCTGCTACGGATACGTTCAGTGATTCGATGTTTCCGAACAAAGGAATCTTGATCCATTCGTCACAAAGAGCCAAGTGGTCGTAAGGCACACCTGTATCTTCCGCTCCCATGATGATGCAGGTCGGACTCTTGTAGTCGGCCTTGGTATAGTCATAATCACCTTTTTCTGTGGCCGCTACAATCTTGAATCCGCTGTCCTTCAGAAATTTGATAGTGTTTGTCACGTTGCTTTCGCGGCAAACGGGAATCGTGTGCAAGGCTCCTGCCGAAGTCTTGATGGCATCCGCATTCACACTGACACTGTTCTTGGAAGGGATGATAATGGCATCCACTCCGGCACATTCACACGTGCGGGCAATGGCTCCGAAGTTGCGTACATCTGTCAGTCCGTCCAGCAGGATGAGCAGCGGGTTCTTTCCCTGTTCGAACAGGAAGGGCACGATGTCCTCCGTGCGCTGGTAAGTGATGGGCGAGATGAAGGCCACCACGCCTTGGTGGTTCTTCTTGGTGATACGGTTGATGCGTTCCACCGGCACCCGTTGTACGGGAATAAAAGTATCTTTCAATACTGCAAAGAGTTCCTTCGACAAGTCACTCTGGATGTCTTTTTTGATTAACACTTTGTCAATCTCTTTTCCGGCCTGGATAGCCTCGATGACGGCGCGTACGCCGAAAATCATTTCGTTCTTTTCTATCATGGTCTTGTAGTTTCTTGTTATGAGTTAAAGCCTAGCAGGGCACGTGCATTTTGTACGGCAGCCTCAGTAAGTGTACTGCCGCTGAGCATGTGGGCGATTTCCTGCACCCGTTCCTCGTCCGACAACCGTCGGATGTGGCTGTTTGTTCCGGTCTCGGTATCTTCCTTGTACACCTTGTAGTGTGCGATGCCGCGGGCTGCAATTTGAGGAAGATGCGTGATGCTGATGACCTGCCGGTTCTGTCGTCCCATGTCCTGCATGATGAGGGCCATCTTTTCTGCGATGGAGCCCGAAACCCCCGTGTCAATCTCATCGAAGATAATGGTAGGAAGTTTTACGGCCCCTGCAATCATGGCCTTGAGCGAGAGCATCACGCGGGCAATCTCACCTCCCGACGCGATGGAAGCTACATTCTGCAGCGTACCGTTCTTGTTGGCCGAGAAGAGGAAAGTCACGCTGTCCATCCCCTTGCTGTCCGGTTCCTTGCGGGCCGTCAGTTCCACGGCAAACCGTACGTTGGGCATTCCCAGCGGGATAAGCAGAGATTCCATCTGTGATTCGATGTGGCGGGCCGACTGCGTACGGAGTTGGGTCAGCACACCGGCCTGTTTCAGCACTTCTGCGTAGAGCTTTTTCTTTTCTCCTTCCAATTCTGCAATCCGGTCGTCGAAAGAAGTGATGGCATTCAACTGGTTACGGTAGTTTTCCGTCAGTTCCAACAGCTCCTCTACCGTTTGTACGTGATGTTTCTGCTGCAAGGAATAAATCAGGTTCAACCGTTCGTTGACGAAATCCAGTCGCGAAGGATTGAATTCCACTTCTTCTTCCGCATTGTCAATCTCGCGGGCGAGGTCTTTCAGTTCGATGTAGCAGCTGTTCAGTCGTTCCATCCATTCCCGTGCCGGAGCATATACCTGAGTCAGTCCCTGAAGCGTCTGCATACATTCCTTGGTGAGCGATACCGTACCGCCTTCCTCACCGTTAATCAGTTGGCTGGCCTTGTAGAGTCCGGCCTTGATGTCTTCGGCATGGCTCAGCGTTTCCGCCTCCTGTTCCAAGTCCGTCTGTTCGTTTTCTTTCAGTCCGGCCTCCTCTAGTTGCTCCAGTTGGAAACGGATATAGTCTTCATCCTGTCGGCTCTTTTCAGCCTGTGCGATAAAATCCTCCAGTTCCTTTGCTATCTTCTTATACGACTGATAGACGGCCTGATAAGCAGAAAACTGTGTCTCGTCCTGCGCCAGAATGTCCAAGATGTTCAGCTGGAACCCTTCTTTGTTCAGCAACAGGTTCTGATGCTGGCTGTGTACGTCAATCAGTTTTTCGCCCAACACCTTCATCTGTGCAAGCGAGGCAGGAGTATCATTGATGAATGCCCGGCTTTTCCCGTTGGCCGACACTTCACGGCGCAGGATACATTCGTCCGGCTCGTATTCGATGTTGTTTTCTTGGAAAAATGCTTCCATGCCATAGTTGGCAATCCGGAAAGTCGCTTCCACAATGCACTTCGAAGCCCCTTTCTTGATGGCTTTCACATCGGCCCGCTGTCCCAGCAGAAGTCCGATGGCCCCCAAGATGATGGACTTTCCCGCTCCGGTTTCCCCGGTGATGACCGAAAACCCGGAAGTGAAGCTGATGTCCAGTTTGTCAATCAGCGCATAGTTTTGTATGAAAATAGACTGTAGCATGGTGATTTAAGAATGAAACAGACTCGAAAGTTTGTCTACAATGTATTCGGCCACTTCCTTCTTGCTTTTCAGCGGATAGGAAACAGCTTCCGAACGGTCGATAATCGTGATTTTGTTGGTGTCGCAGCGGAATCCGGCCCCTTTGTCGTTCAACGAGTTCAGTACGATGAAATCGAAGTTTTTCCGGGCCAGCTTGTCCTGGGCATGATTTACTTCGTCGCAGGTCTCCAAGGCAAATCCCACCAGCACCTGTCCCGGTCGTTTCTCTTTCCCGAGCGAGGCGGCGATGTCGCATGTTGGCTTCAACCGCAACACGAGGTCGTCTTTTTCCCGCTTGATTTTCTGTGAGGCTACCTGTTCCGGGGTAAAATCGGCCACGGCGGCACAGAGGATTCCGGCATCGGCCTCCTTGAAGGCTTCGGCTGCAGCCTGATGCATTTCCGCCGCACTTTCCACGTCTATGCGGTGAATGTGCGGATGGACGGTATGCAGGGTGACAGGGCCACTTACCAAGGTGACTTCAGCCCCTCGTGTGGCGCAGGCTTCGGCCAGGGCATATCCCATTTTCCCGGAAGAATAATTACCGATAAAGCGTACCGGATCAATCTTCTCGTACGTAGGGCCCGCCGTGATGACAATCTTCCGTCCGGCCAGGTCCTGCTGGCGGGCGAAAAACTCTTCCAATACTTCCACAATCTTCTCCGGTTCTTCCATGCGTCCTTTTCCTACCAAGTGGCTGGCCAGTTCGCCTGAAGCCGGTTCGATGATATGGTTGCCGTAGCTGCGTAGAATGTCCAGATTATGCTGGGTGGAAGGATGGGCAAACATGTCCAGGTCCATGGCCGGCGCCACGAATACCGGTGCTTTCATCGACAGGTAGGTGGTGACCAGCATGTTGTCGGCTATTCCGTGTGCCATCTTGCCGATGGTGGAAGCCGTAGCCGGAGCAATAATCATGGCATCGGCCCACAATCCCAGATCCACGTGACTGTGCCACGTGCCGTCGCGCTGTGAGAAAAACTCGCTGATGACCGGCTTGCTGGTCAGGGCCGAGAGGGTGATAGGCGTGATGAACTCCTTTCCTGCCGGAGTGATGACAATCTGCACCTCCGCCCCCTTCTTGATCAGTGCCCGTGTCAGTACCGCTGCCTTGTAAGCCGCGATGCTGCCCGTGATACCCAGTACGATTTTCTTGCCTTGTAGTGTATTCATGCACAATTTCCTTTTACTTGACCAGTCCTGTTTCGCGCAGGCGAATCTTGGTCAGTACGTTTTTCGTATTCAGTGTGAAATCTCCGTTCATAATCCAGCCGTAGTAGCCCATGTCTTTCTTGAGTACTTCGGCCACGGGAATTCCTTTGTATTTTCCGAAGTTGAAAACCTCCACTCCCTTGTCGTCATAGATGATTCTTCCGGCAAAGTCCACGTTCTTGCTGTAGCTGGAATATTCCGACAGGAAATTGATGTCGTTTTCCAACACATCCGGATAGTGGTCGAGCTGTGCCTTCAGCACTTCATACGTAGCCCGTGTGTCGGCTTCGGCCGTATGCGCATCTTCCAGGTTCTTGCCGCAATAGAACTTATAGGCAGCCGAAAGTGTGCGTTGTTCCAGCTTGTGGTAAATAACCTGCACGTCGATGAACTTCCGTTTGGTCAGGTCGATGTCGATGCCGGCACGCAGAAATTCTTCTACTAGTACGGGCACATCGAAACGGTTGGAATTGAATCCGGCAATGTCGGCCCCTTCAATGTCTTTGGCAATGTCCTTGGCAACCTCCTTGAAGGTAGGGCAGTCGGCCACGTCCTCGTCGTGAATACCGTGGATGGCAGTCGATGCCTCCGGAATGTGCATTTCCGGATTGATACGGAGCGTTTTGGCCTCCTCATTTCCGTTGGGATATACTTTTAGGTAACAGATTTCAACGATACGGTCTGTATTGATATTGGTGCCCGTGGTCTCCAGGTCGAAGAACACGAGCGGATTTTTCAAGTTCAGTTTCATGAGTAAGTTATGTGTACAAATGAATATATTAGTCATTCAGCAT
This sequence comes from Bacteroidaceae bacterium, assembly GCA_902362595.1. Lineage (GTDB taxonomy): Bacteria > Bacteroidota > Bacteroidia > Bacteroidales > Bacteroidaceae > Phocaeicola > Phocaeicola fibrisolvens. The sequence goes on along the minus strand of CABIXF010000009.1, from coordinate 39,076 downwards.
CATTGGCATCAGCAACATCAGCAAGTCTTCGTTTTCTTCCTGTTCTTCCGGCACGATGACTCCCGCACGTGACGGGTCAGCCAGTTCGATGATGATGTTTTGTGCGGAAATGTTGTTCAGGATATCAATCAGGAAAGACGATTTGAAGCCGATGCTCATCGGGTTTCCTCCATACTGGCATACAATGGTTTCTTCGGCTGAGGTAGAAAAGTCAATGTCTTGTGCAGAAATCTTCATCTGGTTCTCTGATAGGCTCAACTTGATCAAGCTGCTGGACTGGGAAGAGAACACAGATACACGGCGCAGGGCACTGATGAACATACCACGATCGATGATGGCACGGTGCGGGTTGTTCTGCGGAATTACCGAGTTATAGTTCGGGTAACGTCCCTCAATCAGGCGGCATACCATCTGGTAGTTCTCCAAGGTGAACATCGCGTTGCGGTCATCAAATCCGATTTGTACGTCTCCCTGCTCCTTCGGCAGCAAGCCTTTCAGCAGGTTAGCCGGTTTCTTCGGCAAGATGAAGGCTGCTTTTTCAGCTCCATGAGCCGCATACGTCTTGCAACGCACCAGCTTGTGTCCGTCGCTGGCCACCAGCGTGATGTCTTCCGTACTGATGTCAAAATAAATACCGTTCATCACCGGACGAAGTTCATCGTCGGCTGTGGCAAACAAGCTGCGGTTTACCCCGTTCATCAAGATATCTGCTCCCATGGTTACTTGTACAGCGTTGTTTCCCAGTTCCTGTGCCTGCGGATATTCGTCGGCATTCTGGCCCATCAGGCTGTACTTGCCGTTCTGATATTCCACGGTAATTTCCATGTTACTGGTTTCTATGTGAAAATTCAACGGCTGTTCCGGGATTTCTTTCAATGCTTCCAGCAAAGTCTTGGAAGAAACGGCAAACCGTCCGTCGCTGTCTGATTCATTCACTTCGATGGAAGTCGACAAGGTAGTGTCGTTGTCCGAAGCCGTCATGAAGAGCGTACCGTCTCTCAGTTCAAAAAGGAAACAGTCCAGAATCGGTAGGGAATTTCTTGAGTTAATTACTCGGCTGATAGCCTGCAAGTGGCTGAATAAAGCAGTACTTGAAACGATAAACTTCATAGTTTTTTATATTTATTTTTTGTTTTGTTTTTGTTCTGAAAAAGCATCTTAGGGTGCCTTAAACCAATTGCCAAAGTTACGAAAAGATTACATACAGCCCATAAAAAAGGCCTTAAAAATTAGTTTTCTTCTGTGGAAAGTCGTAATTTCGTCACCGAATTTAAAAATAAGATTTATGGAATTAGCAGGAAGAGTGATTGCAGTTTTGGAGCCGAAAGGCGGTACTTCTCGTAATGGAAATGAATGGAAAGTTCAAGAATATGTCATCGAGACGCACGATCAGTATCCGCGTCGTATGTGCTTTGATGTGTTTGGAGACGACAAGATCAAGCAGTTTAATATTCAGATTGGAGAAGAACTGAATGTGTCTTTTGATATTGATGCCCGTGAATGGCAGGGACGCTGGTTCAACAGTATTCGTGCCTGGAAAGTAGAACGTGTGGGGGCTACTCCTCCTCAGGTGCCTCCAACGGAAGCTCCTTTTCCTCCGGTGAATGCGGCTCCGGCCGATTTCTCAATGACAGATGAGAAAGATGATTTGCCATTCTGAGAAAAAAGAAAAGCAAAAGAAAAACTCCTTTGTACAGCAAACGTGCAAAGGAGTTTTTCTTTTTTTATTTTGTGGAACATCAGGAATTCATGCTCATCAGGAATTCGTCGTTGTCTTTTGTTTTTTCCAATCGTTCTTTCACGAAGTCCATAGCTTCGATAGGATTCATATCCGACAGGTATTTGCGGAGAATCCACATGCGGTCGAGCGTGGTCTTGTCCAACAGCAAATCGTCGCGGCGAGTGCTGGATGCGACAATGTTGACTGCCGGGAAAATACGTTTGTTGCTCAGGTTGCGGTCCAGCTGCAATTCCATATTACCTGTACCCTTGAATTCCTCGAAGATGACTTCATCCATCTTGGAACCCGTATCAATCAAGGCAGTGGCGATGATGGTTAATGAACCTCCACCTTCGATGTTACGTGCAGCACCGAAGAAACGTTTGGGTTTGTGCAGTGCGTTGGCATCCACACCTCCGGAAAGCACCTTGCCGGATGCCGGAGAAACCGTGTTGTAGGCGCGTGCCAGACGGGTAATTGAGTCGAGGAAGATGACTACATCGTGTCCACATTCTACCATTCGTTTGGCTTTCTCCAATACGATGCCTGCAATTTTTACGTGACGTTCAGCCGGCTCGTCGAAAGTAGAAGCAATCACTTCTGCATTGACGCTCCGTGCCATGTCGGTTACTTCCTCCGGACGTTCGTCGATGAGCAGCATAATCATGTACACTTCCGGATGGTTGGCTGCGATGGCATTGGCAATGTCTTTCATCAGGATAGTCTTACCTGTCTTAGGCTGCGCCACAATCAGGGCGCGCTGTCCTTTTCCGATAGGAGCGAACAAATCGACTACACGGGCCGATAAGTTGTCGTTGTAACCTTTGCAGAGTTTGAACTTCTCGTCCGGGAAGAGCGGGGTAAGATGGTCGAATGGAATGCGGTCGCGTACCAGAGTCGGATCGAGTCCGTTGATTTTGGATACCTTGACCAAAGGAAAATATTTTTCACCCTCCTTGGGTGGGCGGATTGTGCCTTCTACCACGTCACCGGTTTTCAGGCCGAGCAATTTGATTTGTGACTGTGATACGTAAATGTCGTCGGGTGAAGAAAGATAATTGTAATCGGAAGAACGGAGGAATCCGTAGCCGTCGGGCATGATTTCCAGTACCCCTGTACCTTGAAGAATATCATCGAAATCGTAGGCTTTTTCTACCGGTTTGGCAGGTGTGGCTGCGTTGGATGCAGTTTCTGTAGAAGTGGCGCCTTGCTGTTCCGCATTCTGTCCGTTGTTTTGCAAGCTATTGTCTTTGCTTGGGTTGCCGGGGCGGTTGTTCCGGTTGTTCTGGCGGGTTTGCCGTTGCTGGAATCTTTGCTTGGGTTCCTTGGCCGGAGCTGTAGGAGCAGGAGTCTCCATTTTGGTCGCTTCAAATTTGCCAAGCAGTTCCGAGGGTATTTCGAATTTTTCTGATGGCAAGTCTTCTATAGGAATAAAATCGTTGTTGTTCAAGTCAAGCGGCGGAAGTTCCATGTCGTCATCAAAAGGAAGTGGAGCCGGTTTGGTCGCTTCAGCAGCTTGTTTCTTTTCAGCTTCTTCAGCTTCTCTTGCCAGTGTTGATTTGTTTTTGGAACCTGGTTTCCGTCCTCGTTTGGATTTTGGCTTTTCTTCTGTTGTGGCGGCAGCCTCTGTGACAGCTGGTTTTTCTTCCGCGGGTGCGCTGAGGGCTGCTTTTTCAGCCGGAGCGTCAATTTCTTTAAATAAAGGAGCGGGGGCTGGCAGGGCAGGTGTGTTGGCTTCTAATTTCTGCGCTTTGTCTTTGGTGGCTGTATACACCTTGTCTCCCTCTTTTTTCACGCTGATACGTGAACGTTTGCGCGGTTGCCCTTCCTTGCGTTCTTCATTGTTCTGCTGGGCCGCTACCTTTTTCGTCGCGCCGACAATGGCCTGTTCGTCCAGAATACGGTACACCAATTCTTCTTTTTTCAGCGAATCGGTTTTTTTCAGACCCAACTCTTTGGCAATCTGTTGCAATTCGGACAAATCCTTGTCGTTTAATTGAATGATATTGTACATAAATAGGTTAAATGATTTATTAATATTGTGTGAAGCATACGTAATCGTTCAGAAGATTTTTTTCTCCTTCACACGTTTGAATTATCAATGTTCTTGATTGTTTTCGCTTGTTGTTTTGACACAGGGCTTGGATACGAATCCGTTTCCCGATACCCTTTTGCTTGTTTGCGAGGACAAAAGTAAGAGTTTTTTGTTACAATCACGAATAAATACCGACTTTTTTTGTGTATTCTGCCCCATGATTAAAAGAAATGTGCTAATTTAGCCGTTGAAAAGACAGTTTAATTGATACATTAAATTTTATGAAGAAAGTAATTTTTACAGAAAAGGCACCCGCTGCTATCGGTCCTTACAGCCAGGCTGTGGAAGTAAACGGAATGTTTTTCTTGTCCGGACAGATTCCGGTAGATCCAGCTACGGGCGAAGTAGTGGAAGGTGGAATCACCGAACAGACTACACGTGTGTTTGAAAACATCAAAAATGTACTTGCAGAAGCCGGACTGACTACTGCGAACGTAGTGAAAACAACTGTTTTCCTGGCCGACATGGCATTGTTTGGTGAAATGAACGCGGTGTATGCCCGTTATTTCGAAGGTGATTTCCCGGCTCGTTCTGCTGTGGCTGTAAAGGCCCTGCCGAAAGGAGTGCTGGTGGAAATTGAAAGTATTGCGGTGAGATAATCGCCCGTCGGATGCAGGCTGTCTAAGAACCTGCATCCGATATAATTAAACAGAAAATTGGAACGATGACACTACTGGATAAATTTGCAATCAGGGGAGAGAATAAATGGAAACTGGCCACATTCGTATTGGCATTCCTTACGATTGTGGCTTCGGCTTTTTATATTTACAGGTATGAACCCTTTTCTTCGAGGCTGGAAATCACGGATGAACTGGGAGGTAATATTTTTCCAGTCACGATTCTTTCAACGGCGACGACCGATGCTCAGTTGATTGTGCCGGCCGACAGTGATTATTTGGGGAATCCCAAATCGTGTATCGCCATCCGGATACGCAGCCCTCATACCAACAGCAAACTGCATATTGAATTGGCGGAGACGCCGTTTTTTGCGCGTTCCATTTCGGAATTCATCCTGCCTGAGTCGGGAAAGGAATACTTGGTTTTTCCGGATGTGATATGGAATTATCAGGCGCTGCTGGAGAATACGCAGGCTATGCCGGTCACGGTTTCTATTCAGGCGAAGATAAACAACCGGGTATATTCGGCAGTGCATACTTATTCGGTGCGCAGCATCAACGAATGTCTGTTGGGATATATTGACAGCAAGATGAAGTTTCACGACACGGGTGATTTCTTTGCCGCGTATGTGAACGAGGACAACCCGAACATCAGTCAGGTGTTGCGGGAAGCGCTTGATTCGCGCATCGTCAACCGCTTCTGGGGGTATCAGAGCAAGGACCCCGATGTGGTCGACAAGCAGGTGTATGCCTTGTGGTATGTGTTGCAGAAAAGGGGCTTCAAATATAGTTCCATCAGCAACAGCAGCCTTTCTTCGAATGTGGTGTTCACCCAGCGGGTGCGGACGTTCGACGATGCCTTGAAATCGGCCCAGATTAACTGTGTGGACGGAAGTGTGCTGTTTGCTTCTTTACTGAAGGCTGTGAACATCAATCCGATTCTGGTACGGGTACCGGGCCACATGTTCGTGGGATATTATACGGACCGTCTGCACCGGAACGTTCATTTCCTGGAAACCTCCATGATTGGTGATGTGAACCTGGACGACTTTTTCCCGGAAGAGAAACTGGACTCTACGATGATGGGCAAGTCGCAGGAGAGTGTGTCGAAGTTCATGTTCGAGAAATCCAAGGAATATGCCACCCGCATCTACAACGAACATAAAGACCTGATTCATTCGGGAAAGGTGAACTACATGTTCCTTGAAATCGACAAGGCCACGCGGGCATACGTACAACCTATAGCAGGAAAATAAAACTCATGAAACTGGTATATTTGTATCATAGTGGCTTTGCCCTGTTGGGCGAGGGCTATACCATCGTATTTGATTATTTTGAAGACTCCCGGTCGACCGACAAGGGGATTCTGCACGACGAAATCCTTTCACGGGAAGGACGGCTGTATGTGCTGGCCAGCCATTCCCATTACGACCATTTCAACCGGGAGGTGTTGTCGTGGAGCGCACGCCGGCCGGATATCGTCTATGTGTTTTCGCGCGACATTCAGCTTTCTGCCGGAGAAACTCGGTCGCGGACGATACACTGGATGGAGAAAGGCGATGTGTTTCAGGATGATTTTCTGGAAATCCGTGCTTTCGGCTCGACCGACATCGGCGTTTCGTTCTTGGTGAAGGTGGAGGGAAAAACGGTGTTTCATGCCGGCGACCTGAACAACTGGCACTGGATGGACGAGAGTCCGGAAGCGGAATGGAAGCATGATGAAGCTTTCTTTCTGAGAGAATTGGAAGACATTGCTATTTATACTGACCGGATGGATGTGGTGCTGTTTCCGGTCGACCCCCGGCTGGGACGGGAATACATGCGCGGCCCTGTGCAGTTTGTGAAACGGATAAAAACCGCTATCTTTGTACCGATGCATTTTGACGAAGCCTATGCAAAGGCCGAGGCTTTCGTCCCGTTGGCCGCACAGGAAGGCACGCGGGTGTGGGTACCTGCACATCGGGGCCAGCAGACAGATTTGGATTGATATATTGTAGACAACTAAAATAGAAAAGGACATGGAAATAAAAGGAAGATTTGACCATTTCAATATCAACGTGACCAACCTCGAAAAAAGTATCCAATTTTATGAGAAGGCGCTGGGCCTGCACGAGTCTCACCGCAAGGAAGCAGCCGACGGTTCGTTCATTCTGGTGTATCTCACCGACGGCAGTTCGAATTTCCTGTTGGAACTGACTTGGTTGCGCGACCATACCGAAGCGTATGAGCTGGGTGAGAACGAAAGCCATCTGTGTCTGCGTGTGGCAGGCGACTACGACGAGGTTCGCAAGTTCCACAAGGAAATGGGATGCGTCTGCTTCGAAAACGAACAGATGGGACTGTATTTCATCAACGACCCGGATGATTATTGGATTGAGATTCTCCCGCTGAAGTAAGTCAGCCCGATGGGCATACGAACATAAAACAAACGTGTTATGAAAAAATATATCTCTCCGGGGGCGTGGTTTTCACTGGAGTACCCCGACAACTGGTGTGAATTTGAGGATACGGAAGACAGCTTCCTGTTTTATAATCCGGACAAGTGGAGCGGCAATTTCCGCATTTCTGCCTATCGGGGCGAAGGAGCGGATTATGCCGCAGCGTGTATGGAGGATGAGCTGCGCGAAGTGCGTGGAGCCAAGAAAGTGAAGCTGGGAAACTGGGACTGCGTCTATTCGGCCGAGAGCTTTCAGGAAAACAATGTGTGGTACACCACGCACATCTGGGTGACCGGAAGGGGCGAGATTTCGGTGGAATGTTCGTTTACCGTGGTCAAGGGAGACAGCCCGAAAGCCGGAGAAGCGATTGTGGCTTCGTTGAAGGTGCGTGGCGCTTCCGACAAGCCGGTGAAAGCCGTCATTCCGGTGCGTGTGCTGGAAATCAACCAGATAAACGAAGACTACGACTGGGCCGTTTCCACGGTCAAGAAGCAGCTGACCAAGGACTTCACGGGTACGGAAGCCGATTTGGCAAACCTGCAGAAGGTGATGGACAGCGGGCGTTTCAACCCCAAGCAGCGTCAGGCGTGGGAAGGATTCGGCACGGCTTTCGGCGTGATACTGGTCAATGAGATGGACGGCATGGAATGGGTGACGGTCATCGACGGACCGAAAGAATATCCGGCCTTGCAGTTCGGCGGTTCGAAGGTGAGGGTGAATCCGGTGGCCCTGATTTGGGACAAGGTGCGCAACGGACAACCGTGCAACCTGAAAGCGGAATTCGAACGGATTAAGAACGAGGTGGAAGCGGCCATGGGTTGAGCCTTCTGCTGGTGACTTTAGAAGCAATCAATTATGACTCCTTATTTACAAGTAGAAAACCTGACCAAGTCGTTTGGCGACTTGGTGCTTTTTAATGAAATATCTTTTGGCATTGCGGAAGGGCAGCGCATCGGACTGATTGCCAAGAACGGTTCGGGCAAGACCACCTTGCTGAACATCCTGGCGGGAAAGGAAGGTTATGACGAAGGGAAAATCACTTTCCGTCGTGACCTGCGCGTGGGGTATCTAGAACAGAGCCCGAAGTATCCCGAAGAACTGACCGTGCTCGAGGCATGTTTCTATCATGGCAATTCCACGGTGGAACTCATCAAGGAATACGAACGGTGCATGGAAACCCCCGGCAATCCCGGATTGGATGATCTGCTGGCACGGATGGAGCACGAGAAGGCGTGGGATTACGAACGCCGGGCCAAGCAGATTCTCTCGCAGCTGAAAATCCGCGACTTTTCCCAGAAAATCGGACACTTGTCCGGCGGACAGCTGAAGCGGGTGGCCCTGGCCAATGTGCTGATTACGGAACCGGACCTGCTGATTCTGGACGAGCCGACCAACCACCTCGACCTGGACATGACCGAGTGGCTGGAGGAATACCTGAACCGTGGAAGCCTGAGTCTGCTCATGGTGACGCACGACCGTTATTTCCTGGACCGGGTATGTTCGGAAATCATAGAGATAGACAACCGCCAGCTGTATTCTTATAAAGGAAATTACAGTTATTACCTGGAAAAACGTCAGGAGCGCATCGAGGCGACCAATGCGGAAATTGCCCGTGCCAACAACCTGTATCGCACGGAGCTGGAGTGGATGCGACGGATGCCGCAGGCCCGCGGCCATAAAGCCCGCTATCGGGAGGAAGCGTTCTATGAGCTGGAGAAAGTGGCCAAGCAGCGAAGTTATGACTCGAACGTGAAACTGGATGTCAAGGCGTCGTACATCGGTTCGAAGATTTTCGAGGCCGACCATCTCTGCAAGCGTTTCGGCGACCTGGTGATACTGGATGATTTTTCGTACGTCTTTGCCCGTTATGAGAAGATGGGTATCGTGGGCAACAACGGCACCGGCAAGTCCACGTTCATCAAGATTCTGATGGGACTGGAGAAGGCGGACAGCGGGACACTGGACATCGGCGAGACCGTCCGTTTCGGTTATTACTCGCAGGAGGGACTGAAGTTCAACGAGCAGATGAAGGTGATTGACGTGATTACCGACATTGCCGAGGTGATTGAACTGGGCAACGGCAAGCGGCTCACGGCTTCGCAGTTCCTGCAGCATTTTCTGTTCACTCCCGAAACACAGCACAGCTATGTGTACAAGTTGAGCGGGGGAGAACGCCGCCGTCTGTATCTTTGTACGGTGCTGATGCGGAACCCGAACTTTTTGGTACTCGATGAGCCGACCAACGACCTGGACATCGTGACCTTACAGGTGCTGGAGGAGTATTTGCAGAACTTCAAGGGATGCGTCATCGTGGTGAGCCACGACCGCTATTTCATGGATAAGGTGGTCGACCATTTGCTGGTGTTCAAAGGTCAGGGTGACATCCGTGATTTCCCGGGCAATTATTCCGACTACCGCGACTGGAAGCTGGCCAAGGCGGAACACGACAAGGAGGCCGCCAAGCCGAAGGAGGAGAAAACCCAGCGTGTTCGGTTGAATGAAAAACGCCGCCTGACGTTCAAGGAGCGGAAAGAGCTGGAACAGTTGGAGAAAGACATTGCTGCCTTGGAGGAGGAAAAGAAGCAGTTGGAAGCCGACTTGTGCAGTGGCACGTTGAGCGTAGACGAACTGACCGAGAAGTCGAAGCGCCTGCCAGCCCTGAACGACGAGCTTGACGAGAAGACCATGCGCTGGCTGGAATTGAGTGAAATTGAAGGGTGAAAAAACGCTTCGACGTTTGAAAGAAAACGCTTCGGCGTTTCATGCCAAACGCTTCGGCGTTTTGATCAAAACTCTTCGACGTTTTAGATAAAACGCAAGTACGTTTAAGAGCAAACGCACTTGCGTTTTTTTCATGGTATTTCCGTGGTGAAAGTAATACTTTATGAAGTGTATAGTAATTTGTTGTAATACAGTTTGTTATATCTTACTATAAGAATCTTGGAAGAACGGTTGTATGATGAACCTCGTTTTCGTGAACAGAAAAATCGGATGAGGGTTCTTTCCCCCGAAGCCTGGTTTGACCGACAGAAAAAGCCCGGACAAGTGCTGACCTTTACGTGGCACTTGTCCGGGCTTTTTGTAGAGGGGTAGAAACAGATGGGTTTAATTTTTCACCGTTCGTTCGCCTTGTTTTTTCGGCTGGTTGCCTCCCTTCTTCTTCCATCCGCCTTTTTTGTTGCGGGAGAAATTCTTGACCTGCCTGTTGCCTCCGCCTTTCTTGGAGGTACGGGGAGCATAGGCCGGTCCTTCGCCCAGTTCTTCGGGTACGGGGAGCTTGTAAATATCTTTTCCCAGGAAATTCTCAATCTGTTTGAAGCGAGTCTGTTCCGTTTCGCTCACAAACGTGATGGCGCATCCGTCGTTGTTGGCACGTGCCGTACGTCCGATGCGGTGTACATAATCTTCGCTGTCGTGCGGTACGTCGTAGTTGATGACCAAGCGGATGTCGTCGATGTCGATACCGCGGGCCACGATGTCGGTGGCTACCAGGATGTCAATGCGACGGTTGCGGAACTCGTGCATGATTTCTTCCCGCTGGCTCTGTTCCAGGTCGGAGTGCATTTCGCCCACGTTCAGTTTCATCCGTTTCAAGGCCTTGGTCACTTCCTTCACTTTCAGCTTGGAAGAAGCAAAGATAATCACCCGTTCCGGTTCCTGCGACTGGAAGAGTGACTGGATGATGCCCAACTTCTGTGCCTCGTAACAGATGTAGGCCGCCTGGATAATCTTGTCCGCCGGTTTGGATACCGCCAGTTTCACTTCCACCGGGTCGTGAAGGATGGTCTTGGCCAGCTGTTGGATTTTGGCCGGCATGGTAGCCGAGAACATGATGGTCTGCCGTTCCTTGGGCAGGTATTTCACAATCTGCATGATATCTTCCGCAAATCCCATGTCGAGCATGCGGTCGGCTTCGTCGAGGATGAAGAACGATACCTTCGACAAGTCCACGTATCCCAGACTCAGGTGACTGATGAGTCGGCCGGGAGTGGCGATGACCACATCGGCCCCCAGGGTCAGTCCCTTCTTTTCCTGTTCAAAACGGATGCCGTCGTTTCCTCCGTACACCGCCACGCTCGAAACGGGCATGAAATACGAGAAACCCTCCATCTGCTGGTCAATCTGCATGGCCAGCTCACGGGTAGGCGACATGATGATACAGTTGATGGCATCTTCCGGATAGCCTCCCTTGCTCAACTGGTTCAACACCGGGAGCAGATAGGCTGCTGTTTTCCCCGTACCTGTCTGGGCCACGCCAATCAGGTCTTTTCCTTCCAGGATGACCGGAATGGTGTGCTCCTGCACGGGCGTACATTCCTGGAAATTCATGGCGTCCAATGCATCGAGGACGCTATCTTCTAAGTTCAGTTCTGAAAACTTCATATATTGGTTTTATGCTTGTCGTTATAGTTTACCCCGTTCGTCGAGGTAAGAATCCTTGAATCCCAGGAAGTAGAGTACTCCGTCGATTCCGATGGTGTTGATGGATTGCTGGGCATTGGCCACTACTTTCGGTTTGGCGTGGAAGGCGATTCCCAGTCCCGCCACGGAGAGCATCGGCAGGTCGTTGGCTCCGTCGCCCACAGCAATGGTCTGTGCGATATCCACCTTCTCCACCTGTGCCAGCAGTTGCAGGAGTTCGGCCTTCCGCTTCCCGTCCACGATGTCGCCCAAGTAGCGTCCGGTCAGTTTCCCGTCCACGATTTCCAATTGGTTGGCATACACGTAGTCGATGCCGAACTTGTCTTTCAGGTAGTTGCCGAAGTAGGTGAATCCTCCCGACAGGATGGCAATCTTGTAGCCGTAGCGTTTGAGTACGAACATCAGGCGTTCCACACCTTCAGTAATGGGCAGATGCTCGGCGATGTCGCGCATCACGCTTTCATCCAATCCTTTGAGCAGGGCTACCCGTTCCTTGAAACTTTCGCAGAAGTCGATTTCTCCCCGCATGGCTCTTTCCGTGATGGCCTTTACCTGGTCGCCCACGCCGGCCCGCATGGCCAGTTCGTCGATGACCTCCGTTTCAATCAGGGTAGAATCCATATCGAAACAGATGAGTCGGCGCATGCGGCGGTACATGTTGTCCTGCTGGAAGGAGAAGTCCATACCCAATGACGCACTTAGCTGCATCAGCTGGCTCTGCAGGGCCTCGCGGTCTTTCGGAGTGCCTCTGACCGAGAATTCGATGCAGGCCCGCACGTTGGCTTTTTTCTCATCGAGCGGAATACGTCCTGTCAAACGGCGGATACCGTCGATGTTCAGTTGTTGCTCTGCCAGAATCCGGGTGGCACCGGCAATCTGTTCGGCAGTCAGCTTCCGGCCCAGCAGGGTCAGGATGTAACGGTTCTTGCCTTGCAGACTGACCCATGTTTCATATTCCTCCGCACTGATGGGGTAGAAGCGGATGTTGATGCCCAAATCCGATGCCTTGAAAAGCAACTCCTTCATGATATTTCCGGAATCTTTGTCGGAGCATTTGAAAAGAATGCCCAGCGACAGGGTGCTGTGGATGTCGGCCTGTCCGATGTCCATAATGTCTACCTGGTATTTCGATAAGATTGCGGTCACCGATGCGGTCAGCCCCGGCCTGTCCACTCCGCTGATACGGATTAATATCAATTCAGTTTTGTTTTCCATGGTTGTTTGTTTGCGTGATATCTTCGCAAATGTACAAATTATCTTCTATCCGATGGCATAAAAGGCACAAAAAAAGCCATCCCTGCGGGCTTGCAGGAATGGCTTTCCCTATTTTGAGGGGTAAATTAAATCATTTCCACGCTTCGTTTCACAAAGTTGGTCAGGGCTTCTCCTTTCAACATGTTGTTCTGCAACAGAGCCAGGTCGATGAGCTGGTGAACCACTTTGTTGTCGGCGGCATAGCCGTTGAGGATGTTTTCCTTTTCAGCCTTCTGGGCGTCGATTTTCTTCTCCACGTCTTTCAGTTCGTCTTTCTCTGTGGTCGGAATTTCCTCGTCCTTCTTGCCTTCCTGTGCCTTGTGCAACTCGTTGCGGCGCAAAGTCAGCATGGCAAGTTCAGACTCTACCGGCACCAGTTTCTCAGCACAAGCGCTTTCTGCTTCGCTCAATACTTGCTTAATCAGACGATGGTCGGTGTTCAGTACCAGGTTGAACATGTCCGGCATCTCGCCATAGAAACTCATGCCCGGCTGGATGCTGGCCATATCCTTCATACGACGCATGTATTCGGCCTGTGTGATGACAATCGGAGCAGCGCTTTCGCCCAAGGCGTGTGCCTCTACGTGGAACTCGGTCTTCTTCACTTTCGGCATCTGGCCTTTGAATAAGGTGCTGAGCACTTCCTGCTTGTCGGCTGGCAATTCTTCGCCCTTCTGCTCTTCCTTCACAATCAGGCGGTCGATGATGTCACTGTCCACACGGGTGAAGTGGCTCTTCTCGAACTTCTGTTCCAGCATGTTAATCATCGGCACATCCAGCTGGCCGTCGAGCAACAACACGTTGTAACCCTTGTTCTTGGCAGCGTCAATGTAAGTGTACTGCTCGTCGGCGTTGTTGGCATACAGATAAATCAGGTTGCCGTCTTTGTCGGTCTGGCTGTCCTTGATGAGGGTCTGGTATTCCTCGAACGTATAGTATTTGTTGTCTGTATCCTTGAACAGGGCAAACTTGGAAGCCTTTTCGTAGAAGTCTTCCTGCGTCAGCATACCGTAGTTGATGAAGATTTTCAGGTCGTCCCATTTCTCTTCAAACTCTTTCCGGTCGTTCTTGAAGATAGATTGCAGACGGTCGGCCACCTTCTTGGTGATGTAAGTCGAAATCTTCTTCACGTTCGAATCGCTCTGCAGGTAAGAACGGGAAACGTTCAACGGAATATCCGGTGAGTCGATGACACCGTGAAGCAGGGTCAGGAAGTCCGGCACGATGCCTTCTACGGAGTCGGTCACATATACCTGGTTGCAATACAACTGAATCTTATTACGTTGCAGGTCGATGTTGCTCTTGATTTTCGGGAAGTAGAGCACACCCGTCAGGTTGAACGGATAGTCCACGTTCAGGTGAATCCAGAACAGTGGTTCGTCGGCCATCGGATACAAGTCGCGATAGAACTTCTTGTAGTCCTCTTCCTTCAGTTCCGACGGTTTCTTGGTCCAGATAGGACAAGTGTCGTTAATCAGGTTGTCTTCTTCCGTCTCTACCTGCTTGCCGTCTTTCCATTCTTTCTTCTTGCCGAAAGCTACCGGTACCGGAAGGAAGTGGCAATACTTAGTCAGCAAGCCCTGCAGACGAGAATCTTCCAGGAATTCCTTGCAATCGTCGTCCACATACAGGATGATGTCGGTACCCCGGTCGTTACGCTCTGTTTCTTCGAGGGTGAACTCAGGACTACCGTCGCAGCTCCATTTCATGGCTTTGGCGTCATCCTTATAAGAACGGGTGATGATTTCCACTTTCTTGGCCACCATGAAGGCAGAGTAGAATCCCAGACCGAAGTGACCGATGATGGCGTTGGCATCGTCCTTGTATTTCTCCAGGAAGTCGTTGGCACCGGAGAAAGCAATCTGGTTGATGTATTTGTCGATTTCCTCGGCTGTCATACCCAGACCACGGTCGCTGATGGTGATGGTACCGTTGTCCTTGTCGGCTTTTACGCGGACGGTCAAATCGCCCAGTTCCCCTTTGAACTCACCGGTAGAAGCCAGTGTCTTCAACTTTTGAGTGGCATCTACGGCATTTGAAACCAGTTCGCGGAGGAATATTTCATGATCGCTGTACAAAAACTTCTTGATGATGGGGAAGATGTTCTCTGTTGTAACCCCGATATTACCTTTTTGCATATCTCTTTATTTTTTATGATTGTCGAATAAAAATTTTTCTCCAGTCTTTTCACAAAAAAAATGCCAGATACCTTCGTACCTGACATTTTGTCTGTATTCCGAAATTCTGACAGAGAATTCCGTTTATTCCTTCGTGGCTTTTTCCACTTTCATCTCCAGTCCGTCGCCCTGTGCATTGAGCGATACGTGCAAGGTGTCGCCCGCTTCCGGCTCTTCGTTGAGGATAAGTTCCGCCAAGCCGTCCTCCAGGTGGTTCTGGATGGCACGCTTCAGGGGGCGGGCACCGAACTGTACGTCGTAGCCCTTCTCGGCCACAAAGCGTTTGGCTTCCGGGTCGAGCAGGAGCCGGTAGCCGCAACCTTCGATGCGGTCGTAGAGTCCTTTCAATTCAATATTGATAATCTTCTCCAGTGAGTCGATGTCCAGTTGGTCGAAGGTGACAATTTCATCCAAACGGTTGATAAATTCCGGTGCAAACGATTTGTTCAGAGCCTTGCGAATCACGCTATTGGCATGTTCCTTTTCGTTCTCGGCGGTTTGTGCCGTGAAACCGATGCCCTTGCCGAATTCCTTCAACTGGCGGGTACCGATGTTGGACGTCATGATGATGACCGTATTCTTGAAGTCGACGGTACGTCCCAGACTATCCGTCAACCGGCCTTCGTCCATCACTTGCAGGAGCATGTTGAACACATCGGGATGTGCTTTTTCGATTTCATCCAGCAGGACGATGGAGTAGGGACGACGACGTACTTTCTCCGTCAGTTGTCCGCCTTCCTCGTAACCTACGTATCCCGGAGGAGCTCCCACCAGGCGTGACACGGTGAACTTTTCCATGTATTCACTCATATCGATACGGATAATGGCATCCGTAGAACCAAACATGTTCTTGGCCAGTTCCTTGGCCAGGTGCGTCTTGCCCACGCCTGTCGGCCCCAGGAAGAGGAACGTGCCAATCGGCTTGTTCGGGTCTTTCAGTCCCACACGGCTTCGCTGGATACTTCTCACCAAGGTGTCAATCGCCTTGTCTTGTCCGATGACCTTCGACAACAAAGCTTGTCGCATCCCTTTGAGGCGGATTCCTTCCGACTGGGCCATACGTTGTACCGGCACACCGGAAATCATAGATACCACATCTTCGATCTGAGGGGCATCCACCGTCTCACGGTTATTCTTTTGTTTCTCCAGCCATTCGTTTTTCAGGCATTCCAGTTGTTGGAGGTATTGTCTTTCCCGGTCACGGAAACTGGCGGCCAGTTCAAAATTCTGTAAGCGGATGGCTTCATTCTTATGTTGTCGCGTGTCGGCAAGCAGTTTTTCCTGTTCTTCGATTTCCTTCGGTACGGAAATGTGAGTCAGGTGAATACGTGAACCAGCTTCATCCATTGCATCAATCGCTTTGTCTGGAAAGTATCGGTCGGTCACGTAACGGTCGGTCAGCCGGACACAGGCTTCCAGTGCTTCCTCTGTATACACCACGTTGTGGTGCTCTTCATACTTGTCCTTGATATTCCGTAGAATCTGAAGCGTTTCCTCGGGAGAGGTCGGTTCTATCAGCACTTTTTGGAAACGCCGTTCCAATGCGCCGTCTTTTTCGATATTCTTCCGGTATTCATCGAGCGTAGTGGCACCAATGCATTGGATTTCACCACGTGCCAATGCGGGTTTCAGCATATTAGCGGCATCCATGGAACCGGCCGCCGAGCCTGCTCCCACGATGGTGTGTATTTCATCGATGAAAAGAATGACATTCGGGTTCTTCTTAACTTCTGACAAAATGGCACGAATACGTTCCTCAAACTCTCCGCGGTATTTGGTTCCGGCCACTACCGCTGTCATGTCGAGTGATACAATCCGCTTGTCGAACAAGGCACGCGACACCTTCTTCTCGATGATACGGAGTGCCAAACCTTCGGCAATGGCCGATTTTCCTACTCCCGGTTCACCAATCAGAATCGGGTTGTTCTTTTTCCGTCGGCTCAGAATCTGGGCAATGCGTTCGATTTCCTTCTCACGTCCTACCACTGGGTCCAGTTTTCCGGCTTGGGCAGCTTGCGTCAGGTCGGTGCTGAATTTATTCAGGTAGGGAGTGTCTCCGTCGGGATGCTTTGAAGCGGTCTGTGCCGTTCTCCACTGCGGGAAGCCGAGCGGGTCTTTGTCTTTCTCGCTATTTTCGCGTCGGCCGATTCCCTCCTCTTCATCTTCTTCGTTAAGATCCAGCCCGTCGACTACCATGTCGTCTTGTTTCATCCGTTCTGCGATCCGGTCGTACGTTACATTGTTTTCTTCCAATATCTTAGATGCGTTGTTTTCTTTTTCTCTCATCATTGCTAATAAAATATGTGGAGTGTCCACTTTCTCATCGTTTGCTAGTTTTGCTTCCAGTACGCTCAGCATCAATATTTTTGAGGCCTTTTCACTGAACGAAATGTCCTGCGAATAGTTCTCGGTAATAGATACCTTCCGTAATTGCGTTTCCAGTTCTCCCTTGATGGCTTTCAGGTCTAGGAAGAACGATTTCAGAATCTCTGCCGCCTTGCACTCTCCATCGCGTATGATACCCAGTAGCAGATGCTCTGGTTCGATGTGATCGTTCATCAGGCGGTTGGCTTCTTCTTTTCCATAGACGACGATATCAGACACTTGTTGTGTAAACTCGTTGCTCATCAAATTCATGTTTCCTCAAAATTTAAATAAAATAGATAAGTTACAAAGATACATTATTACAAATATATTGTATCAAGTCTTTTCTCTATTTAACAAAATGTGTGCCACACGGGCTGTATGCCCTCCCAAAAGAGGTGCCACGCGTATTTTTTAGGGGAAAAGTTTTTGTATATCGGCTAAAAGTCGTACTTTAGCATGGTTTTTCACAAGCCTTGAAAAGGAAGTATAATTAATAATGTGTTAAATGCAAGAACAAGACAGAATTATAAAAATCAACATCGAAGAGGAAATGAAGTCGTCGTACATCGACTACTCTATGTCGGTAATCGTGGCACGCGCCCTCCCGGATGTAAGAGACGGATTCAAACCGGTACACCGCCGTATCTTGTACGGAATGATGGAACTGGGAAATACCTCCGACAAACCGTATAAAAAAGCCGCGAGAATCGTGGGTGAAGTGTTGGGTAAATACCATCCCCACGGTGACTCGTCTGTATATGGAGCCCTCGTCAGAATGGCTCAAGACTGGTCGATGCGTTATCCGCTGGTCGACGGTCAGGGTAACTTCGGTTCAATCGACGGGGATAGTGCCGCCGCCATGCGATACACCGAAGCCCGCCTGAAGAAAATCGGCGAGGAAATGATGCAGGACCTTTACAAGGAAACCGTAGACTTCACCAACAACTTCGATGACACGTTGCAGGAACCGACGGTCATGCCGACCCGTATCCCGAACCTGCTGGTGAACGGAGCATCGGGTATCGCCGTAGGTATGGCTACCAACATGCCGACCCACAACTTGCGAGAAGTGATTGATGCCTGTGTGGCTTACATTGACAACAACGATATTGATGTGGACGGCCTGATGCAATACATCAAGGCGCCCGACTTCCCGACGGGAGGATATATATATGGTATAAGTGGGGTGCGCGATGCCTACGAAACCGGACGCGGACGTATCGTGATGCGGGCAAAGGCCGAAATCGAATCGCATCCTACGCACGACAAGATTGTGGTGACGGAAATCCCGTACGGCGTGAACAAGGCCGAACTCATCAAGAGCATCGCCGACTTGTCGAACGAAAAGAAGATTGAGGGCATTTCGAACGTGAACGATGAAACCGACCGCGAAGGTATGCGTATCGTCATCGACATCAAGCGGGATGCCAACGCCAGCGTGGTGCTCAATAAGCTCTATAAGATGACCATGCTTCAGACTTCATTCGGTGTGAACAACGTGGCGCTGGTTCATGGCCGTCCGCGTCTGCTCAACCTGAAGGACCTGATTAAATATTTTGTGGAACACCGTCACGAGGTGGTAATCCGCCGTACACGCTACGACTTGCGCAAGGCCAAGGAACGTGCCCACATCCTCGAAGGTCTGATTATCGCTTCCGACAATATCGACGAGGTAATCCGCATCATCCGTGCGGCCAAGACCCCGAACGAGGCGATTACCAACCTGATGGCCCGCTTCAACCTGAGTGAGGTACAGGCCCGCGCCATCGTGGAAATGCGTTTGCGCCAGCTCACCGGTCTGATGCAAGACCAGCTCCATGCCGAATATGAGGACTTGATGAAGCAGATTGCTTACTTCGAGGAAATACTGAGCAACGAGGAGCTTTGCAAGAAGGTCATCAAGGACGAACTGATTGAAGTGAAAGAGAAATACGGTGACGACCGCCGTTCGGAAATCGTGTATGCTTCGGAAGAATTCAATCCGGAAGATTTCTATGCCGACGATGAAATGGTCATCACCATCTCCCACATGGGATACATCAAGCGTACGCCGCTTTCTGAATTCCATGCACAAAACCGTGGCGGGGTAGGCTCGAAGGGAAGTGAAACCCGTAACGAGGACTTTATCGAACATATTTATCCGGCTACGATGCACAACACTCTTCTGTTCTTTACTCAGAAAGGTAAGTGCTACTGGCTGAAAGTATATGAAATTCCGGAAGGTAACAAAACTTCCAAGGGGCGTGCTATCCAGAATTTGCTGAACATCGAGGCTGATGATGTGGTGACGGCTTACCTGCGTGTAAAGAACTTGAACGATACAGCCTTCATCAACAGCCACTACGTACTTTTCTGCACGAAGAACGGCGTCATCAAGAAGACCTTGCTGGAACAGTACTCACGTCCGCGTCAGAACGGTGTGAATGCCATTACGATTCGTGAGGACGACCGCGTGATTGAAGTGCGCATGACCAACGGCAACAACGAAATCGTGATTGCCAACCGCAACGGTCGTGCCATCCGCTTCCATGAAAGTGCTGTCCGCGAAATGGGCCGTACGGCTACGGGTGTACGTGGTATTACACTTGATGAGGATGGGGCTGATGAAGTAATCGGAATGATTTGCATCAAGGATCCGGAAACGGAAACCATCATGGTGGTATCTGAGAATGGCTACGGAAAACGTTCGGACATTGAGGACTACCGCAAGACCAACCGTGGCGGAAAGGGTGTGAAGACCTTGAACATCACGGAAAAGACTGGACACCTGGTAGCCATCAAGTCGGTAACCGACGAAAACGACCTGATGATTATCAACAAGTCGGGTATCACCATCCGTTTGAAGGTGGCCGATGTGCGTATCATGGGACGTGCTACACAGGGTGTACGCCTGATTGATTTGGAAAAACGGAATGACCAGATTGGTTCTGTCTGCAAGGTAGCTTCTGAAACGGAAGAGGAAGAACCCGAAGACATAGAAACCATCCAGCCATCGGACATCCAGCCGGTTGACGGGGAAGCCATCCAGCCAGTGGAGGATGACGGTGAGGAAAATCCGGACAAAAACTAACTTGAATATTTGTATTACTAAATTCAAACCTTTATGAAAAAAGTTTTATTTACAGCTGCATTATTCTTCACAGCATGTGCTGTTTCCGCTCAGGAGAGCGTAGTGAAGGAAGCAAAATCTGCCAAGAGCGATCCCGCAAAGGCAGCGCAAATCATTGAACCGGCATTGACGGATCCTTCAACCGCCAATGATCCTGAAACTTGGAAACTGGCTGGTGATTTCCAGAAGTCTATCTATGACGATGAAAACATGAAACTGTATTTGCCGGGTGCCAAAGCTGATACAGCTAAGTTGTACAACAGCTTGGCGAAGATGTTCGAATACTACACGAAATGTGATGAAGTAGAACAGGCTAAGGTAAAGAGCGGCGAACTGAAGAAGCCGAAACTGAGAAAGAAACTGGCTAAGACATTGGCTACTGTTCGTCCTCAGCTGACTAACGCTGGTTCTGACGCTTACAACTCAGGCAACTATGCGAATGCTTTGAAGTTCTTCGGTTTGTATGTAGATGCTCCGCAGAACCCGTTGTTCGAAAGCGAAAAAGCCGTAAAGAACGATACGCTGACTCCGTTGATTGCCAACTATGCTGCTCTTGCTGCAAACTCTCTGAAAGACAATGCAGCCGTAATTAAATATGCCACTATCGGTAAGGAACACAAAGAAGAAGGTTACCGTTCATTGATGTGTTTGGCTGAAACTTACGGAAAGGGTGAAACTCCCGACTCAACTAAATGGTTGGCTGCTATCCAGGAAGGTGTAGAAAAATTCCCGGCTCAGGAATACTTCATCGGTAACTTGATGGATTATTACATCCAGAAGGGTAAGATTGACGAAGGTCTGGCTCAGATGGATGCTGTATTGGCTAAGAACTCTACTCCTTACTTCTTGTATGTAAAGGGTGTGCTTCAGTATGAAAAGAAGGATTACGATGGAGCTATCGCTACTTTCAATCAGATTATTTCAGAAGGTAAGGATTTCGTAGCTGAATCTTATTCTAAGATTGGTGACTGCTACTTCTTCCCTGCACAGGAAATTGTAGAAGAAAACTCTAAGCTTTCTATGGACGATCCGAAGTATGCAACCAATGAAGCTAAAATCAAGGAAATGTACGAAAAGGCTCAGCCTTTCTATGAAAAAGCAAAGGAAGTGAAGCCAGACAACCGCCAGTTGTGGGGTCAGTACTTGCTGAACATCTACTGGAAGCTTGACAAGGAAAAATACAATACTCTTGAAAAAGAATTAGGTTACTAATAAATAAAGGTGTACGGCCACAATAAGTGGTTGGTATGTCTGATTTTGGAGAAGCTCCTTTGTGCAAAAAGGCACGAAGGAGCTTTTTTGTATCTTTAAAGAAAATAGGATCTGTCTCGGCATAACTGAAATCAGAAAACTGTGTCTTCTATTTGGCCCTGCACTTGGCTTTCCGTATCTTTGCAGATACATTGAAAATATTGTAAACCATGATTCCCGACACTCAACCGCTTTCCCATGACCCTATGAAAATCATTTTTAACTACCAGAACGTGTTTTTCAGCTTCTTCTATGACGATGCCGATGCCTGTGTGCATCGTTCCAGAGAATATGCCATGAATTATGTGCTTTCCGGTGAGATGGTGCTTGACGACGGAAACCGTCAGGTGCATGTGGGAAAAGGGGAGTGTGTGTTCATTCCGCGCGACCACCGGGTGACGATGTACAAGAAGGCTTGTTGCGGGGAACAGTATTGTGGTATCTACTTGTGCTTTACTCGGCCGTTTTTGCGGGAAATGTACGGGAAATATGTCCTGCATAAGGGTTCGTTGGGAAACGTGGAGAAATTCTCTCCTGGCGTGATGAAACTTCCGCCTTCGGCAGAGATTGAGAGCCTTTTCGCTTCGATGACTCCTTATTTCAATCCGGAGGTGAAGCCGCAGGATGACGTGATGCGGTTGAAACTGGAGGAGGGATTATTGGCCTTGCTCCATACGGACAAGCGGTTCATGATCGTACTGTTTGATTTCAGTATGCCTTGGAAGATGGATATTTTGGACTTCATGAACCGGAACTATATGTACGAGTTTACTTTGGAGGAATTGGCGCATTACACAGGACGCAGCTTGGCCACTTTCAAGCGCGATTTCAAGAAGGTGAGCGACCTGACACCGGAAAAATGGCTGATTCGCAAGCGGCTGGAAGTGGCTTACCGCTTGATAAAGGAAGAACACAAGAAAGTGGTGGAGGTGTATGCGGAAGTCGGATTCAAGAACCCTTCCCATTTTTCCACGGCCTTCAAGAAGCAATATGGTATTCCGCCTACGGCACTGGTACCTCCACTTTCGATTTGAGCTTTTCAGAAATGAAGTTTGAGCCTCACAGAAATGCCTCTGTGGGGCTTTTGCGTTATTTTTGCCTCCGTAGAAACATAGAAACTTGTAGAAATGGATAATAAAATGTGGAAGACGTTGTGTGCGGCATCGGCGGCTTGGTTTCTGGCTACGGGCAGCCTTTCCGCCGCAACGCCGGATGTAAAAACGGAGGTGAAAATGGAAAGACAGAGTTTGAATCTCACGCAGGAATGGGATAAGGTGTTCCCCTTGAGTTCGAAAGTGAACCACCGGAAGGTGACTTTCATAAACCGCTATGGAATTACGCTGGCAGCGGATATGTATGTGCCCAAACAGGCAGAAGGTAAATTACCGGCCATCGCCGTAAGCGGACCGTTCGGGGCCGTGAAGGAACAGTCGTCCGGGTTATATGCTATGGTGCTGGCTGAACGGGGCTTTCTCACCATTGCCTTCGACCCCTCGTACACGGGTGAGAGTGGGGGCGAACCGCGTTACGTAGCTTCGCCCGACATCAATACGGAAGATTTCTGTGCGGCGGTGGATTTTCTGTCCACCTGCGACCAGGTGGATGCCGACCGTATCGGTATTTTGGGTATTTGCGGATGGGGAGGCATGGCTCTCAATGCGGCAGCCATTGATACCCGTATCAAAGCCACGGTGACTTCCACGATGTATGATATGAGCCGGGTAACAGCCAACGGTTATTTTGATGTCATGGATGCGGATGCCCGCTATGAAATGCGTAAGCAACTTAATGCACAGCGTACGGAAGACTACCGTCACGGTACGTATGCGCAGGCCGGGGGCGTGGTCAATCCGCTGCCTGCCGATGCGCCCCAGTTTGTGAAGGATTATCATGCGTATTACAAGACGCCGCGCGGCTACCACAAACGTTCGCTCAACTCCAACAACGGGTGGAACAAGACCTCAGCCCTTTCATTCATGAACATGCCCATCCTGTCGTATAGCGATGAGATACGCAGTGCCGTGCTGATGATTCACGGCGAGAAGGCCCATTCACGTTACTTCAGCGAAGATGCTTTCAAGAAGCTCAAGGGCGACAACAAGGAACTGCTCATTATCCCCGGTGCCAGTCATGTGGACCTGTACGACCGGATGGACGTGATTCCCTTCGACAAAATCGAACAGTTCTTTCGCACGTACTTGAAATAAAGTTCCGTTCTTCAGTGATTCCCGAGAACTTTGTTCGGTAAAATGGAGTGACGAGAATCTGGACGTAGAATAAAAAGATGTGAGGCGTTCGCTGATAGAAAAATGGGTTAGATTTACTTGCAATCTATCGGTTACCCCAAAGAATCTCCTGCTTTTAGCCATACAATTCAGATAGGCGAAATAAAGCAGGAGATTTTTACTTTTAAGACTCAACCTGTAAGACTTTCCCCTTAATATTTCTGTGTCGAAACAGTCTCGTCTTTCTGTGTTGAAATGGTCTTATCTTTTTGTGATGATTGTCCTTCACAGGCTCGGACTTTCCAAATAAAAAATGCATCCTGAAAGTGAAAAACGACTTTGGGATGCATTTTTGTTATAATAAAGGAATTGGGTTTCTGTAGCGTTTTATTTTATTTTGGCGCCTTCCGATAGAGGTAAATCGCAATGAACAGATAGAGGATGTTCGGAATCCATACTGCCAGATTCGGCGACGCGTTTCCGTTGATGGCGAAGGTCGACGAAATGGTCTGGAACAGGATGTAGGAGAAGCTCAGGGCGATACCGATACCCAAGTGAAGTCCCATACCTCCTTTTCGTTTCTGCGACGAAAGCGAGAGCCCAATGACCGTCAGAATGAAGGCCGCGAACGAGGTAGCGATGCGTCGGTAGTATTCCACTTCGAACACTTTGATGTTGGCGAACCCTCGTTGCTTCTGCTTGTCGATGTATTCCCGAAGTTGCGGACTGGTCATGGTTTCCTGCTGTCCGCGGGTAATCAGGAAGTCCTGCGGCTCCATGTTGATGATGGAGTCCATACGGTCACCACGGGTGATGGTTTCGCGCATGCCCTTCATCTCGCGGATCATGTAGTCCTTGATAATCCACCGGTGTACGGCGGTCGTGTCGTAGGTGATACGGCGGGCCGTGAGATGTGACACCAGTTTATGGTCTTCAAACTTATCGAGCGAGAAACGGTAGGCCGTCTTGTTGTAGTCCTCGTAGCGTTCCATGTAGGCAATTACCCCCGTGTCCACCTCCAACTGGATGTTGCGCACGTAGTCCGTCCGTTTCTTGTTCTTGTACACCTGTTCGAACTTCAGTCGAGTCACACTTCCCGTGGGGATGACTTCCGTGCTCAGCACGTAGGTGACCAGGGCGATGATGGCCGCCGAAATCATATAAGGCACCATGAGCCGCTTGAAACTCATGCCCGTGGAGAACATGGCGATGATTTCGGAGTTCTCCGCCAGTTTCGATGTGAAGAAAATCACGGCGATGAACACGAACAGCGGACTGAACAGGTTGGTGTAGTAAGGGATGAAGTTCAGGTAATAGTCGAAGATGATGGCACTGATGGGCGCCTTGTTGTTGATGAAGTCGTCAATGTTTTCATTGATGTCGAACACCACGGCAATGGAGATAATCAGTGCGATGGCAAAGAAATAGGTGCCCAGGAACTTCACGATGATGTACCTGTCGAGCCGTTTCAGCCATTTCTTCTTGAACGGGTTTCCTTTTAATTTTTTCAGCTGTTCCATTCCTGTCTTCAGGTAGAAACGGAACAGCTGGAACACATTGTGCTTCATATCAAACTACAATTACAATCGGGTAGATAAACGTTTCACCATCATCGGCTTCCAGGTAGAGAAGTCGCCGGCGATGATGTGCTTGCGGGCCTCGCCCACGAGCCAGAGGTAGAAGGCCAGGTTGTGGATGGAGGCAATCTGGAGGGCAAGCAGCTCCTGGGCATGGAACAGGTGGCGCAGGTAGGCACGGCTGTACATCGTGTCCACGTAGGAAGCACCGTCGGCTTCGATGGGGGAGTAATCGTTCTCCCATTTCTTGTTGCGCATGTTCATGATGCCGTCTTTGGTGAAGAGCATGCCGTTTCGGCCGTTGCGGGTCGGCATCACGCAGTCGAACATGTCCACTCCTCGTTCGATGCCTTCCAGAATATTGACCGGAGTTCCCACGCCCATCAGGTAGCGGGGCTTGTCGGTAGGCAATATTTCGTTGACCACTTCAATCATCTCATACATTTTCTCCGTCGGTTCCCCTACGGCCAGTCCGCCGATGGCGTTTCCGTCGGCATTCTTCGAAGCGATGTACTCTGCCGAGCGCCGGCGCAGGTCGGGATACACACATCCCTGCACGATGGGGAAGAGCGACTGGCTGTAGCCGTACTTGGGCTCCGTTTCGTTGAAACGGGCGCAGCAGCGGTCGAGCCAGCGATGCGTCAGCTCCATCGACTTCTTGGCATAGTCATAGTCGGAGGTGCCGGGCGCACATTCATCGAAAGCCATGATGATGTCGGCCCCGATGGTGCGTTCGATGTCCATCACCCGTTCCGGAGTGAACAGGTGCTTCGACCCGTCGATGTGCGAGCGGAACTCCACGCCCTCTTCCCGCAGTTTCCGGATATCGGAGAGGGAGAACACCTGGAAGCCCCCGCTATCGGTCAGCATCGGGCGGTCGAAGCCGTTGAACTTATGCAGTCCTCCGGCCCCCTCAATGATGTCGAGTCCCGGGCGCAGATAGAGGTGATACGTGTTTCCCAGGATAATCTGGGCCTTGATGTCGTTCTTCAGTTCGTGAAGATGCACCCCCTTTACTGTACCGAGTGTGCCGACCGGCATAAAGATAGGGGTCTCAATCTGCCCGTGGTCGGTCGTAATCAGACCGGCGCGGGCATTCGATTTGGGATCCGTATATTGTAACTCAAACTTCATTGTGCTGGGTTTTCTTGGTTTTTGTCTTTGTCTTCTTTCACGGTGAAATCAATGGCATCGGCCACCTTCTCGTCGGTCAGGGCCAGACGGAGCACCTCCTTGATGTCCTTCACGTAGTGGAAGGTCATGCCCGTGAGGTACATCGGCTGGATTTCGTTGATGTCCTTGCGGTTTTCTTCACACAAGATGATGTCCTTGATACCGGCACGTTTGGCGGCCAGAATCTTTTCGCGGATACCGCCTACCGGCAATACTCGTCCGCGCAGAGTGATTTCGCCCGTCATGGCCAGGTTGGCTTTCACCTTCCGCTGGGTCAGTGCAGAAGCCAGTGAGGTGACCATCGTGATTCCGGCAGAAGGACCGTCTTTCGGAATGGCTCCTTCCGGCACGTGGATATGGATATTCCAGTTGTCGAAGATACCTTCTGGCAAGTCGAGCAGATGGCTGTGTGCTTTCAGGTATTCCAGTGCCAGCATGGCCGATTCCTTCATTACGGAACCCAGGTTTCCGGTCAGGGTCAACTGTCCCTTTCCGCGGCTCAGACTGGTTTCCACGAACAGGATTTCGCCGCCTACCGCCGTCCAGGCCAGTCCGGTCACCACGCCGGCATATTCGTTGCCTTGGTACTTGTCGCGGGAGTATTCCTGCGGGCCGAGGAACTTCTCGATGTCCTTCGGTTTCAGCTCATGTGTTTCGGTAAATTCCCCGCTGGCGATTTCCAGGGCGATTTTCCGCATCACCTTACTGATTTTCTTCTCCAGCTCACGCACGCCGCTTTCACGGGTATAGTTCTCGATGATGTATTCGATGGCCGGCTTGGTGAACTTCACGTGTTCCTTCTGCAAGCCGTTCTTTTCCATTTCCTTCGGAATCAGGTGGCGGCGGGCAATCTCGATTTTCTCTTCGGTGATGTAACCGCTCACCTCAATCAGTTCCATACGGTCGAGCAACGGAGTAGGGATGGTGCCCAGGTTGTTGGCCGTGGCAATGAACATGACGTTCGACAAGTCGTAGTCGATGTCCACATAGTTGTCGTGGAACGTGTTGTTCTGTTCCGGATCGAGCACCTCCAGCATGGCCGAACTCGGGTCGCCGTGGTTGTCGTTGCTCAGCTTGTCAATTTCATCCAGAATGATGACCGGGTTGGAGGTCTCCGCCTTGATCAGGCTCTTGATGATACGTCCCGGCATGGCACCGATGTATGTCTTGCGGTGTCCGCGGATTTCCGCCTCGTCGTGTACGCCACCCAGTGACATGCGGACATATTTCCGCTTCAGGGCCGTAGCGATGGAACGTCCCAGTGAGGTCTTTCCTACACCCGGAGGGCCATAAAGACAGATAATCGGCGATTTCAGGTCGCCTTTCAGCTTCAGTACGGCCAGGTATTCCAGAATACGTTCTTTCACCTTCTCCAGTCCGTAGTGTTCCTTGTCCAGAATCTTCTTGGCATTCGGAATGTCAATCACATCCTTGGTATAGACTCCCCACGGCAGGGAAAGCAACGTCTGCAGATACGTCAGCTGCACATTATAGTCGGGCGATTGCGGGTTGATGCGTTCCAGTTTGGCCAGTTCGCGGTCGAAAATCTCCTTCACCTCCGGTTTCCAGAGCTTTTTCTCGCCCTTTTTCTGGAGTTCCTCGATTTCGCCGTCCTGTCCGTTGCCCAGTTCGTCTTGAATGTTCTTGATTTGTTGTTGCAAGAAATACTCCTTTTGCTGGCGGTCCAGGTCTTCGCGGGTACGCATCTGGATGTTCTGCTTCAGCGTAGCCAGCTGGATAGTTTTGTTGAGCAGCTGAATTAGACGGTACAGTCTGGATTTCAGGTCGTTCATCTGCAACAACTCATACTTCTCGTCGATTGGGAAAGGGAAGTTGCCCGAGATGAAATTCACCAGCACCTCGTTGTCGTCCAGGTTTTTCAGGGCGAAGGCCGTGTCGGGAGAAATGTCGTCCGAAAGGTCGATTATTTTTTTGCTCAGCTCCTTGCACGTATCTATCAGCGTCTTGAACTCATCCGTCTTTTCTTCCTCCATATTCTCCTCAATCAAGGATACTTTTCCTTTCAGGAAGGGACGAGTGCTTGTAATCTCCTCCAGTTTGACTTTGGGTCCGGTGGCCTGAAGTATGGCCGTAATATTGCCTCCGGGCATTTCGAATACACGGAGCACCTTCCCGACAACCCCGATGGGGAACAAGTCTTTCTGCTTGGGAGATTCTATTTCACCTACTTTTTGCGTAGTGATTACAATTGATTCTTTGGTACGGAATGCCTGGTTGACCAGTTTCAGGGTCGGTTGTCGTCCTACGCTGATAGGCATTACGATGGAGGGAAATATCATCAGGTTGCGTAGGGGCATGACGGGAAATTCCTTGGAAAGATCCTTAGGAGCATCTTCTGCCGAAACGGTTTCGAATTCGGCCATCATCGGAATGTCATCGCCTTCTGCGTCGATCAGAAAATCGTTATTTTTTTTCTTCTTTGCCATATTGGTTTCTCTCTTCTAAATTTAAGAAGCATTTTTTATTGTTCAAACGGCACAAAGGTAATCATTCCGTGTCGAATTTGGAAACTATTTGCTTCAAATACCTGCTTAAAGTATAAAAATAATGTGGGATTTGTCTGCTTTCTGCCTGCATTTACGTATTTTTGGCGCAAATTTTAAGAAGAATATATGCCAAATCCTTTTTTTCAGTTCAAGCAATTTGTGGTGTATCATGATAAATGTGCCATGAAAGTAGGAACAGACGGTGTGCTGGCTGGAGCCTGGACACGGGTGGAGAATGCCCGCCGCATGTTGGACATCGGCACCGGAAGCGGTTTGATTGCCTTGATGCTGGCTCAACGCAATGCCACGGCTTCTGTCGTTGCAGTAGATATTGACGAGGGGGCTGTGGTGCAGGCGCGTGAGAACGTGGAACGGTCACCTTGGAAACACCGGATTGAGGTGTGCAGGGAAGACATCCGCCACGTGCCGGAAGACTGGGGAACTTTCGATGTGATTGTTTCGAATCCACCGTATTTTGTGGAGGACGTGAAATGTCCGCAACGGCAACGGAACACGGCGCGGCATACCGACGACCTGGACTTCGAAGCTTTGTTGTCGGCCGTAGCGAGGCTTTTGTCCGATTGTGGAACCTTTTCGGTTATTCTTCCGGCAGCGGCAGCCGCGGATTTCATTGCATTGGCATTGGGGAAAGGGCTGTTTCTTTCCCGTCAGACCTGGGTGCATCCTCGTGAGGAACTGGCAGCCAAGCGTGTACTGATGGAGTTTGCCAGACATCCTCTTCCGGAGACAGAGGTCACCCGTCTCGTGATTGAGTCGTCGGTCCGTCACGTCTATACCCCAGAATTTGAGAATCTGGCCCGCCCTTTCTATCTGGCGTTATAATGTCATTTCTTTGAGAGTCTTCTCAGAATGTGCTGGTTAAGTAACAACAGTTGCTTGTGCTTCTGGGCAATGGTCGATGTGAGAGGACGCCGTCCGATGAAATCGGTGAAGTGCTGGAGGATGTTCAGCGGGGGAGACGGCATGCGCTTGGGGCGTATCGGGGCAATGACATGAAGTCCCTGATGGATAATCTGGACTTCCAGGTCTTTTCCTCCCATCATCGGGTCGCCGTCGAAATGGAACACTCCCTCCTGAGCTCGGTGGATGACAATCCGTTTGTCCTTCATGGTCTTGATACGGCTGTTCTGGTCGAGGGTACGGTTGAACAACTGAAAGGACAAGGAAGGTACATCCAGCACCGTGAAAGGTTCTAGAATGGTGATGTCCATCATGCCGTCGGTCAGGGAAGCCTGAGGAGCGATATAAGCATTGTTCCCGTACTGGGACGCATTGGCACAGGCTATTAGAAAAGCCTTGTAGCGCACGGTACCTTCCGAATTCTCAATTTCGTAAGTCTCCGGCTGGTAGGTCAGGCTTTCGTGTAGGGTGTTTTCCAGATAGGTGAGCAGCCCTCTCTTGCCCGAATCGGCGAATTTCAGGCTCACGAACGCATCGAACCCCACTCCGCATGTACAGAAAAAAGGATGCTTGTCGATGATGCCATAATCAATGGTCTTGACAAGTCCGGCGTTCAGCACGTTGATAGCAGCTCTGGGTTCCATGGGGATATGCAGGTGGCGTGCCAGCCCGTTGCCCGAACCGCAGGGAATGATGCCCATGGCCGTATCCGTATGGATCAGTGCCCTTCCTATTTCATTGATGGTTCCGTCTCCGCCGATGGCTACCACGATGTCTGTACCTTCGGCGGCGGCCTGTGCGGCTATTTCCGAAGCATGTCCGGCATATTCAGTTTTCCGGATGGAATAGTCGTATTTGGATGCGTCCAGTTCTTGGCCAATCAGCTTTAGTATGAATTCTTTTCCGTGTGTTCCGGATATGGGGTTGACTACAAAAATGATTCGCTTTTTCGTGTCCATAAACCTGTTTCCTTAAATTTTGGGAGTACAAAAATAACATTATCTTTATAATCAGCGCCCTTTTTTGTGGATAATTAAACAAGAAACCATTTTTTTTAGTGGATTTGCGTCGGGTTTTGGAGTTTTTATTATCTTTGCACGTTCTTAGTGAAAAGGATGTAACGACAGGTTGCATAAGTATAAAGTTTAACGTAAGCTGGGATGCTTACCAGATACTTAGAATATGGGATTATTACAGGAAAAATTTAGTAAATTCAGATTGCCTCAGATGTATATGGAAAGAGGCGTTTATCCTTATTTCCGGGAAATAGACAGTGCCCAGGACACAGAGGTGATGATGGACGGAAAGAAGGTGCTGATGTTTGGTTCAAACTCTTACATGGGCTTGACTCACGACCAAAGAATTATTGACGCGGCCATTGCAGCGACTCGCAAATACGGTACGGGATGTGCCGGTTCCCGTCTGTTGAACGGAACACTTGATATCCACGTGCAGCTGGAAAAAGAGCTGGCTGAATTCGTTGGAAAAGATGAAGCGCTCTGTTTCTCTACGGGTTTTACGGTGAATGAAGGAGTGATTCCTCAGTTGGCCGGACGTGGTGACTACATCATTTGCGACGACCGCGACCACGCATCTATCGTAGACGGACGCCGTCTTTCTTTTGCCACTCAGCTGAAATACAAGCATAATGACATGGAGGCTTTGGAGAAAGAACTCCAGAAATGCGAACCGGACGCTGTGAAACTGAT
This sequence comes from Bacteroidaceae bacterium, assembly GCA_902362595.1. Classification (GTDB taxonomy): domain Bacteria; phylum Bacteroidota; class Bacteroidia; order Bacteroidales; family Bacteroidaceae; genus Phocaeicola; species Phocaeicola fibrisolvens. The sequence continues at coordinate 7,514 of CABIXF010000009.1, read as the reverse complement.
TGTAGTGGACAGCGTGTTCTCCATGGAAGGCGACTTGGCTAACCTGCCGGAAATTGTCCGTCTGAAGAAAAAATACAATGCCAGCATTTATGTAGACGAAGCTCACGGTTTGGGTGTCTTCGGTCGCGAAGGCCGCGGTGTATGCGACCATTTCGGCGTAACGGACGATGTCGACCTGATTATGGGTACGTTCAGCAAGTCACTGGCATCTATCGGTGGTTTCGTAGCCGGTGACAAGGACGTCATCAACTGGTTGCGCCACAATGCCCGTTCTTATATCTTCCAGGCCAGCAACACACCGGCTGCTACGGCTGCCGCCAGAGAGGCTATTCATATTTTCAAGACTGAACCGGAACGTCAGAAGAAATTATGGGAAATTACTAATTATGCGTTGAAGAGTTTCCGTGACGCTGGATTTGAAATCGGTGATACAGAAAGTCCGATTATTCCGTTGTACGTGCGCGATACGGACAAGACCTTCGAAGTGACCAAGCTGGCCTTTGACGAAGGTGTCTTCATCAATCCGGTAATCCCGCCTGCCTGTGCACCGCAGGACACACTGGTGCGCTTTGCACTGATGGCTACTCACACCAAGGAACAGGTGGACTTCGCCATTGAAAAATTAATCAAGTGCTTCAAACAACTGGATTTATTGAAATAATAAATTATATCGTTTGACTTTTTAAAGGACTTTGAAAGGAGGTTTTTACTATGGGAGCTGCAGGTAATAAAAAACCGAAAGGTATGCATAAAAAACATGCGCCGGCTTATCAAGTAGAAGAGGCCATTCATGAAAATGACCTGAAAAAAGGAAAAAAGAAATAAATCATTTGGCGATTTATTTTGAAAAGGGTTATATTTAGAGTATCCGAAGCTCAGGCAGAGGAACTCGGATATAACCCTTTTTTTTATTGTATATTGTTTTAACTTGAAGGAGATATGATACTGAATGAAAGAGACAGCCGCCATGAACAAGTGTTGCAGGTGGCACAGCAGATGATGACAGCCGCCCGCACGGCCCCCAAGGGGAAGGGTGTGGACATCATAGAGGTGGCCATGGTGACGGAAAGCAACATCCGTATCCTGTCGGACACGATGAAGCAGATGTATGAAGACAATGGGTTTAAATTCTTCTTGCGGGACGCCGACAATATCCTGCAGGCAGAGTGTATTGTGCTGATAGGCACTCATTCACATCCGCAGGGATTGGATTGCGGACATTGTGGGTATGAGACCTGCGCCAGCCGCAAGGAAGGAGTGCCTTGCGCCATCAACAGTGTGGATGTAGGCATCGCCATCGGGTCGGCCTGCTCCGTAGCTGCCGACCATCGGGTGGATACGCGGGTCATGTTCTCAGCCGGACTGGCGGCCCAGCAACTCGACTGGCTGGACGGATGCACCCAGGTGTATGCCATCCCCGTGAGCGCATCCTCCAAGAATCCGTTCTTCGACCGGAAGCCTAAGACAGAATGAATTTTTCTGCCGCATACGCCACGCCGTCTTCTTCATTCGATAGAGTGATGAAGTCGGCGTTTTCTTTTACCACGTCCTGCGCGTTGGCCATGGCAATCCCTAGTCCGGCGTATTTAATCATGGACAGGTCATTGAATCCGTCGCCGATGGCAATCATTTCTTCGCGCGACACCCCAATCTTTTCCAGCATACCCGCCAGTGAAAGGGCCTTGTCGATACCCTTCGGCACCAGTTCCAGGAAATAAGGCTCGGAGCGGAACACGCCCATGCGGTCTTTCAGGTGGTCGTACATCTCTTTCTCCAGTACCGCCAGACGGGTAGGGTCGCCCACAATCAGACATTTGGCAATGGGGTGCTTCACAGCCTCCAGGAAGTTGTCCACCTTCTTGATTTTCATCACGTTGAGCAGCGCCTCTTTCAGCACGTATTCATCGTCGGGCTTTTCGGTCAGCACATATTCCCCGTCGTAGGTCACGATGGCGAAATCGTTCTTCTTGGCACATTCATACAGGTAGGGAAGCACCTCCGGGTCGAGAAGGTTCTTGCATATCACTTCTTTGGTTTTCCAGTCGGTGATTTCTCCTCCGTTATAGGCCAGGATGTATCCTTCGTATTTCTGAAGCTCCAGCTGTTCGGCCAGAGGCACGATGCCGTAGGTGGGCCGTCCGGAAGCCAGTATGATTTTTACTCCTTTTTCCTGCGCTTTAAGAAGCGTTTCCCGGGTGTGAGGGGTGATTACTTTTTTCGAGTTGGTAAGCGTACCGTCGAGGTCTAATGCTAATAGTTTGTATTTCATAAAATAGTACTGTGAATCGGGTGCAAAAATACGGAAAAAAGTGCAATTGCGAAAATGCGGGAGCGGAAACGTGGCGCAGAAGGTGAGGTAGAGGGGATGCTGGGTGGAAAGGAGGCTTTGTGGTCTTGAAAAGACAAGGGCACAGACGGAGAGACGCTTCCTGTTTTTCTACGTTTCGCGGGGCGGAAACGTAGGTTTTCCAGTCGGGAAATGTATGTCTCCGCAGGCAGAAACGTACGGTTTCCGGATGCGGAATGTAGAAAATGAGAGGGCGGATGGGGGTATGGATAGGGGAGTTTTAAGATTAGATCTATGGATAATTATAGATTGTTGCTGTTAGATGATAATATACACTATTAAGTCTGTAATATAAATATAGTAATCTGATTACTTAGAAAAATAATGAGAATTAATTTGGAAAGTAAAAGATAAGATGTATATTTGCAGTATCAATATGGAGTAAAATGATTACTAAGAAAAAAATATTACTAAAAGAGTTTGCTGAGATTCTGTCTGGTGTATATGAAAAAACAGACCCAGATGGAGAAATAGCCTACTTGCAGACCAAAGATTGTACTGATATTGTAATCACGAAGTATGCTTCACGGGTATTGCAGACACCTAAAATGCAGAAATATTTGTTGCAAGACGGCGATATCCTTTTTGCTTCTAAAGGAGTGAACTATTTAAGTGTAGTGTTTCATGGTCAGGAAAAAGCAGTGGCTTCCACTTCCTTTTTTGTGATTCGGTTGAAATCACCGATAGTTACACCTGAGTATCTTTGCTGGTTTCTGCGTCAACCTTCTGTAAGGGCATATTTCAAGAGTAACCAGGCTGGTAGTGCGACACCGCTTATTCATAAACCTGCTGTAGAAAATTTAGAGATACCTGTTCCTTCGTTAGAAGAACAGAAAACGATTGTAGCCATAGCCCGTCTGTCAAAAAGAGAAATGGAGCTACAGCAAGCAATCATTGAAAAGAAACAGGCCATTGTACAACAATTATTAATGAATAAAATAAAGTAATCGATATATGGAAATTCAACAAAAAACAGACCAGTCACAAATCAATCGTGTAGTTTGGAAGGCTTGTGACACTTTCCGTGGAGTGATAGACCCTAGTCAATATAAAGATTATATCCTGACTATGCTATTTTTGAAATATGTCAGTGATGTCTACAAAGCCAAATATTCAGAATATTTGAACAGATACGAAGGAGACAAGGAGCGAGCAGCCCGCTCCATGCGGCACGAGCGGTTTGTCATTCCTGAAACAAGTTCGTTTGATTATTTATATCAACACCGCACAGCGGATAATATAGGAGAATTGATTGACATGGCATTGGCTGACATAGAAGATGCCAACCGGGAAAAAATGAGCAGTGAAGACGGTAGCAGTATTTTTCGGAATATTAGTTTTAATTCTGCCAATTTAGGAGAGCCGAAAGAAAAAAATGCCCGGCTGAAGAATCTGTTGGTTGATTTCAGCGAACTGGAATTGGATGAATCTCATTTGGAAAATAATGATATCATTGGAGATTCATATATGTATCTTGTATCCACTTTTGCCAGTGAGTCTGGCAAGAAAGCTGGAGAGTTTTTTACGCCAGCCGAAGTCTCTACGTTGTTGGCAAAGCTGACAAAAAGTAAACCAGGGGCGCGTATTTGCGATCCGACTTGCGGTTCTGGTTCTCTGCTGATTAAAGCCGGTAAGGAGGTGGGCAATAATAACTTCTCGCTTTATGGACAGGAAGTGAATGGCAGTACTTGGGCGCTGGCCATGATGAACATGTTTCTTCACGGCTTCGACAATGCGGTGATTCGTTGGGGAGATACGTTGCGTAATCCAAAGCTGAAAGAGGATGACAAATTGATGAAGTTCGACACAGTGATTGCCAATCCCCCGTTTTCATTGGATAAATGGGGCGCTGAAGAGGCAGCTCATGACCCCTATAATCGTTTTTGGAGAGGTATTCCCCCAAAAAGTAAAGGTGATTGGGCTTTTATTTCCCACATGATAGAAGTTGCTCAGGAAGGTAGTGGTAAAGTTGGTGTGGTAATTCCCCACGGCGTACTGTTCCGCGGAGCAAGCGAAGGCAAAATCCGCAAACAGGTGATTGATGAGAATTTGTTGGAAGCTGTTATCGGATTGCCGGCTAATCTGTTTTTCGGAACAGGTATTCCGGCAGCTATTGCTATTTTCAACAAAGGGAAAAAAACAGACAATGTGTTGTTTATCGATGCCAGCAGAGAGTATGAAAACGGAAAGAATCAGAACAAACTACGTCCGGAAGACATCGATCATATTGTTTCTGTCTATCAACGGTTCACGGCAGGGCAGCTTGAACCTGGTGTCGCAGAAGAAAAATATGCTTTTGTGGCCACTCCAGCCGATATCCAGGATAATGACTATAACCTGAACATTCCTCGCTATGTGGACACTTTTGAGGAAGAAGCAGAAGTGGATATTCCGGCCGTGCAGAAAGAGATTGATGCGCTCGAAGCCGAATTGGCGGAGGTTCAAGCTAAAATGAGAGATTATCTAAAGGAATTGGGATATTAAGATTTAGAAAGTATGGCTCACATTGATCAATTATATAATGAGTGGTTGGCTTTACAGCCGTTAAAGCCGGAAGATAAGAACAGACTGGACCGTAAATTCATGTTGGAGTTCAATTACAACTCCAACCATATAGAAGGAAACACTTTGACCTATGGGCAGACCGAACTGTTGTTACTGTTCGGAAAGGTTGTAGACGAGGCTAACATGAAGGATCTAGAAGAGATGAAAGCCCATAATGTCTGTCTGAGAATGATACAAGAAGAGGCAGACGATAAAAGCCATCCTTTGACGGAGACTTTTATCCGTCAGTTGCATCATACCTTGCTTCGTGAAGATTATACCCTATACCGTCAGTTACCGGATGGAACCACCACTTCCTATGTCATTCATGCAGGCGTGTACAAAACCCGCCCCAATTCGGTGATAACGGTGACTGGCGAACGCTTTGAATATGCTTCACCCGAAGAAACGCCGGCTCTTATGAATGACCTCGTAAATTGGTATAACGAGGCTGAACAGAACAATAATATGTCTCCGATTGAACTTGCGTCGGTGTTTCACTACCGTTACATTCGTATCCATCCTTTTGAGGATGGCAATGGGAGCATTTCACGTCTACTTGTGAACTACATTCTCACACGTCATGGCTATCCCATGCTTGTTGTTAAGAGTAAGGACAAATCAAATTATCTTACGGCGTTAAACCGATGCGATGTTGTCGTAGGGTCAACTCCATCTGTTGGTGCTCATGCCGAGGTAAAGCAACTTGAACCGTTTATTGGGTATATGTCAAAATGTTTGGAACGTGCGTTGATTATAAGTATAAAAGCTGCACATGGTGAAAGTATAGATGAAGCTGACGACTGGAGGAAGAGTCTAAAACTGAAATATCGTGATAAGTTGAACAAACCGGCACTTACAGATGAGTTCTTAGATAATGTCCTCAACAAGGTATATCAGCCTTTACTTAATCGCATCGACTCTGAACTTTCAGAGTTTTATTCAATATTCTCGTCTTTTATATGGGAACCAGGTGTTGCGGAATTTGTATTTGACACAAGCAACAATACTTACACGTCAAGAATGACAGTAACTAAACCTACTGCGGTTACTACGGCTACAAGAATAATTGTAGTCAGACTGATTATACAACAGTTCGTTTACAAGATTGATATTTCCTTGACAAATGGTTATTATTACGATAGTCTATATAATAAAGAATTTTCTTATCTTGAATCTTTATCAAAACAAGATGAAGCAGATATTATAAACGTAATAGGTCGTTTCTTAACGACTTTCATAGAAAGCAACAATCCTGTTTGATTTAACTATTACACAAAAAATGAATGACAAGTTAGATAATTACAGTAAATTAGTTGACCTTATTGGTGACATTATTAAAGCGACAAGCGATCCAAATGACCAAAAAGATCTTGACAAGGCATTAGACATAGCACATACCGTTGGTAATACGCTAAAAGTCATTGTTAATAAAAATGATGATACGGTTTCACAACATGAAAACGAACAATAATATACCACAAGGATATAAGAATTCACCACTTGGGATTATTCCCCAAGAATGGGAGGTAAAGAAATTAGGAGACGTGGCTGAAAGTTTTAGTGGCGGAACACCTAAAGCAGGTAATAATGAATATTATGGTGGCAATATACCTTTTATCCGTTCTGGTGAGATACATCAAAAAAATACAGCATTATTCCTTTCTGAGTTGGGATTAGCTGAGTCATCTGCTAAAATAGTAGAAAAAGGTGATTTATTGATAGCCTTGTATGGTGCAAATAGCGGAGATTCTGCAATATCTCAAATAAATGGAGCTATCAATCAAGCTATCTTATGTATTCGTCCTTATAATTTGCTTACATCTTTTTTATGTTCGTTTTTAGAATTGAAAAAGAATATGTATGTTGCTAAATATTTGCAAGGAGGACAAGGTAACTTATCTGGAGATATTGTCAATAATTATATTATTCCCATCCCTCCACTTCCAGAGCAACAAAAGATAGCGGAAGTTTTAGGTACATGGGACAAAGCCATTGAAAAGCAAACGCAGCTCATTGAGAAACTTGAATTGCGCAAAAAAGGATTGATGAAACAATTACTCACAGAAAAGAAACGTTTGCCGGGGTTTAGTGGAGAGTGGAAGAGGGTAAAGGCTGGTTTACTTTTTGGAAGTTCTTCTATTCGTTCTAATAAGTTAGAGCCTCTTTTATCTGTTACCCAAGATAAAGGAGTCGTTCCAAGAGATATGTTGGAAACAAGAGTCACTATGCCAGATGGTGATCTTTCATCTTTTAAACTTGTTGATGTAGGAGACTTCGTAATTAGTTTAAGATCATTTGAAGGTGGACTTGAATATTCAAAATATCGCGGTATTGTCAGTCCGGCATATACAGTCTTAAAAAAGAAGACAGACATAAGTGATGTTTTTTATAAAGTTTACTTTAAGAGTAATGATTTCATTCAACGCTTGGCTGTTGCAGTAATTGGTATAAGAGACGGTAAACAAATCAGTTATTCAGATTTTTGTTATATAAAAATACCATATCCTTCCTTACAAGAACAAAATGCAATCATTGCTGTCCGGAGAAATTTTACCACAGCGTAAGCTGTCTAGGACCGTTACCCTCCGGAACATTAGCAGTGAGGTCGGTTTGATTAAAT
>CABIXF010000008.1 GCA_902362595.1 Bacteroidaceae bacterium | reverse complement strand
TTTCGGGGGAATACCTAAAGATACAAAAAAGCCAGCTAATTCGCAACACTTTGTGTATGAATTAGTTGGCTAATTTTATATTATTTACTGAATGTCCCTATACATACCCGAAACCATTCCACAAATTTCCGGAAGGAAGAGGAGCAACAAGATCGATTGCTTCCTTGGATACCGGATGCACGAAACGTACACGACGGGCATGCAGGCAAATGCTGCCGTCGGGATTGGAGCGGGGAAATCCATATTTTAAATCTCCCTTGATGGGACATCCCATCTTGGCCAGCTGACAACGTATCTGATGATGACGCCCTGTCTTCAAATCGACTTCCAGCAGATAGTAATTTTCGGAACGCCCAATCAACCGGTAATGCAATACAGCTTTCTTGGAGTTCTTGACTTCTCTGTCGTAAGCGTAAGACTTGTTCTGTTTCTCGTTCCTCACCAAATAGTGTACCAATTCACCTTCGGTTTCCTTCGGCGGTTGCTTCACAATGGCCCAGTAAGTCTTTTTTACTTCTCCATTACGAAACATCTCGTTCAAACGACTCAACGCCTTACTCGTTTTGGCAAACACCACCAATCCGCTTACCGGACGGTCCAGACGATGCGTCACGCCCAGAAACACGTTTCCAGGTTTGGCATATTTTTCTTTCAAATACTGCTTTACGGTTTCCGACAAAGGCACATCGCCCGTCTTGTCGCCCTGCACAATCTCTGAAGCAGTCTTATTGACCACTATAATGTGATTATCTTCGTAAACTACTGTCATAAATAAAAAAATGAAGAACAGAGAATAAAGAAAGAAACTTTCCTCTATTCCCTATTCTTCATTCTCTGAATATTGCTGTTTCTCTATTACATGTTCATACCACCATCAACCTGGATAACCTGTCCTGATACGTATGAAGACATATCAGAAGCCAGGAACAAAGCGATGTTTGCCACGTCTTCCGGCGTACCGCCACGACGCAAAGGAATGCGCTTGTTCCATTCAGCTTTCACTTCGTCGGACAGTTTAGCAGTCATATCAGTAATGATAAAGCCCGGAGCAATGGCATTGGCACGAATACCACGTGATCCCAACTCTTGTGCAATAGACTTAGCCAAACCGATCAAACCAGCCTTGGAAGCAGAATAGTTGCACTGTCCGGCATTACCGTGAACACCAACTACAGAAGCCATATTGATGATGTTTCCATGTTTCTGACGCATCATAATCGGTGTGCAGGCATGGATGAAGTTAAAGGCAGACTTCAGGTTGACCGTGATTACGGCATCCCACTGTCCTTCGCTCATACGCATCATCAGACCGTCTTTTGTAATACCGGCATTGTTCACCAAAATATCAATAGAGCCAAAGTCATTGTGAATTTGTTCTACCACCTTTGCAGTATCTTCAAAACTTGCTGCATTAGAAGCGTATCCCTTCACTTTCACACCATAAGCGGCGATTTCCTTTTCTGTATTCTGACCGTTTTCATCGATAACCAAGTCTGTGAAGGCAATGTTTGCTCCTTCAGCAGCAAACTTCAATGCAATCGCTTTACCAATACCACGTGCAGCACCCGTAATAATGGCTGTCTTTCCAGTTAATAATCCCATTTTCTTTATTTTTTAATTAAACGATATGATTATTTTCTTTTCCCTTGCACCCCAATGCACCAAAAACAATCTTTGCCACATAACGCCAGCCAGTTTCATCATCTAAGTCTTCACCAATCTGGCCACGTATATAGGGTACTTCAATACCTTTTATACAATAATGCAAAATATCAGCTGTGATTTCCACATTGTCTATGTCGAAAAGACCTTTCTCTTTTCCTTCCCACAAAATGCGACGGAACAATGCTATTTCTTTTCGGTCAAAATCTTTCCGCATGGCTTCCACTCTCCAGATATCCCGAAAAAAGTCGGCCCGCAACGTTCCATTCCGATATACCACCATCTTAATGGCATCCAAGTGCGTCATGATCAGTTCCAGAATTTTCTTATCGGGAGACATGGACTTGCCTGCAGCCTTCTCCAGCTGGTCGGAAAGCATTTCCAGTTCAGACTCCACTACTGCCATGTAGATTTGCTCTTTACTTTTAAAATAAGTATAGAGTGTACGTCGTCCTTTCTTTGAAGCTTGGGCAATATCGTTCATCGTCGTATCTTCCACTCCCTTCTTCGCGAAAAGTTGTCGGGCTACGTCTACTAGTTTAGCTCTCGTCTTTAATACTGTCATCTTTCCTTATTGCACAACTGATAAAAAACTGAGCAAAAGTACTGTTTTTCTTGATACTACACAAATATACGGTCTCAAATTCGTCCGAAAAGCCCCCATCCCGCATTTTTCAGCTTCCTTCTAGCCCCTGATTCTATTTATTATTCTAAATAAAAATAAAGTTTTCTATATTTCTCTCATAAAAATTTGTTTTTATAAAAGTAAGTCCGTACCTTTGCACCGCAATTAAGAAAAAAACATCGCGGAGTGGAGCAGTTGGTAGCTCGTTGGGCTCATAACCCAAAGGTCGTCTGTTCGAGTCAGGCCTCCGCAACTACAACCGAAACATCGCGGAGTGGAGCAGTTGGTAGCTCGTTGGGCTCATAACCCAAAGGTCGTCTGTTCGAGTCAGGCCTCCGCAACTAGAGAGAGAAACCTTTTGGTTTCTCTTTTTTTATATCCCAATATACCCTAAAAAGGGTATTGCCCAGCCTCCCCTTTCCTCCTATCTTTGCCCAAAAACAAATATTATGGAACGAATCAAAAAACAACTGACCGAACTTATCGGACACACCCCCCTACTGGAACTGGAGCGCTTGGGAAAAGCACACCAAGCACAGGCTCGACTTATTGCGAAACTGGAATACTTTAATCCTGGCGGCAGCGTAAAAGACCGTATCGCCTTGGCGATGATCGAAGACGCCGAGAAACAAGGCATCCTAAAACCAGGTGCTGTAATCATTGAACCGACCAGCGGAAATACAGGAGTCGGACTGGCCTGGGTAGCAGGAGTAAAAGGTTATAAAGCCATACTCACCATGCCCGAAACCATGAGTATCGAACGCCAAAACTTACTGAAAGCCATGGGAGCCCAGCTTGTACTAACCCCTGGAAACAAAGGAATGCGCGGAGCCATCGAAAAAGCCAACGAACTGCGCGACCATACTCCTGGAGCTGTCATTCTGCAACAGTTTGAAAATCTAGCAAATCCACGCACCCACATTTCAACTACCGCACAAGAAATATGGGAAGACACCGACGGAAAGGTAGATGTATTCATCGCAGGAGTGGGCACAGGAGGAACCATAAGCGGAGTGGGAGAAGGCCTGAAACAGCATAATCCACACATTGAAATCATCGCCGTAGAACCAGACTCCTCAGCCGTACTCTCAGGCGATAAACCGGGAATGCACAAGATACAAGGAATCGGTGCCGGATTTATCCCCAAAACCTTCAACCCGAAAGTAGTAGATAAAATCATCCGCGTAACCGACAACGATGCCATCCGGACAGGAAGAGAACTGTCGTTGAAAGAAGGACTCCTCACTGGTATTTCTTCAGGAGCTGCGACCTATGCCGCTTTACAAATAGCCTCAAAACCAGAATATGCCGGGAAAAACATCGTAGTACTACTCCCGGATACCGGAGAGCGTTATTTATCGACCGCTTTATTCGCTTTTGAGGAATACCCACTTTAGAGATAAATCAGATACAATACTCCATTGTATCCACAATCCCCGCACGAAGCGCATAACGAATCGCTTCGTGCGCATTATTCACCTTCAGTTTCCGGAATATATTCTTTCGATGAGTGGCCACCGTATACACACTAAGAAAACGATCGGCTGCAATTTCTTTAGTGCTTCGGCCAAGTGCCATCGAACGTAAGATTTCTTTCTCAGTCTGCGTCAGAGGATATACCTCCTCACTCCCCTTCTTCCTTTCTTCCTCCAGAAGCGCCTGCACTTTCCGGCTTATAAACTGCTGATTACCCTCAACACTTGCCAAACATTGCCTGATTTCCGTCAGCGACGCATCTTTCATCAACACATGAAATCTCGGCCCAGCAAACAATACACGCCAAATAAAATCTTTCTCCAATTGGTCACTGAACAACACAAAATGAACTTGAGGAAAACGTTCATGCAACACCAATAGTTGATTAAGCGTACAATCAAACAAGGTATAATCCAACACGACACATGCTACTGGAAAAGTCAATAAAGACTCTGTCAAACATCCCCAGTCGGTCACTTCCACACAATTACATAAAGGAAAAAAGTCCAGCGCTATGGATTTCATTCCACAACGAGTCACATCCTGATTATCCGCCAGAATCAATGTTTGCATACTAAAGGAATTAAAAAAAGAAAGCTCCGCAAAAGAATCGCGAAGCTTGACGTGGGCGTTGACGGATTCGAACCGCCGACCCTCTGCTTGTAAGGCAGATGCTCTGAACCAGCTGAGCTAAACGCCCCAAAAAGAAAAAGCAATGATTTACGAGAAATTCGTTGAGTGGGCGTTGACGGATTCGAACCGCCGACCCTCTGCTTGTAAGGCAGATGCTCTGAACCAGCTGAGCTAAACGCCCGATAGTCTCGTTCTCAATTGCGGTTGCAAAGGTACAACTAAATTTTTAACCTGCAAACTTTTGAGCTTTTTTTTACCCAAAAGTGTAAAAAGAGAGAAAGAAACCCCATAAAAAATCCTTTTCCCAAACAAAATTCGAATGCAATGACGTGCCCTAATTGAATTATTGTACGTACCTTTGCAGAGCAAAAAACGAGGTGGAAACATGGAAGAAACATTCGCAAGATATATCAATGTCAACGGACAGTTGATGGATTTATCCCAACCCCGGGTTATGGGAATCCTCAACATCACTCCCGATTCTTTTTATGCGGACAGCCGCAAACAGACCGAAAAAGACATTATTGCCCGGATTCACCAAATCTTGGACGAAGGAGGTGACTTTATTGATATTGGAGCTTATTCCTCACGACCAGATGCGTCGGATGTTTCTCCTAAAGAAGAAATGGAACGACTCAAATACGGGTTGGAAATACTTCGGAACGAATGTCCGGAAGCCGTCGTCTCGGTCGATACCTTTCGGGCCGATGTGGCAAAAATGTGTGTAGAAGAATATGGGATAGCTCTCATCAATGACATTGCCGCAGGCCAGATGGACCCAGAAATGTTTTCCACAATAGCCCAACTCAAAGTCCCCTACATCATGATGCACATGCAGGGAACTCCACAAAACATGCAAAAAAATCCTCACTACGACAACCCGGTAAAAGAAATTATTCTTTACTTTGCCGAAAAAATCGAAAAACTACGAGCCTCTGGTGTAAAAGACCTGATTATCGACCCAGGATTTGGTTTCGGAAAAACCTTGGCACACAACTATGAAATATTGGATAAACTGGAAGAACTGCAAATGTTCCAGCTACCCATTCTGATAGGAGTTTCCCGAAAGTCTATGGTCTACAAGCTGCTTGGGGAAGGACCAGAAGATGCATTAAATGGAACTACTGCCCTGCATGCCATTGCACTGATGAAAGGAGCCCGTATACTCCGGGTGCACGATGTCAAGGCCGCCACTGAAACCGTACGGATTTTTCAGGCACTTAAAGAACGATGATTCCAAACACGAACTTTCATATTTTCTTCATTTATGCCTTTCGATATATACATACTTAGCTTTAAAGACATACTCGACATCCTGCTGGTAGCCTTTCTGCTGTATAAGACTTACAAGTTGATGAAATCGTCGGGCTCCATCAATATTTTTATCGGAATTCTGGTGTTCATTATCATCTGGGTCATTGTATCACAAGTACTTCAGATGCGACTGCTAGGCTCTATCTTCGACAAGCTGGTCAGCGTGGGAGTCATAGCCCTGATTGTTTTGTTCCAGGATGAGATACGCCATTTTCTACTTTCCCTTGGTTCCCGACACCGAAGCAACAGTCTGTTCCGCTTCCTGAAAGGCAACAAAAAGAATGAAACAGAACGAGAAGACATCATGCCTATTGTCATGGCTTGCCTGAACATGAGCAAAGGAAAAGTAGGCGCCTTGATTGTCATCGAAAAAGACTTTCCACTAGATGATATCGTACGCACAGGAGATGTGATTGATGCCAACATCAACCAACGGCTGATTGAAAACATTTTCTTTAAAAACAGCCCGCTTCACGATGGAGCCATGATTATCAGTCACAAACGGATAAAAGCTGCGGGATGCATTCTTCCGGTCTCACACAACCTGGAAATTCCCAAAGAACTGGGACTTCGCCACCGCGCAGCATTAGGTGTCTCACAGGAAACGGATGCCATGGCCATCATTGTATCGGAAGAAACCGGAGGTATCTCCATCGCCTACCGCGGACAGTTTCACCTAAAACTCACCGCCGAAGAACTGGAACGTATGTTAACCTCGGAAAGCGAACAATAGTCCTTAATTTAACATCAGATTCATATAAGGGTGTTTTCCCTCAAACAGCAAGCAAGTCAATCTTTCAATAGAAAGGATACGATATGTTTTTCCCTCTTGTCGTCCTCTAAAATAATGTCCATTTTCTACATTGTGCCAGCCATTATTTTCAGGAATAGCCTCATCCCCTTCCACCTTTATATAAAGATTACTTGAATGCCTGCCTGCCAGCAACCGCAGCATGGCTTCTACATGAATGATTCTCGCCATTCCCAGCTCATAGGAGTTTTCTCCTTCTCTCCCCAGACATTCTGCCTGAACCGCATGGTAGTGAGACAATAGATACTCCAACATAGCCTGCTCCACCTCTTTCCCCACAGCAACCTGTTCCGTTACTTTCAACGTCTTTTCTTCCGGAAAGCAAAAACAGAGCCCACTCAAGACTCCTTCCTGAAAAGCCCCCCACAACGAACCGCCGCTCAACTGCAAATCGGTTAATATAATGTGGAAATCCTCCCAATCATGCTGTATGTAAGCCTCCTGGGAAGATTGGAAATGATCAAAAAAACGAAATGCATCCCCACACAGTGTACTCTCAGGAGGGATTTCAACCATTTTCAACGACCCCGAAAAGTTATCAACAGGTAAAGAAGAAGCTGTTAATAACTTTTTTGTCTGTGAAAAACAATTCGCATATCCGGAACGGGCATAATATCCTTTCAACCATTCTTCCGCCGGAATCAAAGTAGAAAACATCACTCCTTCCCGGTACATCCGACGATGTGCTTCCGCCAGCAACCGACGCATCGTCCCTTGGTTCCGATAGGCCGGATCCGTACAGGCCCCGGAAATATAGGCGACAGGCATTTCCATCCCCTCATACGTCAAAGCATAAGGAATACGCTGCAAAGCGGCAATGACCCGACCGTCTGCTTCCGCATAACTGTTCAGCTCATCGGTATACCGCTTTTGAAAATAAAAATCAATGAATTCGTCCGTATCATGGAAACACTGTTTCCAGAGGACTTTGACTTGTTCCTTTATTGTCATTTCAATTCTGCCACGTACTTTTCAAGAAGAATCTCCGGATGATAAGACAGTTTCGCCCTGCGAAGCCCTTCCAATCCCAAATCTTCTTCCCGGTTGATATACACATACTGTTCAGGAATATGGTTGGCAAACTCATAGTTAATCATGGCGTATGCTCCTTCAATATCCGTATCAGCCTTTTCCACACAGGTATCAAAGGTTTCCTGGTTGATGGGCGCACCAAACGTGAAAGCCACAATCTTGCCTCCTACATAAAGTACACCTCCCTGAATGTCCAGCTGATCCATGTGTTGCAACGCCGCTGTCATGGAACGACGTTCATCCTGCAGAGCCTGATTCTCCGCACAATCATTTGCCTTACACCACTCCGTTTCCAGTTGCAAGCATTCTGGAATCAGCTCGGGAGTCAGCTGTTTGTATTCATAATCCGGATAAGCCGCCTTGAACTTATTGATGTGATTCCGCTTGGGTTGATATTTCTTTCCACGCAGAGTAGCCAAATCTGTCCGCAGATACACATAATCAAAATAATCACGGTCGGCCACGAAATCAAACTGGAACGGGAAAGCCGATTCCAGTTCTGCACGCATCCCGACGCAGACTCCCAGCAAACGGAAAGGAGCCCCCAGGCTGCGTGCATCCTCCATCAGTTCCTCCAATATAGAATGGAGATTACCCTCTCCCACCGGCATCATGTAAGCCAATTGATTGTCGGCATAAAAACGGAACAACAAGAAGCCGTCCTTCTCCGCAATCTCCGTACGATACAAGAAGCGCCAGCTGTATAAATTAGAAAATGACAGGTCGCAATTACGACGCCAACTGCGTAACGTATATTTCTGGACCCTATCTTTGTCGTCTAGTTCAATAGGTTTAAATGTAATCATAACACAAATTTGGTTCCCTGTTTAAAGGACAAATATAGTGCATTTTGCGAAAAAGACCAATTCATCCCTTTCACAGTTCACCTCCTGTTTGGACAATATGACATCCCGTAACAACCTTTAATACAATCCCAGCAGATGCAGAATGGTCGGTGAAAGCAGTGCTGTAAGGATTCCGTTCAATGTCAGTCCCAAGCTGGCATACGCTCCATACTTTCCACTCACTTCCATGGCACGTGAAGTACCCACGGCATGACTGGCCGTACCCATGGACAAGCCCTGGGCAATCGGACTGGCCACACGTCCTACCTGCAGAAGTTTAAAACCGCAAATAGCCCCAAACAATCCGACCACAATCACCACAGCTGCCGTCAAAGAAGGAATACCTCCTACTGCATTCGATACTTCCATGGCAATCGGAGTGGTAACCGATTTCGGAGCCAAAGACATAATCACTTCAGGCGATGCATCCAACAGCTTGGCTATAATGGTGACAGAAACCAGCCCTACTACACAGCCTGCCAGCTGTGAAACCAGAATCGGCATCAGCTGTTTCTTAATCATACGCAACTGCAGATACAATGGAACACCCAATGCCACTACTGCCGGCTTCAACCAGAATTCTACAAGATAACCTGCTTCTGAATATGTTTTATAAGAGACACCTGTACATTCCAGGAAACAAATCAGTAAGGCAATCGCCACCAAAATCGGGTTCAACAAGACCCAACCCGTTTTTCTTTGCAACAATTTTGACAAGAAATAAAAGCCAAATGTAATGGCCAATAAAAAGAACTTATTTTCGAAAAAATCCATACTTACGCACCAATTGATGAACCCAACCTGTAACAACCAACACTAATACTGTACTAACCAACGTAGCAATCACAATCGGCCAGAACTGGGCCGTAATGATGTCGAAATAAAGCATCAAAGCCACCCCCGATGGCACAAAGAAAAATCCGAGATTAGCTACCAAGAAATTAGTCAGGCCTTGCACCCACTCCAGCTTTATCCAACCCAGCTGAAGAAACAGAGTCAGCAGCAGCATACCGATGATACTTGAAGGCAGTTTTATGCCCGTCAGATATACAATCAGCTCGCCCAATGCCAGACATCCGAAAAGAATAGAACACTGTCGAATCATTTTACCTTAAATTTAATATTGAAAACCGGCGCAAATTTACATAATCAGAAAAACCAATCTACCCAAAAACCGGTTTTTATTCCCCTTCATAAAAGAAGTGAGGGTTTTTGCATACTTTAAAGTAAAAAAAAACGTCTTTTGCAAACTAGATATTACAAAAATAGCTATTTTTGCAGCAGATAAGGGAAACAATGTTATCGCACACAACAAGCATTTATTATTTAACATATAAATCATGGATTTAATCAGTGAAATCGTTGAACGCGCTAAAGCAAACAAACAGCGCATCGTGCTTCCGGAAGGAACAGAAGAACGTACTTTGAAGGCTGCCAATCAGGTATTGACAGACGGTGTAGCAGACTTGATTCTGTTGGGTAATCCCGATGAAATCATGGGTCTGGCCAAAGAATGGGGATTAGGTAACATTCACAAAGCTACCATCATCGATCCGGAAAACCATCCGAAGAAAGAAGAATACGCACAACTGCTTTGCGAACTTCGTAAGAAAAAAGGCATGACCATCGAAGAAGCCCGCAAACTGGTTTTGAATCCGCTTTACTTGGGCTGTCTGATTATCAAATCGGGTGATGCAGACGGACAGCTGGCCGGTGCCCGCAACACGACTGGCGACGTACTTCGTCCGGCATTGCAGATTATCAAGACTGCTCCGGGTATCACTTGTGTTTCAGGTGCCATGCTGTTGCTGACACACGCTCCTGAATGCGGTGACAACGGTATCCTGGTAATGGGTGACGTAGCCGTAACTCCGGTTCCGGATGCCAACCAACTGGCACAGATTGCCATCTGTACGGCTCGTACAGCTCAGTCTGTAGCAGGTCTTGACCCGCGTGTAGCCATGTTGAGTTTCTCAACCAAAGGTTCTGCTAAACATGAAGTAGTAGACAAAGTGGTAGAAGCCCTGAAGATTGCCAAAGAAATGGATCCGTCCCTGAAGATTGACGGTGAACTGCAGGCCGATGCTGCACTGGTTCCGAAGGTAGGCGCCAGCAAAGCTCCGGGTTCAGAAATCGCTGGAAAAGCCAACGTACTGGTGGTTCCGTGTCTGGAAGTCGGAAACATCTCTTACAAACTGGTAGAACGTCTGGGACATGCAACTGCCGTAGGACCGATCCTGCAGGGTATCGCCCGTCCGGTCAACGACTTGTCTCGTGGATGCAGTGTAGACGACGTATATAAGATGATTGCCATCACAGCTAACCAGGCCATCGCTGCCAAAGCTCAGTAATCATCCGAATCTTATCCATATCCATAATGCCACTCCCCTTTCTCGCAGAGTGGCATTATGATTTTCACTATTCTAAAAAAATATTCCAATTATATGAAAGTATTAGTACTCAACTGTGGTAGCTCTTCAATCAAGTACAAACTGTTTGAAATGACTACAAAAGAAGTCCTCGCGCAAGGAGGAATCGAAAAAATCGGCCTTCCGGGCTCTTTCCTGAAGCTTACTCTGCCGAACGGTGAAAAGAAAATCCTCGAAAAAGACGTACCGGAACACACTACCGGCGTACAATTCATCTTCGATACACTGACCAATCCTGAATACGGTGCTGTAAAAAACCTGCATGAAATCAAAGCTGTGGGTCACCGCGTACTGCACGGAGGTACCAAGTTCAGTGGTTCTGTACTGATTGACGATGCCGTGATTGCAGCCGTAGAAGAGTGCTGCGACCTGGGCCCGCTTCACAACCCGGCTAACCTGAAAGGTATCTATGCCGTTCAGAAACTGTTGCCGGAAGTGCCGCAGGTAGCCGTATTCGATACTGCTTTCCACCAGACTATGCCGGACTATGCATACCTGTATGCCATTCCTTACAGCTATTATGAAAAATACGGTATCCGCCGCTACGGTTTCCACGGAACTTCTCACCGCTATGTTTCAAAACGTGTATGTGAATTCCTGGGTATCCCGCAGGAAGGCAGCCGTATCATCACCTGCCACATCGGTAACGGTGGTTCCATCGCTGCTGTAAAAGACGGAAAATGTATCGATACCAGCATGGGACTGACTCCGCTGGAAGGCTTGATGATGGGTACTCGTAGTGGAGACATCGACGGAGGTGCCATCACTTACATCATGAAGAAAGAAGGCCTGACTCCAGATGAAATGTCTACCCTGCTGAACAAGAAGAGCGGTGTGCTGGGTATGTTCGAAAAATCAAGCGACATGCGTGAGCTGGAAGATGCCGTAGCCAGAGGCGAAGAACGTGCCATCCTGACTGAAAACATGTACTTCTACCGCATCACCAAATACATCGGTGCATACGCTGCTGCCATGGGAGGCGTCGACGTCATCCTGTTCACAGGTGGTGTAGGTGAAAACCAGGCTACTGCCCGTGCCGGTGTCTGCAAGACTTTGGGCTTCCTGGGCGTAGAAATCGATCCGGAAAGAAACAAAGTTCGCGGAAAAGAAGCCATCATCTCTACTGACAATTCCAAAGTAAAAGTCGTAGTCATCCCGACCGACGAAGAGCTGATGATTGCTACCGACACCATGAACATCCTGAACAGCAAATAAACCACAGGAATCCTAAAAGAGTTAAAAGAGGATACCCCCTGACAGGAATTCACTATCTTTGCCGAGGAAACGAAAGCAAGGAAAAGGAATCCCCGCAAGGAGTATCCTTTTCTTTTTTGCTCCGCTTTCAGTTAAAATAAAAAACATCCCACTATGAGCAAAAAGATTGTAACATTTGGAGAAATCATGCTCCGTCTCACCACACCCGACAACCTGCGTATTCAACAAAGCCACGACTTCCTTGTCAATTATGGAGGAAGTGAAGCCAATGTAGCCATTTCCATTGCCAATTTTGGCGGAGAAGTGGAATACATCACGCGTTTGCCGGACAATGCACTGGGAGAAACTTGTATCGCAGAACTCCGTTCACATAACATCGGCACGAAGCACATTCTTTTTGGCGGACACCGACTTGGTACATATTACATGGAAAAGGCTGCGGCCATGCGTAACTCCAACGTCATCTACGACCGTGAAAACTCGGCTTTCTCCGAACTGAAACCCGGTATGATCAACTGGCGGGAAATCTTCAAGGATGCCGCCATCTTCCACTGGTCAGGCATCGATGCCGCACTGACTCCGGGCTTGGCCGACGTTTGTAAAGAAGCCATCGACATTGCCAAAGAAATGGGACTGACCATCTCTTACGACATCAACTACCGCAAAAACTTGTGGAATTATGGAAAAACGGCTCAAGAGGTATTGCGTCCGCTAATGACCAGCAGCGACATCATGTTCGGAAGTGAAGGCGAATATGCCCTCGTGACTGGCATTCCGGCTCCCGGCTTCAAAGCCACCAAGAGCGGTGAGAAATACGACACAGCTGCCTACGAGAAATTCTGCCAAGGCATCAGCCAGCAGATTCCGAACTGCAAGTACATCTACATTGCCCTGCGCAACGTCATGAGTTCCGAGCACCACACATTTGCCGGCATTCTCTATGCCCACGGTGAAATGAAATACACCCGCGTGTTCGACATCGACAACGTCATCGACTGTGTAGGAGTAGGCGATGCCTTCTGTGGCGCCATGCTGTATGCACAGAATGCATTCGAAGACAATCAGAAACGTGTAGATTTTTCAACAGCTGCTTCTGTATTGAAGAATACCATTGCCGGCGACTACAACATGGTCAAGGTATCCGAAGTAGAAGGTCTGCTTGCCCGTCAGGAAAGCGGAGAAGTGGCCCGATAAACCACATACAAACCTCATAAGCAACAGGCGGTGGCAAGAACCCATTCTTGTCACCGCCTGTTGCTTTTCCTATGTGATAGCGAATCACTCCACCGAAGTTTCACCTTCAATATATTGTTCCAGGAACATATTCTCTCCGTCAAACACCGCATACGAGAACTCCGTAATCCAGTCGCCGAGAATCATCATCCGCGAGGTTCGGCTCAACATCAAATCCAGCATGATGTGACGGTGTCCGTAAATAAAGAAATTTATGTCAGGATGGCTCTTCAAGTATTCTTTTGAAAACAATACCAGCGGTTCCTTATCCTCTCCCATATAATCCGGCTCGCGTCCGTCTTCTCTTTTCAGACGGCTGTGCTTGGCCCATTCCAGTCCGAACTCCACACTCCAGCGCGGATGAAGCATCGAAAACAGGCGTTGCAGCGTCTTGCTGTGAAACATCGTCCGCAACAGTTTGAACTTCCGGTCGTTGTCGCCTAGTCCGTCACCGTGTCCCAGGAAAAACTCTTTTCCGTAAATTTCGCACGTCAACGGTTCCCGGTGCAGAATCACACCACACTCTTTTTCCAGATAATCTCCACACCAGATGTCGTGGTTCCCGATGAAAAAGTGCACTTCCACCCCCATGTCTGTCAGTTCGGAAAGTTTTCCCAGGAAACGGGTATAGCCCTTCGGAACCACCAGCTTGAACTCATACCAAAAATCGAACATGTCGCCCAGCAAATACACGGCAGCCGCCTGATGCTTGATGCTGTCCAAAAAGTTCACCAGCCGACGTTCTTGCGTACGACCGTGCGCAATGGCTCTTGAACCCAAATGAGCATCCGAAAGGAAATATACACTTTTCATCGTATCC
The DNA here is from genome assembly GCA_902362595.1 of Bacteroidaceae bacterium. Lineage (GTDB taxonomy): Bacteria > Bacteroidota > Bacteroidia > Bacteroidales > Bacteroidaceae > Phocaeicola > Phocaeicola fibrisolvens. Next base: position 115,134 of record CABIXF010000008.1, on the reverse strand, counting down.
ATAAGCATTTGTTTACATAAATCCCAGTTCCAGTTTTGCCTCTTCCGTCATCATGTCCTTGTCCCATTCCGGTTCAAAGACCAGATTGATCTGTGCAGATTTTACCCCTTCCACCGATTCCAGCTTCTGGCGTACATCCTCCATGATGAAATCGGCTGCCGGACAGTTGGGAGCCGTCAAGGTCATATCGACGGTCAGCTCGCCGTCGTCCTGAAGGTCTATCTTATAAATCAAGCCTAAATCGTACACGTTTACCGGAATTTCCGGGTCGTACACGGTTTTCAGCATATCCACAATCTTTTCCTCAATTTTCAACTTCTTGTCGTTGTCCATAATCATTCAATCTTTATTCTTTGTTGCAAACATAGGCAAAAATCTCCATTTTTTCATCCTTACCCTGCAAAAAAACGAACTCAAAGACGTCCTTCATCTCCGTAACTATAGTAACTTCCGTCCGAAACAACCAGATGGTCCAACAAGCGGATGTTCATGGTACGCCCTGCTTCCAGCAACGCATGGGTCAGACGGTCGTCATCCTGACTTGGCCGGGTGTTTCCAGAAGGATGGTTGTGACAAAGAATCATGGAAGTGGCCCGTTTCAACAGTGCCTCCCGCAAGATACAACGCACGTCCACCTGCGTGGAGGCCAATCCTCCCTGACTGATTTTCACGGCATCAATGACCTTGGCAGCCTGATTGAGCAGCATCACCCAGCATTCTTCTACGGGCAAGTCGCACAGCAATGGATGAAAAAAGGTATACACGTCCTGCGAACTGGTAATCCGCTTACGCTCGGAAGGTTCCTCTTCCCGTCTCCGCTTTCCCAACTCTGAGGCTGCCAGAATCGTGACAGCCTTTGCCGGACCAATCCCCTTGTAACGGCACAAATCGTCTACCGTATATTTTCCAAGCTCACTCAACCGGTTATGACAATCTTCCAGCACTTTCCGCATCAATCCTACCGCCGTATCCTCCGCATTGCCGGAACCAATCAATATAGCCAGCAGTTCTGCATTGCTCAGTGCCGCAGGGCCATGCAGCATCATTTTCTCCCGGGGCCGATCCTCTTCCGCCCACTGGGTTATACGCAATTTCTCGTTCATGGTTCTTCCTTTTAAAAGTGACTGACGGAACCATCGGACCGGAGAAAAAGGAATTCTTCTATTTATAAAAAGTTTTTTCGAAAGCAGAGAATGACTTTCCTCCGCATACACAGCGTTTCCACCATGCCCGTAAAAAACCGGAACCATAGCCCGTCAACTGTATAAACGCAGCAAAGACGGATAGTCCACCAATTTTCAGACTTTTATTACGAAGAGAAGCGTCTGTAAAAATAACGACGGCAAACAAAGCCAGTAAAAGCAGGCTCCACGGACAGATAAAAGCAGCCAGCAGAACCAGTACCACACCGACCGTAAACACTGCCGGCAACAGATGTACCACTTTCAACGATTCCGGATATTTCTTGTACAAGTCAATACGGGCAATGCCGGAATTGTGTACCTGCTTGAAAAATTTCTTCAAATCCGTACGGCGCTTATGCCACACCCATGCTTCCGGAAACAACCGACAGCGATATCCTCCCTTGAAGATACGGATACTGAAGTCGATGTCCTCGCCGAAACGCATCCGGGAGAATCCGCCCAGTGACTTATACACATCGGCCCGGACTCCCATGTTGAAACTGCGGGGGTAGAACTTGTCCATTTTCTTCTTTCCTCCCCGGATTCCTCCCGTGGTGAAAAAAGAAGTCATGGCATAATTGATGGCTTTCTGTACGTCAGTAAACGAATCGTGCGCCCGGTCGGGACCACCGAACGCATCTGCCGGTTCCCGCTGCAATTCCGCTTCCACCGCAGCCAAGTAAGTAGCAGGCAAAATACAATCGGAATCCAGAATCAGCAGATACTCTCCACGACTCCGTTCGACCGCATAGTTCCGCGTCTGCCCCGGACCGGAGTTCGGTTTCTCAAAATAATGGACATCCAGTTTTCCTTCATATTTTTCCACAACCTGCTTGCACGGAATGGAAGAACCGTCTTCCACTACCACCACCTCGAAGTCCTTATAGGTCTGTCCGGTCAGGCTCTGCAACAGTTCGTCCACCTCATCCGGGCGGTTGTACACCGGTATGACCACTGAATATTTCGGATTCATCGTTCCTCCCCTTTCTCAATCTTTTTCAATTAACACCGTGGCATACGCTGAGATACCTTCTTCCCGTCCGGTAAATCCCAGTTTCTCGGTCGTGGTTGCCTTGATGGAGACATCGTCTGCCTCCACGCCCATCACCTTTGCCAGCACTTCCTGCATTTCCGGAATGCGGTTTTTCAGTTTCGGACGTTCGGCACACACCGTCGCATCGATATTCCCTACCCGATAGCCTTTTTCGGCAATCAGTTCCACGGTTTTTGCCAGCAGAATCTTGCTGTCGATATTCTTGAATTCCACCGAATTGTCGGGGAAATGATAGCCAATGTCACGCAGGTTGGCCGCTCCCAGCAGTGCATCACAGATGGCATGAATCAGCACGTCGGCATCCGAATGCCCCAACAAGCCCAATTCATGTTCCAAGCGAATTCCACCCAGCCACAATTCACGTCCCGGCACCAGACGGTGCACATCGAACCCAAATCCAACTCTTATCTTCATCGTATGTAAAAATCAAGAAGTTTTTCATTTTCCAAATATCCCTCCAGATGATTGCCTATCTGCACAGGACCTACCCCCACCGGCGTACCAGTAAACAGCATATCTCCAATCTTCAAGGTGCAGAAACGGCTGACGTAGGCAATAATCTGGTCTACGGTGAACAGCATGTCGCCCGTATTTCCCTGCTGTACCGTCTTTCCATCGATATCCAAATGGAAATTCACGTGCTGAATGTCGCCTACTTTTTCCACCGGCACCCAATCGCCGATGGCTGCCGAGTTGTCAAATCCTTTGCACAACTCCCAAGGCTTTCCCTCGGCACGGAACTTGCGCTGCAAGTCGCGGGCCGTAAAATCAATGCCTACGGTCACCGCATCATAATAGCGATGGGCAAAACGTTCAGAGATGTTTTTTCCCAGGCGGCAGATACGCACCACCATCTCCGTTTCGTAATCCACCTGTTCACAAAAATCAGGGATAAAAAAAGGCTTGCTGTCTTTCAGCAAGGCAGAGTCCGGCTTCATAAAGATGACCGGTTCTTGGGGCAAGGCTTCTCCTGCATGCAGTTCATGGCAATGCAGGCTGTAGTTCATGCCTATAGCAATAATTTTCATGGAGTTATTTCTTTATAATTTCATTCAAACGATTGAACATCACGGCCAGATGGGCATACAGTGACGTGTTCTGCACCACGATGGTTTCCGGCACACGGATACGGAACGGCGTAAAATTCCATACAGCCTTGATTCCTCCGGCCACCATCTTGTCTGTAATGTCCTGTGCGATGTTGATGGGTACGGTCAGCACCCCGATTTTCACCCCGTCTTTCGCCATCCGCTGTTCAAACTCATCAGTATGATAAATGGGAATTCCCTCTACGGTAGTTTCCACCAGATTCGGATTAATGTCGAATGCACCTACAATCTTCAATCCGAAATGCGACAGACCGGAATCCCTCAGCAAGGCGCCTCCCAAACTGCCGACTCCGAACAGATAGGCCTTGTGCATGTTCGTAAATCCCAGAAAGTCTTCCAGCACCTGAATCAGCAAATCCACTTCATACCCCACCCGCGTACGTCCGGAGATATCCACATACGAAAGATCTTTCGCTATCTGTGAGGCATCAATGTTTATCTGTCTGGAAATCTGAGTAGAAGACACATATTTCTCCCCTTTCTCTTTCATCAGCTTCGCATTCGAAAGATACCACGGGAGTCTGCGTAAAGTAGGCTCAGGAATCTTGTCCGTAATTTTACGACTTCGTACAGCCATCCAGATTTGCTCTATTATTCAATAGTGCAAAATTAAACTATTTCTCGTAAATCGAGGGTACGATTTCTGAAAAATGTCATACCTTTGAAGCGGATTAAATTAAATTCACATGAAAAAGAACGACTGGAAAGAGCGCTTGAACATTGTATATTCCACCAATCCGGATTTCAATTATGACAAAGGAGAAGAAGTAGAAACGGAAGCTCTCGACCCGAAACAGCAGAAGCTGAGAGTCAGCATCGAGAAAAAAGGACGAGGAGGAAAAACCGTCACCGTCGTATCCGGATTTATCGGCTCGGAAGAGGACTTGAAGGAACTGGGCAGAAAGCTCAAGACGAAATGTGGCGTGGGAGGTGCCGTGAAGGATGGAGAAATTCTCATTCAAGGAGAATTCAAGCAGCGTATCATTGATTTGCTGAAAACAGAAGGATACAGTCAGACTAAATAAAGGACGATTTTTTTCACGCTCTACTGCCACTTTATTTCAAACGCATTTCGATTTTTACCTCGTCACGAACGTGACGACACCTTGACACGAACGTGTCGAGCTCTCCGCACGAACGTGACTACCTCTCATCACGTTCGTGTCAAGGTATTTAAGCAAAGTAATTTGCTCTTTATTGAGCTGCGATTACCTTATCCAGCAAGGCGGCCAGTTCTTTCACCTTTTCCGGATGCTGAGCTGCCACATTCACCTTTTCAGAAGGATCTGTACGCAGATTATACAACTGAGGTTCCGGAGAGTTTCCCAATTCCGTCTTGGTCCAATATTCCAAAGCAGGTTTGTCACTTGGCTGCAAATATTTCCATTCTCCCTGAATAATAGCCAGTGTATTGTTCAAATTCTGCTCTACCACATATTCCCTGTCGGTCTGGTCTTTTCCCATCAAAGCCTGTGAACGGGCATGACTGTCGGGAGCTACCCCTTTGGCCAACGGCATTTCCATAATCTCGGCCAAGGAAGCAAACACATCAATCTGTGAGAACAATCCCTGCTGCTTGCAAGGTTTCTGAATAGCTGCCGGCCAACGTACAATAAATGGGATACGGGTACCGGCTTCATACAAACTGTATTTTCCACCCCGGTAGATACCCATCGGAGTATGTCCATTCAACATCTCGCGGGCCTGGTCCTGATATCCATCGTCTATTACCGGGCCGTTGTCGCTAGTAAAAATAAACAAAGTGTTATCGGCAATACCCAAACTGTCTAAGGTATGCATAATCTCACCAATGGTCCAGTCCAGCTGAAGAATGACATCTCCACGGGTTCCCAGCCCGCTCTTTCCGGCAAAACGCGGATGGGGTACACGTGGCACATGCACATCCTGTGTTCCCATATACAGGAAGAAAGGCTTGTCGGTAGACGAGCAAATGAAGTCTTTGGCCTTTCCAGTGATGACATCAGCAATCTCCTCATCATTCCACAAAGCCGACTTTCCGCCTGTCATCCAACCGATACGCGGGATACCGTTGATAATGGTATTATTATGTCCCTGACTGGGTTTCAATTTCACCAGTTCCGGATTCTCTTCTCCCGTGGGCCAGTTGCCGACCTTGTGGTCATAGCTCACGGTAATAGGGTCAGAAGGGTCCAGTCCGGCCACCCGTCCATTTTCTACAAACACACAAGGCACACGATCTACCGTAGCCGGAATAATGAACTCGTAGTCAAAGCCGATGCTTTGAGTGTTAGGTTTAATCAGTCCGTTAAAGTTGGTTCCTCCTGCAGGTCCCAGCCCCAAATGCCATTTTCCCACGGCGCCTGTATGATACCCCGCTTCGTGAAATACGTCAGCCAAGGTTACGCAAGTGGTGTCGATTATCAGTTCTGAGTTTCCAGGAGCAATACCCGTATTTTCTTTTCTCCACGGATAGCAACCTGTCAGCATACCATAGCGCGACGGTGTACTGGTGGCCGAAGTAGCATACGCATTGGTAAACTGGACTCCCTGTGCAGCCAGTTTGTCAATGTTCGGAGTAGAAATCTTCGTGGCTCCGTAACAGCTCAAATCACCGATGCCCAAATCGTCCGAATAAATAAAAATCACATTCGGCCGCTTCAAATCGGGCGCTTCCTGCTTCTGAGCCTGAGCGCATCCAGTCAATCCTGCCAAACCGGAAAAGGCAGAAAAATAAACAATAAGATTCTGATTCATGTTTCTATATTTAGGTTAGTAAGTGCAAACTACTGTTCCTCGCCCTGACGGTAAGCCATCGGCGTCAGCTGATAGGCTTTTTTGAAAAGCTTGCTGAAATAACGCGGCGAACTGAACCCTGTCTGGTCGGATATCTGCGTGACATTCAGTTCCGGATTGTTGCGCAACAAGAAGGCCGCTTTCTTCAAACGCAACGTAATGAAGAAATCGTTCGGAGTCTGCCCGGTAATGGCCTTGATTTTCGCATACATCCTGGTACGTGAAACCAACATTTTCTGAGCCAGCATATCAATCGTAAAGTCCGAATCATCCAAATGCTGTTCGAAAACCGCAATCACTTCGTCCAAAAATTCCTTGTCCAGCGGATTCGTAGCCAGTACAGGAGTATCCACAGTAGGCTGCTTGGTAAAATACTCCTGCAACTTACGGCGGTTATTAACCAGATTGTTGCAACGGAACACGAGCAGACGTGAATCAAACGGCTTCGTAATGTAATCGTCGGCACCAATTTTCAGCCCTTCCAAGTTTTGTTCTATCTCTGTGCGGGCAGTAAGCAACACCACCGGAATATGGCATGTATCCAAATTTCCTTTCAACTGTTTCACCAGTTCAATACCCGACATACGCGGCATCAGCACATCGCTCAATACGATGTGCGGAGAAACCTCAGCCACCTTTTCCAAGGCATCTTGCCCGTCTACCGCCGTAGTCACCTCATACAATCCTTCAAAAAGTTCAGCCAACATCCGGCGAATAGAAGCATTGTCTTCCACAATCAGGATACGAGGACGGAATCCATCCTTTCCTCCTACCAGCCCTTCGACAGAGGCATCCTTCTCATCCGACAATTCGGTAGCCAGTTCTTTCTTCTGTTCATCAAGCGTCAACTGACTGATAATGGCCCCGTCTGCAGCTTCAAGAATCTCATCCGGATTATAGAGTTCTTTTCCCAAAGGAATGCGTACGGTAAATTTCGCACCTTCGCCTTTGACACTTTCCACGGAAATCTTTCCGTGATGCAATTCCACAATACCCTTCGTCAAGGCCAGTCCGATACCTGTACCTACATTAAATTCCGTATCGGCCGAACTTTGATAAAAACGGTCGAAAATCTTGTCTATGTCTGCCGGAAGAATTCCACTGCCATTGTCTTCTACCGAGAACCAGGCTTCCGTATCTGTCACTCCTACCTCCATCACAATCTTTCCTTGTGAAGGTACGTGCTTCATGGCATTCGACAGCAAATTGTTAATCACCTTCCGCATCTGCTTCCAGTCGAACCACAATTCAATGTCATCCTGCGACTTATGAAACTCAAAATGTATTTGTTTACTCTCTGCATACGGCTGGAAAAGCAAATACGTTTCATTCAGGAAATTTACCAAATTCATCCGGCTGACTTTCAGCTTCATCTTTCCTTGTTCCTGTTTCCGGAAATCCAACAGCTCCCCTATCAGTTCCTTCAGCTGCATACCACTTTTATAAGCCAGCAACACGGTGGAATACATGGAAGGAGAAAGCTGAGGCATCTGCATCAACTTTTCCAGTTGCCCTAAAATCAAGGTAAGCGGTGTGCGGAATTCATGTGAGATACTGGTGAAGAAGCGCAATTTATTCTGGTTCAGTCGTTCGATATCCTGCAAATGACGTTGTTCATAAGTCAACGAGGCCTGCAGCTTCACCCTGCTCTGATACATCCGCATCAGATAGAAAACAATTCCTCCCACCAGCAACACATACAACAAGAAAGCCCATTCCGATGCATAAAAAGGCGGCTTTACCACAATCTGCATGCAAATAGGTTTGCTCAAGCTGTCGGGATTGGCAGAACGTACCCACAAAGTATATGTTCCGGAATTCAGGTTCGTATATGTAATGACCGGCTGCTCCCTTACTTTGGTCCACTCCTTGGAGAAGCCCTCCAGCAGATATTCCATCTGCTCCCGGTTTTCAGGGATATAATTGGAAGTAGAGAAGTAAATACTGAACATATTCTGATTGGCCTTCAGCGTAATGCAAGAAGTATGGTTCAATTCATGCGACAAGATTCCGCTGGCATCGTTCACCCCGATTTCCTTTCCGTTTACCACCAGACGCGTCCACATGATATGATACGGTTTCAGACGGTAATTCAAGCTATTCAAGGAGAACATGACCATACCTGATGTGCCTCCCAAAAAGACTTCCTTCTTTTTAGAAAGGTACAAGGCATTTTCATTGACGGAATTCAACGGGAAGCCGTTTCCCGACCAATAATTCCGAATTGTGCCTTTCCGATAATCGAAACAGGAAAATCCCTGATTGGTTATCATCAGCAGTTCTTTATGGTCTCCCTCACAGACCTTGTAGATGCAATCACTTGAAAAGCCGCTGTTAGACACGTCGTAATTACGGAAAGCTCTCGTCCGTTGGTCCAGACAATCAAGCCCGCTGCCGGATGTACAGAACCATATTTTATTTTCGCTGTCGCAAAAGATGCTGTTCACATTGTTATTGCTGATTCCCGGTTCTCCTTTCCGATACACATAATGTGTCAAGGCATCGGTCTTAAAATCGTACGAGAAGACCCCTTCTCCTGTCACAGCCATCCATAAGACACCGTTTTTATCAAATTCCAGATCGGCCACCATACGAATGAGTTTCCCCTCCTTGTGCGACTGAAACAACTGTCGGCATTTGCCGGTAGCACGCGAAAACAGACAGACTCCCGATTGCGTGGCAACGACCAGACTATCTTTATAAGGAACGATGTCACGCACAATATCGGAAGGTATACTTTCCTTGTCGCCTTCCACTTTCCGATAGACAGAAAAACGTCCGGTCTTAATGTCCAGCTTGTTAATTCCACCAAGATGCAATCCCAGCCACATACAATCTGCCGCTTCATCATACCAGATGGCCTTTACATTATTATGCGAAATACTGTTGACCGACGAACGATGCGTATACCACTGAAAAGTATTCTTCACGGGGTCAAAGACATTCAGTCCACCCCCTTCCGTACAAATCCAGATATTTCCCCGCTTGTCCTCAATCATATTTCCCACAACCGGACTGCTGAGACCTCTTGCTGGAGTATCTGCCTGACGGAAGAAACGATATATGGCATATTCAGGATTAAAATAGTTCACTCCACCAAAGTAGGTACCGGCCCAAATGGTTCCCTGGGCATCTTTCCGTATGCACCATACAGAAGAATGCGTAAGTCCGTATGGCTGCTCTCCTTCCGTATAATGCGTAATCACCCCCGTTTGCAGATTCATGCAATCCAGTCCGGCTTCCGTACCTATCCACATACAGCCCTCGTTGTCTTCCTCAAAACAACGCACAAAATTTGAAGAAAGTGTCTGCGTAGAATGAGCCTCGGCCTTAATGTTCCGGATATTACCTTTCCGGTCCAGAAGGAATATGCCGTTGTTCCAGGTCCCTACCCAAATACGATGCGATGCATCTTCATACACAGACGAAATACGCTGGGAACGGATGACATGCGACAAGTTTCTATCCTCCGACAAACAATACAATCCCTCATGTTCCGTCCCAATCCAAAAACGTCCGGCTGAGTCCTGAAACAAAGAAGAAATGTCTCCTTCGGACGAAGGCAGACGGTAATAACTGTCAAAACTGGAAGTCTGCTCATTATAGTGAAAAATCTCATTGCCACAAGCTACATAAAGACCGTTATGGTAAGTAATGGCATCCACTTTCCCGCTAAGCAAGGTGGTAAATCGACGGGTATCCATGTCAAAACTGGCCACTCCATCCATGCAAAGCAAATAAAGATGTCCTTTCTGGTCGCCGGTAATACGAAGCAAATGATTTGAAAAGAGGCTGTACGGATTGTTTTTCTCCAAACGATAGATAGTGATGTCATTACCATCGTAACAGTTCAACCCCTCTCTTGTGCCAATCCATATCAGATTATTCTCATCCACATAAATATCATTCACCGAAATCTGTGACAATCCGTTATCGGTAGACAAATGTTTAAAAGTAATATTTTGAGCCGCCAGCCGAGGAAGATGCATGACCAGCAGTCCGAATAATAAAAAGCAATAAAATATTAATTTCTTCATGTTTTTAGTAAGGTTCATCGAAGCAATATCTTGCAATATTCGATAAAAATCTTGAAATATACAAGGGCAAAAAAACAAAAAAGACAATATCAATACACCATTTGTACAATTTAAGAACATTAATCGACTCTAAAATTATTTTATTTGTTTCTAGATAAAAAATTAATACAAAAACTTAAATCACAATGGTATGAAATGTCTTTTCTTCCTTTTTTTTCTCCTTTCCACTTTATACGTACAAGCTGAAAAATACGACTTCGAAGATGCGATTCCTTCCTCTATACAAACAACGGAAGGAAATCGTATCAGTCTCAGCACCACCTATTATAAAGAAGGAAGGAAAAGCCTGGAATGGGATTACCAGCCCCAGTCCTACCTGATTTTTCATGTTCCCGTACAGCTCAATTCTTCCACAGTGCAGAACTATGGCATTACGCTATGGATCTACAATGAAATTCCTCAAAAGGACTCCCTGCGCTTTGAATTCCTGGATGAAAAAGGAACCGTACAGTTCCAATTCAGTTTCCATCTGGCCGCCACCGGATGGAGAGCTTGCTGGATAGGCTTCAAACACATGCAAGGAAAGAAAGAGAACCTGTCTCTTGCCCAATGCCGGATAACCTCACCTGCTACAAAAGGCAAAATTTACCTGGACCGGATGACTTATCCTGTCAAAAAAATCAACGACCGTACCACACCCGACAAACAAATGCCGGATAACAATTCACTGAGTTCACGCAATCTATGGCACTGGTGTAGGCTTTGGGAATGGGAGCAATACGAAGATCTGCCCAACAGCCCCAAGAAACTCACCACACAGGAAAAGGAAACCCTGCAAAGAATAATGGAAAAAGTTTCAGATTATTGCCGTGAAAACCTCTCCCGAAAATACATTTCCCAGGCAACAAGCCTCTTCGAAAGCTGTCACATCCAAAAGTCTGGCAACGGATACATCGGCAAACCTCTTGTAGCCCCCGATGAGAAATCAGCAGAGGATATTACCTGGCAGGATGTAGAAAATATGTTAAGTGGATTCGCCGCCGACTATCTCTTCAACGGAAACCTGCACGCTCGGGAGCTTTATTTCGAGACATTCCGCTATGCCATCAACCAGGGATTTGCCTACGGAAGCGGCATGGGTACCAACCATCATTATGGCTACCAGACCCGACAAATCTATCTTTCTGCCTGGCTGATGCGAAAAGAAATCTGTCAGCAACCCGACAAAAAGGACATAATGGATATGCTTACTTATTGGTCTGGAATTCAAGAAACAAGAAAACCTTGCAAAGAAGGAAGAGATGAACTGCTCGACACATGGCATACCTTACTAATACCCAAAGTAATTGCAGCCCTGCTTCCAGAAAAAGATACAGAAAAAGCCCATCGGATGACTCAGTTATCTCAATGGTTATCCAGCTCACTACGTTTCACTCCGGGCACTTTAGGAGGTATCAAGGTGGATGGAACGGCCTTTCACCACGGAGGATTTTATCCAGGATACACCACCGGAGCGCTAGGAGCCGTCGGAAGCTACATCGGCTTTACACTTGACACACCCTATCAAATCACTCCACAAGGACGAACGGTATTCCGTCTGGCTTTGGAAAGCATGCGCAATTATTGTAACTGGCAAGAATGGGCTCTTTCACTAGGCGGACGACATCCCTTCAGTGGAAAAATGGAGAAATCGGATATTGAAGCTTTTGCCATGCTGGCACTGGCCGAGAAAAAAGAAGGACAGGCGTTCGACCGTCAGTTGGCAGCAGATTACCTTCGCCTGCAACCGAACCCGACTGTCATGCACAACTATTTCGTCGCAGAAGGTTGCCAAGCTGCCTCCAATCCGGAAGGTTTCTTTGTTTTTAATTACGGATCAGCCGGAATTTACCGGTACGGGAAATACATGGTCACCCTAAAAGGCTATAACACGGATGTATGGGGAGCTGAAATCTATCAGAAAGACAACCGCTACGGACGTTACCAAAGTTACGGAGCAGTCCTGTTGATGGGCAACGGGAAACCTGTATCCCGTAAGGGTAGCGGCTTTAAAGAAGAAGGTTGGGACTGGAATCGGTTGCCAGGCACCACCACTATTCACCTTCCTTTTCATCTGCTCGACAGTCCACGCAAGGGTACCACTATGGTCCGTTCCAAAGAAAACTTCTCGGGATGCAGTTCTCTGAAAGGAAAATACGGACTTTTTGCCATGAAACTTACGGAAGGCGAGTTGCCTAACTTTACACCTGATTTCGTGGCCCGCAAATCCGTAGCATGTTTCGGCAACCGGATTATCTGTCTGGGAAGCGGCATTCACAACAGCAATTCGGACTACCCTACCGAAACCACTCTGTTTCAATGTGCCCTTCCTAAAAATTACAAGAGATACATTCAAACGGACCCCCAAATACTTCGAGATCCTTTCGGAAACTATTTTTATGTGAAAGACGGAGAAGTACAACAAGCCGAAGGACTGCAACATTCCTTCCACAATAAAAATAAAAAAGCGACAGAGGGTAACTTCCTTACCGCATGGATTAACCACGGAAAAGCTCCCCAGAATGCACAATATGAATACCTGATTTTGCTCCAGCCCACTGCCGAAGAAAGGAAAAGTGCCCTCGAAAGTTATACGATACAGCAGCACGACAACCAGGCACACATCCTGTTCGACAAACTGACACAGGTCACTGCCTGCGCTTTCTTCGAAACCTACAATTGCACGCAAGCCCCCTTCCTCCAGAAGGCCGATGCCGAAACACTGGTCATGTACAAACCGGAAGGTCAGTCGGTCTGGCTCAGCATTTGCTCACCCAACCTGAACATCTCCGAAAAAACTTATACAACCGCACAACCTAGCCGTCCACTGATAAAGCAAATTACCGTGAAAGGGAAATGGACCGTCGCCGACAATCCACAAATCCGTTTCCAGCATGATTCGGATGGTAATACGATAATTCAAGTGACCTGTCAGGACGGACAACCGCAAGAGTTCAGGCTAACTTCTGTACAACAAACAGAATAAGACGCTTTTTGAACAATTTTACCCTATCAAAATCCCATAAGAAGACTAACTTTGGAAACAAATTCAAAAACAATCTCTTTTTAAAAACAATCGTATGAAGATCAAACAGCACTTAGGATTCATCAGTATGCTGGCGCTTGCCTTTACTGCCTGCCAGCAAAAGCCAGCGGAGACAGACAACTTCCTGGAAAATGAAATCAAGAACATCGAAGCTCAGCACACTTTGCAGACCGACCTGATTGAAAAAAGTGGCAAGATTCTGAACCCTCGTACCATCGATGAAAAAGGCAACATCGTATATGTTCCCATTGATGACTGGACCAGCGGCTTCTTCCCTGGCACCATGTGGCTGGATTATGACCTGACTAAAAATGAAAAATGGAAAAAACTCGCAGAAAAATATACAGAAGACCTTGACTCTGTGAAGTACCTGAAATGGCATCATGATGTAGGTTTCATGATTGGATGCAGTTACCTGACAGGCTATCGCTTGTGCAAGAAACCGGAATACAAAGATGTCATCATCACAGCTGCACAGTCTCTTTCTACCCGCTTCCGTCCGGTAGCTGGCGTCATTCAGTCATGGGATGCCGACAGAGGATGGCAGGGTGAACGCGGATGGGAATGTCCGGTTATCATCGACAATATGATGAACCTGGAGCTGCTGTTCGAAGCTACTCGCCTGTCCGGTGATTCAACGTTCTATAAAATTGCCGTTTCACACGCCAATACAACCATGAAGAACCATTTCCGTCCGGACAACAGCTGTTACCACGTAGTGGACTACTCTTTGAAAGATGGAAGCGTAAGAAACCGTCAGACTGCACAAGGTTACGCCGATGAGTCGGCATGGGCTCGCGGACAAGCATGGGCTGTATACGGTTTTACAACGTGCTACCGTTATACACACGACAAACGTTATTTGGACCAGGCTGAAAAGACCCTGAATTTCTACCTGAACGACAAGAATCTGCCGAAAGACCTGATTCCTTACTGGGATTTCGATGCACCTAATATTCCAAACGAACCGAGAGATGTATCTACCGCTGCATGTCTGGCTTCTGCCTTGTATGAAATGGACGGATATTGTCCGGGAAAGAACTACAAGGAACTGGCCGACAAAATTGTGAAGAATCTTTCTGGTCCTGACTACAAGGCAAAAGTAGGAGAAAATGGCAACTTTATCCTGATGCATTCTGTAGGAAGTATTCCTCACGGTGCAGAAATTGATGTGCCATTGAACTATGCCGACTATTATTATGAAGAGGCACTGATTCGTAAGAGAAATATCGAAAACAATCAGCCGTTCTCTTTCGTCAACGAATAATCTAACCTAACCAACCGCCATGAAACACCTTTCCTATTCACTAATAGGAGGACTCGGGTTGTTGTCATTGCAAAGTTGTGCCAGCAAACAGCAAATTGCTGAGCAAGAATACCCCAATGTCATTTACGTGTTTCCCGACCAGTACCGTAATATGGCAATGGGGTTTTGGCATGAAAAGGGCTTTAAGGAGCACATTCACTTTGCAGCCGACCCGGTATATACTCCCCACATCGACAGTTTTGCCAAAGAATCACTGGTACTTTCTTCTGCCATGAGCAACTGCCCGCTGAGCAGTCCGCACAGAGGCTCTCTGCTAACTGGCATGTATCCCAACAAAAGTGGAATACCTCTGAACTGTAATTCCACACGTCCTATCAGTTCCCTCCGTACCGACGTGGAGTGCGTAAGCGACGTATTCAGCAAAAACGGCTATGACTGTGCTTACTTCGGTAAGCTGCATGCTGACTTTCCTACGCCCAACGACCCGGCTCATCCGGGTGAATACGTAGAAACCCAACGCCCGGTTTGGGATGCTTATACTCCCAAAGAACGGCGCCATGGGTTCAATTACTGGTATTCTTACGGCACGTTTGACGAACATAAAAACCCACACTATTGGGATACTGAAGGGAAGCGCCATGACCCGAAGGAATGGTCACCACTTCACGAAGCCAAGCAAGTCATCTCTTACCTGCGTAACGAGAAAAACCAACGGGACCCTAAAAAACCATTCTTTATCATGGTAGGCATGAACCCGCCGCATAGCCCGTACCGCTCACTCAACGACTGCATGGAGGAAGACTTCAACTTGTATAAAGACCAGCCAATAGACAGCCTGCTGATTCGTCCCAATGCCGACAAGAAACGGAAGAAAGCGGAGTCTGCGCCCTACTACTTTGCTTCTGTCAGCGGAGTGGACCGCGCTTTCGGACAGATTCTGGATTGCCTGAAAGAGTTAAACCTCGACAAAAACACCATTGTCGTGTTCACCTCCGACCACGGAGAAACCATGTGTAGCCAGTTTACGGACGACCCGAAGAACTCACCCTACGCAGAATCCATGAATGTGCCTTTCCTTATCCGTTACCCGGGACACATACGTGCACGAGTAGACAACCTGCTGTTATCTTCTCCAGACATTATGCCTACCTTGCTGGGACTTTGTAATTTGGGAAAAGATATCCCGACAACTGTACAGGGAAGTAATTATGCACCTCTTTTCTATGAAGATTCTGTGCAGACCATCACTCGTCCTACGGGCGCTTTATACATTCAAAACATGGATGGCGATAAAGATAAAGACGGCAATGTAATCTCTTATTTCCCTCGCTCCAGAGGAATCAAGACACTGCATTATACATTGGCTCTGTACATCGACCGAGACAACAAACTGACACAAACTCTTTTGTTTGACGATGTGAAAGATCCCTACCAGTTACAAAATCTTTCACCGGAAGAACATCCGGAGATTGTGAAAGAACTCTATCAGGAACTGGCCAGACAATTAAAAGAGATTGATGATCCTTGGTATCAGCAAAAAATACTTTCGGATATCCTTCCTTATTAAAACATTAAATCAGAATCCCCGTTTTTCAGGTACCTCCCGAAAAACGGGGATTCTGATTTATAACTGAATAAAGCTACTTTGCAGTGCCTTCTTATACTTGCTCGAAATAGGCAGTCTCTCTCCATTAAACGGTGGATACATAATGCACTCATCTCCGTCTATCATGGCAAGATGCTGGATATTAATGATATATGACTTATGTATTTGCACAAACTGAGAAGAAAATCCCAAGATATTCATGGCATTGATGGAAGAACGCATGGCCAGCAATTTCTGAATGAATAAAAAGACTTCCCAGCACCTGCGTGAAGCATTAAATTTAAAATATCCAATTTCTGAAAGACGCAATACACGAATCTCCCCCGTCGGCAACTGGATGGAAAATGTACCTTTACCGCTTTCCCCTTCCACCCCACGCATAACACTCACGCTATTTATCTCTTCTTTTTTTTCTATTTTTGCCTGCACAAAACGATTTATAATTAAGTCCAGTTCTTTCATCTCAAAAGGTTTCAGCAAAAAATCAAAAGCGGCACTTCGTATCGCTTCCAACATATAGTGAGGATAAGCAGTGTAAAAAACCACTTTCATATCCCACATAACCACCTCATGGAGCTTATTAACAATCTCGTACCCAGGAAGCCCCGGCAATTCTACGTCAATAAAAAGCAAATCAGGATGTAAACGCTGAATGAGAGCCAAAGCTCCGGAACCTCCAGGCAAACACCCTACAACTTGAAACAGATTATATGACGCAAGACTTTTTTCCAATAACTCCCTATCTTTATCTGAATCCTCTATAATAAATATTTTATATGCCTTTTGCTCCATCAAAACCGTTTTTTTAAAACTCACACAAATGTAGAAAACAATACCAAACAATCCAACTTCCTCACTTCTGAAGCAAAGCTTCCAATGTATTTATTTTATCACATTATTCAGAATTATTCGTATTTTATGCACTAAATTAAACGCCTGAATCAATATTTATAATATCGGCCATAAAAATTTGTATTTTTGTTCTCAGAAAATATTAACGTGTCCCCTAAATTATGAAAAGCATTATTTACTTACTATGTGCCTGCTTGGTAGCCTGCCTCTTTAGTAGCGGATGCAAGCACACCATAGACTATGAAAAATCATCCTCTGTCCAACTCACTACATTGCTACAGGATTCACTTATCAGATACAACCCCCAGGAAGTTGAAATGTTATTGGAGAAGGCCAAGCGACAAGCACAGGACAGTACAGAATATTATTATGCAGAAGCCGTACATTCTTCCTTACTTATGACAAGACAACAGGAGGATTCTGCATTCTATTATATAAACAGATGTGAGAAGTTTTGCCTTCGTCTTCCCGAATTATTGCCAATTCATTGCCTCACTCTTGGAATAGTAGAAAACAACAAAGCCTCTTTGCTGGAAAACGCCAACCAACCTTTATCTGCCAAAACAGCTTACGAGAAATCTATTCAATATTACCAAAAAGGAAATATGCACAAAAGACTGCCCAATGTCTATAATAATTTAGGCTATGTGTACTACACACTAAATGACCTTCCCATGCAAGCTTATTGCTACAGAAAAGCTCTCTTTATATGCGACTCGCTGTCTCTTCCTCAGATTTACAGATACAACAGTTATTTCATGCTGGCATTCTGCTATGTACAACTGAAAAATTATACACAAGCCCATTATTATTTAAATAAGGTCTATCCACAAAAAAATAACATGCCACTATATAACAGATATTTTCTGTTAAACACTTTCGTCAATTTCTACTACTACCAAAAAAAGTATGAAGAATCATGGAATTATCTGATGAAAATATTTGATGAAGTAGCACAACGCAAAAATGACATGCCTTTAGAATATGCCACATTAGAAGCAAACTATGCAGACCTGTCTATCAAACTAAACAAAGATTTGGATAAAGCCAAAAATTATCTGCAAAAAGCTAAATCCTATTTCCAAAGTATCAAAGGAATAATCAGTATTTATTATATCATGACAATGGAACTGGAACTTGCTTTGAAGCAAAATGACCTACAGACGGCTGCTCATTTGGTTCAACAGATTTCACATGACAGTACTTTAAATGTGCCTATAAACTACCAGCAAAGGCGAAACGAAATACTAACCGAATACTATAAACGTATAGGAAATTACCACAAAGCCCTAGAAATATTAGAAACTCAGCTACCAATAGAAGACTCTATCCGGAGCGAAGAACACAATAATTATGTGGCAGAGCTTGATTTACGATATAAAAATGATACGACACATCTTAAAAACCGAATAATGATAAATAATCAGAAAAATGAAATAAAAACTCTACAATTAGAGGTTGCCTTAGGTACCGTTCTCATTTTAGGGCTTATCGTGTATTTTATCGAATATAAAAGACGGGTAAGAAAGAACCAGCAACAAGAATTTAAACAACATATATACGAAATCAGTAAACTGAAAATGCAAAATATCAGAGAAAAGATTTCACCTCATTTTCTCTTCAATGTGTTGAACAATGAAATAAATCAGCACCCGGAATCTACCTCCGAACATCAACGGCTAATACGACTCACCCGACTGTTACGTAAGGGGCTGGATATGTCCAACCGTTTTGCGATTCCTCTCTCTGAAGAACTTGATTTCGTATCCAACTATGTGGCACTGCTGCAAGATACAGGTAAACAATTCACATTCAGTCTGCATAAACAAGGGAATATAGACAACATACAGATTCCTTCCATGATGATACAAATCCCTGTTGAGAATGCAATCAAGCATGGGTTTGTGAACCTAAATCAAACTGGCCACATTGATCTCATTATAGAAGAAGACAGCCAAGGAGTCCACATTCACATCCACAACAACGGACACAAATACGCTCCATTTGCGCCATCCAACAATAAACTGGAAAGTACAGGAACCGGTCTCAGAATTATTTATCAAAGTATACAGTTATTGAACACCCATAACAAACAAAAAATAACATTTCAGATATTGCCCGGGAAGGAAGAAGGAACTACCATCAGTATCTTTATCCCTTATCAGTACTCTTATGAGTGGCAATAAGCTACATCTCATGCAGAGAATATAGCAAGATATGCTCAATTTACTCACTCTCATACAGAAAAGAGAAATTTCCGATTTGTCCCTCCACAAATATTTCGGGATATTTGCAGCATAATATCATTAAATTTCAAAGTTATGAGAGTTTTAAAATTAACGAGCACACTCATGTTGCTCATGTTCATCCTGATAGGAGTATCCTCCTGCAGCAACGAGGATGAAAACATCGGAAACATTCCTTCCCAACTTATCAAGACCTGGTATATGGGAGAAGGTACCTACATCACATTCAATGCGGACGGAACCGGAGTCTACACTGAAACTGACGATGTATATGCAGCTAAACTGATACACAAGGCTAGTTCACGCGCTACTGAAACTTATCCGTTTACTTATTCGTATGAAGAATCAACCCAAGCACTTACGATTCATTTCGATGGAGAAACCATGCGATGGACGATTGTCACACTGAGCGATGATACGCTGAAAATAAAAGATGAAGAGGGGGAATTGATTACCCTGAGAAAAGATGCCACTTCAGCACCCGTCATTGACATTAATCTGCTATACAATACCTGGATTTCAGAAACAGAAGACATCTATACCTTCAATCGTGACGGTAACGGTAGTTACAAAGCCAAAGAAGCAACATCGGCCAATGATATCACTTATGAATATGATGAAGCCAACACACTGCTTACGCTCCATCATATAGATGGCAAAGTAGTGAGATGGACCATTCTTTCTTTGACCAATGATACGCTGAAAGTAAAGGACAACGATGGACAAGAACTTACGCTAACCGCATACGTAAACACTGCCTGGATGGAGTTGCTTTATGGGAAATGGGGAGTAGCCGGACGACCAATACTGAAATTGACAAACGAAGATGGCAACAAATTATTTACCATGTATGAGGGAGAAGAACGAATACCATACACTGTACCATTCAAATACGATGAATATAATCGCATCTATTTCTTTGAAGATGGAACTTGGGAAGGTGGATACTGGCAAGTAACAAAAGTAACACAAGATATACTCTCTATCGAAGAATTCGGCTTGGATGAAGAAAATAATCTTACCAAGGTAGGAGCAATGACATTGTTCCGCATCCCAGAACCAGATGAACTTGTGGTAGGAGATGAATCTCTTTTATACGGTGGCGAATGGACTAGCTTTAACATTGACGATGGAAGTCCCATTACCTGCCAATTCCGACAAAATTTCAACGACATCATTTGGATTGAGGATGGAATAAGAATGACCTTTAATTATACTTACAACAATAATTCTCATAAATTAACCCTTACAGCTGATGGGGAAATGGAAACCTTTACAATCACCAAGCTTACAGATCACATCATCTACCTTGAATCAATAGATGAAGACGGAGACTTGTTCTATATGGAATTCCGTAGACTATAAACCATAAAAAAATCCGGACTTACAAGTCCGGATTTTTTTACGATAATATGGTACTTTGTTACTCTACTTGTCCTAACTGATTGCCATATTCCATTTCACCCTGCACGACAAAGAAAATCGCATCCGGATCAAACGGGCCCATTCCATCCTTCGTAGACTCCTTGACGATGTAGTTCACAATTTCATCCTGGTCGATATTGATATAGCCTTCGTCGTCCGGCTGTGCGTCCAGACAACCGCTTGTGGTATAGTAATCCACAATCAAATCCAGAATGTAGTACAAGTCATCGTCCGAGAAAACCTCTTTCATGTCCTGAGGCAAATAGTTCTTGATGAACTCGATGGTCTTTTCATCGTCCTCATCTTCCAACAAGAAATCGTCTTCCATTCCCATAACCTATCCGATTAAATTATTTCAACAAAGCTTCTACCTTTTCCTGCAAAGCTGCCTTGGGGGTAGCTCCTACCTGCTTGTCGACTACCTTACCATCTTTGATAAACAGCACGGTAGGGATACTGCGGACACCGAACTGTACAGGAAGATCTGCATTTTCATCCACATCACATTTACCAATATTCACCTTATCCTTATATTCTTCTGCCAGTTCTTCAATATATGGAGCGATTTGTTTACAAGGACCACACCATGTAGCCCAAAAATCCAACACCACCGGTTTACCTTCAGCTACAATAGCTTCAAAATTGTCATCTTTAATGTTCAATGCCATAATCATTTATGTTTTTAAGTTCTACGCAAATATATACTAATTTATTTTATAGTCCAACATTGGCTGGTTTTTTAAATAATTCACCAGGTCTTTCTGTACAGAAATCTTCATCGTACGCGACATCAGGTTGACATACATCTGTCCGTCTTCGTCGCGCACCAAAAAATGCAGTTCCGCATTTCCTGGACAATCTTTCACCAAAGAAGAGAATTCCATAATCATCTGGTCATCAATCGCCGAGAGAGGAGCGGTCACTGTCAGTTTTTCGATGACTTTCTCTTTTACTTCCGGCAACAGTTCTATGGAGTTAATCTTTACCTCCCATTCTTCCTGCCTCCATTGCTTAGGCTGACACTTCCCTTTCATAAAAAGGAACATCCCTTCCATGAAAAAGTTTTTCTTTTCTACCCATTCATTGCCGAAAAAGGCAAATTCAGCCGTACCCGAATAATCCTCCATTTTGGCAATACCGTATGGTTTTCCTGTTTTGGTATATCCTTCACGTACACCTGTCACAATGCCTCCCAGTATCAAATCACGATTCTGCAACGGAGTCAAATCGGCCAATTCAGCCATGTGTACGTTGCACACATTTTCCAAAATCACTGCAAATTCATCCAATGGATGAGCCGACAAATAGATTCCCACCAGTTCACGTTCCTTATTCAACCGCTCCAAATCACTCCATGCCGGAGCAGCCACAATCTCCGGAGTGGCCACTTCCACCTCATGTTCCCCTCCGAAAAGCGAATTCACGGCAGCTGCTTTGTCCATCTGATACTTATTTCCGTAACGCACCAGCACATCCGAAAACGATTCATCTTTGGCATTCTTCACAAAGAAATCTTCCCGTTTGATTTCAGGGAAACTGTCGAATCCTCCAGCCAATGCCAGGTTCTCTATATTCTTACGGTTACATGCCGACAGGTTGACCCGCTGTACAAAATCGAAGATTCCCTTAAAAGCTCCATGCTTACGACGTTCCTCCAAGATACTCTGCACAGCCGACTCACCTACTCCCTTAATTGCTCCCAATCCAAAACGGATATCTCCGTGATGATTGACAGAAAACTTCAGATTACTTTCGTTCACATCCGGTCCGAGCACATGAATTCCCATGGCCTTACATTCGTCCATGAGTTTCGTGATTTCCGTAATGTTCGAAATGTTCCGGCTCATCGTAGCAGCCATATATTCCGACGGATAGTTCGCTTTCAGGAAAGCCGTCTGATAAGCTACCCACGAATAACAAGTGGCATGCGACTTGTTGAAGGCATATGAAGCAAACTTTTCCCAGTCGGCCCAAATCTTTTCGAGCACCTTCG
This sequence comes from Bacteroidaceae bacterium, assembly GCA_902362595.1. Lineage (GTDB taxonomy): Bacteria > Bacteroidota > Bacteroidia > Bacteroidales > Bacteroidaceae > Phocaeicola > Phocaeicola fibrisolvens. The sequence goes on along the minus strand of CABIXF010000008.1, from coordinate 92,501 downwards.
GGTCGTGTCCGTTTTTCTTTCCGCCCTCAATAAACTTTGGCTTCATGTGGTCCAGTTTGTCACGCAACTTCTTACCCATGGCCTTACGCAAGGCATCCGATTCGCCTCGGGTAAAGTCGGCCAGCAAACGCGACAGCAACATCACCTGCTCCTGATACACCGTAATACCATACGTATCCTTCAGGTATTTCTCCATCACCGGGATATCATACTCAATCGGTTTCCGGCCATGCTTACGGTCGATAAAGTCCGGAATGTAATCCATCGGTCCCGGACGATAAAGGGCATTCATGGCAATCAAGTCTTCGAACGTACTCGGCTGAAGCTCACGCAGATATTTCTGCATACCTGCCGATTCAAACTGGAACGTACCAATCGTTCTTCCATCACTATATAAGCGGTAAGTTGCCGGATCATCAATCGGCACTTCATCAATATTCAATACAATGCCCTTGCTCTGACGGATATTCTCAATGGCCTCCTTGATGATGGACAGCGTTTTCAGTCCCAGGAAGTCCATCTTGATCAATCCGGTATCTTCAATCACCGAACCTTCATACTGGGTTACCAGCATCTTCTCTCCGGTTTCCTTGTCGTCGGCTGTACTTACCGGTACCCAGTCGGTAATATCATCACGGCAGATAATCGTACCACAGGCATGCACGCCCGTATTGCGCACGTTACCTTCCAGCATCTTGGCATACTTGATAGTGTCACGCAAAATCGGATTCGGCGATACTTCTGCCTCCTGCAACTCCGGCACATACGCAATGGCATTCGGCAAATTCAGTTTTTTATCGGGAATCTTATCCGGAATCAGTTTACACAAACGGTCGGACTCCGAAAGCGGGAGTTTCTGCACACGGGCCACATCCTTGATAGCCAGCTTTGTGGCCATGGTACCATACGTAATGATATGGGCCACCTTCTCCTGTCCGTACTTCTCTGTAACCCAGTTCAACACGCGGCCTCGACCGTCATCATCGAAGTCCACATCGATATCCGGCAAGGAGATACGGTCGGGATTCAAGAAACGCTCGAACAGCAAGTCATACTGAATCGGGTCAATCTGTGTAATACCCAGACAGTAAGCCACTGCCGAACCGGCTGCCGAACCACGTCCCGGTCCTACCGATACATCCAGCTGGTTACGCGCCGCATTGATAAAGTCCTGCACAATCAAGAAGTATCCCGGGAAACCCATGGTCTTCATGATATGCAACTCAAACTTAATACGTTCCTGCACCTCTTCCGACAGGTTTTCACCATAACGTCTTTTTGCCCCATCGTAGGCCAGTTTTGCCAGATAATCCGCTTCCAGCTTGATACGATACAACTTCTCATATCCTCCCAGACGTTCAATCTTTGCCTTGGCCGCCGCCTCATCCATCACCACATTGCCGTTCTCGTCGCGGGTAAATTCGTCAAACAAGTCCTTTTCCGTGAACTTCTTGCGATACTCCTCTTCCGTACCAAAGTCCTCCGGAATGGCAAACGTCGGCATGATGGGCGCATGGTCTATGGAATAAAATTCCACCTTGTCGCACACCTCCACCGTATTGCTCAACGCTTCCGGCACATCGGCAAAAATCTCGTTCATCTCCTCCCGCGTCTTCATCCATTCCTGTTTGGTATAAAGCATACGGTTCGGGTCGTCCAAGTCTTTTCCGGTACTCAGACAGATAAGCCGGTCGTGGGCCTCAGCATTTTCCTCGTCCACAAAGTGTACGTCGTTCGTACATACCAGCTTGATATTGTATTTCTTGGCATATTCAATCAGCTTCTCATTCACCACTTGCTGCATGGGATACACCTCATGATTGGCACGGGGCACAGTGGCCTTATGGCGCTGCAACTCCAGGTAATAATCATCTCCAAACAGGTTCTTGTACCAGCGGATTGCCTCCTCGGCCTCCTCAAACTGTCCGGCTGTGATGCGTCGGGGCACTTCCCCTCCCAAACAGGCAGAGCACACAATCAAGCCCTCGTGGTATTTTTCCAGTTCCGTACGGTCTGTACGCGGACGCATGTAGAATCCCTTGGTCCATGCCTTCGACACCAGCTTAATCAGGTTATGATAACCTTTCAGGTTCTTGGCCAGCACCACCAGGTGATATCCGCTCTGGTCGGGCTTTCCTTCCTTGTCTTCCAGCCGACGGCGCGCCACGTACATCTCGCAACCGAAAATCGGTTTGAACAGTTTCTTTTTCGCTGCCTCCAGCTGTTCCTTGCAAGCCGCAATCTCCGCTTCGGGGTTTTCCGATTCTTCCTTACCGCTTTCGAGGGCGGCAATTTTCTTCTTCAAATCCTTAATTTCCCCGTTCGTACCCCCGTTCTTCTTGTTGACATAGTTGAAGAACTCCTTGATACCGAACATATCTCCGTGGTCGGTCACTGCGATACCCCGCATACCGTTGGCTATCGCCTTGTCTACCAGGCGGGGAATAGAAGCCTGTCCGTCAAGAATAGAATACTGCGTATGAACGTGCAAATGAACAAAATCCTGCATGAGTGTCAATGTTAAATGAAAAACGAGTCAAAGATACCCATCTTTTAGGGAAGAGACAAGACAGCTCAAAATTTTTAAAGAAAAATTTCCTTACCTTTACAGCGCAAAACAAGATAGCAATATGACATCACACGAGCTCAACCAATTTTTCCGTCCCCTCAATTCACACATGCAAATCGCCGACAGCGAATATGCCCAAACGGCTGTTTGCATTTCTATGGCCGATGCGTTGGCCCGCAACACCAATCATAGTCTGTACATCATCGACTATAACCGCAAAAATTTCCTTTATGTATCGTCTAACCCCCTGTTTCTCTGCGGCCGTTCACCGGAAGAAGTGCGACATAAGGGTTATGCCTTCTATTTTGAGGTGGTTCCACCTGACGAAATAAACCGTCTGATGGAAATCAACGAGGCCGGATTCCGGTTTTACTATGACCAGCCGGTAGAAAAAAGACTTGACTTGTCCATTGAGTATAACTTTCATATCTGTTCCTCAGAAAGACATTCGCATCTTATCCACCACAAATTGACCCCCATCTTGCTGAGTGACAAAGGGGATATATGGCTGGCTCTATGTACCGTTTCACTTTCACCGGAGAAGAACATCGGAGATGTAGTTATTTCAGACCATACATGTACTGACCGGTATATCTATTCGTTCGAGGGCAGACGATGGAAAAAACAGCCCAGGCTGATTCTTTCCGACCGTGAAAGGGAGATTCTCCAGCTCTCCGTCAAAGGACTGTCGAACACGGAAATAGGAGAAACTCTCTTTATTGATACCAATACCATCAAGTTTCACAAGAAGAAACTCTTTGAGAAACTACACGCAGAAAACATCACTGAGGCCGTGGGCATCGCAGCCAATCTGAGGCTGATTTAGAAACACAATGTAGAACTTCGGTAAAGTAGCTACAGGTGGATGTGAGGTGATGTATTCCTCCATTTTCTTCCGTCCAAGTTCGATTACCTTCTCATCGTCACATCTGTTCATCTTTTCTTTATCAATATAGGCAATATGCCAGAAACCAAGATAACCGATGACATACCTTTCAATGGTAGCTTCTATCGGTTCGTCCGGACGCTTCATGGATTGAAGGGAGTTGTGGACATCCTTGTCGATGATGCCCACAACTGCCCATGAGAGATTTATATAAGAAATTGATGCAGTCATAAATTACATACGGTTTTTCTGGCTGTCTCCGGCTCCGGTTCCCTTATATTTGCTCTTCGTAGCATTGAACTTGTATCGTATGGTCATACCAAAACTGCGGCGCGACTCTGGAGCAAGTATGGTAAGGCGGTTACCGCTGTACACCAGTATGTCTGAAGATGAGGTATTGAAGAGGTCGTTAGCCTGCAGTTGGACTGACAATTTTCCACCCCAAAATCCTTTATATAAGGATAGATTTACTGAACTTCCCGGCTCAATGATACGGCAGCTGCTGTCTTCTCCTCGTGTGGAAGTCTCCAAATCTATGTTCAGCTGAAAATCCTTGGGAAAACTAAATGTATTGCCCCACTTGAAGAATGCGATAGGATTATTGAGTTTTTTTGGCCCGTCCGGTGTGTCCATCACAAACCATTGCTGGCTGTACATGGCTGTGAATTGTGGCGACCATATACCAATTGTCGGCGATACAGATAAAGTGGCATTCAGTTTGTCCACCTTTGGAACATTGGTATACGTGAACAGAGAAATGGAAGGATCTGCATCCGAATAGGATTTGCTTATCTGTATCTGCATATCCTTAATACGGCTGTAATTCAGGTTGAAATACAACCATTTCCAGGATGTATTGAGCGACAGGGTATTCTGTATCGAAGAACACAGAAGCGGATTCCCTCTCTCATATGTATATTTATTGCCATAGATTACTGCACTTGACAACCTGTTGTAGCTAGGTCGTTCTATATTACCTGAATAACTTATCATTAGTTGGGTCTTACCTATAGGATATGACAGGGATATGGAAGGAAATACATTATCATATCTACGGCTTTGCTCATCCATCCTTTTCCCGAACTCATAGTAATCGGAGTTCAGATGCTCATACCTCACACCCGCCTCTGCTTGTAGTTGACCGAAGCTGTGTGCGTACATGGCAAAGGCAGATACGGCGTTTTCTTTGATTTTGTTTTCGTTGTCAGATATCACATGCTCATCGTTTACGTAGCTGTCTGTGCGGTTACTGTAGGTATATTCACCGCCTATGGAGAAACTGCCACCCCATAACGGATGATCAACAATCAGTTTGGCTGCATAAAGTTCATTCTGACTGTTACTCTGCGTATGGACAATGCTGTTTACTTCCGTCTTGTCCGATTGCCTGACATATTCATCTGTCACAATGGGATTATTATTGTCCAACCACATTCCGTCTATATTCAAATCAACATTCCAGTCATTAAAACTACCGTTATAATAAGCATTTACCGTATGCTTATTATTTGTTGTGACTGAATGTGTGTGACTCTTACTTTCTTCTTCCAGGGTATTATCTACATGAATCGAAGTATTCATGTTCAACTGCATCTCAATCAGAGGGCTTCTGTCAAAGTCATACCTTACTCCCATTACCTGATTTTCGTTAAACTGATAATTCAATGAAAGCATGGCTGCAATGTTCTGGGTATGAAACGGACTTTTCATATCCGAATTTTGTGTCCATACTTTATCCAGACAGGTTTTCTGTGTCAGCATCTTGTTCTCTTCAAACTTGTTGTCCCTGCCGAATAACATTCCTCCGAGGTCGAATCCTCCCTTACGGTAATTGAAATTGAACTGGTCGAGCAGGGCAAGGTCATACTAGTATCCCAAGTATGCACGGTTGCTGAAGCCGAATCCTTCCCCCTGTAGCTTTTTGGTTATAATCCGTACAACCGCTTTTACCGAAGCATCGTATCGGGCACCGGGATTACGGAGTACCTCTACACTCTTTATATTGTCGGACGACAGTTGGTCAAGTTCCGAGCTGTTTCTCATTTTTCTTCCGTTGATGTAGATTTCCGCGGCTCCGCTTCCAAATACATTCACTGAGCCGTCTTCAGCCGACAAGCCTGGTATTTTGTCAAGCAGGTCATTGCCTGTTCCGGCTTTTTCCAGCACACTCCCTGTTACGGTCGTCACCATGGCATTCCCTTTTACACGTGTTTTCGGAAAATCGGCCTTCACTACGACTTCTCCCAACTGCTGTGCATCCGCTACGAGCTGAACAGTACCGAGATTGGCCGGAGCTATCGGTTTATACACCGTCTTATATCCAATGGTGGATATTTTTAGAATTTGTTTTTTCGATGTGGCTTCCAGCTTAAAGGAACCGTCCTCCCCGCTGATGGTCCCACTCACAAACACCGAATCCGGCAACGACAATAGTACCACGTTGGCGTAGGGTAACGGCTGGCTGTTCTCATCCATCAATCTTCCACTTACGGTTTGTGCTGATAAACTTACAGGCAATACAACACCTATAAGCAGGTACAAGAATCTTTTCATTTTCTTCATTGCATAGTAGCTTTTTAATTTCTGCTGCAAAGTTCCATACTTCGCGAGACTTTTCCACTACCCTGTAGGGTAGTTTCAAGAATAGGAAGAAAAACCATATCCTTTGTACATGAAATAAAATTCATTACATTTGTAGAAACATCCCCCTCCATATATCTCCATAATGTATGGGTAGGTAAATTCAAGCCAATGATGAAAAAGAATTATCCGATAGGCATACAAAGTTTTGAAGAAATCCGCAAAGGAAACTACTGCTACATCGACAAGACCGCATTGGTTTACAAGCTTGACGAGAGTGGTAAATATTATTTTCTCAGCCGTCCCAGGCGGTTCGGAAAGAGTTTGCTTATTTCCACGCTGGAAGCCTATTTTCAAGGGAGAAAAGAACTGTTTGAAGGACTTTCCATGGGAAAGCTGGAAAAAGAATGGACTGAATATCCTATTCTGCATCTGGATCTGAACGCTCAAAAATATGATACGCCAGACAGCTTGTATGACATGCTCAATGATATGCTATGTGGTTGGGAATCAAGATATGGCACCCGTCCCAGTGAAACCAGCCTATCCCTGCGTTTTCAAGGTATCATCCAGCGGGCGGCCGAAAAGACAGGACGTAACGTGGTTATCCTTAATCGATGAATACGACAAACCCATGCTTCAGGTCATCGGCAACGAGGAACTGATGACTGACTACCGCAATACCTTGAAGGCCTTTTATGGAGTAATGAAAAGCTGCGACAAGTATATCAAGTTTGCCTTGCTCACCGGAGTAACCAAATTCTGCAAGGTAAGCGTATTCAGCGACCTGAACAACCTGATGGACATTTCCATGAATAACCGTTTCGCCAGTCTGTGCGGTATCACGGAGGAAGAATTATACCGTGACTTCAAGGAGGATATCATCGAACTGGGTGAAAAGAACGGCATGACGGAGAAAGAGACCAAGGCCACGCTCAAGGAAATGTACGACGGATATCACTTCACCGAAAAAAGTGAAGACATCTACAACCCCTTCAGTCTGCTGAATACCTTTGCCCAAATGAGGTTTGGAAGCTACTGGTTCGAAACGGGAACACCTACCTTCCTGGTCGAGTTGCTCAAACACAGTCGCTATAACCTGTATCGCTTCACTGAAGAAATGGCAGATGCCGACTCTCTGGAAGGTATAGATACGATGCACACCAACCCTGTACCCATCCTGTACCAAAGCGGATATCTCACCATCAAGGGATACGACAAAGAGTTTCGGGCATATTATCTGGGATTCCCCAACAAAGAGGTGGAAGAAGGATTCACGAGGTTCCTCTCCGAAATCAGTTGGTAATCAATATCCAAGGGAAACAAGGACCTTCATACGGTGAAGTAGTCTGCGGCTCACTGTCAAACGATTCAGGCAATTTCTTTTCCCTTTTTTTCTCCCAAACTTTCCAACGGTCAATCTCCCGGATGAGCCGCGTCACCGCCTGCGCACAGTTTTCCGGATAAGTGAGAATCTGCACGAACCATAGTTTCTGACACTGCACGTACTTGGCATAAAAGCGATGCCCTGCCACCTCCCGGTTTTCCAAATGAAGCGGTCCTGAAAGGATAAAGCAATCACCCTCCTCACGTTGATAAGTGGCATGAAGTTCCCGGGCAAAACGAGACATTCCCTGCGCCACTGTCAGGCTGTCCAGATTGGGAAGCACAAACGCAGTCTGTACAATCTGCTCCACATTCCAAAAACGGAACTGGCAATATCCTTTTTCTTTCACCTGCGGATTGGAAACTTGCTCGAAAAAGGACGGATAATGTATCACATACCCATAAAAAGGGTCCCGATAGGTATTCATCCGCGTGGTACGCATCACCTTTTCCAGTTTCTCGGGAAGCGGAGTTTCGTCTTTCTCCTTTTTCTGCGTGATAAAAAGAGAGCCTGCCACAAGAGCCAACACAAACAGAATCAAAAAACGACGCATTCCTACATAATGCACATTTCCCTTCATATTCCACTTCAATCTATTTTTTAACTTCAATCACAAAACTACATTCCGTAGCCTATAACGACCAAAAAACTTTACTGACATCTTCCTGACATTTCAGCTGACAGACCAGCTTATATCATATTCTTTTACTTTGCACACCATCTACCTTTCAAACTGATTAAATATCACCAGATTTCCAAACAGTTTATTTATCTTTGCGATTACGTATGAAGAACAATACTAAATATTATGAGAAAACGACTGCTTATTTTAGGAATGATGTGGATAATCGTACTGTCGGTTTCAGCATCATCCGGGAAACAATTATTCAATGAGGGATGGAGATTTTGGTTAGGTGATACCCTAATCGCCAAAAATGAAACCTTCGATGATGCTTCATGGAAGAAACTGGTACTGCCACACGACTGGAGCATCGAACAAAAATTCGACAAAGAGGCTCCGGCAGGAAACGACGGCGGCTATCTGCCTACCGGAACCGGCTGGTACCGAAAAACGTTCAATGTACCTAAAGAAGCCAATGGAAAGAAACTGCAACTCTATTTTGAAGGGGTGTACATGAATTCAGATGTATACGTCAACGGACAGCGTGCAGGCGGACATCCTTATGGCTATTCTTCTTTCTTTGTCGATATCACCCCTTATGTGAAAACCGGAAAGAATATCCTTGCGGTACGTGTCGACAATTCAAAACAGAAAAACTGCCGATGGTACACCGGATCGGGCATTTACAGGAACGTCTGGTGGATAGAAAAAAATCCAGTCCATGTAGCCGACTGGGGCATCCAGATTCAGACACCCGACTTGCAGACAGCCATAGTAAAGACGGAAATTGTGAATGAAAGTGCAGAGCGCAAAACAGTCGAGGTTTCCATGGAAATAGCCGGACAAGTCAAGAAGAGCACTTATGACCTGCAACCCCAAGCACACATCACGGCCGAACAACGCTTCCAGGTTCCGGAAGCCAAAGCCTGGAGTCCCGAATCCCCGAACCTGTATACCGCACAAGTCACAGTAGCCGAGCAAGGGAACACCCTGGACCGTGCAGACGAAACTTTCGGCTTCCGCACAATAACCTATTCAGCCGAAAAAGGCCTTCTTCTGAATGGAAAATCCATCTTGCTGAACGGCGGATGCCTGCATCACGACAACGGCATACTGGGAACAGCCGCATACGACCGCGCAGAATTCCGGAAGGCAGAACTGATGAAACAGGCAGGATTCAATGCCGTACGTACTTCCCACAATGTACCTTCGGAGGCTTTCCTCCATGCTTGTGACCAAGTGGGATTGCTGGTCATCGATGAAGCATTCGACGGATGGCGTGAGGCAAAGAATACCTATGATTATCACACCTTGTTCGACGAATGGTGGGAACGCGATTTAAAAGCAATGATTCTCCGGGACCGCAACCATCCCAGTATCTTCTGTTGGAGTATCGGTAATGAGGTCATTGAACGCAAAAAGATAGAGATTGTGACTACCGCCCGCAAACTGGCTGCGCTTTGCCGGAAACTGGACCCTACCCGTCCGGTCACGTCCGCACTCGCGGCCTGGGACAGTGACTGGGAAATCTACGACCCGTTGGCTGAAGCCCACGACATTGTGGGTTACAACTATATGATACACAAGGCAGAAAGTGACCACCTGCGTGCTCCTTCCCGAGTAATGGTACAGACAGAATCATTTCCGAACGATGCATGGAGAAATTTCCGAACCGTAAAAGACCATCCATACGTCATCGGCGATTTTGTGTGGACAGCCATGGATTATATCGGTGAATCCGGCATCGGACGCTGGTACTACGATGGTGACCTGCCTGGCGAACACTATCATCGCCCGCTCTATCCATGGCATGCCTCCTATTGCGGAGACATTGATCTGACCGGCCAACGCAAACCCATCAGCCATTACCGTTCCATGCTCTGGAATGAAAACGGGAAGGAACATCTATACATTGCCGTCAAAGAACCCGACGGATACAAAGGCAAGATACGGACTACCTCCTGGTCTACCTGGCCCACATTTGAATGTTGGAACTGGCCCGGCCATGAGAACAAACCCATTGAAGTGGAAGTCTATTCCCATTACCCCACAGTCCGCCTTTATCTGGACAACCAACTGATAGCAGAAAAGTCCGTCAACGAAATGAAAGCCATCTTCTCACTGCCTTACAAAGCGGGAGTGCTGAAAGCAGAAGGTCTACGCGACGGAAAAGTAATGGAAACCACCACTTTGTCTACCGCCGGTGCTCCAGTCTCTCTTCGTCTGACAGCAGACAGAGAGGTACTGCATGCCGACGGACAAGACCTCTCCTTCCTGGTAATAGAAGCAATCGATGAAGCCGGTCATATAGTCCCAATAGCCGATAACCTTCTGTCTGTTTCCGTACAAGGAGCAGGCACTTTGCAAGCCTTAGGCAACGCAGACATCAAAGACGTAGACCCCACTTTCGACCAGACACATCATTTATGGAAAGGCCGTGCACTGGCCGTCATACGTTCCAACGGCAAAAAAGGCCAGGCCGTTGTCCGAATCAAAGCCAAGGGGATGAACAAAGGTGCAGAAGTCGTGCAGACTCTCCGTCTCAAGTTTAAATAATAATCCATTTATATTCCCACCGCTTCCAGTGATTTACATTCTTGCATAAAGCCACTGGAAGCAGCTTTTTAAACTGACATTATTGATTATTATAAGAAATACGAAGAAAATTTCTTAACTTTTTACCTTAGAGGGTATTTTAAAACTATAAACTATCAAAAAAATCGCGTTGTATATTTGAAGGTTTTACTATATTTGTACCAATAAATCAAATAATCGTGTAAACAATATGAAAAAAGTTTTTGTAGTAGCAGCAATGGCCTTCCTGGCAATGGGAGTTCACGCACAAAATTTGGTAAAGAATGGAAACTTCGACACTCCGTTGAATAATGAAAAGACTTATGCATCCATTCCTTCTACAGAAGACTGGTTTGCATTTGACAAGACTAACGGTGCCACAACTATCAGTCCGGTTACCGATGACGAAAAGCACGGAAACGCTGTACAGATTGAAAATACAACCGACAACTCTTGGTACAAAGCTTATCTGGGACAGCGCATCAAAGGTGCAGAGAAAGCAGTCTATACACTTTCTTTCGACATGAAAGCACTGACAGACAATGCACAGGTACGTTTCTTCATCCGTGATGCCAAGACTGAAAACCTGTTCATCATGCGTGAAGGTTTCGACATCAATGACGAATCTACCAAGAACCAGTCGGCAGCAGCTTTCAGCCGCATCATCAAAAAGGCAGGCAGATGGTCAAAAGTATCAGCCACTTTCGACTTCTCAAAAACCGTCAATGCATTTGCCAGCATCAAGGGTGTAGAAGACAAAGGCGGTACAGTGACTGAAGCTCCCGTATCCGACAGCACACTGGGCGATTTCGTAATTGTCATCCAGCTTCAGACAAAAGACTCCAAAGCATTGATTGACAATGTATCACTGACAAAGAAATAAGTATTACCCCATAAGAACAGCAGAAATCCTCCGGGAAATGTCTTTTTGATGTTCCCGGAGGATTTTTTTATTCCTCCCTGCATTTTCTTTCAAACATCAAGGAGATTTCTCTGTTCCACACTGTGGGATACAAAAACCACAGTGTGGGATATATATTTCACACTGTGAAATACAAATCCCATACTATGAAATACAGAAAATAACATAAGAAAAGAAACTAATCACAAGGGGAGTTATAAAAATGTGCCCAATCCTATCATTTTTGTGGAAAAACAGAAATAGCTGTACCATTACATTTGCGCATATAAAAAACAATCCATATTTTTGTAAGAGAATCAACTGAAAGCAAACCATTCATTTATACACGAAAATACATGAATACGACATTATTGCTTCTGGGAATCGGGACCCAGGAATTATTGTTCATCGCACTGATCATCCTGCTGTTATTCGGCGGGAAGAAAATTCCCGAACTGATGAAAGGCCTTGGAAAAGGAGTGAAAAACTTTAAGGATGGCATGAACGGAATGGATGAGGACCCGAAAGACACCAACGAAAAGAAAGAAGAAGTCGCATCCAACGAGAAAAAGGAGAAATAACAGCTGTGAAACCAACCCAACCCACAGAGATGACCTTTTGGGACCATCTGGATGTACTGCGCAAGACGATTATCCATATTGCATGCGCCGTTGTCCTACTCATGCTACTGGCCTTCTGTTTCAAAGACGAACTTTTTGACGTGATTCTTGCTCCCAAAGAAAGTAATTTCTGCACGTATCGCTTCTTCGCATGGATCGGGCAGGTACTTCATATCCCCGGACTGGAAGTAGAGAACTTACCGGTAAAGCTCATCAACACCCAGCTCTCCGGACAATTTCTAACACACATGAGTGTGTCATTCTATGCCGGCATCTTACTGGCATCTCCTTATATTCTTTACCAACTGTTTCATTTTATCTCGCCGGCATTATATCAGAATGAAAAGAAATATTCCCGTCGGCTGGTATTCTGGGGTTACCTGCTGTTTCTGACAGGAGTGCTGTTCAGCTATTTTCTGATTTTCCCCTTCACGTTCCGTTTCCTGTCCAGCTACCAGGTGAGTCAGGAAGTGGAAAACACCATCCTGCTCAGTTCTTACATCGACACGCTGAACATGCTGAGCCTGATGATGGGCATCACATTCGAGATACCCATTCTGACATGGCTACTGGCCCGATTCGGCATTCTTTCTGCCGACTTCATGGCACGATACAGAAAACACGCCTGGGTGGTCGCAATGATTATAGCTGCCATCATCACTCCTACCTCAGACGTGTTTACCATGCTGATTGTCACATTCCCTATTGTTATTTTATACGAAGTCAGCATCTTCGTCGTACGTCGTACGGTCAGAAGGGTAAGAAACTGACTGCCTGACCGCCTCCATTCGCCATGCTGATTTTTAGGGTATCTTGTGAGGTGACTATCCGTTCTTCCAAACGATAAGCAACCGGATTAGTCTCCCAATCTGTATCTTCTCCATCTGCATAAATCCGTGCCTGATATTTCCGCCCATTTTCCAAAAAAGTCAACGGTACCTCTATCGTTCTGCCTTCCTCGTTGGTGGCAGCCCCCAAGAAAAAACGTTCACCTGCTTTCCGAGCAATAACTACATATTCACCAGGCTCACCAGCCAGTGCTTTCGACCAGTCACAATCTGGATCAAAATCACGGAAAAACTGGAATGCCGGATGTCCTTCATAATTTTCAATCATATCTGAAGCCATCTGCAAAGGAGAATACAAGATAACCCATCCAGCAATTTGCTTAGCCAGCGTGGTATTCACCCGACAATCTTTACTATCCTTCATGTTCCATTGCTTCCGAAACGGTGAAGCCTTAGCTCGTTCGTAAGTAATGTCAAAGATTCCAGGAGTATAATCCATCGGACCAGCCAATAAACGAGTAAAAGGTAACAACACATGATGGGAAGGCGGATTTCCCTCACTCCAAGCATTCCACTCCATCCCTCTAGCTCCCTCACGAGTCATCATATTAGGGAAAGTGCGACGTATGCCCGTATCCTTTATAGGTTCATGTACGTCAAGAACTGTATGATACTTGGCAGCCGTTTCCACTACTTTACGATAATGCCTTACACTAAACTGTCCATGATGATTATATCCCATGGGAAGTCCTCCGGCATACCCTGTTTTTACTACATGAATACCTAGGTCAGCATACCATTTATAAGCCTCATCCAACTGACGCTCATAATTTAATATATTTCCTCCTGTTTCGTGGTGACCGATAATTTCCACTCCCTTTTCTTTGGCATAACGTGCAATATCCAATATATCAAAGTCATCATATGGCTGGGTATAATCAAAGTACTGCGAACCGCCCCAGTTTTCCCATCCTTGATTCCAACCTTCAAAAACTACGGCATCAATATGGTTCTTTGCTGCAAAATCAATATAACGTTTGGCATTGGCCGTTGTGGCCCCATGTCGTTCATCATTCTGCCAGCTTTCTACTCCCAAATGCATACCCCACCAAATTCCAATGTATTTCATTGGACGAATCCAATCGGTCGTTGCTAGCTTGCAAGGTTCATTCAAATTCAAAATCAACGAAGAATTAATCAGTCCTATTGCTTCCGGAGCAATCTGTATAGTACGCCATGGCGTATGAAACCGACCTCCTGCCATGCGAGCTTTCACACCATCTGGCCAAGGAGCCAATTCCGCCTTAAACTTACAACCTCCCATCGATTTCAAAGTCATCTCAGGAAAATCTGTCAAAGCCGCTTCATGAATACTGGCATATACCTTACCTGATTTGAACGTCATAGGAGTATTAGCTGTTTCTATTTCACTAATCGGTAATGTACGATACAATAATTCATACGTTTCAAAACTAGCTGGAATAGACCAAGAAAGTCCATTTTGGACTATATTGAACTCTGTCAGTTCATCCATCACAAACACACTGTCCACATTATGTATATCATATTCATACCTGAATCCTATCCCGTCATCAAACACTCTGAAACGCAAAGTCAAATCCACTCGAGCACCATCAGACAGATGCACAGCCATCTCGTTATACTTGTTCCTGATGTTCTTATTTTCTCCCCAAGGTTGCTTCCACACTTCATCCTCTGAGCTAAAATCCACATGTGCAACGGCTAAACTGCGAGATAAAGGCAAACCGTTCTTTTCTACCAAGCCCAAAGCCGAAGGAGCAATAAACAGTGAATCATCCACACTAATTGAATATGATAACTGACTATATCCATCAAGTGTAAAAGTAAGCCTAATATGTCCATCTGGAGAAGAAACAACTGCACAATAACCATTACATCCCCATATTACACATATCAAAAAGACAAAAATTATTTTTAAAATTCTCATAAATAAGCGCTTACGGAATACAAAAAGCGGCTAAAATGATTGCCACAGAACAAGAAATTCCACGTAATCATTTTACCGCTTTTCAATGTAATTTATATTTTATTCCTCTTCACTGTAAAGACACATGTCTGTCAACTGAATTAGGCCTAATTCAGAATTAACTGTTCCTTTATATTTCACATATCTAGCTTGTGTAGGAACCATAAACCTAATATAGTGGCTATAGTTTCCATCTGCCTCTAAAGTTCCCAAAGAAGTCCATTGCACTTTATCAACAGATACTTGAATTTCTGTTTTTACAGGAGAATAGAAGAAGGTCCGTCCTGTATACCAATCATATTTATATAAGAAACTAGTCTTTATTCCAACTAGATTATAAACATTCTTCATATCCAGCACTATTTCTCCCACATTATTTTCCACTTCTGGGAAACTAACACTACTATAATATGAATCGTTATCTATTAAGTTTAAACCATCTCCTGACCAACCGTCTCCTAATTCAACACTCCAATTACTTCTATCGAGTTTCCCCTGAAGAATACTATTTACAAGTTCCAAGATAGATGATGTTTTAACCACATGTATATTAATAGTCGCATTATCACCCTCTAAGGTAGCTAAATTCGTAGTACCCAATTCTCCTTTTAAGACAATATCAAAATTCTCATCTTCCGCTGTTGTTTTCATAAAATCATTTGTTATTGTCCAATTTATTTCTTCTGATTCCTTACTGCCAACAGGAATTGTTACAGAAGATGGCGTAAAGACAGCAGAACTTTTAAACTCATCAGAAATACCTTCCGTTGTAAAATTTATAACCAAATCTTCTTTAGCAGGCTTATCCAATTGCAATTTAAAAGAATAAGAGATAGGATCTCCCATAATATCATTATTCAAATAAATTCTTTTCATTTGAATTGAATTACCTTCATTACCAGCCATCACAATATGAGACTGATATTGTTCTTTCTCAATGATCAATCGCCCCTTAGCTGATTCAGTATTCAAATTCAGCCCTTCTGCATCTGTAATTTCAAGACCAAGTTCATAAGTTTGAGCAGAAAGATTATCTTCAATAAATGAAATATCATCATCTTTAAGTCCAATCGTCACATCTCCAGAAGCAAATCCAGCAGGAATAGTCAACAGATCTGTACTCAACGCTATTTTATCTTGTGGAATATTTACCAGCACAGGAGCAACTTTCATAGAAACCTCTTCGGGAGAAGGAGTAGCTAAAGAAATCTTCCATGTTTTTTGCAAAGGTGTACTAAAAATCAGTTTTCCATTCTCATCATAAGTTCCAGTGACTTTAACGTCAGAATTACCTTCACAATTAATTTGTATCGGATTCTCTGGATATTTCACTAAGTTAAGTGTCTCATCTTCTTGGCAAGAAAAATTTAAACCCGCCAAGCATATAAAAGAGCAAACTAAAGTTATTCTAAATGTAAAATGTTTCATAGCGTAATTTATATTGAGGAATATAATGGTATGCAATTACTCTAGTCACCACATACCATTATATGTTATTAAATTATTATCACATATCGGTTGGCCATGAATAAGGAGTTGGATCATCCTTCTTATAAAATATGGTAGGATCCTTCAATGATGAGCCATAAAGAGTAGAAGCCCCACTCAAACGTGAAAATATCATACCATAATTCTCTGGACTCGGAGCAAATCCCATAAACCAGCCGTAACCTTCGCTTATTAACCTTTGAGCGGAACTCGATGTCAACGACCCTCCTATACCTAAATTAAATTCCAAAGCCATACCTGCACACTTCTTATTTGTCATATTACCTATCGGATAAGCTGAACCTCCATAGTTAGGAACAATGATATCAAGCCATTCATCTACATCAACTCCATTTACTTCTGAAACACCATACATATTTCCATAAGCAAACACAGTTACTAATTTATCGGGCATAGCTAATTTTGTTTCATAACAAAGTCGAGCAGCAGCACTTGTTCCAGGACTCTCAAAAGCTGGGTTATTCAAATCTGGATATGTTGAATATTCATCATCATAATTAATGCCATCCAAGTTATACGCTTTACAATATTGTGCCACTTCACGAGCAAAATCTTTAGCTCCTTGCTCAGATAACTGTGCCAATCCAGCCATATCATGATTTCCAAGTAAACCCAACAAAACTTTTACACCTCTTTTACGTAAAGGCTGCAAAAAAGTTTCATTATTATCCAACAGATATTGCACATTAGGATTACATTTCACAAAAGGACGCCCAGCATCACTATCATAGTTGATATTTGCAGCAAAAAGAACGACAACATCCCAAAGCAATTTCCCATTTTCCAGTTCAAACGAAAAAGCATTCAATGGATTCACTCCATTTACCTCAAAAAACAAATATCCTTTTACCGCATCTTCACCTTTATATGCATCCGAGGCATTTCGCATATCTTTTACCAAATACATACAATGTGTAGATTGAGAATCCGTAGCAGATATATCTTCACTCGGTTCGGATATAGCTACAGGAATCGCATAAGTCTTACCCTCCAAAACTTCAGTTCCACCAGAAATTGTCATGCCAACCTCTGCAGTCTTTGCTCCTGAAACAAATTTCAATATTCCTCCGTCAGCAAAAGAGACCAATTCCTGCGGATATAATTCAAAATCCGTTTGATGATCTTCGTTATAAGTCTTTAAATAATCAGCATCAATCACAACCTTTGCAGAAGTTGTACTTGTAGCGGCTTTACTCAATCCCATTTTTACAGAAGTGTCATAACTCTCTTCATAAAGTTCTATCACAGGAGAAGATAGATTTTGTTTCACATCACGCAAATAAGCATGATTCTCATAAATTCCAGCATAAGCCGATTCATCTATCGCCTTGCCTACCTCCAAATCTTCGGCACAAGAGGACGTCAAAAACATTACGCCCATACAAAATGCTGTAACTCCTAAAAATGAATTCAAATATTTAGTTTTCATAATGGTAGATTTTCATTAGTTATCAGATTGTTATTTTTCCGGCAATTCCACATTTACCCAAGCAGGCTCTCCACTTCCTGTAATATCATTTCCATGTCCAGTATAATCATGAATTACACTACCTGTCCCTTCATTAAATCTCCAATAAGCAATTAATCCTTCAGACTTCGGATCCACATAATATGCGCTATTAGCAATTTCATCCGCACTTCTTTGCTTACTCCAAATTCTAAGTTCCGAAATCTCTCCTGGTAACCAACGAGTACTATCATAAGAATAACCCACATAACAACCTCTAGAAAGATTTACAGAAGAAGAAGCTGCATTATCTGACGCAACCAAGACTCCATTCTGATAATATAAGCGTTCTCTTGTTGTTGCATCATAAACAATAGCAATATGAACCCATTCATTGGTTGGAAGCCCTGGAGCTACATTAGGATTTGGGAAATTGCCTCCAGGAGCAACTAACTGTAATTGATTTCTCGGACGGTCTGCATCACCAATTCTGACTAAGAATGTTCCTTCAATACCAAAAACGGAACTCAATGCATTATCACGACCATCTTCCCAGTCACTGGCACGCACCAATGCTTCCACTGTAATCGTAGACAATGAACTAACATCAATTGACCAGTTTATCGGAAAATAAATCTTACGAATATTAGCCACTACATTTATCAACGCTGCTCCCTTAAATACATAAAATACCGTACGTTTACTTTGCAATATATCGATATTACTAGCCGTACTAATCGTCACAGGTAATACATAACGATGTTCCGAATCCAACTCATTCGTATTTTTAAAATTAATTACCACGCTTTCTCCTGTCACATCACCAGCCTTAATGGTTGCTGTCTTTTGAGGTATCTCATAATATTTCTCATCCAAAGCTATTGCATTGTCATTGTAACTCAAATTATAAGCTGCAGTCATAGATGGTACGGCTTCGAACGACATCTGAACGTCATTGGATATAGGAGAAGCTATCCGGTAATCAATCTTTCTAGTAGATTCAACAACATCATCTTTAATTAACAAGTCACTACATATAGCATCAGACGTAATATACAAATGATTTGTATAGTGATGTTCCTCATCAATGTTATTTGACTGGCATCCCCAAAACATGGCTACCAGTGACAATAAAAAACTATATCTTAACAATTTCATAATTCATTATTATTTATTAGGATTCATAATCTGAATAGCTTCTCGAATATGCTGATAAACAAAAGCATTATCATAATAATCGTTATGGGCATTCTGGATATACACTCCTTTTCGAACAAAATCTGTAGAGTTAGCAGCCACCCATTGTGCAGCACCATAAGTGGCCAACGTTTTTCCCCCATTGGCATCAATAGTACTCCAATAACCATAAGTCTGTTCTTTATCTTCTGGACGTGGAGTTTCCACACAAGCAACAAAACGATCTGCCGGAACCGGATTAATTGCCCCTTCTTGTCCTGCCACAGCATCCATTCCAGCCTGCACTGCAAGATAAGCTTTCACACTCAAATCATCGGCATTTGTTGAACCTAAACTCTTCAATATAATATAATTGAAGTTAGAAAGCATATTCATGTTTTCAGGAACTAAATATTGCACATTTCCATACAACAATAAAGATTTCCCTTCATTCTTTTGCTTCCATTCTATAATGCGATTAAAAAAGTTCTGCTGACGTGCATTGTATTCAGCCAAAACACTTTCTGTCATACTCACTAAAGAACGTCCGGTATATTCAACTATAATACCATCATAATGGTATTTTTCACAAAGTTCCAGAGCCTTATCTGTACAATCACCCAAGTATTTTAACGCATCTTCTTCTGTTAAAGATTCTCCACCTTCCTCTTTTAATTTAGCAGTCCATGCTGTCTCAAATGCATCATGACTAATCGTATACAAGGTTTTAGTACCTTTATCATTCTTGATTTGCTCCATCTCAAGCATAATTTCTTCATTCAAATTATCCGGATTATTCAAATTAATAAAATCAATGCTATCAGGCAAAGTTGTCAGATGTTCAGCTTGCTTACTTGGATTGTTCCCTGGATTATCAAACGATACAATCATCACTTTATGTTCACTAGCCTTATAATTTTTCAAATCCAGTAAGTAATCTTGGTAAAGTTGTGAATTTTGCTCTTCCAATGAAGAACTATGCAAAGTCAGACTTTCCGGCTCAGTCCAATCAGTACACGCTGGCAAAGAAAGAACTGAGGTATATAATACAGCTCCAAACAGCCTATTAATTAATTTCGTTTTCATATAACATTGTATTTAATTGTTAACATTATTTTTTACATGCCCACCAAACATCTGTAGACATATTATCGGGCCCTTTCAAATAATTAGCAACCGCATAATTTACATTTTCTAAATTACTTGTGTACTCCTCATTGGGATATGGCATACGACGTGCACCCCTCTGAGAATCTACTATACCCCCGCTCTTATTACCCTCATCGGTTGCCGGAATCAAATGAGGATATCCAGTTCGGCGATAATCAGCCCAAGCTTCATTACCCAGCATCCAATTAGCAATCCATTTTTGAATAATAATACGTTCCTGCTTTTCTTCCTTTGTTGCTTTTTCATCCCATTTTACAGTAATAGTAGACAATTTCGTATTATAATTTTGTCCAGCAAACGGATCAACATAAGTGGCTGGGATGCGAGTGCTATTAGAAAGATATTCATCAACCCCATCAGCTTTCCATTGTTCAAAGGACAAACGAATACCTTGATTATAAAACTCTTCTGCACTTCCTCCCATATTAAAGCCAAAAATCGCAATACCTTCAGCACGCAAGAAAGAAACTTCAGCCGCATTCATCCATAAAATAGGATCCGAAGCAGAAATCTTCACTGTAGAATAATCCACAAAATGATTTGCAATGGCATCCTTGGTAATATCGATTCCACGTCTTAAACCTACATATTCTCCATTACTAGCTAATTCAAAATAACTAGCACGACGATTGTCATTGTATCCATTCATGTAACAAATTATATCAGCTGCCGCATGCGTATCTCCACCACTAGTTTCTGCATTATATCGAAGCGCCGTAAATAACGAGTTAGTAATAGAGCCAAAATAATTCCAAGCTGCATTGTCTACATTTGCTGTAATTAATCCTGCTTCACTCGTTATACATGCCTCTGCTATTTCTTTTGCCTTAGTAGGATTAGCGTATGCTATACGCATAGCAAGACGTAGACGCAACGAGTTAGCAAATTTTAACCATTTCTCCACATCCCCACCATACACATAATCAGCAGTTGAAACCAGCAATGCACCTTTGTTCTCTAACAACACATTTATAGCATTATCCAATTCCTCAAAAAATTTATTATAGACCTCTTCCTGAGAGTCATAAGGAATAGTGATTTTACCATCAGAGCCAATCTTTGAGTAAGGAATCGGACCATAAGTATCTGTTACACGACTCATAGCTGCGACCTTAATAATTTGAGCTATAGCGTATGGCACCGGATTTCCAGTATTATTAGACACTATTTGAACCGAGTTTAAATTTCCATACAATACAGGAATTATCTTATCGCTGATTAAAAATACACGTGTCCAGTCATTCTTAGCATTGAAATTAGAAATTGTCTCTGAAAATCCCTTATTCGAATCTGCAAAATATCCCCCCATAGGGCCTCCTAATAAACAATCTGTAAACTGTGCCGTATTGACATCGGATGATACCACACAGCTAGCCAACTGAGTCATTGCTGATCCCAATGCATAATCATCATTTTCAAGACTTCCAGGCTGATAGGGATCTGAATTTATATCTAAATACTTGTCTGTACAGGAGATAGAAACAAGAATTAGAGAGCCTAATAAAAATTTATTTAATATTGTTTTTTTCATAATTCTTCATATTTAAAATTTAAAGCTCAAGCTAAATCCAATATTACGTAATGCAGGCATCATGAAATAATCAATTCCTTGATAGAAATTATCTGTAGAAGCCACAGTCTCAGGATCAAATGGAGCCTTATTATAAATCATCCATAGATTACGTCCGATAATAGAGACCTTGATATCACAGATATCTCTCAACATTTTACGAGGAAAAGTATAGCTCAAAGAAGCTTCTTGCAAACGTACATTTGTAGCAGAGTAAGTATAATACTGAGGAATAGCTGTTCCAGCCCCAATAGTACTATACCATGTTTCTGGACTCACACGATCATTTCCATTCACAACTACATAACCTAAATCACGAGCCTTTGCAGAAGCCTCAGACACACCATAATAATCAAGCATGGCCTGTGTTCTTGAATAAACAACTCCACCCAAACGAGCTGTTACCAAAAATCCTAAATTAAAGCCTTTCCAAGAAAAATTATTACGCCAAGCCAAATTACCATCAGGAAGAACACTTCCTAATTTTATATACTGATTGGGATCCTGAATAGTTTCTGTCGCTAATTTTCCCTCTCTATCAGTATAAATCGCTCCATTACTATCTCTCTTTAAATCAATCAATGAGTAAATATCGCCCATTGTTCCTCCTTCTTTCAATAAGAATCTTGTTTCTCCTAAACCTCCCATATTCAAGGTTGACAAAGAAAAGATCTCACCCGTAACAGGATTTATCGCATTGTCAGCAAGTTCTATAATTTTGTTCTTATTCATTGAATAAGTAATGCCTGTATCCCATGTAAAATCTCTCCACGTATTCTTATATCCCAAAGAAAGCTCAATTCCTTGATTCCTTACAGCACCTGTTTGAATATACATTGCAGACCACCCACTAACCGGCAACTGTGGATTAAAGGTTTGATTCATGGTTTTCGCATTATAATAGGTAACATCTAAATCAAAATGTTTCAAGAAACGTAATGTCAAACCAACCTCAAACGACTGAGTACGTTCAGGTTTCAAATTATACAACGGATACTGAGTAGTTATACTCCATGAGTTATTAACCCACTCATAATGAGGATTAGCAATATAACGTTCAAATGGATTACCCACAGAAGCCCACGAACCACGAATTTTCATATAAGAAAGATAGTCGTGATTCAAGTTTGGCATTAATTCTGAAAGAACCACAGATGCACCCACTGAAGGATAAAAGAATGAACTACTTTCTGAATTTGGACCAGCCAATTGAGAAGGCCAATCATTACGCCCAGTTAATGTCAAATAATATGTACTCTTATAACCTAACTCGGCAGAAGCAAACAACGATTGAGTCTGCTCACGCCATCCCTCTTGTAAACGAGTACTTTTACTTGGACTCAGATTCTGTACAGCAAAGAAATTCGTATAACCCACCGGCTCATCACCAAAAGCCTCACTACCATCTGCTATAGGACCACGTACTTTTAAGGCATCAGATCGCATATCAGAAAATGATCCACCAAAATTAGCTTGTAAACTCCAGTCCGTTCCAAATGTTTTATTAATATTCACAAGAAAGTCTGCATACAGTTGCTTTTCTTGTGTACGAGTTATACCATATAAACCTCTGCTAGATTGTTCCGTTAACTGAGTGTTAGTTGATGCATAAAATTTTTCTGTATAATCATTATTTGAATTATCCAAACGTACACGGCCACTCACACTTAACCAATCAAGTATCTGATAACTTAATCCAGCACTTAACATATAGCGGTCCTTCTTATTATTACGCAAATTACGATAATTAATCCAATATGGATTTTGCATAGCCATCGCTTCATCTCCAACCGGCCAATACTGTGTATAAATCTTACGAGCCGAATCATAGCGTTCATACATCGTTATATCTTCCCAATCGTTTCCTCTTGGATACAAATAAGCTCCCACCAATGGATTATTATAGGTTCCCTGGTTAGTCATGTTTTGATCATTCTGCAAAATGTAGCTAGCACTGACATCCAGCTTCATCTTATCATTCAAGAATGAAGTAGTGTTACGCACTGTGAAATTATAACGATTATATTTATTATTTGGAATAATACCTTTTGAATTTACTGCTGCTGCAGATGCATATGTCTGATTTTTTTCCGTTCCAGTAGACAATGAGACGCTTTCAGTTCCAATGATTCCCATCTGGAAATAATCGTCAGCCGGATTATAGCCATAATAATTCGCCTCTGTCAAATGTGCTCCCCAACTACGTGCACTAGTCGAACTATATATTCCATCTGAACCTGTTCCATATCTAGTCTGAAAACGAGGCATTACAAATGGAGATGTAAATTCCGTGTTACTGTTAACTGTAATACTCAATTTACCTTCTTTCCCTTTTTTTGTGGTAATGACAATAGCTCCATTGGCGGCATCCGAACCATACAAAGCTGCCGCTGCCGCACCTGTCAAAACAGACATTGATTCAATATCTTCTGGATTAATATCAGCAATCGGCTCTGTGGCACCCTGAGAATCAAATTCTGTACCACCTTTATTACTTCGACCTGAGAAAATAGGAACTCCATCAATCACATAAAGTGCATTGGAAGACTGCATAATGGATTTTGTACCACGCATTACTACTTTTGAAACGCCACCAACTCCAGAAGAGGAGGCATTAATATTCACACCTGCAACCTTACCACTCAAAGAGTTGACAAAGTTAACATCTTTATTTCCGGTAATATCATCCGCATTGACTTGCTGTACGTTATAAGACAAAGCCTTTTCAGAACGCTTAATTCCCAACGCAGTGACAACAACTTCTTCAAGCACTTCTGTATCCTCACTCAAAGACAAATTCAGCATCGGTTTATTGGCAACAAGTTCAATAGACTTATAGCCTACATAAGAAAACTGAAGCACGGCATTGGGATTAGACAGACTCAAACTATAGTTTCCATCAAAATCTGTAATTGTACCATTGGTAGTACCTTTTTCTAAAACCGTAACTCCAATCAAAGGCTCTCCTTTTAAATCAGTAATCTTACCAGATACAGTTTTTTGCTGTTGCGTCGAACGGGGCTCCGTTGTTTTTTCCTTTGACGTCCTGGACAAATAGACTACATTATCGTCAATCCTGTAGGTTATTCCCTTTCCACTCAGCGCTTTATCAAGCACATTGGTCAAAGATGAATTAGAAACTTTCAATGAAGTCACAGGAATAGCCGCAAGCTCATCATCATAAAAGAAACGATAATTTGACTGGGCTTTAATTTGCCTTATCACCGTCCCTAAATTGGAATTGGATAAAGAGAGGGTAAACTGAGCAAACGAGACCTGAAACGGCGGTACTGCCAATGCAGCAATCAATAACGCTCTGAGAAGTTTTCTCGAACCAAGTAACGAATTCTTGTTCGAAATGCTTTTCTTTTTAAGGTTAAACATCATAGTATTTCTTGTTTTGGTTTTACATGCATATAACAATTACACCTACTCAAAATACTTACTCTTTCTTCATTTTTTTTACGCTTTATGCCCTTTCTTTCTTCTAAAATCTTTTCCAATAAAAATCAGCATTGTCACCAAGTTCCTAAAACCTTGCAACAATGCTGATTGAAACCTTATAAAAAAACTTATTTATAAAAAATCAATGTTCCGGCCTTTACTAACTCAGCGTGATTAATTCTGTAATTACATTTTTTCCCACCAAGTTCTATTTTTTGTATGTACCCTTCCGGTGAGCCACTTTCCTTCTTTTCAATGATCAATTTATCCTTTCCATAAAAATCAGGATTCAGACGGATGGTAATCCGGTCGAAAGTCGGGTCGGTCAGCGTGTATTCCGGTACGCCCGGACAATCGGGATAAAGGCCCATCATGCTGAATACGGCCCAGGCTGACATGGTACCGGCATCGTCGTTTCCGGGAATACCGTCAGGTTTGGGAGTGAAATACTTGGCCAACAGTTCACGCACCGTTTTCTGGGTACGCCATTCTTCGCCCTTGAAGTAGCTGAACAGGTAAGGATAAGCTATGTCCGGTTCATTGGCCGGATCGTAATAGCCTTTGTCGAATACCATCTGCAGCTTGTCGACAAACTTTTTCTGTCCGCCCATCAATCGGGCCAGCCCTTTTACATCGTGAGGCACATAAAAGGTGTAGTTCCAGGAATTCCCTTCATGGAAGCCCGGGCTAGGTTCAAAGTTCTGTCCTTGCAGTGGGTCGAACGGAGAATAGAACGTGCCATCGGGCAAGATGGGACGAAGAGTACCAAACTCCTTGCAATAATAATGCTTATAGCCCATGGAGCGCTTGTAGAACAAGTCGGCATCGGCTTTCTTTCCCAAGCTCTTGGCCAGTGTGTACAGGGCATAATCGGCAATGTAATATTCCAGCGCATGCGACACGGAATTGTCGAACTGCTCCATCAAAGGTACATACCCCTTGCTCATATAGTCGTCGTTGTCTGGGCGCATCAAATTGTCCTTTCCAGGCAGGGTGGCCGACTTCCGCATGGCTTCGTAAGCAGTTTCCATGTCGAAATCACGCAAACCTTTCATCCACGTGTCCACAATGACCGGCAGACTGGGGTCACCTTCCATGGTGAGGGTTTCCCGTCCGTAGAGTTCCCACTTGGGCAGCCAACCATGTTCTTTGTACATGTCAATCATGGTACGCACCATATCAATCTGACGCTCCGGATACACCAGTGTCATCAACTGATGCAGGTTGCGGTACGTGTCCCACAACGAATACACCGTATAGCGGTTGTTTTTCGTGGTCTTGGTTTCTCCCGTTTCCATTGCCGGATATTCTCCGTTCACATCCTGCAAGATGTTCGGATGAATCAAGGTGTGATACAAGGCCGTGTAGAACACAGTTTTCTGTGCCTTCGTACCCCCTTCCACAGTGATGCGGCTCAGGTCGTCGTTCCACTTGTTACGGGCACTGGCATGGATTTCATCGAAACCGGCTCCATGCTGCTCGGCTTCCAGATTCTGACGGGCATTCTCCATGCTGACAAAAGAAACACCCACAGCCACTTCTATCTGTTCGTTTTCTTCCGTGTCGAAGGTGAACCAGGCACCGATGTCGTCGCCAGCCAAATCACGGTCGTACTGCGTGTACAACTTGTATTTTCCGTTGTCTTTGTCCCATTCGGCCTCTATGCCGTTCATCTTACGCTGGAATTTCCAATACCCTGTCTGTTGCGGAGCCTTGTTGATTCGCATCACGAAATAAATGGGAAAGACAGCCTGCGGATTATAACAGAAAGTGCCCAACAGTTTCATGCCTTCTATCTCCCGGTCGTTCACCCGGCGCAGATAGGCCCCCGACTCATTGGTCAGTCCCTCTCCCAGGTTCATCAGGATGTGGCTCTTTCCTTTCGGAAAAGTGAAACGGGTCAATCCTGTCCGCAGGGTAGAAGTAGCTTCCACTTTCACTTTGTATTTTGTCAGTTGCAGGCTATAGTATCCCGGTGAAGCGGTTTCCTTTTCATACTTGCTGCCATAGTGATGATAATCCACATCCAGTTCCCCGGTGGTAGGCATCAACAGCAAAGACCCCAATTCGGGACATCCCACCCCACTCAGATTGACATGAGACAATCCCGTAAAATAGCTGTTCGTATAGTCGTAGGGCGTAGACCACCAGCGGGCATCCTTGTCATACTTGTTGTCTGTCGAACCCATCACATTGAACGGAACGACCGACATCAAGCCGTTCGGACACACAGCTCCCGGATTACACGTACCGAAATTAGTGGTTCCGATAAACGGGTCGACATAATCTACTGGTTCCTGGGCTTGTACACATAGCCCCACAAACAAAAAATTCAGACATGCAATTAGTTTTTTCATAGGCTTAGAAAATAAAAGGCTATCCCCTGGTCTGAAGACTATGGGGACTGCCTGTCATAATTTATGTTTACACAATAGAAGTACGTTTTACAAAATCAATGATTTCAGAGATATAGCCGAAAGCCATTCCAACCACTGTATCTGCCGCACCGTAATACACTGCTACTCTTTCCCCGTCCTGAAGAGCTGCACACGGAAACACCACATTGGGCACATCGCCCTGCAGTTCATAAGGAGCTGCAGGAGCCAGCAGATAATCGCGGGTGCGATAAAGCACCTTTTCCGGATGGTCCTTATCCAGAATAGCAGCTCCCATGGAGTAGCGGAAACCGTTGCAGGTGGTGATGACACCATGATAGAACATCAGCCAGCCCTCTTCGGTCAAGAATGGTACGGAACCGGCTCCAATCTTCGTACACTGCCAGGCGCTCTCCGGGAAGGGTGTCACTTTCATCACACAGCGGTGCTCACCCCAGTATTTCATGTCGGGACTGTAGCTGATATAGATATCCCCGAAAGGAGTATGCCCGTTGTCGCTCGGACGGCTCAACATGGCATATTTACCGTTGATCTTCTGCGGGAAAAGCACACCGTTGCGGTTGAAAGGCAAGAAAGCATTCTCACACTGATAGAATTCCTTGAAATCGAAGGTATAGCCGATGCCGATGGTAGGGCCGTGATAACCGTTGCACCATGTAATCCAATAACGGTCTTCAATCCAAGTGACACGGGGGTCGTATTTGTATTCCGACTCAATCATATCGGTATTTCCGGGTTGGAACTTAATCGGTTCGTGATTGATTTCCCAGTGGATACCGTCCTTGCTGAAACCTGCAAAGATATTCATCTGCACGGCCCGGTTATCGCAACGGAACACACCTGCAAACCCATCCTTGAAAGGGACTACCGCACTATTGAAAATACTGTTCGATGTAGGTATCTGGTACCGTCCAATGACCGGATTCTTGGAATACCGCCACATCACTTCCTTACAATCAGCCGGGCGCTCTTCCCAAGGCATTACAAAATTCTTTTCCATATTCTATATTTTTATAATTAATTTATATATTCTCGTTCACCTTTTATCAAATTTCCAGCATTATCATACTTAAACGGAATGAAATAAGTAATCAAGAAAGCAGGGATGGTGGCTATGAGTACAAAGATAAAAAAAGGTTCGTATCCTCCAGGTTTATCAAACCAGTTTCCTAGACTCTCACATACCCATCCGCTCAGCATTCCGGGAATCATTACACCAAAATTCATAATACCTGAAGCAAAAGCATAATGAGCCATCTGATGCTTGCCCGGTGCAACCTGCTGCATCATAAACAAAGTTAGACCGACAAAGCCAAAACCGTATCCAAAATATTCAAACACAATCCCTGAGCATATAACCCAACCACTTTCCGGCTGTAAATAAGCAAACAAGGCATACACAACAAAAGGAAGGTTGAAAATGCAGCACAAAGTAAACAAGGTGTTTTTCAATCCCCTACGTGCAATGTAATATCCTGCCAGCAAAGATCCTAAAACAAATGCGGCAGCCCCATAGGTTCCATAATAAAGACCTATTTCTTTTTCATTGAGCCCCAGCCCTCCCATCGTACGATCTGCCTTCAAAAAAAGAGGCACAATTTTCATGACGAAACCTTCGGCAAAACGATATAAGATGATAAAACAGATATAATACACAATATGCGTCTTACGAAAGAAATCCATCAACACCTGTCCCAGTTCTTTCAAGACCTCTTTATTGTTTCTTTCTATCTTTTTTACTTTTACATTCTGAGTAGAAGGCAATGCAAAATAGTGATAGATTCCCAAAAGTATCATAGTCCCCGACAATATCAGCAGAATAATCATCCAAGCTTTCTTGCTGGCTTCCAAAGAACCTGCCTCCGCATTCGCTTCAATGAGGTATCCTGCAAGATATACCAAGCCTCCCGTAGCTATGATTTTAGCGATATTATAAAAAGCTCCTTGCCATCCTATAAATTTTGCCTGGTCTTCATTGGAAAGTTCACTCATATATACTCCGTCACAAGCGATGTCATGAGTGGCTCCACTGAAAGCGATTACAGCCAGCAAAGCAATTGATACACTGAAGAAATGGGAAAGGCCCAATGAAAATGCAACCAACCCAAATGTGACTCCTGTAACCAATTGAGTCACTACTACAAAAAATTTCTTTGTGCGGAACAATTCCAAAAAGGGACTCCACAAAGGTTTCAATGTCCAAGGCAAAAGAATCAATGAAGTCCAAAAGGTTATCAATTTGTCATCCACTTCCAGGCCCTTGAACATCAATACGGTAACCATATTCAATACCACAAAAGGAAGTCCCATGGCAAAATAAGCCGTAGGAACCCATGATATCGGTGATTTTTTTCTTGTATGATTCATATCAGATTATTTTTTAAGGTTTTTTCTTTCAATTGAGAAGGAATAAGGGACGTCGTCCATTTGTATTCCTCTTTCATAGTTAGGAACAGATGACATCTGAAAATCAATTGTTCCCCCTTGCATCAAATCGGAATGTGTTACATAGTTTCGGGTATATTCCTTTTTATTATATTCCATCCTATGAATATACATATTTTCCGAAGAGTTTTCATTTGCATAGATACACACATTCTTTCCATTTTCCAAATGTAATACCGCTTTTTTAAACAAAGGAGTTCCTAGAACGTATTGTTCTGTCCCTGGACAAACGGGATAGAATCCCAATGCAGAAAACACATACCATGCAGATGTCTGGCCATTATCTTCGTCACCGCAATATCCATCGGGGGTAGCCGAATAAAGTGTATCCATCACCTTTCTCAGCCAATATTGTGCCTTCCAGGGCTGACGGGCATAGTTATATAAATAAATCATGTGTTGGATAGGTTGATTGCCATGTGCATAATTGCCCATGTTCATCACGGTCATCTCACGAATTTCATGAATGACCTGCCCATAGTAGCTGTCATCAAACACAGGAGGAACCGAAAATACAGAATCCAACATTGTCACAAAGTTGGTTTCTCCTCCCATCAGGTCGATCAGCCCCTGCGGATCATGAAATACCGACCACGAATAATGCCAACTATTTCCTTCGGTAAAGGCATCCCCCCATTTTAAAGGAGAAAAAGGCTCCATGAATTTTCCATCCTTATTCTTACCGCGCATCAGATAGGTTTCTTTGTCAAACAAGTGCCGGTAATTCATCGCACGCTTTGCATACAGTTCTATTTCTTTTTTCGGACGTTTCAACGCTTTTGCCAGCTGGTAAATACACCAGTCATCGTAGGCATATTCTAAAGTACGAGCTGCATTCTCATTGATTTTCACATCATAGGGTACATATCCCAAGGTATTGTAATACTCATAACCTAACCGACCCGTAGAAGAAACCTGTGGATGTACACTATTGGCACCATGCAACAAGCCTTGATACAAAGTGGCAACGTCGTCCACCTTCACGCCTTTCAAATATGCATCGACCAATACAGAAGCTGAATTATTTCCTATCATACAACCTCGGTGTCCTGGACTTGCCCATTCAGGGAAAAAACCGCTTTCCTTGTAGGCATTCATCAATCCCTCCTGGATTTCTTTATTGACAGAAGGATACACCAAGTTTAATAAAGGAAACAAACACCTGAATGTATCCCAGAAACCTGTATCTGTATACATATATCCCGGCAACACTTTTCCATTATAAGGACTGTAATGTACGATTTCTCCTGAGGCATTTACTTCATAGAATTTTCTCGGGAACAACAACGAACGATAAAGACAAGAATAGAACGTGCGATATTGGTCCACCGTTCCTCCATCCACTTCAATTCTTCCCAACACTTCATTCCAAGACTGTCTTCCTTTCGCAACCAAAGTATCAAAGTCATCCTCACCCAGTTCATTCAGATTCAACAACGCTTGCTCCAGACTGATGAAAGAAGAAGCTACACGAGCATGTACAATTTCTCCTTTATGCGTACTAAACCCTATAATAGCGCCACAATGGTCTGCTTGAAGTTCACATACGTTTTCAGCTACAACCGTATCTGCAGCGGTGGCCATATAAGTAAATGGCTTGTCAAACTCCACCACAAAATAGTTTTTGAAATTATCCGGTACACCACCGCTATTCCTAGTGGTGTATCCCACAATCCGATTATGCTCCTTATCTATTTTTACATAAGGTGCTTCTTTGAAATTTCCTTTATGGAACGCGTCCACGACCACATAGGAATGACGATTCTCCGGAAACGTAAAACGAAACATCGCTGCTCGCTCAGTAGGAGTGACTTCTGCCAATACATCATGATCCGCCAGATAAACCTTATAATAGTAGGACTTGGCTTCTTCAGCCTTATGTGAAAACCAACTTGCCCGCTTTCCTTCTTCAAAAACCGGAGCACCAGTTATCGGCATGAT
The DNA here is from genome assembly GCA_902362595.1 of Bacteroidaceae bacterium. GTDB lineage: Bacteria > Bacteroidota > Bacteroidia > Bacteroidales > Bacteroidaceae > Phocaeicola > Phocaeicola fibrisolvens. Next base: position 60,468 of record CABIXF010000008.1, on the reverse strand, counting down.
GGAAAACTGACCATAATCATTCATCCATGGGCTGGGCTGATGAGTCTGCTTAAAGCCACAAATACGGTTGGCTGTATACGTATATTGCCAACCGTCGCCCATCTTTCCTGTCTGTGGAGTCCAAAAATTCATTCCCCACGGACGGGCTATTGCGGGATAAGTGTTCCCCGCAGACAGTTCAAAAGTAGACTGAGTGCCTACCAAAGGATTGACAAATTCCGTATAATCTTTCGAAAAGACAGGCAACAAACCTGCACATAACAATATAAAACACAGTATATTTTTCATCATATTATAAATTTAAGGATCTTTATTCTCAGTTATTGTATTGCCCAACTTGCACCTTATTGTCCCCATGTAGAGGGAACATCGGTCATTACAAATTCCAAGATTCCTCCTTTCATGATGTCCCCATGAGTAAGAAATGGAGTATGCAACGGATGCTGGTTTAAAGTAGCCGACTTTATATATTTATTCTTCACCGAATTATTCTTTGTTTTAATCACAAAACGCTTTCCATCTGCCAACTTGATGACTGTTTTATCAAACAAAGGCCTGCCAATAGAATACACAGGCTTTCCCGGACAGACCTGATAAAAGCCCATTGCATTCAAAACATACCACGCCGACATCTGACCACAATCTTCATTGCCAGTCAGTCCATCCGGAGCGTTACGATACAGATTACGGCAGACATAATCTGCCAACTCTTGGGTTCTCCAAGGTCTTCCTGCATAATTATATAAATGAATGACATGATGACTGGGTTCATTCTCATGTGCATATTGCCCAATCAATCCTGTGACATCCGCAGAAATCAGATTTCCTTCCATAGTAGAATCTACAGTAAACAATGAATCCAGTTTTTCAACAAAAGCTTGCTGTCCTCCCATCAAATCAATTAAACCTTCTATATCATGAGGCACAAACCAAGTCCATTGCCAAGCTGTCCCTTCACAATAGTCATCATTACTGTGATTCGAAAATCTAGGATTGAAAGGGGTATGCCATTCTCCTTCTGAATCCAATCCACGCATAAATCGGGTAACAGGATCGAAGTAGAGTTTATAAGCTTTCGCATATCTGTTATATTTTTCATAATTTCTGAAATCACTATCTGCTTCAGCCAAAATAGAAATGCAAAAATCATCATACGCATACTCCAAGGCCTTCGCCACTGATTCATTCTCTCTGTCACAAGGTATATATCCAATTTTATTCTTATAATATTTTGACATAGGCATTAAACAAGGTAACACCGAAGAAGGACATTGTATACCGGTCGTATCATATTCTGCTGCCCTCAAACAAGCCCCATAGGCCTCATCCAAATCAAAATCTGCATAGCCTTTCACATAAGCATCGGCAAGCAATGAGACAGCATGATAACCAATCATCGTTCCCGTATAATTGGATGCCAAATCCCACATCGGAAGAATGCCTCCTTCACGGTTTTTTAATAACAACGAATTTATGAACTGATTGTTCAATTTAGGAGCAATAATTGACAAAAGTGGATGAAGTGCCCTGAACGTATTCCACAAAGAGAAATTAGTATAAACAGGTTCTTCCACACGACCTTGGTGCACCTTAAGGTCCATACCTAAATAACGTCCATCTGTATCTGTACACAAGTTTGGACTGATTGCCGTATGATACAAGGCCGTATAAAACTTTGTTTTCTCATCTTTGTCTGTAGTTGTTATTTCCACTTTCGACAAATAATTATTCCATGCAGAGTAAGCTTCCGATTTCACTTTCTCAAAATTCCAGTCAGGGATTTCTGCATTTACATTGTTTTTTGCTCCTTCTATATCCACCGCAGAAATTCCGACCTTCACCATTACTTGCTCATCTTTCGCCGTTGCAAATTGCAAAAGCGCTTTGCAACGTGGAAAAGACTGTCCATTCCTGTCTGTCAATGTATCCGAAACGATTGTGTAACTAAATGGTTTTGAAAATTTAGCATAAAAATAAATCTTCTGATTGGAAGCCCAATATTGCGTTTCTTTACTTCCACACAATTCTGTATCACTAAGTACATTCAATGCCATGTCAAGATTTTTCTGCCGTTGTATGGAATAATCCATATCCACGATAAACCCAGAATGTGCATGAGAAGGAAAAGTATACCGATGTATGGCTGCCCGTGGAGTAGCCGACAATTCCGCCTTGACATGATAACGATCAAGCCAAACGGAATAATAACCAGGAACAGCCGTCTCATTTTTATGTGAAAAAGAAGATGCGTAAGGTAATTGCTGACTATTCAGTTCTTGTTCTTCATACATTTGTTCTCCTACAGTCGGCATAATCAGCACATCGCCATAATCTGCACAACCTGTTCCACTGAGATGTGTATGAGAAAAGCCATTCACCGTAGAATCCGCATAATGATAACCCGCACAGGCATCCCATCCGTCAATCCGGGTATCAGGCCCAGGCTGTATCATACCATGAGGAACCACAGGACCCGGAAAAGTATGCCCATGTCCACCCGTACCAATGAAGAGATTGACCCATCGGGCATAGTCCTCTGTCTTGGTTATCACATTTTGATGCTGACATCCGAACAAGGTCAAAACACAGCAGCACACAGTCAGCATATTCTTTATTTTCATATTATCTCGTGGATATAAATATGGTGTTATTATGGATTTTATAATCTATATGGATGGTTTCCTTCAGAATATCCAAAACTTCTGTAATACTTTTCTTCCGACCTAGTACCCCTGAATATGTCACTGTTTTATCAATATCCGGCGACAAGATGAACTGCACATCATACAATTCTTCCAAAATAGAAGTGATACGGAAGATATTAGCATTGTCAAGCGGAATCAGGTTATCATGCCACACAGCATCGATTCCTGCATCCGTTGCAAAAACCTTCATTTGTCTGGTAGCTGCATTCAATTCCACCCTTTGTCCTGGCGACAACAGTATCATGCCTTCCCCCTTATTTCCACGAGCCCTTATCTCACCTTCGAGCAAAGAAGCCTCTGCTACACGACACCCCGTACGGTTTTTAAAATTAAACTTAGTCCCCAATACCTCAATCTGCATTGTCCGACCTTCCACAATAAAAGGCATCTGCTTATTCTTGGAAACTTCAAAGTAAGCTTCTCCGTCAAGTTCAAGCATTCTTTTTTTCCCTAAAAAACGTTTGGGATACTTTAATGCTGTATTCTCGTTCAGCCATACTTTTGTACCATCCTCCAGCACAATATTTTTGGTTTCCCCAGACGCCGTCTGCACAAACTTCCATTCTTCATGAGGGGCTATAAAGTACCAAAACGCAAAAGACGAAATAGCCAGTAAAGCCACAATCATTGCCGCATAACGGAAAACATACCGCATTTTCAACACCTTCTTGTGTTTGTCACTTTCTCTTTCAAGGCGTTTCAGCAGTTTCTCTTCCGCCGTTCTCATATTCGGTTGCTTGAATTTTCCTAGAAAATAAAGTTCTTCCCAACGAAAAAAAACTTTTTCATTCTCTTTCGAACGAGTAATCCACTTTATAATATCTTGCCGCTCGTCATCCGAACAGTTTCCATCCAAAAAATCTTTTATTTTATTATAAGTCACTTGGTCCATACCTTTTTACCTTACTATGTTTCTCATATATAGAAACAATTCAACAAAACAAAACACTTACTTGCACGACAAAGATCAGTAAGCCAAATCGGTCATTTCAAACTCCAACACTCCTCCAGCCATTATCTCTGCATGCGTAATATAACTCCGATGAAGCTGTTTCCCATTCAACTTAACGGATTTCACGTAACATTTTTCTCGCGTAACGTCCTTTGCCAGAATCTTAAAAGTTTTTCCTCCAGGTAGATTCACCTTTACTTCCGGAAACAAAGGAGTTCCCAGCTCGTATTCACAGGATACCGGATTTACCGGATAAAAACCCATGGCAGAAAATACATACCAGGCAGACATTTGGCCACAGTCCTCATTTCCACACAAACCGTCAGGAGCATTCCGATATAAATCATGCACAATTTCAGTGATATATTTCTGTGTTTTATATGGCTTATCTACAAGATTATACAAATAAGCTACATGATGACTGGGTTCATTACCATGGGCATATTGACCTATCATTCCTGTACTAAAAATAGGCAATTTGTCTTTCGCTGCATGCAAGGTAAACATGCTGTCTAATTTTTCTTCAAATCTGCTTTTTCCTCCACACAATTCAATCAGCCCTTTCATATCATGCTGCACCGACCAAAAGTACTGCCATCCATTACTTTCAGTTATAGAAGGAATATAGTCTTCCGCATTAAAATCTTTCAAGAAACTTCCGTCTGAAGCCCTCGGCTGCATGAACGATGTAGTCGGGTTATATACATTCCGATAATTCTGCGAACGGGCATAAAATGTTTCCGCAAGCTTTTTCTCACCCATCTTTTCTGCCATTCGTGCAATACAATAATCATCATAGGCATATTCCAGTGTTTTAGATAAAGACCAGTTTTCACTGTTGTATGCATCTGTCAGGTCATAAGGAATATATCCTTTTTCCTTATAGACTCCAATCCCTCTATAATTGTCCATATTGGCGGTATGCACACATGCTTCCAACGCTTTTTGAGGATCAAAATCTCCGATCCCCTTCAAGTAAGCTTCTGCAATTACCGATACCGCATGATACCCAATCATCATATCTGTTTCACTGCCATAAAAGTTCCATACTGGAAGCCGACCATTTTGTTCATAAAATGCAATGAATGATTTCACCATATCATTCACTCGGGCTGGCTGAATTAAAGTAAATAAAGGATGCTGTGCCCGATAAGTATCCCATAAGGAAAATGTGCTATAATTCACCCATCCTTCTTTCGTATGTATTTTTCCATCAGGCCCATAATAACGTCCATCTACATCATCATATATTGTAGGTGCCAACATACTATGGTAAAGCGCCGTATAAAAGACCGTTCTGTCATTCTCATCTCCTTCAGGGACCTCCACTTTCCCTAATTCCTCGTTCCATGATTCCTTCGCTTTTTTCAAATACGTCTCAAAATCATCCATCCGGGCCTCCTTTCTCCAATTTTTCTCAGCACCTTCCATACTGACTCCTGAAATCGCAGTTTTTAACAACAACTGCTCTCCTTTCGTAGTGGTATAATCCAACCTGACGACATAACCCGTACCAATCCGATGACCTTCTTTACTTATTGCAACTGTATCCATTTGAATACTTTTAAAAGGCTTCGAAATTGTAGTATAAAAATAAATCTTCTGATTTCTAGCCCAACCATTGGAATAACGATATCCTCTCAATGTCATGGAATCAACAACCTCTACATAAGAATCCAACGTTTCATCCCAATTCATAGCCTTACTCAGATTCAAAAATATAGCAGATTCAGCAGCAGGAAATGTATACCGCTGAATGCCACAACGAGGAGTAGCCGTAAGCTCTACATTGATATTATAATCCTCCAGCCAAACCTGATAGTAGCCTGCAAATGCCTTTTCGTTCTTATGAGAAAACTTAGAATATATCCCCAAAGGCGCATCTGCTTCTTTATACGGAACAGTGACCGGCATGAAAGATATGTCATACAAATCTCCGGCGCCTGTACCAGATAAATGCGTATGACTAAAACCGGCAATAGTACTGTCTGGATAATAATATCCGGCAATCCGGTCCCAACCTGGAAGTCCATTGTCCGGACTTAGTTGCACCATGCCAAATGGGAACTGTGCACCAGGATAGGTATTCCCCGTAAAATCCGTACCAATAAAAGGATTTACAAGACAGGAATAATCTACCTCTTTTCTTTGTTCAGATGAAGTACAGGCAGCCAAAGCCATTATAAAAAACAATATGCCCAAATTTAGCGTTCTCATAATTTTAAAATATAAACCGTCCTATTTAAGGGAAAACAGTCATGAAAACAAAAACACTTAGCATCAAATTAGAAATTTCTCAAAATATACTATAAAAAAACGAAAAAACAATAATAGTTTTAAATTTATAGAACTATTTAGAGAATTATTAATTAATATACTACTTTTGTAAGGCATCATTTTATGTTCGGCAATTAATGGAAGAGAATTTTAAAGACATCTACATTTCTTTATTTCGCAAATATTATCCAAGCTTACTTTTTTACGCCACACGTCTCGTTGGGGAAGAAGAAGCCGAAGATATTGTCCAAGATGTGTTTGCTGAACTATGGAAACGAAAAGAAAGCATTGAAGTTGGTGAACAAATCCATGCTTTACTATATCGTTCAGTATATACAAAGGCCTTAAATCTGTTGAAGCACAGGTCTGTTGTAGACCATTACTGCACAATGGAAGAAGAACTGCACAGCCACCGCTTGGAGTTCTATCAGCCAGACAATTCTGAGGTGATAAAAATGATTGAAAACAAAGAGTTGCATGCAGAAATCCACACAGCAATCAGTGAACTTCCTGACAAATGCCAAAAAATCTTCAAACTAAGCTATCTGCATGAACTGAAAAATAAAGAAATAGCAGACATCATGGGAGTTTCTTTACGAACAGTAGAAGCTCACATGTACAAGGCTTTAAAATTTTTGAGAAAACGATTAGAATATCTCAGTATGTTCCTTTGTCTGATTCTTTTTAAAATTTTATAAAGCAAAGAGCCGATTCTTATCTATGCAAAACCGGCCCTTACTTTTATTTTGTCCTGTATTATGATTTTTTCATATTAGCTTCCTGCAAGCCATAATGTTTCTTTGCATCTTCAGCACGCAGCAACAAAGATATTACTATCGCACAAACTCCAAAGATAGCAAAAATTACCATCGGAGCTGTATAATCATAACCTGTAATGACGCCAGCCTCATTACGAAGCGTAGCCCAATGTTCAATTACCCAGCCAATCAGCCAAGGAACCATCGTTAAACCAATGTTCTGAATATAAAAAATAATAGCATAAGCAGAACCAAGTTGTTTCATCGGAATGATTTTAGGCACAGAAGGCCACATGGCACTAGGAACCAGAGAAAATGCAATCCCTAGCACAATCATCACCACTACGGCAAACCACCAATAATTCATGATAGGAAGTGCAAAAAGCACATGCACTGCTGTCAGCATAACTGATCCGATAATCATCAGCGTAGCTCCACGGCCAATACGGTCGTACAATGATCCGAATACAGGCGTAAGCAGAATCGTACCAAAAGGCAACAAGGCAGGAATCAGTCCTGCAAAAGACTCCGGCACATCATATTTAAAAATCATCAGTTTAGTCGCAAACTTCAAGAAAGGAAATACTCCTGCATAAAACATCAGGCAAAGCAAATTAATCAACCAAAAGCCTCTGCTGCAAAAAATCTGCTTCAAATCAGACATTTTAAATCCATCCTCTTTTTTCTTGCCACTTTCCATACGAATTGCTTCAGCCGACGCATCTTCTTTGCGGTCCATCATGCAATAAACCAAATACGAACCAAATCCCACACACAACAGAATGGCGCCAAACAACACCGGATAAGATACATTTCCCATCATACGGGCCACCGGCAAACTGACAGCCAATGCCAATGCCGTACCAATACGTGCCATGGCTACCTGAAGCCCCATAGCCAATGCCAGTTCCTTACCTGCAAACCACTTGACAATCACCTTTGAAACAGTAATTCCGGTAATTTCTGCACCCATACCAAATATCGCAAATCCAGCTGAAGCCAATACTACCTGCATATTCATACCAAACAACTGTGCTCCTCCAAAATCCGTAGCAAGGGCATACCATTTTATAAGAGCTCCTGCGAACATCAACCCTGAAGACATGATACCGGTGAAACGAATTCCCATCTTATCCAGAATCACTCCCCCAAAGAACAACATCAGCAAAAAGACATTAATCAAACCATAAGCTCCAGAAAAGAATCCATATTCCGTACTTGACCAGCCTTCTCCACGAGCAACCGAACTAATGGTCTTCTCTACCGGGACCTGTTTTCCGCCTATCGCCTCGCAATACTGCAGCTTCGCACCCGTTTCCAGTTTTTCTACTGTAAGATCAGGCTCAGAAAGCATCTCTGCTGCCGAAAACAGTCGTACCTTCGCAATCAAACTATCTGCCGGCATAGAAGTATCATCTGTAAAATACACCACTCTTCCTTTTGTTGTCAACAGATTTTCCAAAGGCGACATCACATCTGTCAAGAAATAACCACACATCATTGTAAATGAGACGATGAATAACGCCGTCCAACGCGCTGCTTTCGAATCGCTCAACCTCTTCTGAATCTTTTCTTTCATCCTATTGTTTATTTAATCATTAATTTCTCACAAAAAACGACGCAAAGATACGATTTTTTTACACTTTTCTTTCATAATCCAAAATAACTTCTAACTTTGTAACAAATTGTAATAACTAAAAAGACAATACAGATTAAATATTAACCCAAAACTGAAGCAGATATGAGAAAATTCAAAATTTCTGTTGCATGCCTGATTCTGAGCAGCAGCATTATATGTTCTTCATGTATAGGTTCCTTCGGATTATGGAGCAGTCTGAAAGACTGGAACAACAGCATCGGTAACAAGTTTGTCAATGAAATCGTGTTCCTTGCTTTCCATATAGTACCTGTTTATGAAGTTGCTTATCTGGCAGATATCATCGTACTGAACTCCATTGAGTTCTGGTCTGGAGCAAACCCATTAGCCGACAATGTTGGTTCCGTAAAAAGCGTAAAAGGTGAAAACGGAGAATATCTCGTACGCATCAATGAAGACGGTTATACCATCCTCAAAAAAGGAGAAGAAGACAAACCGCTCAACCTGATTTACAACAAAGAAAAGAATACATGGAATGCTTCTGCAGAAGGACAAACTTTTGAGCTGATCACCATGAACGAAGACGGGACCATCACATTTAAGCAGCAGGACGGAACTTCTACAACTGTATCTCCCGACCTGCAAGGCATGATTGCTGCACGTCAGGCGAACAGCCAGTCTGCATTTGCTACACGCTAACATTTATTCATCATACAACAAAAGAGGCCGTAACTGATTTGTACGGCCTTTTTTATGCTATAATGTGATAGGCTTTCCCTCCCCAACGCAACTATGACAGCTTGATTTGTGTCAGATTGTCCACATTCTGTCTTCTTGTCACCGAATAATGTTTTCCTTAGTTTAAAAACAAGCCTCTTAGTTAAACAGAAATTAAAATCCGAATCCTTTTGGGTACACCTACACAAAACAGGTACAGGTTTTGCACTCTCCTAAGTGGATCGCGGAAGCGAAAGCAGAAACCCTCCACAAGAAAAAAATGATAAATAAAGAACTTAATGATAGGAGATTACAACTATGATGCCGACTAGAAAAAATTACAATCAGAACTGGTTACCAAGTATCTTTAATGATTTCTTTGATAACGACTGGATGGTAAAGGCCAACAGTACTGCTCCTGCAATCAACGTAATTGAAAGCGAGAAAGAGTACAAAGTTGAATTGGCAGCTCCCGGCATGACAAAAAATGACTTCCATGTACAGCTGGCTGACGACAACACACTTACCATCTCAATGGAAAAGAAAAATGAGAACAAAGACGAGAACAAGAAATACTTGCGCCGCGAATTCTCTTATAGCAAATTCGAACAATCTATGATTATCCCTGATGACGTAGAAAAAGAAAAAATCAATGCTTCCGTAAACGACGGTGTATTGACTATTGATCTGCCCAAGAAGATGAACGAAGAAAAAGCACAAGCTAGTAAGGTTATCGAAGTCAAATAAACATAAGACCTTCTAATAAAAAACTCCGCTCCTTTTAAGGAGAAGCGGAGTTTTTTTATATATCATTTATATCACTCCTTTATCTGAATCAACAGATTTGCTAGAATCGCGGTCAAACCTCCCGTCGTTATTCCTGAAGAAAATATGTTACGCAATGTATCCGGAAGCTGACATAATATATCCGGTACAAGTTCCACACTCAAACCAAACGAGAAACTCAGTGCCATGACCAATGTAGCCTTACGGTCAATTTTCTGTGAAGAAATAATTCGGATACCCGCAGCAGCTACCGTACCAAACATTAACAAGGTAGCCCCTCCTAATACCGGCTCAGGCATTAATGAAAATACCAACCCGACTGCGGGAAACAATCCCAGTAAAATAAGGAAACCTGCAATAAAATATCCCACATAACGGCTGGCCACTCCAGTCAATTGAATCATACCGTTATTCTGAGCAAAAATGGAATTTGGAAAAGAATTGAAAAAGCCTGCCAGCATGGAATTAAATCCATCAGCCAGAATACCACCCGACGCACGCTTGACGAAAGTCTCCCCTTCCACAGGTTCTCCAGAAATCAAAGAGTTTGCAGTAATATCTCCATAAGCCTCAATGGCTGTAATCAGATAGACCAAAGCCAACCCGATAATAGCTGAAATATCAAACGATATACCGTATCGGAAGGGAATGGGAATATTAACCCCCCCATAACTTTGTACTGCCGAAAAATCGACCATTCCCAAAGCCCAGGCCAGTACATATCCCACAACCAGTCCGATAACAATCGAACTCATTCGTAAATAACGATTGGAACTGCGGTTAAAGAAAATAATCAAAACCAGTACCAAAGCGGCCAGTCCTATATGATGGAAAGCTCCAAACGTTCCATCTGCCTGAGCAGCTGCTCCACCCCCACACGCCGATATACCGACTTTTATCAGACTCATGCCAATCAATGTCACCACAATACCCGAAACCAATGGAGTAATTACCCGACGTGTATATTTCAGAATCCGGCTAATCAGCATCTCTACCGATGAAGCGACGATACAAGCTCCGAATATGGCACTGAGCCCTCCTGTCAGCCCGGCAGAAATAATCGGACCGATGAAAGAGAAACTGGTTCCTTGTATACACAGCAATCCACAACCAATTGGACCAACTCGCCGACATTGAATAAAAGTAGATATTCCAGACGCAAAAAGTGCCATGGAAACCAAAAAACCGGTAGTTTCCAAATCCAGTTTCAATGCTCCTGCAATAATCAACGGAGGGGTTATAATCGCTACAAAAATAGCAAGCAGATGCTGCAGAGCCGCAAAAATAGCATCTTTCAAAGGCGGACGATCATTCAGCCCGTAAATAAGCCCGGCACTCTGGGCTCCATTCTGTTGTTCTTGTTCCATCCAAAAATCAATCTTTTATTTTGATTTGACAATTGTCCAAACTTTCAATAATGGCCAATGATTCCACATGAATTCCCTGTTCTCTCAGATAATCTCCTCCATGCTGGAAAGACTTTTCAATTAAAAATCCCATACCTACCAGTTCTGCATTGGCTTTTGCAACCAAATCAATAATGCCTTTGGCTGCATTTCCGTTTGCCAGGAAATCATCAATAAACAACACTTTGTCGCCAGGGCACAAGTAATCCTTGCTGACACACACATCATACGTACGGCCTTTCGTAAAAGAATACACTGTAGTCGTCAACATATTCTCCATGGTGCTAGGTTGTTTCTTTTTTGCAAATACCACCGGAAGCTCCAACAAGTAGCCCACCATGATAGCAGGTGCAATACCACTGGCCTCTATGGTCAGAATTTTGTTGATTTTCGTACTGGCAAATCTACGTACAAACTCTACCGCCATCGACTTCATCAGGATAGGATCCATCTGATGATTAATAAAATTATCGACTTTGAGGATTCCTCCTTCAAAGCATTTTCCATCACGAATGATGCGTTCCTTGAGTGCTTTCATTTTATTAACGAACTTGAAATTGATTGTTGTCCTATTTAAGGGCGCAAAGTTACATGTTTTTTCTGAGAATCATGACAAATCCATTTCAAGAGATAAACAATCTGACGAAAAATCCGGGAAGGATTCACCTTCCCGGAAATCACATTAAGGAACAAGGTGGGTTAGCTTATGCCGGTATTTCATCCACAGCTATTTCTGGAAGTTCTTCAGAAACCCAGTCGGAAATCTCACTGCCTTCCAGCTTCAGTTCTTCTTTTGTCAATCTTAACACGAACCGATAATATTTACCCGCATTAAATTGTTTTCCCAATTTCTTTGTCGAAGCCGTATGAGCTATACCGTCACGCTGATAAGCAATGGAAAATTCTGAATCTTCTGTCAGTTCTGCAGGATTGCACAAGAGGTGCAAAGTATATCCCGATTCCTCGGAAATGCTGACAGGTTCTTCATACTGAAAGGTCAACGCATGTACTAAAGACGATTCAATGAAAGAAAGCCCATCCTCTCCAGCCGACTTTCCAAAATGATAAGTACTGCGACTAAACAAATTGTGTCCTTGAAAAGTAGCTTTATTTAGCAACACATTCTCTGTAGGCAAATCTTTTTTAATGGTAATGGACACCAAACTGTACACATGCTGAAAAGAAGAAGCTCCCGTAAAAGAGACTGTGCCATTGTCTGTTTCTTTATAACTGGTCTGACAACGTGCTGAAAGGAAATCAAAAGTTCCCAAACCGGCCAACGTACCTTGCTGTTTGCTTAAATCCGGCATAGGAATATTGTCACAAGTAGCTGTTCCCTCCCCATAAGGATAGAAAGCACAAAACGTAAAACTGCTGACCTTATCTTTCCATGCTAACGAAGACTCGGAGACCCATTTACTCCCTGTTAATGTCCATTTCACAGACTCTGTTTCCCCAGGCATAAAAAAGCCCAGTTCATCTCCTTCTGAGAAAGTGGTACTACCAGACTCATCCGTCACTGTCCTGGACGTATTTCCCAGAGTATAGACCGATGCTTCCAAATTGACAACAGGATGATTGTTCATTTCCTGTAAAGACTCTTTCTGCTGGCAAGCAGCCAACAAGGACAAAACCATACATGCCCCAGTTAAAATTCTTTTTTCCATAATATAAAATTTAGAAGAATGTAATATCTTCACTTATGAAAAATGAAAGAAGGCAAAAACGTTTCCCTTTTTTTTCATCTTTTCTTTAAAAAGAAGCAAGAAACCGCTTTTTTCTTTATTTTCGCGGAGAAAACTCAACTTATAGCATCATGAAAAAACTATCTATCGCTTTTATGTTCATCCTACTGTCCTTCTGTCAGCTAGATGCACAGCAAGCCAAGTATGTATTCTATTTCATCGGAGATGGAATGGGAGTTAACCAAGTACAAGGAACAGAACTTTACCTTGGGGAACTGGAAGAAAAAATCGGTATCACCCCGCTGCAATTTACACAATTCCCCTATGCCACTATGGCCACAACTTTCTCTGCAACCAATGGGGTTACAGACTCTGCTGCAGCTGGAACGGCTTTGGCTACAGGAAACAAGACAAAAAACGGAGCCATCGGAGTCTTGAAAGACTTGCAGACTCCCGTATACAGCATTGCCACATGGGCAAAAGACAAAGGATGTCGGGTCGGTGTGGCCACTAGTGTAAGTGTCGACCATGCTACCCCAGCCGCTTTTTATGCCCATGCAGCCGGAAGAAGCAGTTATTATGCCATTGGAACCGACCTATATAAAACAGGATTCGATTTTTATGCCGGTTCCGATTTTCTGCAGCCAGAAGATAAAAACAATCCACAGGCCGAAAATCTTTACCAAATGGCTGACCAATACGGATATACCATAGCACGGGGTTACAAAGATTACCTTAAAAAAAGCAAGAAAGCTGAGAAGATGATTCTACTGCAACCGGAAGCCTCTTCCAAAACCGACCGTACGGCCATTCCTTATGCTATTGACCGAAAGAAAGGTGACATGACGCTACAGGAAATCACCCGCTCTGCCATTAATTTCCTTTCCAAGGATTTATCAAAAGGCTTCTTCCTGATGGTAGAAGGAGGTAAAATAGACTGGGCATGTCACAGCAACGATGCAGCCACCGTATTCCATGAAATCATGGATTTTGATAATGCCATTAAAGTAGCTTATGAATTCTATTCACAGCACCCGGACGAAACCTTAATCGTCATTACAGCCGATCACGAAACCGGTGGTTTTGTACTGGGAAAAGGTCCGTATCAACTGAACTTACAAGTTCTCAAAAATCAGAAAGTAAGCGAAAATGGATTCACGCGGATGATTAACCAACTCCGTATCAAGACTCATAATCAGGTAAGCTGGGAAGCCGTGCAACAAGCATTGAAGGACAATTTCGGATTTTGGGATAAAATCAAACTGACCGATGCACAAGAGGCCCGCCTCCGAACGGTTTACGAACAGAGTCTGAAGAACCAGCAGGCGAAAATGGAAAAGAGCGAATATGCACAAGATGAACCCCTTGCAGCCGAAGCCAAACGTATCATCGACGAAATTGCCCTGACAGGATGGACCAGCGGAGGACATTCCGCAGGTTATGTACCCGTTTTTGCGATTGGAGCAGGAGCCGAAAAGTTCCAAAACCGCATTGACAATACTGAGATTCCGGTAAAGATTGCAGAAGCCGCTGGATATACCCGTAAATAATCTTTTTTATTCAAACGATAAATAAGGAGTCAGACGACGAAGGTCTTTCTCGGTAAACTCTTCAAACAAAGAAAGCCGGGAAAGACCTTTTATTTTCCCACGCTTACGACGATATTCCAATATAGCCCGAGCCTTGTAAAAATCCATATAAGGGTGATTCCGAAGCTTCTCCAGCCCGTCTTTATTCACCCTGATCATACGGAACGGAACGCCTTTCACCACAAACCACTTGTTCAAACACGTATCTACATGCGGAATTTCCTGTAGTTGCTCCAGATGGGTAAATCCTCCCAGTTTATCACGGTAAGCCACAATCATCTTAGCGAGTCCGCTGCCAATGCCAGGAACCCGCTTCAACTGACTGGTATCTGCCTCATTCAACGACACCACTGTTCCCGATGCATATTTTTCTACCCATCCGGCATTTTTCTGAACCGACGTGTTTAAACGGACAGAATCTTGTTTCGCTGTCTCACGAGGGGCAATCTGAATATAAGGTTTCAATTGAAGAAACTGTTCTTTCTTCAATCCGTAAATCTTGGCAAAGGCGTCGGAAGTACGAAACACCCCACCCTTTTCCCGGTAATGAAGGATATTGCGAACGACAAAAGCCGGCAGACCCAAGCTTCGAAGTTCCACTGAATCGGCCGTATTAGGGTCAAAGTCAAAAAGGACGACGGGCCGACTCTCCGATTTTCTTTTACTACGAACTGCATACGCCGCTTCTCGTTTTTTCACGCCTGCAAGGAAAGAATCTATTTCCACGCAGCTTTCAGAGCGTACTTGTACCGGAGGATAGGCATACCTCCATACCCACAATCCACCTCCGGTCACCACCAGCAGAGCCAGAAGAAACAGAATTACCCTGCGCTCAGATTTCGAATAGTAAAAGAAGTCTTTCCACATCACCCCCGCAGCAAACCTAATTCATTCATAAATATGGCCAAAATCCCAATCGGAGCCACAAAGCGAAGAATCAACAGATACACGGGGTAATAAGGAGCTTTCAACTTGCCATAATTAGTCACTTCTCCCTTTACAATATGCTTATCGAGTATCCAGCCCACAAAAATAGCGGCAAACATACCGCATACAGGGAGCATAATCTTAGCCGTCAAATAATCCAAAGCATCAAACATATTCAATCCGGCAATTTTTACATTGTTCCACTCACCCAAGGCAAGCGATGAAACAATGCCAATAATCAGACAGCCTCCTGTTACGATACAAGCCGAACGCCCTCTCGTAAAATGAAATTTTTCGTGCAGAAAAGCAGTAGATACTTCATGAAGAGAGATTGTTGAAGTCAGGGCTGCCAGCGCCAATAATACATAAAAGGCGATGGAACAGATGTATGCCAACAGAGGCACACCCGAAAAAGCCTGCTGAAATACATTGGGTAAAGTGATGAAAATCAATGAAGGGCCGGCATCTGGCTGAATTCCCACAGAAAAGGCAGCCGGAAAAATAATCAGTCCCGCCAATACTGCTACACAGGTATCTATCAGCCCCACACTCAAAGCCGTATGTCCCAAACGAGTTTCCTTTCCAAAATAAGAAGCATACGTAGACAGACATCCCATCCCCAGACTCAAGGAAAAGAAGGCTTGTCCCATAGCCCCCAAGAAAACATCCGGAGTCACTTTGCTGAAATCAGGATGCAACAAGAATTTGACACCTTTTTCTGCCCCTGGCAACATTACCGAACATCCGGCCAACAGAATTACCAAGATAAACAACAGAGGCATCATGATTTTAGAAGATTTCTCAATTCCGTCCTTCACCCCTTTTACAATCACAAAGTGTGTCGCAAACATAAACACAAACAACCAAAGAAGAGGTCGGAATGGTTGTTGAGAAAAATCCTGAAACATGGTCACATATTCGTCAGATGTTTTACCGGATAAACCGCCGGTAACCGCCTGCCAGACATATTCCAATGTCCACCCGGCTACCACCGAATAATAACCCAGAATCAGGAATCCGGTCAGTACACCGGCATACCCTACCCATTTCCAAGCTGTTCCCGGAGCCAACGTCTCATAAGCCCCCCCTGTACAAGCTTTAGAACGGCGTCCGATGGTGAATTCCGCAATCATAATGGGAAGTCCGAAAATTACGACACAACCCAGATAAATCAAAATAAATGCAGCCCCACCGTGGTTCCCTGTCTCATACGGGAAACGCCAGATATTACCCAAACCTACCGCTGAACCTGCGGCTGCCAGTATCGCTCCTAGTTTACTACCGAAACTAACTCTTTCATTTTTATGCTGCATACGTCTTTTTTATTATAATTAGACTTCAAACAGGAAACAAAAGTACAAAAAATATCGTATTTTTGCAGAAAAAATTAAAGTATTACTCAAAATGCATATACTCAGACATTATCCATTTTCTATTTTGGTTATCCTTGTGATTTGGTTTCTTTCCTTCTTCACTCCTCCCCAAACTCAACTGGACGAAATCAACAATTTTGACAAGGTGGTTCACATCTGTATGTACGGAGGACTCAGTTCGCTATTGTGGATAGAATATTTGATACGCCATTCCCACATCCAAAAAAGCCATTTAATTGTGGGTAGCATCTTGCTGCCCATCCTGATGAGCGGAACCATTGAGATTCTGCAATCTTGTTGCACAGAAAACCGAAGTGGCGACTGGATGGATTTCGCAGCCAATTGCATCGGAGTACTCCTCGCCTCACTAGCCGGTTACTACCTATACCGTCCGTTTATCCGAAAAAAATTCCACTCGAAGAAATAAACTGATATCTCATATAAAAATAAACGCCGGGGACTTTCACAGTTACCGGCGTCTACAAAATATATTATTATTTTTAAAGATAGAGAGTTATCATCATCTGTTATCGGAAATCTTTCAAGTCTTCCTGCAATCTCTGACGAGTGAAGTAAATACGACTCTTCACCGTACCCAGAGGAAGATTCAATTTATCTGCGATTTCACGATATTTGAAACCAGACACATACATGGCAAAAGGTACACGATATTCCTTGGGCAATGCATTCACAATACGGCGCATTTCCTTTAAATCGTAAGACCCCTGCATAGAATCATCTTCAATATCCACTCCCAAGTTTAAGAAAAACTGGTTGTCGGTATTGTCTACATACGTCTGGTCGCGCAATGTCTTGCGATAATTATTAATGAATATATTACGCATGATGGTATAAATCCATCCCTTGAAGTTCGTTTCCGCTACATACTTTTCCTCATTATCCAGCGCCTTCAGGGAAGTCTCCTGGAGAAGGTCATTCGCTTCCTCACGGTCAGCCGTCAGCTTATAAGCGAAATGAAGTAGTTCTGTCTGCATGCTCAACAGATTCTGAGCAAAAGTTGCCGTTTTCATAATTTTTTTCTTTTCTTTTTTTAATTGAAACAATGTCTGTATTTTGTCTGTTTTGTTTTTTGACATTGCAAAACTAACTGAAAAAAGAAGAGAAGCCTTCACAAAATCTGGCATTCAAACGGGTAAAAACTGTCAATTGAGAGTTTTTACCCCTTCCTCTGACAGTTTTCAGGAAGGTTTTCAGCCCATTTTCGATAGGGAAACTTCATCAGAAACGAATTATAGTATTTCACCTGCCCCGTCACTTCCTTCCCTAAGAAAGGAGGATGAACAAAAGATTCGTTCTCGCCGGTCAGTTCCACCTCGGCCACAACCAACCCCGCGTTCTCCCCATAAAACTCATCCACTTCAAACACATGGTCACCCGCTCGTACCAGGTAACGCGTCTTGTCAATCATGCCCGGCTCACAAAGTCTCATCAATTCCTCTGCTTCCTGCAAAGGCAACAAATGCTCCCATTCATACCGGCTCATACCTGCAGCATCCGAAGGTCCCTTGATGGTCAGATATCCTTCTCCATCTTGAATGCGCACCCGCACCGTACGTCCTCTTTCACTACAGATGTATCCTTGCTTGATGCGCTTTTTCCCATAAGCCATCGACTTATAAGAATCATCGCGCACCAAGAATTTACGTTCTATTT
The DNA here is from genome assembly GCA_902362595.1 of Bacteroidaceae bacterium. Classification (GTDB taxonomy): domain Bacteria; phylum Bacteroidota; class Bacteroidia; order Bacteroidales; family Bacteroidaceae; genus Phocaeicola; species Phocaeicola fibrisolvens. Next base: position 42,022 of record CABIXF010000008.1, on the reverse strand, counting down.
CCTGCGGCATATTCCATCAACAATTTCAAGAAGCCAATGTATAGCCTACAATCATTAAAATAGCCAATAGAATCAAGACAATACAAATCATCTTGAACAGTCTATTGGCTTTCTCTTCTTCACGTTTCTCAAAATTTTGTCTTTTCACAGTTCTGTTGCGTCCCATAAGTTCTTATTTTTAGATTTACAACCCTAAAATTACAACTTCTCTGCAAAAAGACAAACAAAAGATGCGGATTTTCCGCTAAGTTTATCACATTTCGCTGTCTGAAAATTCCATCAGATAGGCTTTGATGAAACCGTCTATTTTTCCATCCATCACCCCATTCACATCGGAAGTCTGATAGTTGGTACGATGGTCTTTCACACGACGGTCATCAAATACATAACTTCGTATCTGTGAGCCCCACTCGATTTTCTTCTTTCCGGCTTCCACCTTGGCCTGTTCTTCCATACGGTGCTTCAATTCCTTGTCATAAAGGATAGAGCGCAACTGACGCATGGCATTCTCCTTATTCTTCGGCTGGTCACGAGTTTCCGTATTTTCAATCAAGATTTCTTCTTCTTCACCGGTATAAGGGTCTTTATACTGATAACGCAAACGTACACCTGATTCTACCTTATTTACGTTCTGTCCACCGGCACCTCCGCTTCGGAAGGTATCCCATGACAAACGAGCGGGTTCAACTGTTACTTCGATAGAATCATCCACCAGCGGAGTGACAAAGACGGAAGCAAACGAAGTCATTCGTTTACCTTGTGCATTATAAGGCGACACACGAACCAGACGGTGTACACCGTTCTCCCCTTTCAGGTAACCATACGCATAGGCCCCTTCAATGTTCATCGTCACCGTCTTGATGCCGGCTTCATCGCCTTCCTGAAGGTTGGCCACCGACAATTTATATCCGTTGCTTTCTGCCCAGCGCATGTACATACGCATCAACATGGAAGCCCAGTCCTGACTTTCCGTACCTCCGGCACCTGAATTAATTTTCAGCACACAGTCCATCTGGTCGGCCTCCGAGCGAAGCATATTCTTCAGCTCCAGTGCTTCCACAGCCGAGAGCGCCTTTGCATAAGCCTCATCCACTTCCTCTTCCGTCACCAGTTCGTCTTTGTAGAAATCGAAAGACAACTGCAATTCATCTGCCAGCGTCTTTACCTCCTGATAACCGGTAATCCACTGTTGCAAAGCTTTTACTTTCTTCATCTGCGCTTCGGCAGCCTTCTGGTCGTCCCAAAAACCGGGTGCCTGCGTACGAAGCTGTTCCTCTTCTACTTGTATCTTCTTCCCGTCAATATCCAAATAACGGTGCAGAGCCTCCGTACGCTCCTTAATGTCTTTCAGTTGCTCTATGGTAATCATAAAATACGATAAATTAGTCCGTTTATTTTTTCTCGCTGCAAAGATAGTGAAAGCCGAGCGCAGAGACAAATAGAAAACATAGTTTTCTAAATTTGGCTATGCCGAGGCGCATCCTATCTTCTCTAAAGATAGTGAAAGCCGAGCGCAGAGGCAAATAGAAAACGCAGTTTTCTAAATTTGACTATGCCAAGGCGCATCCTATCTTCTTTAAAGATAAAAAACAGGCACCCTTGAAAGAGTGCCTGTATATAAAAGCCAGCTATTTAACCGACATTTTCTTCATACATTTTATCGATGATATCTTTGTAGTTCCGGGCCACCACCGCACGTTTCAACTTCAAAGTATTGGTCAATTCTCCCCGCTCCATACTGAACGGTTCCGGCAATAGCGTAAAGCGCTTCACCTGCTCATAGTGGGCAAATTCCTGCTGAAGGGTATCGATACGAAGTCTGAAAAGTTCCACAATCTGCGGATTTTCCAGCAAGTCCTTCCGGTTGGTAAAAGCAATGTGATGTTCACGAGCGAATTTCTCCACCTGTGCATATTCCGGCACAATCAAGGCAGACACAAACTTACGCTGGTCGGCGATGATGGTTACCTGGTCAATGTAACGGTCTACCACCAACTTGGTTTCAATGGCTTGTGGAGCAATGTATTTTCCGTTGGAAGTCTTGAAGAGATCCTTGATACGGTCGGTCAGATACAGAAATCCATCTTTCATGTAGCCAGCATCTCCCGTCCGGAACCAGCCGTCTTCCGTAAAAGCCTGCTTGGTAATCGCCTCCTTCTTGTAATACCCTTTGGTAATGGTTCCTCCATGAAGCTGTATCTCATTATTCTCCCCAATACGGACCTCTACTCCCGGCAATACCCGTCCGACACTTCCAATCCGGAAATCTCCCTTCCATTCACAGGAAACCGTGGCCGTACTTTCCGTCAAGCCGTATCCGGCAATCATATTAATTCCCACAGAATGCACAAACTCCTCCACCTTTTCCGGTATGGCAGCTCCTGCAGTAGGAAAGAAATTCCCATTTTCAATGCCGATGGTTTTCTTTAAAAGACTGTAAATAGTCCGTTCATAGAATTTATATTTCATGTGCAACACGGTGGGAGGTGTTTTCCCGTTCATCAGATACGTGATATTATGTTCCTTTCCAACTCGCAGCGCGTCCAGCATCAGGGCTTTCTTCAATCCGGCAGTCTCATTGATTTTTTCCTGTACACCGGCATATACCTTTTCCCAAAAGCGTGGTACACTGCACATGGCGGTCGGACGAATTTCTTTGATGGTTTTCTGGATATCCTGCGGTTTCAGATTAATGCACAGCATACATCCTCTATGCAGACAATAGAAAGCCCATCCCCGCTCAAAGATATGCGTAAAAGGCAAGAAATTCATGACCACATCATTCTCTCCGAGCTCTGTAAGACGGGCATTATGCCCTTTAAAAGCAGCTTCGTAATTGAAATGATGCAGCATCACTCCTTTGGAGTCACCCGTAGTTCCCGACGTATACAAGATATTGGCCAAATCTTCCGGCGAAGACGTAGCGGTACGTTCCTCCACCTCACTCTGCCATTTTTCTTCCTCTCCTACTTTCAGGAAATCAGAAAAATAAATTGAATTGCAGTCTCCCTCTACCCGTTTCACTTCCGGGTCAAAAATAATAATTTTTTTCAAGGAACGACACAAACTCTGCACCCGATAGGCCACATCATACTGGTATTGTTCGCCGACAAACAAAAACCGAATACCGGCATCCTCTACGATGTAATGCACCTGTGCCTCAGAACTTGTGGCGTACAAAGGTACCGTCACAATCCGGCTTCTGAAAGCTCCGAAATCTACATAAAAACACTCCGGCTTATTCTGTGAAAAAACTCCTACATTTTCTTGAATGGACACTCCTGCCGCCACAAAAGCTCTTGCTACATCATCCACAAGATCCGCAAATCTGTTCCAGGAAACAGGAATCCAAGTAGCTGTGGTGTAATCACGGTATTTTAAGGCAACTTTTTCCCCATATTTTTCTGCTTGTCGCCGCACAAGCCGGGACAAATATGAATTAGTCATCTATCTTTTCTTCATTTTATTATTTCTTTTGCAAATATAAGATTTTATTTGGAATGTCTTGTCCACCTAAAACTTTTCTCACAAAAAAGAGTATCTTTGCAGGGAATCTAAAACAGATTATATTTATGATAGATACAGGTTACTACACATCTGAAGCGCTGACTCTGCTGCATTCACTGATTGGAATTCCCTCTATCAGCCGGGAAGAAGATGCAGCAGCCGACTTCCTGCAAAATTACATAGAAGAAACCGGTATTATGACTGGACGTTCCGGCAACAATGTCTGGTGTATCAGCCCTATGTTTGATATGCAGAAACCGACCATCCTGCTGAACTCACATATCGATACAGTCAAACCGGTGAGTGGATGGAGGAAGCAGCCATTTACTCCTAAAAACGAGAATGGGAAACTATATGGACTGGGAAGCAACGATGCGGGAGCCAGTGTGGTGGCTCTTTTCCAAGTGTACCGCTATCTCAGCATGACAACCCAGAGCTACAACCTGATTTACCTGGCATCGTGCGAAGAAGAAGTCTCTGGAAAGAACGGCATTGAAAGCGTACTTCACCAGCTGCCTCCTATTGCTTTAGGAGTAGTAGGAGAACCCACGGAAATGCACCCGGCCATTGCAGAAAAAGGGTTGATGGTACTCGATGTTACCGCACGAGGAAAATCCGGACATGCTGCCCGAAACGAAGGAGAAAATGCCATCTATAAAATCTTGCCGGACATTGAATGGTTCCGTACCTACCAGTTCCCCAAGGAATCACCGCTGCTGGGCCCGGTCAAAATGAGCGTGACTCAAATCAATGCCGGTACGCAACACAATGTCATTCCAGATGTGTGCAGCATCGTGGTAGACATCCGAAGCAACGAATGCTATTCCAACGAAGAACTGTTTACCGAAATCGGAAAGCACATACAAAGTGAAGCAAAAGCTCGCTCGTTCCGCCTCAACTCATCAAGCATTCCGGCAGACCATCCGTTTGTAAAACGGGCAATAGAACTCGGAAAGACTCCGTTTGGCTCTCCAACTCTGTCCGACCAAGCGCTGATGCCTTTCCCGTCTGTCAAGATTGGCCCGGGAAAATCTTCCCGCTCACATACGGCAGATGAATATGTGCTGGTCAGCGAAATTGAAGAGGCCATTTCCATTTATGCACAAATTCTGGATGGACTGAAAATTTAAGTTCCATTACCTCCATAAAAAAGTGATTCTTTCCATTTAATAGGAAGAATCACTTTTTTATGGTAACAGGTCACACGGCCCATTCCAGCCGCGTGACCTGCATTCCATCAGAATTTTACGGTATTCATGTACTTGTCTACCAACATGCCATCCAGTACCTTCAAATTCAGTTTTTGTTTCTGCTTAGCCTTGAATTGGATGGTCATCAGTTCCGCATCCCCTTCCAGGTAAGGCTTTTCTCCCGTATTTACGAACGTGGGATACAAAGCCTTTGTCCCGTTAGTGTGCAAGCGGTCGTTGGTCAGGTTCCGCATTTCCTTCATGCCTGTGCCCTCTATCCCTACATACTCCAACAACTGCGGGTCATAAGGCAGTGCGAAACTGAGGGCATTGACAGAACGCAATCCTTTACCGGATACCCGGATTTCCACCGTTTCCCCTTCATTGTACACTTTCTTTGAAGGAACTATCTGAATCTCTCCGGCCACTGCTGGTACCTGACGGCTGCTGACACCCGTCTCCAGCCGTACGGCTACAGCAGAAATGTCATGCGCATCAATCAGGCCGTTACCGTTCAAGTCGCCCTTGCTGATATATCCCTCAAAATCAGAATCTCCCCGACGCAGGCCTGTATAGTTCATATAAGAAGTCAGGTCATTCTCGTCCACCAGTTTATCCAGGTTGATGTCGCCCGGAATATAGCTTTCCGAACCCGGCACCTTGAAGACATACAATTCACGACCGGAGCCATAATTACCTACGGCCGAGGTTACCGACAGCTTGAGATAGCGTGCGGTCGGATGTTCGGTAAAGGCAAAGGTCTTCACATCACTACCCTTCCAGTCGAACGTGCCGGCTTCGTGCCAGTTGGATTTGTCCATACTATAATATACCGTACCCTTACCCAGCGTACCGTTTCCGGCATCCAGCCGAGGCAGGTATTCAAACCTGTCGAGCTGGTTCACACTGTTCAAATCCACAATCAAATCGAATGGAACGGCCTGGGCACTCCATTGCGTATGCCATGCATCCCCTTCATCAAAATTAAAGAGTTTGCTCACTTCCTGACCTCCCTGGTTCGGACAAGTCGTTTCGCCCGTAATACCCCGGATGGCAAATTCCAGCGGATCGGGCTTCGTGGTGGCAGTGACAGTTGCCCAGTCGGATACACCCGAAGCATTCACCGCACGCACCTTAAATGTACAGGTCGTTTCCGGACGGAGGTCTTCAAACAACAGTCGGGTATCCCGGATGGTACTATACAGCATACCGTTGTACTCAATCTCATAATAATCGGCATGGTCCACCTTCTTCCAGGAAGGAGTCAGCGTATAAGCCCCGGTATTCTCTTCCGTGACCTGCGGTTCCGGAGTGGCCAATGCCCCCTGGCTGACCCGCAGTTTTTCTGCTGGAGCAAACACATAACCTTTCACTTCCAGCGTCACTTCATTCCGTGTCACATCCACTGCTGCCAGCTTGACGTGCATCACCGGATTCTTCACCACCTGCACACGGGCCATCTCACTGCCCGGAGTGGCAAAACGGTTCAATTCCGGAGCGGCTTCATAATAATATATATTTTCTCCCTTCTGCAATGCCTCCAAAGAAGACACCGGAGTCAGTTTCACTTTCTTCCCTCCGATATGTGCCGTCAGTTTCTTCGGCTGTGCCGTCACATTGAGGCGGAAATAAGTAGCCTTTTCCGTCACCATTCCTTCAAAACGACCTTGCGAAGGTGCCACACTGACTTTCAGGTCTTCCCCTTCCCGCATCGAACGGATAAGAGTCGTCGCATACTGCCCGTTGCGATAGGCTTCGGAGATACCGTCGTCGTCGTATTCCGTAAATTCCGTGTTTCCTGCCGGATACAATTCATACGTACGGATGTTTTTCGCCATCTGGGTTACCTGATTGTGTGCGGCCGTCATGGGCAGAATGGCTCCCTGCTTCACGAACAACGGGAGTTTCCACAAGGGTGCGTCAAAACAATTGATGACCCGTCCGCCTGCATACAAATCGCCGGTGAAAAAATCAATCCAGTTGCCTTCGGGAAGATAAATGCCGTGACGCACATCGTTCCCCTTCTCGTCGGCCTGTGTCTTCTAGTACACAGGAGCCACCAGAATAGAAGGTCCGTAAAGGAACTGATAACGAGTGGCTGTTCCCAGCGTATAGTCATTCGGATAATCCAGGAACATCGCCCGAATCATCGGCTTGCCATCCACCGCCTCGTGTGCAATACTATAGGTATAGGCATGAACTCCGATTTCAGTTTAAGATACCAGCGGTTAATGGAAGTGGCCGGTTCACCCAAAGCCTGCGGATATTTGGGGTTCGCTCCCCATCCGTCCATGTTCAACTGCATCGGCGTAAACGTTTTCCACTCGAAATCACGCACGTTGACCGGAATGTTCTTCCCGCCGAAAATACCATCCATATCGGAAGTGATGTTCGGTTGTCCCGACAGCCCCGAACCGATATAAGTCGGGATATGGAAACGGATGTATTCCCATTCTCCTCCGGTCTGGTCGCCCGACCAGATACCAGCATAACGCTGTGTACCGGCCCATCCGTCGAGTGAGATAATGAACGGACGTGCATTGTTGCCATAATAAGGCATGATACGAGCCACATCGGCCACCCCGTTCAAGCCGAACGAATAGCCGGCACCGACCCATGCCACATCGGTCTTCAACACCCGCACGCCAGCGTCACGCACTTCCTTGACAATGTCGCGCTGCAACAGCGGTTCCACTCCTTCCTTGGGATGCAAATCCGACTGGGTCCACAAACCGATTTCCACTCCCTTCGCACGGGCATAATCACCCAGTTCTTTCAGGTTCTGGATATTTCCGTCCAGTGTGGAAGCCTGTCCGTAGCCGGCCCCATAGCCATCATTCGGCAGAATCCATCCCAACGGCATGTCGGCTGCCTCATAACGGTCGATGACCGCACGTGCAGAGAACTGATAGTTATTCTTCTCGCCATTCAGCGATTCCTTGATGCCGCCATTGTCTTTCTGGCTTTCCTTATATTTCTTGCCATCTTCGAAAAGAATTCCTTTTTCGTCTTCTTTCCAATAGTCACGGTTGTAGGCATTCAAATGTCCTTCATAAAATCCAAACTTAGGCAGGAGCACCGGATTACCCGTCAGCTGATAAAAATCATTCAGCAGAGCAACCGGGGTTTCATCCACCATGAAAAACACGTCCAGATAGTTTCTCTCGTGACTTAACGCCACCACTCCTTTGTCGGCTGCCCCGAAATCATATACTCCGGGAGAGAATGTATGCCACATCACTCCATAACCTTCCGTCGACCAGTAAAAAGGTGTGGGAGAAGCCACCCCGCCGTCTGTCCACTGATTCGTATTCAATATATTGATTTTCTTACCTTTATGGGAAAAGCGTCCATTCTGTACCCCTCCGCCGTAAAAATACTCTCCCTCCTGCGCTTTCAAGAAAAGACTGACTTGTTTCTCTGCGAAATCCGCCGGACGAACAGCCTCCGCCACCACTTTCTGGCGTGCTTTATCCGTAATCTTGAACAGCATGGTGCGCTTGTCCATCTTCACCTCAATCCGGTCGGTAGCCACCGTAATGACTCCATCCTTATCTGTCAAGGAAAGTTTTCCCACCTCCTGACGCGGATTATTCACCAAAATCTAGGCTTCAGGAATCGCTTCCGGATTGCGGACAATGCCACCTTTATTGTCCTGAAACATGCGAAAAATATTTTCTCCATAAAAATCCAACGTCATACGCTGCTGATTGGAAAAAACAACCTCTACAGCTGTCGGATTCAACACACTGGCACTGCGAATGGTCACCCCAGTTTGCGGAACTGCCCACATGGGAAAAGGCGTAGCAAACAAGCTGCTGAGCATGCAGAAAGACAAAACAGAATAGTGCTTTAGTTTCATAGTATAAATATTATTAATAATTCTCCGTTCTTCAACAGTCTCCATGAAAAGACTTCGTGTGAAAAGCGTACGAATGTATAACTAATTATTGAAGTAAAAAAGAAAACCAGTTAAACATTTTTTATTTTATTATTTTCTTCCAAACAGAACTAAATATAATTTATTATATTAAGGCATTTTCTCTGTCCCACAGTGTGGGATACATAAACCACACCGTGAAATATATAAACCACAGTGTGGGATATAAATACCAAAGTGTGAAACAGAGAAATTGTCAGGCAAAAGAAAAGAATTCGTACTTGCCCTGAAAACTTTATTGCAATACCTTCCACAAAAAAAGCCCCAGGTAGCACAGCCACCTGAAGCTTTTGTATAGTATAATAAAGAGTTCTTTAGCGATGTATCCAGAGTTCCGGATTCAGTTTCACCGTTTCCTTGCGGAGCTGGAAGTGCAGAATGGTTTCTCCTTCAGCATTGGTATGCACTTCGCCCAGCACATCGCGAGCACGTACCAGACTCCCTTTCTTCACACGCACCATCGACAAATTGCAATACACCGAAATATAACTTCCATGGCGTACCAGCACATTGGTCAGTCCATTGTACTGGAAAACAGCCGACACCTCACCATCAAAAATGGCCCGCGCATTGGCGCCTGCCTTCCCCTTGATATCCATGCCTTTGTTATCCAATTTCACGTTCCGGAGTCCTTTCACCTGATATTGTCCATAGTGTCCTACCACCACGTAGGGGCCGGTAATCGGTACCGGAAGGATTCCCTTGTTCTTTTCAAAGCTGCTAGACAAACGACGGTCTTCCGAATCTACCTTGTATGCTTCCAGCTTTCCGACAGAAGGTTCCGCCTTTTTAGTTTCCGCAGAAGAAACGACAGCCGTCTTCTTCTCTGCCTCGGCCTTCTTACGGGCTTCTTCCGCTTTCCGGCGGGCCTCTTCTTCGGCACGTTTACGAGCTTTTTCTATTTCTATTTCAATCAAGCGGTCAATCTGCGCATTCAGTTTATCGGCAGAACGACGCTGTTTAGTCAGTTCCGACTGGATACTGCGCTGTTTCTTCTGCAAATTCGACAGAATCTGCTTCCGTTCCTGCTCCTGTGCAACCAGTTTGGCCTTTTCGGCTTCTCCCTGCTTCAGCAAATCCTCCTTTGCCTGCCGGCTGCTTTTCAACGAGGCCGCCTTATCAGTCACTTGCTGCTGCTTCCGCTGCACCTGCACTCCTTGCAGGCGTTGATAATCGGCATACTCACGCACATAACGTAAACGGCGGTACATCTGTCCGAAGTTTTCTGCCGAAAAGATAAACATCAACTTATCCTGAATGGATTTATTGCGATAAATATACTGCACAGACTGCTCATACTTTTTTTTCTTCTCGCTCAGTTCTTTCTGCAGACGTTGCAGGTCTCTCCCCAAGCGATCTATCTCTTTCTGAATCGTCTGCACGTCGCTTTCTATCGTTTGAATATACTTTTGGCGTTCCTCTATCTGTCCTGAAATCAAGGCCAGATTGCCCAACTGACTTTTTACATCCTTCTTGGTTGACTGCAACAACGTTTCCGATTCAGCAATCTGCTGCTTCAACTCATTCCGCTGCTTCTCCAGCTGCCGAATCTTGCGGGTGGTCTGTGCAGAAAGTGTACACATGCAAAGACATGCCCATAATATGCACACTCCACGTTTCATTTTCCTAACCACATTTTCAATAAAGTTGCCAGTTCCATCTTCTGATATTTAGAAGATAATTCCGTACGCGTCTCCCAGTCCTCACTGACAGACATCCGTGAGAGTTTCATGTCCAGACTATATTGTTTCCCGACTCCTTGCAATTCGGCCAAAATATGCTGCGGAAAATAGCCAGTCCCCAATTTTCCAAAGTCGCCATACGTCCAGTCCAAAGCATACGCCGTGCCCGACAAAGATACAGAAGTATTTTCCAGCCACCCTTTATCGGCTGTAGTCCAGAACCGATAAGCCAGTTTCTTACTGTCCTTCACTTCCCATAATGCCCTGTCACCTTCCAGGTCCATACGGAAGCGATGCAAATCAGACACCTCCAGCGTTTCCTTTCCGGGCAAGAAAATTTCGTTGAGAAACAACGACTGCACCATATTGAAACTCAGGTTCAGATTTGTCATGCGGTTCAGTTCTCCAAAAGACACTTCCACATACTGTTTATGCAGACGGTCGACTACCAGAATTCGGTCGGGTGAAATTTCCAACCGAGCAACTTCAATGCCCAGAAAAGGCGCCACCGACAATTGTATTACCTCTCCTTTTTTCATCCGAAGCGTGGCCGACAATTTCATATTCTTCCGATTTTCCACGTTCAGGTTGAGTGCCACTTTTCCCGTCACACAATTCCAGCGAGGAAAACCAGCTATTACCTTCTCTTGATAATCTTCCCCTTTCAGTCCGCCAATCATCGGAGTACGTTCCACATGACGCAGGGAACTACAAGAAGAAACCACTGCCACGAGGCACACAATATATAACCAATGAATCAACTGTTTCATTCTGCAATGTATTTTTTCAATGCGATTTTACGTTTCAAGCGTTTCAACTCGGCTTCCGTACGAGGAGTGGCTCCATCTTCTTCCTTGTTCTCCATACTGTCGGCCTTCTTCCAGTATTCCAATGCCTTATCTTTCTCGCCCAACATATAGTAAATGTCACCGCAATGCTCCACAATGACCTGGCTGCTGTCTCCTCCGCTCTTCATGGCCTGATCAATATAAATCCGCGCCTCGGTGTAACGTTTCTTCTCAAACAAAATCCATGCGTACGTATCCAGGTAAGTGGAATTTTCCGGTTCCGCCTTCACCGTCTTGTAACTCATTTCCTCCGCCTTGTCCAGGTGCGTCCGCTCCACAGACAGGTAATAGGCATAATTGTTGAGCGTACCGATGTTGTTCGGATTGTAGACCAACGAAGAATCGTAAGCCGCATACGCTTCCGCCTTCATCTCCTTGGAATGATACAAATCGCCCAAGATGGCATAGAAATCGGATACGATATTCTTGTCACTCTTTTCGTTGACCTGCTTCAATCCTTTCTGAAAAATCTCCATTGCCTTGTCCGTCTCCTCTTTCTGATAATGGGCCAGACCGAGATAATAATAGAACTCCATCGCATCCGGATTATACTGCAGGGCTGGGGTCGCCACACGAATCACTTCATCCAGGTCATTGTCACGGATGGCATAGCTCAACAGTTGCAGACGAGCCGGCTTGTTTTCCGGGTCGAGCGACAGCACCTGATTCAGCACCGGCACAGACTCCTTTTCCATATGCTTGGTAATCATATACTGCGCACAAAGCATCGACAAATCGGCATTCTGTTGCGGACGAGCCAGGATATTCTTGAACAATGCCACAATCTGCGTGCTGTCCTTCGTGGTCTGTTCAGATTGCAGAATCAGCTGCCGCATGATGCTCATCTTCGTATCCGACTCCACATTGTCGTTCAGCAAAATAGTATCCAACTGCTGCTGATACAAACTATCCTTTCCAATCTGTTTATAATAAGAAGCCATTGACAACAAGGCCGGTGCATATCCTGGCTCCTCCTTCAGGATCTTCTGATACACCGCATACGCCTCATCCGGTTTGTTATTATTCAAATACACATCTCCCAGAATGGTTTGATAACGCATATCGTAAGGATACTCTTTCGACAAGTTCTCGATTTCCTGGAAAGCCTGTTCCTGATTGTCCATCAGCAGATACATCCTGAACTTTTCCATGCTAATCTGTTCCGACTTTCCATCAAGTTCTTCCAGACGGTTCAACACGGAAACCACCTGTGCATAACTCTTCGTCTGATTATACAAATCGACCAAAGCCATCAAAGGCTCTAAACGAGAAGGAAACTGATGTGCCATGTCATCATATACGGCAATGGCTTTCGGCCAATCCCGTTTCTGCTGATAATAAGCCGCCAACGTCTGCTTGTACCAGAAATTCGATTCATCCGAACGGACTGCTTTTTTCAAGGCCTCTTCTCCCTTCTTCTCCAGTCCCAGCACCATATAGAACCGGGAAATCTCGTACAAAGCCGGAGCCGAGTTCGGGTAGATATCCAAGCAATGCTTATACAGTTCGAAAGCTGCATCATATTCTCCTTTTTGCTTCATGCGCACCGCTTCCAGGAAGAAATAGTCATACTTCCGGCGCTGTTCATACGACAATGTATCTTTGTCCTCACTGACCAAGCCGCGTCTGGATGCAGATTGCCGCCCCGTTGTACCGCAGGCTACCAGCAACAAGACAAGCCCGATAATTCCTAGCAATTTTTTCATACTCACAAAGTTTATACCGTTCCTGTGTGACCGAAACCTCCTGCCCCCCGTTCTGTTTCGTCCAACACTTCCACTTCTTCCCATTCGGCCTGTTCGTGGCGGGCAATGACCATCTGGGCTATGCGTTCCCCGTCTTCAATCACAAATTCCTCGGACGACAGGTTGACCAGTATCACATTGATTTCTCCCCGATAATCGGCATCAATCGTACCTGGAGAATTCAACACGGTAATCCCCTTCTTAATGGCCAGGCCACTGCGTGGACGTACCTGTGCTTCATACCCTTTCGGCAAGGCAAGAAACAAGCCTGTCGGCACCAGGCAGCGCTGTAGAGGCTTCAACACAATGGATTCAGCAAGATTGGCACGAAGGTCTACCCCCGCCGACTGTGCGGTGGCATATTGCGGCAACGGATGCCGGGAAGTATTTATAATCTGTATTTTCATCTTATTTTACCCTTTATGAAGTTGCGAAGTTACACAATCCACAGAATTAATAGTTACGTTTACCATTTTTTTATATTTTTGCACTTAACTTTTAGAGCTTCTTTAAATTTAAAACCCACATCACAAAGGAGTTACGCCATGAACTGGAAACAATTGATTTCAAATAAGAGATTCGGGTTGGAGAATCTTCACGAACGTAGAAAAGAAGATCGGACGGAGTTTCAGCGCGACTACGACCGTCTGATATTCTCAGCCCCTTTCCGCCGCCTGCAGAACAAGACACAGGTATTCCCTCTTCCGGGAAGTATCTTTGTACATAACCGACTGACACACAGCTTGGAGGTTTCCTGCGTAGGCCGTTCGCTGGGCAACAAGGTTTCCTCTGAACTGCTACAGCTTCACCCGGAACTTCACGATTCACATATCTCGGAAATAGGTTCCATTGTGGCCGCAGCCTGCCTGGCTCACGACCTGGGAAATCCTCCATTCGGACATTCCGGTGAAAAGGCAATCGGTACATATTTCTCTGAAGGAAAAGGACGGATTCTTCAATCACAGCTTTCCCCCAAGGAATGGGACGATTTTACTCATTTTGAAGGAAATGCCAACGCCTTCCGTCTGCTGACACACCAGTTTCAGGGGAGACGTCCGGGAGGCTTTGTACTGACTTACTCCACACTGGCTTCCATTGTAAAATATCCCTTCTCTTCCCAACTGGCAGGGAGCAAGCAGAAGTTCGGTTTCTTTACCAGTGAAGAAGCTGCTTTCCAAAAAATAGCCCAGGAACTTGGCATCCAGCAGAAAAGCAAAGAAGGAGAGCCCCTGAGGTTCTGCCGGCACCCGCTGGTGTATCTCGTAGAAGCGGCCGATGACATTTGTTACCAGATGATGGATATCGAAGATGCCCACAAGCTGAAAATTCTTACTACACAGGAAACCAAGGACTTGTATCTCCGTTTCTTTGCTCCCGAAAAGATGGACCATATCCACGCGATATGCAAAATGGTAGACGACACCAACGAACAAATAGCTTACCTGCGTTCATCGGCCATCGGTATACTGATTAATGAATGTGTACACGCATTTATTGAAAATGAAAAGCCCTTGCTCGACGGAACCTTCCAGGGAACACTGATTCAACAACTAAGCCAACGGGTGAGAGAGGCCTACCAGAACTGTTCACATACAGCTTTCGAAAAAATCTACTGTTCCAAAGACGTGGTCGACATCGAACTGGCCGGTTACCAAGTGATTACCACACTTATCGACCTGATGATTGAGGCAGTGCGCTACCCCCAGAAAGCCTACTCGCAACTCCTGATAAACCGAGTATCCAGCCAGTACTATATTCAGGCCCCGACCTTATATGAAAAAATACAGGCTGTACTCGATTATATTTCCGGGATGACCGACGTATATGCCCTCGACCTCTACCGGAAAATAAACGGGAACAGCCTGCCTGCTTTATAAAGAACTATTTATGAATCTTATTGACTACCGGATTGGCCCCAGATGTAATCTGCAGGGCTTCCGGATGCTCACGCAGATAAGATTCGATATGGCGCACACGCTTCTCCTCCAAAATCTCATCTACTGCAATCAGAATGCCAGTTTCTTCCACGTCACCGAATCCGTCATTGATGGCCGTTCCAAACATACGCATGGTAGGTGACAGACTCATATAAGCATTCACCAACGGCGGAATATTGTATCCCAACTTACGTACTTCCGTATTCAACACTTTGTAGTCTTCTTTGAATGTATCGTAACAGAATATTTTTTCAAGCACTTTCGGATCTGTCTCAATCTGCAACGGCTGCATGGGAGTTATCAACTGGTCTTTATCATTGAAATGCTTCTTCAGGAAATACAGAATCATGTCACGTCCCAGACGGTTGTAACTGGGATACATGGTCATCTTACCGAAGAAGTATTTCACTTGCGGCATTACCACAGTCAAAGCTCCCAGGCCATCCCATAAGTTATCCAAGGCAAACAACCCCTTGGAACCCGCCCGGGTTGACTGGTACTCCAATGTTACAAAAGAACGTCCCAGCTCAATCGTCGTAGGCAAATAATCTTTCAGGAACTTTTCCGAGAAATTAAACATGTGGGCAGTGGCGAGCACCGGCTTTCCTTCGGCATCAAATTCCACTTCATCACCCAGCAGATAACGGTATCCTCCCAAAATCTCTTCTGCTTCCGGATTCCAGACAATCAACTGCTGATAAGGCTTCTCCATCAAATCATATTCATCGAGGTCCATCGACTTTCCTGTACCTCCTCCTGCTGCACGGAAAGCGATTTCACGCAAACGACCGATTTCCTTCAGCACATTCGGAGCATTTTTCCATGTAATAATATAAATCTCGTTGTTGCTCTTATTCGTAAATCTCAAGCGCTTATCTTCCGTCAGTTCCGATTTAAGAACTTCTTTGTCAATCGGAGCAATAATATCTTCCATAATCTCTATGATTAAATCGTATTTTCACAGTTTATAAACTAACTCTCTTACATAATCGGCCCACTCTGCCGCAGACATAGACTTGTCAAACGTCTGCCACGGAATAGGCTTTCCAATCGTCACCTTAAATGTCTTGTGACGATTCTTGAACATTTCATCTGCCAGATACAACATGGCAATATTAAACTTAACTCCCAGGAACTTGCATACATTAGCCAGGTTGTAGAAAAAATTGGAATTACGTCCTTCAAAGTGCACCGGCACTACATCCCGGTGTGTTTCCACACTTTTGGTGATAAATGTTTTTTTCCAGGGCAAATCCTTTATAATTCCCTTCTGCCTTCTGGAACAAATACCTGCCGGAAACATAATAATGTGAGAATCTGAATGGAAACCAGCTTCCACCATTCTAGGAAAATCCCGAGACTGCGCACCGGTTTTATTGATGGGAATGCACAAAGGAGCCAGACCATGAAGATTCATCAGTAAATCGTTCACCAAATATTTAATGTGTCCGTCATAGTGTTTCCCCAAAATATAGCCTAATGCTATGCCATCCTGCCCTCCCAGCGGATGATTGGAGACAAACGTACATAAACGGTCAGATGGAAGATTTTCCATCCCGCTTACTTCCAGCTTAATATCCAGAAATTCCATGCAGGCTTCCAGAAAATCTACTCCTGTTTTATCGGATACACTTCTCAAAAAAGGATTAATCTCCTCCTGATGCACGATACGTTTCAAATATGACACTAAAAAACGCGGTATCCGCTCGGCCTTCTTACCAGCCTTATCCCTCAATACTTTGTCGATGTCAATTAAAAATATTGAACTCTCACCCATTCTACAAAAGTTTACCCTGCAAAAGTAACGTATCTTTTGAAACGACATTCATTTTATGACAAAAAATACACTTGTACGCTCAAAAAAAATTTCTTTCCCCCCGATTCTTCAACATTCTGGTAACACCTCTGCCGAATCGTAGGGCAGTAAACAACCTGTTGATAACTTCTTTAAATTTTCTATAAGAAACATAGTGCTCGATTCTGGGGAAATATCTAATTTTACAGCTTGAATATATAATAATAAGGTGAATTTAATCAACATTGCATGAACAAGACTGAACAGACATACCACGTACCTGTATTACTGCATGAAAGCATTGAAGGCATGCACATCCAACCCAAGGGAATTTACGTAGACGTCACCTTTGGAGGAGGAGGACATTCCAAGGAAATCTTACGTCAGATGGACAAGGGAAGCAGACTGTTCAGCTTTGACCAAGACCCTGATGCGGAAAAAAACATCGTCAATGATGACCGATTCACCTTTGTGCGAAGTAATTTCCGCTATCTGCACAATTTTCTCCGGTATTATGGAGTAGAACAAGTAGATGCCATCTTGGCCGACCTGGGAGTCTCCTCACATCATTTTGATGACTCGGAAAGAGGATTTTCATTCCGGTTCGACGGAAAACTGGACATGCGTATGAACAAGCGTGCCGGAATTACCGCGGCCGAAATTGTCAATATTTACGAAGAAGAACGGCTGGCCAACGTATTTTACCTGTATGGCGAACTGAAGAACAGCCGTAAACTGGCTTCCGTGCTGGTGAAAGCCCGCTCCTTAAAGCCAATTGAAACCATCGGAGAATTCATTGAAATCATCAAACCACTATACGGCAAAGAAAGAGAAAAAAAGGAACTGGCCAAAGTCTTTCAAGCCCTGCGCATTGAAGTAAATCAGGAAATGGAAGCCTTGAAAGAAATGCTTTATGCAGCCACAGAAGCACTGAAGCCTGGAGGTAGACTGGTGGTCATTACCTATCATTCACTGGAAGACCGTATGGTAAAGAATATGATGAAAACAGGGAATGTGGAAGGAAAAGCAGAACAAGATTTCTTCGGCAATGTACAAACACCATTTAAATTGATAAACAACAAGGTAATTACCCCCTGCGAAGACGAGATACAACGTAACCCTCGCTCTCGCAGTGCTAAATTAAGAATCGCAGAAAAGAAATAAATAACTCATGGAACCACAAGAAACAACCACGCAAGACACTCCACATATTACGTGGAGAAGTATATTGGGAGGAGAGGTACTGGTTCACCTGATGAAACGACAGTCCAATCTGATTATCCTGATCATGATTCTGGTTATCTTGTACATAGACAACCGGTATTCCAGCCAGCAGGAAATGATTGAGATAGACCGCCTGAAAAAGGAACTGATTGATACAAAATACGATGCCCTGACCATTTCTTCCGAACTGACAGAACGAAGCCGCCAGTCACGTATTGAAGAATATATTTCGGCTGAAGGTACGCCCCTGAAAACAGCGTCTACTCCACCCTATTTAATAAAGAAGGAGGATTCTGAGAAATGATACCGGGACAAAAAAACATTATGCTGCGATATACGTTCGTCGTATTCATCATGGCATTGCTAGCTATTGCGGTCATCGTGAAAGCTGCCATTATCATGTTCGCCGAACGGCAATATTGGAAGGATGTAGCCGACCGTTTTGTAAAGGAAAACGTCATCATCCATCCTACACGAGGAAACATCATCTCCTCGGATGGGAAACTGATGGCCAGCAGTCTGCCGGAATACAAAATCTATATGGACTTTCTGGCAGGAGGAGAAAAGAAAGATACCATGCTGATGAACCACCTCACAGAAATTTGTGAAGGGCTTCATCAGATATTCCCAGATAAAAGCGCCAAAGAGTTCCGCCAGCATATCTTAAAAGGCAGACGCAAAAAAAGCCGGAACTACCTGCTTTATCCCAGACGTATCTCCTATATTGAATACAAGGAAGCCAAACAACTTCCGGTGTTCAACCTCACAAAATATAAAGGAGGATTCCATGAACTGGCCTTCAACCAGCGCAAAAAACCTTTCGGTTCGCTTGCTGCACGTACGCTGGGCGACATGTATCCGGATACCACCATGGGAGCAAAAAATGGTATTGAATTGACATACGATTCCATTCTGCGCGGACAAGATGGCATCACCCATCGCCAGAAAGTGATGAACAAATACTTGAACATCATCGACAAACCAGCCGTAGATGGCTGTGACATCATCACTACCATCGATGTCGACATGCAGGATATCGCGGAAAAAGCACTTGTAGACCAGTTGAAGAACCTGGAAGCCGTATTCGGAGTAGCTATCGTCATGGATGTTGCCACCGGAGAGGTAAAAGCCAGCGTCAATATGACAAGAGCCGGCGATGGCAACTACTATGAAATGAAGAATAATGCCGTAAGCAACCTGATGGAACCAGGCTCTACCTTCAAGACTGCCTCCATCATGGTGGCCTTGGAAGACAAGTACATCACTCCCGACTATGTAGTGGATACAGGCAACGGTATTGTCAATATGCACGGAAGTTTCATGAAAGACTGGAACTGGTATAAGGGCGGATATGGAAAAATTGACGTGACCAAGATTCTGGAGGTTTCCTCCAATGTGGGAGTATCTACCATCATCGACAAATTCTACGGAAAAGACCCGCAGAAGTTTGTAGATGGGCTACGCCGCATGAGCATCGACAAACCGCTGAACCTGGGATTTGTAGGAGAAGCAAGCCCACGCATTTTAGGACCCAAAGAACGTTATTTTGCCAAAACAACTCTCCCATGGATGAGCATCGGTTACGAAACCATGATTCCTCCTATTTATATCCTCAACTTTTACAATGCCATAGCCAACAATGGTACCATGGTCAAACCTAAGTTTGTAAAAGCCATAGCTAAAGATGGAGAAATTTTAAAGGAGTTTCCGACAGAAATCGTCAATCCTAAAATCTGTTCGGACACTACCCTGACGATGATTCGTGGAATTTTGCGAAAAGTGGTATCGGAAGGATTGGCCAAACCGGCAGGCAGCAAACAATTCAGCGTATCCGGCAAGACTGGTACCGCCCAGATATCCCAAGGAAAAGCCGGATACAAAGCAGGAGGTGTCAGTTATTTGGTCAGCTTCTGTGGCTATTTCCCTTCTGAAGCACCTAAATACAGTTGTCTGGTTTCCATCCAGATACCTCACGGACCTGCCTCAGGAGGTTTGCAGGCAGGTAGCGTATTCAGCCGCATTGCAGAACGCATTTATGCAAAGCATCTGTATCAGGACCTGGCTACAGCCAAAGACTCCACTTCGATACTGGTGCCGCATGTCAAGAACGGAGATATACGAGAAGCATCGTATGTATTGAACAATCTCCACATACGCAGCAACAGTTCCACGATTCCCTACGGAAACAAGCCGCTATGGGGAAAAGCCAACTGCTCTCCTACTTATGCGGAACTGAAAAAGATACACACCGATAAGAATCTCATTCCCAACGTAAAAGGAATGGGAGCCAAGGATGCGGTCTACCTGCTGGAAAGCAAAGGGCTGCATGTCCGCTTGTCGGGAGTAGGAAAAGTAAGCAAACAAAGCCTCAACGCAGGCTCTTATTTACATAAAGGACAAACAATTACATTAACGCTAAACGATTAGAATAAAATGAAACTTGAAAATATTCTGAAAGTTGTCAACGTTCTTAATCTGAAAGGTAATGCAGATTTAGAAATCGAAGGAATCCACATGGATTCACGCATGGTGAAAAAAGGGTTTATGTTCGTAGCTGTAAAAGGAACTCAAGCCGACGGACACAATTATATTTCAAAAGCAATTGAAAATGGAGCTACCGCAGTGGTCTGTGAACAGTTGCCCGAAAAGCTAGACGAACACGTCACCTATATTCAGCTACACGACACGGAAGAAGCTGTAGGCAAACTGGCTACCACATTCTACGGAGATCCTACTTCTAAACTGGATTTGATTGGAGTGACCGGTACCAATGGGAAAACAACCATTGCTACCTTATTATATAATATGTTCCGCGCATTCGGATACAAGGCCGGACTGATTTCCACCGTATGCAACTATATTGACGGAGAAGCCATTCCAACTGAACATACGACTCCTGATCCCATCACGCTGAACCAGCTACTGGGACGCATGGCCGACGAAGGATGCAAATATGCATTCATGGAAGTCAGCTCACACTCTGTAGTGCAGAAACGCATCAGTGGATTGACTTTTGCCGGAGGTATTTTTACCAACATTACCCGTGACCACCTGGATTATCACAAGACATTTGAAAATTACCTGAAAGCTAAAAAGGCATTCTTCGACGGACTCCCGAAACAGGCTTTTGCGCTGACCAATGCGGATGACAAGAATGGACTGGTCATGACACAAAACACCAAAGCCCGAGTTTCAACCTACTCTTTGCATTCATTGTGCGATTTCAAGGGAAAAGTGCTGGAAGACAGTTTTGACGGTATGCTGCTGGACATCAATAACCGCGAAGTAAACGTGCAGTTTATCGGACGTTTCAATGCCTCCAACTTGCTGGCTGTTTACGGTGCAGCTTGTCTGCTAGGCAAGAAACCGGAAGAGGTATTACTGAAACTCAGCATGCTGCGCCCTGTTTGTGGACGCTTCGATGCCAAACGCTCTCCGAAAGGATATACTGCCATCGTAGATTATGCCCATACCCCAGATGCACTGGTGAACGTCTTGGAAACCATCCATGAGGTCTTGAGAGGCAGAGGACATGTAATAACAGTAGTAGGTGCCGGTGGAAACCGGGACAAAGGCAAACGTCCGTTGATGGCACAGGAGTCCGTGAAACGCAGTGACAAAGTAATCATTACTTCCGATAATCCCCGCTTTGAGGAACCACAGGATATCATCAATGACATGCTGAGCGGACTTAGCAAGGAAGACATGAAGAAAGTCATCAGTATCGTAGACCGGAAAGAAGCTATCCGTACGGCCTGCATGCTGGCACAACCTCAAGATGTCATTCTGATTGCAGGAAAAGGACATGAGACTTACCAAGATGTCAAAGGAGTCAAGTCTCATTTTGACGACAAAGAAGTTTTGGACGAAATATTCAAAGGAGAACAATAAAAACTGACAAAAGACAATGTTATATTATCTATTTCAATACCTGGAGCAGTTTAACTTTCCGGGGGCACGTATGTTTGGCTACGTGTCATTCCGATCACTGATGGCCGTGATTCTATCATTGCTGATTTCAGCCATCTTCGGAGAGTACTTCATCAACCTGCTCAAAAGGAAACAGATTACAGAAACACAACGTGATGCTTCCATCGACCCCTTTAATGTAAAGAAGGTAGGTGTTCCTACGATGGGAGGAATTATCATCATCGTAGCGATTCTGATTCCTTGTCTGCTGCTGGGCAAACTGCATAATATCTATATGATACTCATGCTTGTCACAACGCTATGGCTAGGAACACTAGGCTTTCTGGACGACTATATCAAGGTGTTCCGGAAAGACAAGGAAGGCCTTCACGGGAAATTTAAAATTATCGGCCAGGTAGGTCTGGGTTTTATTGTGGGAGTCGCTCTCTATTTGAGTCCGGATGTAGTGATACGCGAAAACGTAGAAATCCAGCAGGACGGACGAGTGGTTGATGTAATTCACAAACCAGTAAATGAAAAATCAACCAAGACCACCATCCCCTTCTTCAAGAACAACAACCTGGATTATGCCGACTTTGTAGGATTCCTGGGAGATCATGCACAGGAAGCCGGATGGATTGTATTCGTACTGGTCACCATCTTCGTCGTCACAGCGGTCTCAAACGGAGCCAACCTGAACGACGGTATGGACGGTATGGCCGCAGGTAACTCAGCCATCATAGGGGTAACCCTCGGCATATTGGCTTATGTATCCAGCCACATAGAATATGCCGAATACCTGAACATCATGTATATTCCCGGAAGCGAAGAACTGGTAATCTTTATCTGCGCCTTCATCGGAGCCTTGATTGGTTTCCTTTGGTACAATGCGTTTCCGGCACAAGTATTCATGGGCGATACAGGCAGCCTCACCATCGGAGGTATTATAGCCGTATTTGCCATTATCATACACAAAGAATTACTGATACCGATTTTATGCGGTGTATTCCTGATAGAAAATCTGTCAGTCATTTTGCAAGTCAAGTATTTCCAGCGTGGAAAGAAAAGAGGAGTCAAGCAACGCATCTTCAAGCGTTCGCCTATCCACGATCATTTCCGTACAACCCTGGCACAGCTTGACCCGAATTGTACCTATTTGATCACACGCCCTCACAGCGTATTCCATGAGTCTAAGATTACGGTCCGATTTTGGATTGTAACCATTGTATTAGCAGCAATTACGATAATCACACTTAAAATCAGATAAAGCAATGGCAAGAATTGTCATCTTAGGAGCCGGAGAAAGCGGAGCAGGTGCCGCAGTTCTGGCACAGAAAAAAGGGTTTGACACGTTTGTTTCAGACATGTCAACCATCAAAGACAAGTATAAGACAATGTTGAACGAAAGAGGCATCCAGTGGGAGGAAGGCAGACATACCGAGGAACTGATACTGAATGCCGATGAAGTGATAAAGAGCCCGGGAATTCCCAACGATGCTCCTATCA
This sequence comes from Bacteroidaceae bacterium, assembly GCA_902362595.1. GTDB lineage: Bacteria > Bacteroidota > Bacteroidia > Bacteroidales > Bacteroidaceae > Phocaeicola > Phocaeicola fibrisolvens. The sequence continues at coordinate 18,739 of CABIXF010000008.1, read as the reverse complement.
TTCTGAAACTGAAAGCGCAGGGAACTCCTATCATTTCTGAGATCGAGTTCGCTGGCCGATATACGAATGCGAAAATGATCTGCATTACGGGAAGCAACGGAAAAACGACTACCACGTCCTTGATTTATCACATATTCAAGAAAGCCGGACTGAATGTCGGACTGGCAGGCAACATTGGTCAAAGCCTGGCTTATCAGGTTGCGGAATGCAACTTTGACTATTACGTCATCGAACTCAGCAGTTTCCAGCTCGACAACATGTATAAATTCCATGCAAACATTGCCGTGCTGATGAACATCACCCCCGACCACCTGGACCGCTATGGATACGAAATGCAGAATTACGTAGATGCCAAGTTCCGGATTATCCAGAACCAGACAGATGACGATGCATTCATTTTCTGGAACGACGACCCGATTATACAAAGAGAACTTCACAAATATGGTATCCACGGACGTTATTTCCCGTTTGCCGGAAAGAACGAAGAAGGAGTGGCTGCATTCGCCGAAGCCAACAAGGTTTATTTCACTCGACCCATCGCATTCAATATGGAACAAGAGGAACTGGCTCTGACAGGTACGCACAACCTGTTCAATTCCATGGCTGCCGGCATATCTGCCAACATTGCGGGCATCCGCAAAGAATGTATCCGGGAAGCTTTGAGCGACTTCAAGGGTGTAGAACATCGTCTGGAGAAAGTAACTCGAGTGAAAGGAGTAGACTACATCAACGACTCCAAAGCCACCAATGTAAACTCCTGCTGGTATGCCCTTCAAAGCATGAAAACCAAAACCGTATTGATCTTGGGTGGAAAGGATAAAGGCAACGACTACAACGAGATTGCAGATCTTGTCAGAGAGAAATGCAGCGGCCTGATTTTCCTAGGACTTCACAACGAGAAACTGCACGCTTTCTTCGACGGCTTCGGCCTGCCGATTGCAGACGTGCAAAGCATGAAGGACGCCGTAGATGCGGCCTATAAAATGGCAAAAAAAGGAGAAACAGTCCTGCTCAGTCCCTGCTGCGCCAGCTTTGACTTGTTCAAGAGTTACGAAGACCGTGGTGACCAGTTCAAGGAATGTGTAAGAAACTTATAATACAACCAAGGAGTTAGAAACAACAAGAATATGGATTTGCTAAAAAACTTTTTCAAGGGGGACAAGGCGATTTGGATTATCTACCTTTTCCTTTGTCTGATATCCATCGTAGAAGTATTCAGTGCATCCAGTACACTGACCTACAAAAGTGGAGATCATTGGGGACCTATCACCAATCATCTGACACTGTTGATGGTAGGTACCATTGCGGTCTGGATTGTACACAATATTCCCTGCCGCTGGTTCAAGACATTCATAGCCTTGTTGCCTATCTCCTGGGCATTATTGATTGCCGTTTATGTCATTGGAGCACTGACCAACGGTGCCAAACGATGGATTGACTTAGGTTTCATCCAGTTTCAGCCGTCTGAAGTGGCAAAAATGGCTACAATCATTACAGTGGCCTTCATTTTATCGCGTATGCAGGAAGAAGACGGAGCCAGCAAAAGAGCTTTCAAGTTTATATGTGGAATCACCGCCTGCACCTGTGGACTGATTGTCAGTGAGAATCTTTCCACAGCAGTTCTGCTGGCAGGAAGTGTCTTTCTGCTCATGTTCGTCGGACGAATTCCATTCAAACAGCTTGGAATGCTTGCAGGTATCGGCTTTGCGTGCATTCTTCTAGGAGTAGCCACCATCAAATATATTCCCAGTGAAGCATGGGACCATATCGGACTCCATCGTATGGTCACATGGCAAAGTCGTCTGAACAATCACTTTGATGAAGCTGAAGTGCCGGCTGCTAAATTTGACATCGACAACGATGCCCAGATTGCCCATGCCAACATTGCCATTGCAAGCAGCAACATTTTAGGCAAAGGACCTGGCAACAGCGTACAACGGGATTTCCTTTCACAGGCATTCTCCGACTTTATCTATGCCATCATCATTGAAGAGCTCGGACTGGTAGGAGGAGCCTTTGTGGCACTTCTTTACATCCTCTTACTGATGAGAATAGGTAAAATAGCCAGAAACTGTGACAAATCCTACTATGTATTTCTCATTACGGGAATCGGCATTCTTTTTGCCCTGCAGGCTACATTCAACATGCTGGTAGCCGTAGGCATCATGCCCGTCACCGGACAGCCTCTTCCCCTTATCAGCAAAGGAGGAACCTCTACACTGGTCAACTGTGTCTATATTGGCATGATTCTCAGTATCAGTCGGTATGTAAACGATTTGAAGCGCCGACAGGAAGCCCAGACATTGGAACAGCAAACCGAACAAAAACAAGAGTTTATCCCTGAGACCAATATCACATCGCAGGAAGAGTCCGTTTAAAAGTTTATTTTTAACTTTGCAGGCAAATAATACAAAGATATGGAAGAACATTTACGCATCATAGTGAGTGGAGGCGGTACAGGAGGACATATCTTCCCGGCCATTTCCATTGCCAACGCCATTAAAGAATTGCATCCGGAAGCTGAAATCTTATTTATCGGAGCTGAAGGACGTATGGAAATGCAACGCGTACCGGCCGCAGGATACAAGATTATCGGACTCCCGGTAGCCGGATTCGACCGGAAGCATTTACTAAAAAACATCGGTGTACTCATCAAACTGTTCAGAAGTCAGTGGATGGCCCGAAAAATCATAAAAGACTTCAAACCTCATGCTGCCGTAGGTGTAGGAGGCTATGCCAGCGGACCGACGCTAAAAGTGGCCGGCATGATGGGCATTCCGACACTGATACAAGAACAGAATTCTTACGCAGGTGTCACCAACAAATTGCTGGCCCAGAAAGCCGAGAAAATATGTGTAGCATACGAAGGCATGGAGCGCTTCTTTGATAAAAACAAAATCATCCTTACCGGAAACCCTGTCAGACAAGGACTGCTAAAGGAAAAGATTTCACGCGAGGAAGCCATCCGGTCTTTCGGCCTGGATCCGCATAAAAAGACCATTCTGATTATTGGAGGTAGTCTGGGAGCGCGCACTATCAACAACTGCGTCATGCAAGGATTTGATAAAATCAAGAATTCAGGAGTACAATTCATCTGGCAGACAGGAAAAATCTACATCGATGAAGCCCGCAAAGCCGTACAGGCTTACGGAAAGTTGCCCATGCTATATACCTCTGATTTCATTTCAGATATGGCTGCTGCATATAGTGCCGCCGACCTGGTCATCAGTCGTGCGGGAGCGGGATCTATTTCGGAGTTTTGCCTGCTAGGGAAACCAGTTATCCTGGTACCTTCGCCCAATGTGGCAGAAGACCACCAGACCAAAAATGCACTGGCTCTCGTGAACAAAAATGCAGCCCTTTACGTCAAAGACAGTGAAGCGACGCAAAAACTGGTTGACACCGCCATCCAAACGGTCTGCCAGCCGGATTTATTGGATAGTTTAAGCAAAAACATCAAGAAGCTGGCCATTCAGGACTCTGCAAACATCATTGCAAAAGAGGTCTGCAAGCTGGCCCTAAAATACAAAGAAAGTCATGAACATTAATACAATACAAGCCGTCTATTTCATCGGAGCCGGAGGCATCGGAATGAGTGCCTTGGTACGCTATTTCCTGTCCAAAGGAAAGAAAGTGGGTGGTTACGACCGCACTCCAAGCGAACTGACAGAAAAACTGGTCAAAGAAGGTGCTCTCATTCACTACGAAGAAAACGTATCCCTGATTCCAGAAACATTTCTGCATCCGGAAACCACTCTGATAGTGTATACTCCTGCCATACCAGCTACCCACAAAGAATTGATGTATTTTCAGGAACATCATTTCGAAATACATAAACGCGCCCAAGTGCTGGGTATGTTGACCCAGACAGAAAAAGGCTTATGCGTCGCAGGGACTCATGGAAAAACCACCACGTCTACCATGGCGGCTTTCTTGCTGGACCACTCACACGTAGGATGCAATGCATTCCTGGGAGGTATCTCAAAGAACTACCAGACCAATTTATTGCTATCAGACAAAAGCGACTACGTGGTGATTGAAGCCGATGAATTCGACCGTTCTTTCCACTGGCTGACACCGTATGCCACTGTCATTACGGCAACTGATTCCGACCATCTGGACATTTACGGCACTCATGAAGCTTACCTTGAAAGTTTCCGGAAATATACTTCGCTTATCCGTCCGGACGGATACTTGATTGTGAAGGAAGGTCTGGAATTGCAACCAAACGTCCAACCAGGTGTCACCATTTATACTTACTCCGCTGAAAAAGGTGATTTTCATGCGGAAAATATCCGCATAGGCGATGGTGAAATCTATTTCGATTATGTCTCACCACTCGGAAATATCACCGACATCCAGTTGGGTGTACCCGTGTATGTCAACATCGAGAACGGTATCGCAGCCATGGCACTGGCACAAATTGGAGGAGCAACTCCGGAAGAAATCAAGGCAGCCATGCCTCAGTTCAAAGGAGTAGACCGTCGGTTTGATTTCAAGATAAAGAATTCGCACATCGTCTTTCTGAGTGATTATGCACATCATCCGGAAGAAATCAGACAAAGTGTGACTTCCATCCGCAGACTATATCCTAACCGGAAAATCACAGCCGTATTCCAGCCGCATCTTTACACGCGTACCCGCGACTTCTACCAAGATTTTGCCCGCAGTTTGTCTCTGCTGGATGAGGTGATTCTGTTGGACATCTATCCGGCCCGCGAAGCTCCGATACCAGGAGTCACCAGTCAGCTTATTTATGACAACCTGCGCCAGGGAATTGAAAAAAGTATGTGTACAAAGGAACAGCTCCTGGAAGTACTGAAAAACAAAAAACTGGATGTACTGATAACCCTCGGGGCCGGCGATATAGACAACTTCGTTCCACAAATTTATGAATTACTGAAAGATAGATGATTAAACGGATTCTCATACTCTGCATTTTATTAGCTGTTACAGCCTACTTGATAGTGGCTGTAACCGTATTTAATCGCAAGCCCGAAAATCAGGTCTGCAAGGGTATGGAATTGGTTGTCAAAGACAGTATTGATTACGGTTTTATCACCGAAACTGAGGTAAAAAACCTGCTGAAGCAGAAAAACTTATACCCGGAAAAAAAACGTATCGGCACAATCAATGTCCGCCTGTTGGAAGAAACTCTTTCCCGACATCCCTTTATCAGTAAGGCAGAATGCTACCTTACATCCGGAGGCAAAGTCGGGATCGAGGTCTATCAGCGCATTCCGATTCTCCGAATCATGAGCAGTAACGGAGACAATTATTACATTGACCAATCGGGGAAAATCATGTCTGCTGCCGGAAAATCAGTACATGTAGCTGTCGCTACAGGATTCATCGACCGGAAATTTGCACAGAACGAATTGTATCAGCTCGGACTTTACCTCCAGCAAAACCCTTTCTGGAAAGCGCAAGTAGAGCAGATAAACGTAACTCCCAGAAAAGAATTGGAAATCGTTCCACGCGTGGGAGACCATATTCTTTTTTTAGGAAAAGCGACTGATTTTGAAGAAAAATTCAGTAAATTGCAAACGTTTTACAGTAAAGTGCTAAACCGCATCGGATGGAACAAATATGAACGGATTAGCATCGAATTTAACAACCAAATTATCGGAACAAAAAAAGAGGAGTAAGATATGGCAGTAACAGATTTTATAGCAGCTATCGAACTGGGTTCGACCAACATCACAGGGATTGCCGGCAAAAAGAATGCTGATGGTAGTATCCAGATTCTTGCCTATGCCAATGCCCCTTCGTCAGATTGCATCAAGAAAGGCGCAATCTTTAACCTGGATAAAACTACACAAATTCTAGTTTCTGTCATCCAGAAACTGGAAGAAGACTTGCAGGCTTCCATCAAAAAAGTCTATGTAGGAATAGGCGGACAGTCCATACGAAGCATGCGCAACCACGTAACCAAACAACTAGGGGAAGAAACAAAGATATCACAGGCACTCATTGAATCACTCATGGAAAACAACCGGGAAATCTCACTGGTTGACCAGGAAATTCTGGATGTGGAACCGCAAGAATACAAAGTGGGGAATAACCTTCTGACGGAACCGGTGGGTATTTCAGCCGACCGCATTGAAGGACGTTACCTGAACATCATTGCACACCATACCCTGAAAGCCCGGATTGAACAGTGTTTCAAACAGACCAAATATGAAATTGCCGATTATTTCCTGTCGCCGATGGCCACGGCCAATGTGGTACTGACCGACAGTGAAAAACGTTCAGGATGTGCTCTCGTCGACCTGGGAGCCGATACAACCACCGTATCCGTATATAAAAACAACATATTACGCCATCTGGCAGTCATCCCACTGGGTAGCAACAACATCACAAAAGACATCTGTAGTCTGCAAATTGAAGAAGAGGATGCCGAACAGTTGAAACTACGCTACGGATGCGCTCTCACCCCACCGGCCGAAGAGGAAGAACAGACGGACGAACAAGAATACAGCATTGAAGGGAAATGTACGATACCAGCCCACAAACTGGAATACATCGTTGAAGCCCGTGTCAATGAAATTATTTCCAATGTGTGGAACCAAATCATGGTGTCCGATTATGGAGACAAATTGCTCGCCGGACTCATTCTTACCGGAGGTGCATGCAACATGCCTAACATTGACGGAGCTTTCAAGCAAATCACTAAAATCGAAAAAATCCGCATTGCAAAAGGCGGTAACATCGCACTGACAGGTACTATTCAAATTCCGAAAGACGGTACACAGAATACACTGATCGGGCTGCTGGCAGAAGGCAAGGAAAACTGCCTCAAAGTAGACCCCCGCAAAGGCCACCAATTCGACTTCATAGATGATTTGAAGGAAAAAGAAGCTGAAGCCAAACGCAAAGAAGCCGAACGGATTCAAGCTGAAGAAGCCAAACGGAAAGCCGAAGAAGAAGCTGAGCGGATTCGTAGAATCAATGAAGAGAAAAAACGGCAGGAGGAAGAACGCAACCGGAAAAGACAAGAAGAATATACCACGTACGTAGAAGAAGCCCGGCTGTTGCTGAGTAAGAAAAAGTACAAGGCAGCTCTGAAAGAAATAGACAATGCACGACGGATGCATCTTGCAGAGAAGGAAGAAGAACTGAATGAACTGGAGCATAAAATCAACAAAGAAAAGAAAGAGAACAGTTGGTTCGACATTTTCGCCAAGAAGGTGACAAACCTCTCTGATGAGATTTTAAAAGATAACTGATTATTCACATAAATATATTAGAATTATGTCAGACGAAACAATGGTACCTTTCGATTTTCCGAAAGATTCTCCACATATAATAAAAGTAATTGGTGTGGGAGGTGGCGGTGGAAATGCCGTCAACCACATGTACAAAGAAGGTATCCATGATGTGACATTTGTGGTCTGCAACACGGATAACCAGGCACTGGAAGAGTCACCTGTCCTGCGGAAATTACAGCTGGGTAGCGAGGGACTCGGAGCAGGCAACCGCCCGGCAAAGGCTCGGGCCGCTGCGGAAGAAAGCATCGAAGACATCAAAGATATGCTGAACGACGGATGCCGCATGGCATTCATCACAGCAGGTATGGGAGGAGGAACCGGAACCGGCGCCGCTCCTATCATTGCCAAAACGGCCAAGGACATGGAAATCCTGACGGTAGGTATCGTCACCATTCCGTTCTTGTTCGAAGGCAACAAGAAAATTGACCAGGCACTCGACGGAGTGGAAGAGATGAGCAAACACGTAGATGCCTTGCTGGTCATCAACAACGAACGTCTGCGTGACGTGTATTCCGACATCAGCGTCATGAATGCCTTCGGAAAAGCAGACGACACACTGTCTATCGCCGCAAAGAGCATTGCCGAAATCATTACTCTGCGAGGTATCATCAACTTGGACTTCAACGATGTGAAAACCGTGTTGAAAGACGGTGGAGTAGCCATCATGAGTACCGGATACGGCGAGGGAGAAGGAAGAGTGACACAAGCCATCACCGATGCACTTCACTCTCCGCTGCTGAACAACAACGATATTTTCAATTCCAAGAAAGTATTGTTTGTCATTACTTACAGCCCCAACAGCGAACTGATGATGGGTGAAATGGATGAGATTCACGAATTCATGAGCAAGTTTGGGAAAGACGTAGAAACCAAATGGGGTCTTTACACCGATGAAACACTGGAAAACAAAGTGAAATTCACTATCCTGGCTACAGGATTCGGCATCAAGGACGTACCAGGCATGGACAACGTACTCAAGCAGCGTACACTCGAGGAACAGAAAAGGCTGGATGACTTGGAAGAAGAAGAGCAGAAAAAAGACGAGCGCCGAAGCGACTACTACGGGAAAAGCATCCTGAAAAGCAGCATCCGGAAAAAACGCCCGAACATCTACATCTTCAGTCAGGAAGACTTGGCCAACGATGACATCATCAGTATGGTAGAAACCACTCCTACCTACAAACGTACAAAGATGGAACTGGAAAATATCCGTTCCAAGGCTACTACGGAAGAGAAAATCGCACCGGAACCTGAAACAACCAGCAATACCGGCTCCATGACGATTACTTTCTAACAGAATCGACAAAGAAACAATATTTAAACATTTAGGACTATGGATTTATTCGAACAAATCAGCAACGATATCAAAGAGGCCATGAAGGCCAAAGACAAAGTAAGACTGGAAACCTTGCGTAACATCAAGAAATGTTTCCTGGAAGCAAAGACCGCTCCGGGAGCCAATGATACCCTGACAGACGATGCAGCCTTGAAAATCATGCAGAAACTGGTGAAACAAGGAAAAGACTCGGCTGCCGTATATGAGGGACAAGGGCGTGCCGACCTGGCAGAAGAAGAAATGGCTCAGGTTCGTGTCATCGAAACTTATCTGCCGAAGCAGCTTTCTCCGGAAGAACTGGAAGCCAAATTGAAGGACATCATTGCCCGCGTAGGTGCTACCAGTGGTAAAGACATGGGAAAAGTAATGGGCGTAGCCTCCAAAGAACTGGCCGGACTGGCTGAAGGGCGTGCCATTTCTGCCAAAGTAAAAGAATTGCTGGGATAAAATCCTCCCCATAAGATTTTCTACGGGATGTATTTTCAAGTAAAGAGAATGCATCCCGTTTTTTTGTGCAGCCTTCCCCAGCCTCAACCAAACAATTCCTTCAGCACATCGAGTGATTTCAGTTCCGGAAAATCCGGAAGATGCAAACGGTAATATTCCATCATGACCGTCAGACAACGCTGACGCTCCAGCCGATTCATGCCGAAGAGAAACATGGTTTCATAGTTCATCCTTGCCAGCTGACGAATGTGCGATGCCTCTTCCGGTGAAAGCGACATACCGTGCAAAGGCTTGGTTTCCACAAAACATGCATTCAGCATATCAAACCAGTCCCCTTCCCGATAGTTTTCCAAATTGGGATAAAATCCAAGAAAACGTGACAGACGAATCAAAAATACCAGATGAAAATTAGCAAAATCCTCTCCACAAGCATCCAGCCAGCGGATTGAAGAAGAAAGGTAAGCAAAGAGCGGCTCATTCTTTCCTTCCTCGCGCAAGGCATGCGACAAGAATTCTGCCAAAAACATTACAATGCCCAACTTATAGGGATTATAGGGCAGAGACTCCAACGGATAAGACAACCGTGCTTCTTTGATAGACGGAAGTGCAGCTTTCGAACGCACATCGGCCTCCACCTCTACCAAAGAAAACGGACGAAACAAGACTCCATTGACCAATGATTTACGTGAACGTACCGCAGGTATCAGAAACGACATGCTTCCGTTCTGACAAGTATAAATATGCACGATATTCGATTTGTCACTGTATTTCACCACATGCAATACGACGCCTTCCAATCTTTGCAACATATCTTCTCCGAATTAAGCCCCGGTTATTGACCGCCCATCGACTGGAACAAACGAATCACTTTTTCCCGGTCTTTCCGACGCACGGTCAGTGCCACGTTTCCTGCCTCTTCCTCAGAAGAAACCATCAACACAGGAATATCCTTCAACAATGCCACCAGGTTCTTATCGGCTTCCCGTTCGTCCGTTTCCGGACCTTCCTGCACACAGATTACCTCTACTTCATGCTCCAGAACGACTTCGGCAAACGAGGAAAGTTCCCTGCACACCTTCTCCAAACCGCCATTTCCTTCCCCTGTCACTACGGAAAAACTCCCGGCCGAAGAAGCCATGGCATAAACCGGCATGTCATACCGCGACAATACTCCTAATGCATGCTCCAGAAAACGGAAGGAGGCCACTGCCTCCAATGTACGCAAACGCATATAAACCAATTCTTTGCAAGTCGAAAGTTCCTGTATGGAAACAGGTTTCCCACTTTTGTCGTCCAGGGCCGCCATACAAACTTTGCCGTCATATACGCCTACAGACTTCAACTTATAGCCTTTCATTTCTCAATCTACCTTAATATAACATCAGTTTTAGGGACGAAAGATAGAAAAAGTCCTTATACTAAACAAACAAAATCAGTAAAGATTTCTCTGTACCACAGTGTGGGATACAAAAACCACAGTGTGAAATATATATCCCACACTGTGAAATACAAATCCCAAACAGTCGTACAGAGAATATACAGATTCAACTAGAAAAATAGGCCTTGAAGCACAAAAGAATGTACCTACATCCCATCCTCACCCCTTCTACAAAGCACTTCAGAACAGGAATATCCTCGTTCCGAAAGGAAAATCACATCCAAAACGTAAAAAAAAGCAGGAATGTTTTGGAGTTTCCGAAATTCTTCCTACCTTTGCATCCGCAAACGAGAGATAAGTATCCTCGTTGAATATCAGGAGGTCTTCCTGAGAGAAAGGATGGCCCGTTCGTCTATCGGTTAGGACGCAAGATTTTCATTCTTGAAAGGGGGGTTCGATTCCCCCACGGGCTACATAATAAACAGAAATCACGAACAATATTAAAGATTAGTCGAGATGGCAAATCACAAATCATCTATTAAGAGAATCAGACAGGAAGAAAAAAGAAGACTTCACAACAGATATTATGCGAAGACAATGCGTAACGCAGTGAAGAAACTTCGTGCAACTACAGACAAAGCTGAAGCTGTTGCATTGTATCCTAGTGTACAGAAAATGTTGGATAAGCTGGCTAAGCGCAACATTATCCACGCGAACAAGGCTGCTAACTTGAAGTCTAAACTGGCTGCTCATATCAGCAAACTGGCTTAAGTTTACACTTGACGTAAGAAAGATATTAAGGCTGGATGTCATCATCTAGCCTTTTGTCGTATCTACCCTCCTCATGCCTTTTTCACGATTTTTAGAGTGCTGAAAATCGGTTCGTAACAGTTTTTTTAGTATCTTTGAAAACTCAAAAAAACGAAGAAAAAAACATGAGTGAAGAACTGACACAGAACAGCGGAAGCAACTACTCGGCCAGCAGTATCCAGGTGCTGGAAGGACTGGAGGCCGTTCGTAAACGCCCCGCCATGTATATCGGCGATATCAGCGAAAAAGGCTTGCATCACCTGGTCTACGAGGTAGTGGACAACTCCATTGACGAAGCCCTTGCCGGTTATTGTACACATATAGAAGTAACCATCAACGAAGACAACTCGATTACCGTACAGGACAACGGTCGCGGTATTCCGGTCGATTTCCACCAGAAAGAAAAAAAATCAGCCCTCGAAGTCGTAATGACGGTCCTCCATGCCGGAGGTAAGTTCGACAAGGGTTCTTACAAGGTATCCGGAGGTTTGCACGGAGTCGGCGTTTCGTGTGTGAACGCCCTGTCCACTCACATGACGACCAGCGTATTCCGCAACGGGAAAGTGTACCAGCAGGAATATGCCTGTGGAAAGCCGCTGTATCCCGTGAAGGAAGTCGGCACAACCGACATCACCGGTACCCGCCAGACATTCTGGCCCGATACCAGCATCTTCACCGTCACCGAATATAAATACAGCATCCTGCAGGCCCGCATGCGCGAACTGGCCTACCTGAACAAGGGTATCACCATCACGCTGACCGACAAGCGCGTGAAGGAAGAAGACGGTTCCTACAAGCAGGAAGTGTTCCACTCTGAAGAAGGAGTGAAAGAGTTCGTGCGTTTCCTGAACTCCAACAATACGCCGCTAATTGACGACGTCATCTACCTGAACACGGAAAAACAGGGAATTCCCATCGAATGTGCCATCATGTACAACACGGGATTCCGCGAAAACCTGCATTCGTATGTGAACAACATCAACACCATCGAAGGAGGTACACACGAGGCCGGATTCCGCATGGCTCTGACCCGTGTGCTGAAGAAATATGCCGAAGAGAGCAAGGCGCTCGAAAAAGCCAAAGTGGAAATTTCCGGAGAAGACTTCCGCGAAGGACTGATTGCCGTGATTTCGGTCAAGGTGGCCGAACCGCAGTTCGAAGGTCAGACCAAGACGAAGCTTGGCAACAACGAAGTGAGCGGTGCCGTGAACCAGGCGGTGGGTGAAGCCCTGACCAACTACCTGGAAGAACATCCGAAAGAAGCCAAAATCATTGTCGATAAAGTGGTGCTGGCTGCTACCGCACGTGTGGCTGCCCGCAAGGCCCGCGAATCGGTTCAACGCAAGAGCCCGATGGGCGGCGGCGGACTGCCGGGCAAGCTGGCCGACTGCTCCAGCCGTGTGGCAGAAGAATGTGAGCTGTTCCTCGTCGAGGGTGATTCGGCCGGCGGTTCTGCCAAGCAGGGACGAAGCCGTCAGTTCCAGGCCATCCTGCCGCTGCGCGGTAAGATTCTGAACGTAGAAAAAGCCATGTGGCACAAGGCATTTGAAAGCGACGAGGTGAACAACATCATCCAGGCACTGGGGGTACGCTTCGGAGTGGACGGAGAAGAAGACAGCAAGAAAGCCAATATCGACAAGCTGCGCTACCACAAGGTCATCATCATGACCGATGCCGATGTCGATGGTTCTCACATCGACACCCTTATCATGACACTGTTCTACCGCTACATGCCCGAAGTCATCCAAGGCGGACACTTGTACATCGCCACTCCACCGTTGTACAAATGCAGCAAAGGAAAAATCAGTGAATACTGCTATACGGACGAAGCCCGTCAGGCCTTCATCCAGAAATACGGAGACGGAAGCGAACAAGGCATCCATACCCAGCGCTACAAAGGTTTGGGTGAAATGAACCCGGAACAGCTGTGGGAAACCACCATGAATCCGGAAACCCGTATTCTGAAACAAGTGAACATTGAAAATGCGGCCGAAGCCGACTACATCTTCTCCATGCTGATGGGCGACGATGTAGGCCCGCGCCGTGAATTTATTGAGAAGAATGCGACGTATGCAAATATCGACGCATGATTCCATTTTTTCTTAATTCATTATTTTAAATCCATCCTCACATCTTACAGAGGGAAACTCCGGATTCCGAAAGGACATCCGGAGTTTTTTATTTGCACAACTCCATGAGATTCATTATTTTTGAGCAGAACAATAAGCCACAACTAATACATAAGATATGAAAATTACTTTTCGCATACAATACCGCACGGTCTGGGGAGAAAGCCTTTGCATCTTCCTCAATCAGCAACAGATACAACATACCGTGGAGATGACCACCCGCAACGGGGAAGAATGGACGGGCGAAGCAAACTTCGACTTTCTTTCCTCTGCCCCCATCACCTACCGCTATGCCGTCAGTCTGCACGGGAAGGTGGTGCGGAAAGAGTTCGGAGCCATCCCCCACTCTTTCTACCCGGGCAACGTACAACAGCAGCATTATCTCATTGAAGACTGCTGGAGAGACCTGCCGCAGCACGCGTATCTCTACACTTCGGCCTTCAACCACGCATATATACCGCAACAGCCGTCCAAACTGTCCGACAATGCCGGGCGCTGCATCACTTTCCGGGCGCTCTGTCCGGGACTGCGGAACCGGAAACAACAACTGGGAGTCATCGGAAGCTGTGCCGCCCTGGGCAACTGGGAATATTGCCGCCCGCTGCGGATGAAGGAAGTGCAGCCCAATGTGTGGCACCTGACACTGGATGCCTCCACCCTGCAGTTTCCTTTTGAATACAAATTCGTGGCTATCCAGAAAGAGACTGGTGCCGTGGAACGATGGGAAACACGTCCCAACCGCACTTTCCCTCTCCAGCCGTTGCAGCGCGGAGAGACTTATCTGCCCATGGAGACGGAAGTATTCTTTGACGACACTCCCCACCGGATTGCCGGCTGCGCCATCCCCGTATTCTCCCTCCGCTCGGAAGGAAGCTGCGGCATGGGCGACTTCGGCGACCTGAAGATGCTGATGGACTGGGCGTACGAAACCAAGCAGAAAGCCATCCAGATTCTTCCCATCAACGATACCACGCTGACGGGGAAGGGGACGGATTCTTATCCCTACAACAGCATCTCCATCTATGCGTTCCACCCGATGTACATCGACCTTCGCCAGCTTCCACCGCTCCACAACAAGAAAGCAGCCGAAGCCTTTGAAAAGGAACGCCTCAAGGTAAATTCTTTCTCCATGATGGATTATGAACAGTCTACTCAGCTGAAACTGAATTACCTGCACCAGATATACAAACAAGAAGGAAAGAAGACTCTTGCCTCAGAAGATTTCCTGGACTTCTTCCGCCGCAATGAAGAATGGCTGCGTCCGTACGCTGCCTTCTGTTACCTGCGCGACTTGTACGGCACCCCCGACTTCAACCAGTGGCCGGCCTACCGTACCTATCAGTCAGACGAAATAGCGCAATTGTGTACCTCCGGACACAAAGCTTATCCGCAGATAGCTTTCTACTACTACCTGCAATACCTGCTTCACGTTCAACTGCTGGCAGTGAGCACCTACGCGCGCCAGAAGGGCATCCTGCTGAAAGGGGACATCCCCATCGGCATCAGCCGCACCAGCGTGGAAGCATGGGTAGAACCTCATTATTTCCACCTCAACGGACAGGCCGGCGCTCCCCCCGACGATTTCTCGGTCAACGGACAGAACTGGGGATTCCCCACCTACAACTGGGAGCTCATGGAAAAGGACAACTACCGCTGGTGGCGCCGCCGCTTCTCCAAGATGGCCGAGTATTTCACGGCCTACCGCATCGACCACATTCTGGGCTTCTTCCGCATCTGGGAGATTCCCGACCATTCCGTACACGGACTGCTCGGCCAGTTCTCGCCGTCTCTTCCGCTCAGTGTAGACGAAATCAAGAGTTTCGGCCTCCACTTCGACCCCGACTTCATGACCCGTCCGTTCATTGATGATAGCGTATTGGAGAAACTCTTCGGCACACAAAGCGACATGGTGCGGAACACCTTCCTGGAGCCTGTGGCAGAAGGGCGCTATGCCATGCGTCCGGAATTTGACACCCAACGGAAAGTGGAAGCTTGGTTCGGCGACAAGCACGACGAAGAAAGTCTGAAGCTGAAGGAAGGTCTCTACACCCTCATCAGTGACGTGCTCTTCCTCCCCGACCACCACGACCCGGAGAAATACCATCCGCGTATCGCCGTGCAGCCTGACTTCGTGTTCCAGCAGCTGAGTTCCAAGGAACAGGAGGCCTTCAATCACCTGTACAACCACTACTATTATCAACGGCACAACGAATTCTGGTATCAGGAAGCCATGAAGAAACTGCCGGTTCTCACGCAGTCCACTCCGATGCTGGTCTGCGGCGAAGACCTCGGCATGGTGCCCGGATGTGTGCCTTGGGTCATGAAACAGCTGCAGATTCTTTCGCTCGAAATACAGCGCATGCCTAAAAAGATGAACGAGGAATTCGGACACACGGAAAACTATCCCTTCCTGTCGGTATGCACCATCGGCACCCACGACATGTCTACCCTGCGTGGCTGGTGGGAAGAAAATCCGGCACGTACCGAACGCTTCTATCACAACGAAATGCATCACATGGGAGCCATTCCGTCACCTGCTCCCGGATGGCTTTGCAAAGACATCGTATTCAATCACCTGAAAAGTCCGTCCCTGCTTTGCATACTAGCCTGGCAGGATTGGATGAGCATTGACGAACGCCTGCGCAACCCGGATGTGGAAGCCGAACGTATCAACATTCCGGCCCATCCACGGCATTACTGGCGCTGGCGCATGCATCTCACCCTGGAGGAACTGCTCAAAGAAAAGGAACTCAACCAGACCATCCGCGAACTGATTGAAGAGAGTGACAGAGAATAACAGCCCTATCTATAAACGAAGTGTCCCCGAAGCCTTTATGCAGACTTCGGGGACACTTCGTTTTTCCCACACCGAGAATTTATTTCTTGTTTCCCAACAGGAACTCGTCGATGGCCTTCTTCAAGGCATCCTTCGGCATGGCACCCTGAGATACCTGCGGCGTGCCTTCTGCCGGAATAAACAGCAATGTCGGAATACTGCGGATTCCAAAGGCTGCCGAAAGCTCCGGCTCCTTGTCTGTGTCTATCTTATACACCACAATCTTGCCTTTGTATTCTCCTGCCAACTCCTCCAGTATCGGAGCCACCATTTTGCAAGGGCCGCACCAAGTGGCATAGAAATCCACAATAGCCGGCAGCTTGCCTTCGTATTTCCATTCCTTGGGATTTTTCTCGTAATTATACACCTTGGTCAGGAACTCGGCTTTAGTCAGGTGCATCACGTTGCTCTGCTCCGCTGTACTCTTCTGCGCCTTTGCCTGACTATCTTTCGCCGCATTACTTCCACAAGCCGGAGTCAGCAAGGCAGCTGTCAGAAGCATCAACAATATTCTTTTCATAAATCACACAAATAATGAGGGTTATTGGTTACATACTGTTCTCACTGTGCAAAAATAGCATCTTCTGTAATAAGAACAAATTTTGAATGAAACAAATAAGGAAGGATATCCATTTATAACGTTTATTGAGACAAAAAAATCCAGACAATATCCGACTTCCCACGTGTCTCTGATATTGTCTGGATTTACAGAAAGTTCTTTCTGGCTATCTTTTATTTAATATTCTTCCTCGTTGAAGAAAAAATCTTCCTTGCTAGGATAATCAGGCCAGATATCTTCTATACTTTCATAAATTTCACCTTCATCTTCCATTTCCTGCAAGTTTTCGATAACTTCCAAAGGAGCCCCCGAACGCATTGCATAGTCAATTAACTCGTCTTTAGTTGCTGGCCAAGGAGCATCTTCCAGCTTTGAGGCCAATTCCAATGTCCAATACATAGTATATAATTTTAAACAGTTTTACTTCCGTTATATTGAAACACAAATGTATAACAAATTCTTTCACTCGCAACGCTTATCCCAATAAATTTCGCTTTCTTCTGTTAAATTATTTAACTTTCTTGACAAAACGAACAAATAATCAGATAATCTATTGATAAAACACTTCACCTGCTCATCCAATTCATAGGAAAGCGTGTCTTCCAGTGCCTGAATCCGCCGCTCCGCACGACGACAAACCGTGCGGCAGACATGGCAGACGGAAGCTGGATAACTTCCCCCCGGCAGAATGAAACCGGATAAGGAAGGCAGCGAGCTGTTTATCCGGTCGATGGCCTGTTCCAACCGATGCACGTTTTCCTCGGAGATATGACTTTCTACTGGACGGTCCATCTTTTCGATGTCCGTAGCCAGATAAGACCCTAATGAAAAAAGCTTGTGCTGCACATGACGAAGCAGTTCCTCATTTTCTGGATCATCCATCACGGAAACCAGCAATCCGATGGTAGAGTTCAATTCATCCACCGTGCCATACGCTTCCAGACGTACGTCTGATTTGGACACCCGTACTCCTCCCACCAGGGAAGTAGTACCTTTATCTCCCGTCTTCGTATAAATCTTGGTCAGTTTCATATCTTCAAATTCAAAGGTTTTAGCAAATTCAAAGGAAATTTACGATGCGGTGTTCTTTCACACGTTCCTTATCGAAAAACACCAGTCCTACGTCGTAAAGATCGAATGTCACTCCCGTACGAGGATCTGCAATCACTTCTTTCCACCATTTTTTCTTGTCCGGCGTGGCATAGGGTGTACCAATCACGAAGCACGTATGCTTATCAACCAGTGGAAGCAGTTGCTCATACACTTCTTTGTAAGCAGTGGTATGGGCGATATGCACAATTTCCGGTTTCACCCCTTCCGCAACCAGCTTCTTCATCTCCGTACGGCAGTCGCCAGTCCGGTAATCGATGGAAGATTTCCCTGAAAGAATTCGTTTTACGGCATCTTCCGGCTCTGCTGAAAACGTATAGACCTGCATGTCAGCATGGGCTTCGGCCATATAACGGGTACTCATGCCGCTTCCTGTACCGATTTCCCACATTACGGACGGCCGCAGATAGTTGACCAGCCGAAACAGGAACTTATCTACCTTTTCCCGGTAATGAGGCAAAAAAGCCACCACCCTGCGCAAGTGATGCAATGGTCCATAAGCATAGAACGGCAAGCGTTCGTACACTACGAACGTGATAAAAAAGAAATCGGAAGGAGAATGTACTCCATATCCATGACGATGCCGGAAGCGGCGGCACCAGTTCCACCCCCTTAATATTATATCCCCCATTTTGCTCGGATTCAATATTTATTTAACGGGGCAAAGATAAAATTTATAGCGGAAAAACAAAAAGGATAGGGAAATTATGATACAAAATATCCTGAATGAAAACCTAAATTTTATCAGGTCTTCATCCAGGATAAATATTTCATGAAGAACGCGTAGGCTCGGCTGTCGGCGCCATGCCACCTTACGGTGGTAGGTTTCCGACAGCCTGCCTCCGAACCGTACGTACACGTCT